>NZ_JBWJYL010000007.1:0-24868 GCF_056430985.1 Methylobacterium sp. Gmos3
TGCCAGCCTTCACCGCTTGGCCGGCTGCGCTCGCCCGACCAAATCCGCTGGCCAAGCTACCCATGGTGGCGCGGCCTACCGCGCACTAACTTTGATCTTGGACCACCTCGTGGGGGCCGATCATCGGCATAGAGTAAACAGGCACAGACGCTATCATAAGATAAGATGACTTGAGGCAGAAATTCAGTTGATCATAGAATGCTTTCCGGCTCCTCGCATCGGGGGCGGAGGCGCGTGGAGCTACTCCCAGTGCACGGGACGCTGCGCATCGACTACTGCGGCGTGCTGATGATCGCGGACAACCGGCCGTTGGCCGTCGAGGCAACGCGGTGCCGGCGCCGTCGCCAGAATGGTGCTGCCGACCTATTTTGGCGTTCTCGGACAGCATGGGTGCCTGTGCATCCTCGCCCTGATCCACGCTTGGGGAGAAGCGCCGGATCAGCGTCGGAGCAGGCCGGTCCAGGTAGCCAAAGGCTCGCTGATCGTCATCAAGTTGCCTCCTAATGTTAGCGGACGTACGGCCATCAGCGTGGCCGCAGTATCGGCCACAATGTGAGCGAGCGCGATGGGCGGACGTCAGGCCACTTGAAAGCCGCACACGCGCTCGACGGCTTCAGCGCTGTCCTGAGGCTTCGTATTGAAGGCGATCGGCATCGTCGGCGCGGCTTCCCGAGTTGCGTTGATGATCGCCTCGAAGACCGGCAGGTGACGTGACCAGACGCGGACACCGGCTCCGATCACGAGGCAGTCGTACGGGGCCGAGGCGAGCTTCTGCTTCAGCGTCGGAACCGCCTGATCGTCGGGACGAATAAGGCAGTGATCCGCCTTCCAGCCGCGCCTTCGCATTTCGTCCAGCGCCATAGCGATCCCCTGGTATATCTTCTGCGCGTCCAGGCCTGGCGTCAGGGCCGGGTCCGAGAAATCGACCGCCTCCGGCTCGTAGCCCACGAGAAGCACATTCATCGGACCCTCCCACTTTCAGATGCCGGGGCGAGGCAGCTTTCAGGAAAATGGGGTCGCGGTGTGCAGCCTCAAGCCGCTCGGCTCGCCTGTCCTGATTCCACACGATCCTCGGAACGAACGGCTAACCGTTCAACCATATCGCTGGATCTCGCGGTTCTGCGTGACGATTCACCCGGCTGGACATCGGAAACCCCATCGACTGACCTCGGATTGGGTGGCGGGGCAACTCTGTTGACGAGCGGCTGGGACGAACTGAATGACTGATCTGGAGGAGTCGAGTTTGTCCGACGAGGAGATTGATCGTCGGGCTCGACAGTTGTTTGCAGAGGTTCGCGCGGAGCATCCCGAGGCAAAGGCCGGAAGGGCGTTAGCGACTGCTGGCGGGGTGGCCGGAGAGGTCGTCTCCGGCCTACCGGACTGGCCGCAGGATGCCGAAGCGGCACCTTGGGATGAGAACGGTGCTTGAACGCTGCCGTTGTATCAAGCCGCCTTCTTCCGCCCCTTCGGTGCCGGCTTCACTTCGATCACTTGTGTCTTTCGGCTGCGAGGCTGCCCGAGACCTAGCGACTTCGCGAGGCTCGACCGCTTCTCGCTGTAGGACGCTGCGACCATCGGGTAGTCGACCGGCAATCCGAACCGCTCGCGATAGCTGTACGGCGTGAGACCGTGCTTTGCGAGATGCCGTTTCATGGTCTTGTAGGACTTGCCATCGATGAAGCTGATAAGACTATCCGGCCGGATCGACTTCTTCACCTGAGCCGGTGTGATCTTCTCTATTCCGGGCTCAGCCGCTTCGATCTGGTGCCCAGTGTTCAGGCGGCTGACGGCGTCGTGAACAGTCGCGACCAATACCGGCAAATCGGCCGGCGCAACGTGGTTGTTTGAAACGTAAGCAGCAACAAGCTCGCCAACCAGCTCGATCAGCCCCGAGTTAAGATTTGTATTGATTTCACTCACTTTGTTGGTCCTTTTCTGCCCCTCCACAATGGGGATGGAACCGACCCGAGAATAAAGCAAGTCTGTATTCGGAATCTTCAGCAGCGGATACGCAATTTTCAAGTAATTGTGAAATTCGCGCCATCCGAGTTCACGCTGACGTGAAAACCGCGCAAGTGCTCCGGTGCCCAAACCTATAAGGCCGGGCCGGTCGAGCTCACATTGAGGTAGAAGGAGCGGACACGCGCGGCGGCCGACAGTCCCGGATCTAATATGTCAGGATCACCAGCACACCCAAGCCCAAGACAGGAAGACCGAGCGCTAGGGCTGCCAATGGGCCGAAGGTCGCCGGGCTTTCGGCGCGAACCCAGCGATGAGCGTGAAAGTTTTCGGCAGCAAAACCCGCGAGGATCAAGCTGCACGCGATTGCTGAAATTTCTCCGGGATCCATGCCATGTCGCCCTGTCCGGGTGCGACATTAGTGCGGACGGTCCGGGTGTCACCTTAAATCAGGTTCACGTTTTCATCGGATCGCGACCGCACACGCCAGGAACGCGAGCCCGGCGCCGGCTGCGGTCACGCATCCCTGATGCCAGGACGCGCCATTTCGAACGCGCAGGCGAGCGTCGGCGGCCATCGACAGTAGGATGCCGAGCATGAAAAGACTGGCCGGGACCGCGTTACCGTCGAGCATAAGCCAACTTCCAGACCTTCCGCCCCACCGGGGCTCGGTCCCTTTTTCGGCTTGGCCGGATGCCGAAAACAAGTCGCCTCTGGCGCGGCATAAAGCGGCTCGGATCTATTCGCGAAATGCTAAGGTTAGATTGTGCTCGGCGCGGCCGCGGGTGCGGCAACTACCTCGATCCGTGTGCTCGCCCGTATCAGAGCGCACGCAACGGCTCATCGTGCGGGAAGCGTGCCGCTTACGTCCGGCCGGGCGGCTATGCTCCGCTCTGCTATAGCGTCAACGAGTGAAAGAGCTGTTGAAATTCGGAGCACTGCGGAGTTTGTCGCCCGTTCCGCGACCGAGTTAGGCCCGGTATAGCGGCGCAGGTTATCGCAGATCGCCATATCTGGCTGATTTTCGGCGCGTGCGGATCACGGCGGCGCGGCGCGGCGCCTAGCGAACCACCAGCTTGAGCACTGTGTGAGACGGATCGCGATTTCGGGCTAAGCTGGCCCAGCGAGCTGGTGAAATGCTGAGTGGATGCGGCCCCTCCCACCAATCGCAACTCAGATCAGAGATCAGGAACATCCGCCGCCAGCCAAGCCGCGGCAGCCTTCAGCGTCCCGAACTTGTGCGTCTCGGCAGTAACCGGGACCGGGTTAGGGTGGGCTCTCGGTGAGCGTCTCGACCACCCAGTCGCCCTCGTAGCCGTCCTTGGACACTTCGCGGACGATGCTGCCGACGACCTCGCCGTCAAGAAGGAGATCGAAGCTGCCCGGGGCGAGCCGTTGAAGGGTGTATGTCATCGAGTTCTCAGAGCGGACGCCGCGCTGCACGGCATCATCGCTGCAACGCCGGATGAGCTTGGCGGTTCGTCTCTCCGAATCCTCGCGGTGCCGAAGTCAGCCCCGCCGCCCTCATCCGGAATGGCCGAAGTCGCGCGGCATGGCAGTTTCAACCGCGACAAATTCGGCGCGGTCCATGAGTTCGTATCGACTGAGAAAATCTCAAACCATGCCCACCGCTTCCGCAGTGCTTCCGCAGGGCAAAGTCGCCGACTGCGTTTCTGAACTAAGTCATTGAGAGGATTGGCGCGCCAGTCGGAATAAAACTGCGAACACGTATGTCATTGAGGTGGCGCGATAATTTGAACGGCTCTTTCGCTACCTCGGCGTGACGAGGTCAATGGGAGCCCGAATCCAGCCGTGACGCGACCCACGAAACCGGACGTTCCACAATGCGCCCATCCCGGTCATTCAGCGGACGAGGGTATTCCCCCGGCAGCGGACGCTGAGAGAAGCCTGCAAAGCCGCGTGGCCCCGCGGGGTCCGGCCACATTTCGAGCGGTCGACCTGCTCTTGAATCAAAGCGAGCCGAAGGCGGCCGCACCAAAGTAGGCCTTGCCCGAAACGAACGGCAGCCGCCGTGACGGGCCGGCTCGCGCGGGGCGAGCGGCCCGCTCATTCACGACCTCGGGGCCCCCTATAGCCCTCCCGTCGCGCCCACATCGCGCGCGGTCCGCAATCGGTCGATGCGGCACGCGAAGCGATTGCGAACATGCGTGGACCATGTCGAGGTTCAGGGCGACGTGGCTGCCCCGGTCACCTTCATCAGGCTCAGCCTTCCATCACGACGGGGCCATCGGGCACCAACACTCCTCGGCGTCGCCAGCGCAGGTAAAGCTGTCCGAGGATCAGGATCGCGCAGACGGTGAGGAAGGCGGCGCTGATCGGGCGCTCGACGAACACTGTAAGGTCCCCCTGCGACAGCAGCATGGCGCGCCTGAAGTTTTCCTCGAATCGCGGCCCGAGCACGAAGCCGAGGAGGATCGGGGCCGGGTGGAAGCCGAGGATCAACAGGAGGTACCCGAAGATCCCGATCACCAGCACCTCGCCGACGTGGAACAGGCTGCTGCTCGTCGAGTAGACGCCGATACAGACGAAGAACAGCGCGCTGGGATAGAGGTAGCGGTAGGGGATCGTCAGCAGCTTCACCCAGATGCCAATCAGGGGAACGTTGAGCCCCATCAGGAGAATGTTTCCGACCCAGAAGCTCGCGATCAAGCCCCAGAAGATGTCCGGATGCTGTGAGATCAGGAGCGGTCCGGGTGTGATGCCCTGGATGGTCAGGGCGGCGAGCAGCAGCGCCATCACCGCATCGCCCGGGATGCCGAGGCTCATGGTCGGGATGAAGTCGCCCTGAACCGAGGAGTGCGTCGCGGTCTCGGGCGCCGCCACGCCCTCGATCGCGCCCCGCCCGAAGCGCTCAGGGGTACGCGAGATCTTCTTCTCGGCCGCGTAGGCGACGAACGACGCAATGGTCGGGCCGGTACCCGGGATGAGCGAGCACAGGCTGCCGATCAGCGTGCCGCGCAGGATCGGCAGGGCGGAGCGCTTCAGGTCCGCCCCGCTCGGCCGCATATCGCGCAGGCGCACGCTCGCGCCGCCGCGCAGCGGCTCGACCTTGTTCACGCTCTTGAGGAACTCCGCGATCCCGAACAGGCCGAGCGCGAGGGCGACGATCTCGACCCCGTCGGCGAGTTCGGGCAGGCCGAAGGTGAAGCGCTCGAAGCCCGACGTGACGTCGGTGCCGAAGATGCCGAGCAGAAGGCCGAGCGTCGTCATGGCGATGCCCTTCAGCGCCGACCCGCGGGCCAGCGTCGAGCCGGCGAGCAACCCAAGCAGCATGAGGGAGCAAACGTCGGCGGGCCCGAACTTCAGCGCCGCCCGCACGAGGAGGGGCGCGAAGAAGATCATCATCACGATCCCGAACGAGGCGCCGAAGAAGCCGCCCAACATGGTGATGCCCAGCGCCGTGCCGCCCTTGCCCTGCTTGGTCAGGGGATAGCCGTCGAGGCAGGTCACCGCGTGCGGCGGATGGCAGGGCAGGTTGAGCAGGATCGAGCAGATCGCGCCCCCGTACTGCGCCCCGTAGAAGATGCCCGACAGCATCAGGATTGCGGCCACCGGGGGCATGGCGAAGGTGAGCGGCAGTAGGATCGAGATCGCCGCCATCACGCCCATCCCGGGCAGCACGCCGACGATGTTACCGAGCAGGACCCCGGCGAAGCAGGCCAGGAAGTTGGTTGGCTGGAGGGCGACCTCGAAGCCGTGGGCGAGGTCGGTGAGCGCCGTGCCGATCATGATTGCCCCCAGGCGAACGGCGGCAGCTGGATGTGCAGGCCATAGTAGAACAGGGCGCAGCCGAAGGCCGCGATCAGGGTTGCGAGGAGGCAAGCACTGCGCACCGTCGAGGTGCGGTCGCCCATTGCCGACAGGAACACGCAGGCGAACGTTGCCGGGAACAGGCCGGCGGTCCGGGCGAGCAGCAGGAAAGCAAGCATTCCGCCGATGATGCAGGCCCAGCCGCGCCATTCGGGTCGGCTAAGGTCGACGCGGTCGTGATCGTGCGCGTCGGCGGCCGTCGCCTCCGACAGCCCAATGCCGAGGCCGCAGACCAGGAGGATCACACCCATGGCCAGCGGGAAGGCCCCCGGCCCGATCGCCGCCAGCGTGCCGAGGCCGTAGGCGGCCGATTCTACGATGGCCCCAAGGCCGATCAGCGCGGTCAGGGCGCCGGCGTAGCGCTCCCTGTGCCGTTGAATCGAGTGAATCATGCGTCCCTCCGGTCGACCTGGCTTTCTTGTTATTGCTCGTGCGACGGCCCCGGGCGTCGCGGGACCGCTCGATCCGTCGAGGGCAATCAGACGTAGCAGGGTCCGTCGATCAGCGGATTGGCGGCGAGGAAGCGCTCGTCGACCTCGACGCCGAGGCCCGGACCGTCCGGCGGGCACACCTTGCCCTCGGCGTCGAGCCGATAGGGCAGACCGACGACATCGTCGCGGAAGGGGTTGTGCCGAGCCACGTCGCCCTCGAAGTAGCCAGGGTTGTCGACCGCGGCGAGAAGGTGGAGCGTCGCCACCATGTTGATGCCGGTGGCCGAGGTGTGCGGGTTGACCGAGATCTTCCACGCGGAAGCGAGGGTGGCGATCCGCATCGTCTCGGTGATGCCACCGGTCTTCGACAGGTCGGGCTGGACGAAGGCGAGATAGCCGGCCTGCAATGCTTGAACGAACTCGTAGCGGGTGAAGTGGTTCTCGCCGGCGGCGAGCGGCACGGTGCCGAGCCGCGCCGCCTCGCCGTAGCTGTAGGCGTCGTGTGGTGGGAACGGCTCCTCCAGCCACGCAACCCCCGCAGCCTCGTAGGCCGGCATCACCCGGCGGACGTCGTCGACCGAGTAGCCTGTGTTGGCATCCACCAGGATCTCGATGTCGGCGCCCAAGGCCTCGCGCACCGCCTCGACCCGGGCGATGTCGCGCCGGGGGCTGTCGCCGACGCGCAGCTTCACCGCCCTGTAGCCGGCGGAAACGTGGGCGCGCGCCTCGTCGGCCAGGGAGGCCGGCTCCTGCCAACCGAGCGAGATGCCCCCGGCATAGGCCGGAACCGCGCGGGGGCCACCCCCGAGCAGCCGGTAGATCGGCCATCCGGCTGCCTTGCCGCGGATGTCCCACAGGGCGATGTCGAGGCCCGACAGAGCCATCGCGGCAGCCGCGCCCATGCCGTGGCTGGCGAGCTGCATCCGGTAGACCCGGGCCCAGACGCCGTTGACGTCGAGGGGATCCATGCCGATGACGAGTTCGGACAGGGTCGTGTCGATGAGCTTGGCGATGGCGCCCGGGCAGCGCCCGTGATGGGCCTCGCCCCAGCCGACGAGGCCCTCGTCGGTCTCGACCTTCACGAGCACGGCGTCGCGCTTGACCGCGCGGCCGATGCCGAGGCGGACGTTTTGACCTTCGGGGACCCGAAACGAGATCGGGACGGACTGAATGCGGGTGATGCGCATGGGTTCTCTCAGGCGGACAGGATCTCGGGATTGACGAGGTTGCGCGGTCGCTCGCCGCGCAGGATGCGCAGCATCTCCTCGACGGCGCCGACGCTCATGGCGCGCGAGCTGGTTTGGGTGATGCCGGCCACATGCGGGGTCAGCAGCAGGTTCGGGCAGGCCAGAAGCGAGTGATCGGAGGCCAACGGCTGCACATCGAACACGTCGAGTGCCGCGCCGGCGAGCGCGCCTGTTCGCAGGGCGGCGGCGAGCGCGGCCGTCTCGACGACGGGCCCGCGGGCGACGTTGATGAGGACGGCGTCCGAGCGCATGCGGCCGATCAACCTCGCATCGACGAGGCCGCGGGTCGCCTCGGTGAGCGGGCAGGCGATCACCACCGCGTCGCTCTGCGCGAACAGGGTCTCCAGGTCGACCGCCTGGACGAGACCGCCGAGCGTCGCGCCGCTGCGGGAGGCACCGAGCACGCGCATGCCGAAGCCGTGATGGGCGATGCGCGCGACGCGGCCGCCGATCTCGCCGAGGCCGAGTACCCCGAGGGTGCTTCCGCCGATCTCGGCGAGACCGTCGGCGATCGGCCGCACGGCGCCCCATCCCTCCGCGCGCAGGCCGCCGTCGAGGCGCCAGACCTGGCGGCGCAGGTGAAACAGCGCCGCGAACACGTGCTCGGCCACGGCCTGCGTGTTGCTGCCGGGCAGGTTGGCGACCGGAATGCCACGCGCGGTCGCCGCCGCGACGGGGATCATGTCGAGGCCGACGCCGTGGCGGACGATGCCGCGCAGTCGCGTCGCGCTGTCCAGGATATCGTCGGGAAGCTTGACACGCACCACGAGGCCCTCCGCCTCAGCGACGAGCGCCCGCAGGGTCTCAGGGCTGGGATCCGGAGCAGTGACGGGCTGGGCATACTCTGCCAGCATCGCCTCCGCGTCTGGATGGATCGGGTTGGTCAACAGGACCACGGGGCGCTCGGTCATGGACCTTCCTCGACGATGGGGCTGATCAGGCTGCCGAGACCCTCGACCCAGGCGGTCATCGTCGTGCCGGGCCGGATCCAGGCCGGCGGCTGGCGCAGGGCCGCGATCCCCGCCGGCGTGCCGGTGGCGATCACGTCGCCCGGCTCCAGCACCGTCTGCCGCGACAGGTGGGCGACGAGTTCGGCCACCGAGAACAGCATCCGGGCCGTGGTGGAGTCCTGCAGGCTCACCCCGTCGATCGACAGGCCGATCCGCAGCACCTGCGGGTCGGGGATCTCGTCGCTGGTCGCGAGATAGGGGCCGAACGGGCCGAAGGTCGAGATGTTCTTGCCCGGACCGAAGCCGTCGCGGCGGATCAACTCGCTGGCGCTGACGTCGTTGAACACGCCGTAGGCGCAGACATGGGCCAGCGCGTCCTGCGCGGTGACATGCTCGGCGCGGTGGCCGATCACCGCGGCGATCTCGGCCTCGTAAGTGCAGCCGCCGATGCCCGGCGGAAGCACCACGGGCTCGTCCGGCCCGATCACCGTCCACGGCTCCTTCATGAACAGGAACGGCTCGGCCGGATGGGGCGTGCCGCGCTCGGCCAGCGCGTCCACGTAGTTGTGCGCGATCCCGAAGATCCGGCCGGGCTTGGGCAGGGGTGCGCGCAGGCGCACCGACCGCAGCGGCAAGCGGGCGGCCTCGGGGATGGCGTGATCGCGCAGGCGGGCTGCGGCGGCGGCCAATCCGGAACGGATCAGGTCGAGGACCTGCGGCGGGCAACCGGCGAGCGCCGGCTGCAGCGCGGGATGGGCGAGGTCGACGACCATGTCGTCCGGCCCGCTGGCATCGCCCAGCAGGATACCGGCCCGCTCGGCGCCATCCCTCGAAAAGGTGACGAAGCGCATCGCAATGTGCCTCAGGCGGCGCGGTAGCGGTCGATCACGGCGCGGTCGACCTCGATCCCGAGCCCCGGCGCGGTGGGGACCGCGACCTTGCCGCCGACCTGCCGGATCGGCTCGGCCGCCAAGTGATCCCGGAAGGGATTCTCCTCCTGCTCGAACTCGAGCATCGGCGAGACCGGGAACAGGCAGGGGGGCTGATCGGGGATCGAGGCGAGGAAGTGGATGGTCGCGGCCAGGCCGACCACCGAGCCCCAGGCGTGGGGCACGCACTCGACGCCGTGCGCCGTTGCCATCGCGGCAATCTTCTTACACTCGGTGATGCCTCCGGCCGCGCACACGTCCGGCTGGACGATATCCATCGCCTTACGCGTGATGGCGTCGCGGAAGCCCCAGCGGGTGAATTCGTTCTCGCCGCCGGCCACCGCCATGTCGAGGGCACGGGTGACCTCGACGTAGCCGTCGAGATCCTCCGGCGAGATCGGCTCCTCGAACCACTCGATACCGAGCTCCTCCAGCCGCCGCCCAATGCGGATGGCGGTCGGCACCGTGAGCGAGTGGTTGGCGTCGACCATGAGGCGGATGTCCGGCCCGACCGCCTCGCGTACCGCCGCCACGCGGGCGATGTCGCGCTCGATCGAACCGAGGCCGATCTTCATCTTCACGGCCTTGAAGCCGGCCTCGACGTAACCGCGTGCCTCCTCGACCGCCTCCTCGACAAGGCGGTCCATGTCGGTGAAGTAGAGGCCAGTCGCGTAGGCGTCGACGCTGGTGCGGAAGGCGCCGCCGATGAGCTTATGCACCGGCTTGCCCACGCTCTTGCCGATGATGTCCCACAGCGCGATGTCGATGCCGCTGATCGCGGCGATCGACATGCCCTTCGGCCCGTAATCCTTGATCCGGTTGTAGAGGTCCTCCCAGACGACCTCGACGTCGAATGGGTCCTGACCGATCACCCGAGGCGCGAGCTGCGAGTCGATAAACGCCTTGGCGACTGCGGACGGCCCGTAGCACTCGCCCCACCCGACGATGCCGTCCGCCGTCTCGATCTCGACGAGGCAGGTGCCGCGGGTCTTGTACAGCCAGCCGCGCGAGGAGGTGAACGGCCGTTTGATCGGCGTGGTCACGACGTGGCAGGTGATGGTCTTGATCTTGGTCACGCTATCCGTCCCGGTCGTTGTTCAGATCGTTCGAGCGCTCGGAGAGGCAGATCGGCTCAGGATTTGAAGACCTTCTCGGCCACGACCTTGATCGACTGCTCGACCCGATCGACCTCGGCAGCCAGCGCGTCACCGGTCAGCGGGGCGATCAGGAAGGCGTTGCGCTCGGCGAAATCCTTGAAGCGCTGGTCCCCGATCGCAGCGCTGAAGCCGTCGATCAGCTTGGTGCGCACCTCCGGCGGGAGCTTGGCCGGGCCGACCACGTAGGCCATCTGCACCACCGGGCCGAACGGGAATACGTCGTAGCCGCGCTCCTTGAAGGTCGGCACGTCGGGGAACTGTCGGAGGCGCTCGTCGGCGAACACGCCTAGCGCGCGCACGAGACCTTGCTGCAACTGGCCGAGCGATTCCGCGGGCTTGAGCACTGCGGCTTGGATCTGCCCGCCGGCGAGGTCGGTGATGACCTTGGCCCCGCCGGTATAAGGCGCGTTGATGTAGGCGACGCCGGCCGCCTGGGCGGTCATCGAGGCGAATATGTGATTGAGGTTGTAGTTGCCCGGCGTGCCGATCGACACGCTGCCCGGGTTCTTCTTCATGTGGGCGAGGAAGTCGTCCAGCGTCTGGTGCGGGCTCGATCCGGGGACGAGCAACATCAGGGGATCGATCGACACGCGGGCGATGTGGGTGAACTGGCTGCTCTTCAGGGGGGTCTTGCCTTCGGCCATGTAGGCCAGCGTCGAGCTCGTCCCCATGCCGAGCGTGTAGCCATCCGGGTTGGCCGTCCCGACGCGCCGCATCCCGATCGTGCCGGTGGCACCTGGCTGGTTCTCGACGATCATCGTGATGCCGCGCTCCTTGAGGAGGGGCTGAAGTCCGCGCGCCAGGATGTCGTTCGAGCCGCCTGCGTTCCAGGGCACGATGAATGTGATCTCGCGCGCCGGGAAGGCCGACTGCGCCAAGGCGGTCCGTGCCCCGAGGGCACTCAGGGCGAGGCTTCCGACGAGGCGGCGGCGGGTGAGCATGGCGTTCCTCACGTTTTCGTTGTTTGTTATAACGATGGAATGTGGGTACGTTGTCAAGCGCGGCGAGACACCCGTCGGCGTTGATCGGAGTTCGAACTGCGCCGCGCGGGCTGCCGAAGGGCTGGGGGCCAACGTCATGAGGCATGTCGAGCGGCTGCCGCTCTGGGATCAGGCCTACGCCGAATTGCGGACCGCCATGCTCGGCGGACGGTTCGGGCCGGGTGAGCGGATCCTCCTGCGCGAGGTGGCGGCCGAGCTCGGCATCAGCCTCACGCCGGTCCGCGACGCGGTCAACCGGCTGATCGCCGAGCACGTGCTGGAGCGTGGCAGCTCGGGACAGGGCGGCGGCGCCGTGGTCCCGCGCATGAACGTGGAGCGTTTCGACGAGTTGCTGACGATCCGCTGCGACCTTGAAGGTCGGGCTGCGGCCCGCGCCGCCGAGCGCGCAGCACCGGGCGATCTCGGCGTCCTCGATGCGCTGCTCGCCGAGATGAAGACCCTGATCCGGCAGCAGAACCTCGACGCGTATCTCGATCTGCACCGGCGCTTCCATTTCGAGCTCTACGCCCTCGCGCGCATGCCCATCCTAGAGGGGTTGATCGAGAACATCTGGCTCAGGTGCGGCCCGGTCCTGACCTACGTCATCCCGGACTACGTATTGCTCGAGAAGGGCAGCGACCTGCACACCGCGGCACTCTCGGCCCTCCGCGCCCGCGATGCGGAGGCGGCGGCGGCCGCGATCCGGCAGGATATCCGCGAGGCGGGCCAGTACATCGCCAGTCTCGCCGACGCTGCAGGGCTCATCGAAGACCCGGCGGCGAGCCGCCGGCCGATAGCGCACACGGCGTCATGATATGGATTGGTCAGGGGCGACAACGAGTGGAACAGGGAAGCCGAGGCACGCGGGCTAGCCGCGATCCACGCAACTTGCCTGCCAGGATAGTAACGTAGTTCGCATAGGCTTTCGGGTTGTCGGGCGAGATGTGCTCGACCGTCTCAGCAAGACTTGTTCGAGTCTTCGCCGTCGGCCATGGAATTATCGACCCTTGTCCCGCATGGGCGAGCGTGGGCTCATCGAGCTGGCCTTGATCGGCATCGAAAGCCAGCCTGGAGCCCTCCTCCGCGCTTTGGATGCAAGCGTCGATTGAGACCGAACCTATCGACACTGCCGATCGAGAAGCTTCGCGATATCGAGGCCTCCGAACGACATGCCGGGCTTGAACGGCGGGCCTGGAGAAATCCGCACGCGGCCGCTGTCGCTGAAGAGCTCGAGGGGCTGGTTCACACTCCACGATCCGTCTGGGTTGTGCGTGAAGCGGGAGCAGTCCACCTCCATCTGACCGGTCGGTTGCTGGGCAAGGGCTGGACGCGCCAAGAGCACCAATGCGGATAGACCCAACACGGTAGATCGCAGCAGCATGACACTTCCCAAGCGCGATGCGGGATGGATCTAGGCGTCTATTTCGCAAAAGCTAGGGAAGAGATGCGCCGCACGACATCTGTGCCCGCGACGTTGGCCGTGCAGACCGCTTCTGGATGACAGGCCCATGCTCATCAGCGCCCGTACCATCGAAATCCGCGTAAGCCCGCTCCGCATCCACTCATTCGCGAATGGCCACTCAAAGAAAAGCTTGGCGTAATTGCAGAAGCAGGTAGGGACGCCGGCTAAGGCGATTCGCTACCGATCGATATAATCCACGGTAATCGTCATGGCACAGTTTCTCTAACAGATTGCAGTTTGATCACTGCGAAAGCTACGCTTCACTGCAGCGGCGTCGAAGAATGCGCGGCTTGCAACGGGGGCCGGTAGGCCGACGCACCGACCAACGGCGCGCGGCAGCGTCCCGAGGGAGGTTGGATCATGTCCGATTTGTCGCGTCGTACGTGGCTCGGCCTCGCTGGCGCCATGGCGGCCATGGGGCCCGCCGCCGCCGTGCCCGACCGGTACGACCTCGTGATCAAGGGGGGCGAGGTCATCGATCCGAGCCAGTCGCTACGGGCCAAGCGAGACGTCGGCATCCGTTTTGGTGTGGTGGCCGCCCTCGAGCCGGACATCCCGTTCGAACGCGCCAAGCAGACGATCGACGCCTCCGGCAAGCTCGTGTTGCCAGGGCTCGTCGACCTCCATGCCCACACCTATCCCTACGGGTCGGCGATCGGCATCCCGGCAGACGAGACCGTCCCGTTCTCCGGAGTGACCACGGTCGTCTCGGCGGGCGACGCGGGAGCCAACAATATTGCGGCGCTTCGGCGCCACATCGCGGCCCAGACGCGGACGCGGATGTTCGCCTTCGTCCACATCGCCAACAACGGCCTGTCCGCCTTCCCGGTGGCCGAGTTGTACAACCTCGACAACGCGCAGGTGGAGGCCTGCGCCGTGGCGATCGCCGAGAACCCGGACTTCGCCATCGGCGCCAAGGTCCGGATGTCCGAGAACGTCATCTTCAAGCATGGGGCCGAACCGCTGAAGCGGGCCATCCAGGCCTGCGAGATGTCGGGCCGGCCGGCGAAGGTGATGGCGCATATCGGCGGCGTCGAGACGCCGGCGCTGATGAGTCAGATCCTCGATCTGCTGCGACCGGGCGACATCCTCACCCATTGCTACTCGGGGGCTCCCAACAGCACCGGTCAGTTCACGAACATCGTTCAAGATGGCAAGCTGCTGCCGGCCGCCCTGGAGGCCAAGCGCCGAGGCGTCGTGTTCGATATCGGGCATGGCGGCGGCTCTTTCGACTTCACCGTCGCAGAGGCTGCGATCGCGCAGGGGGCGCCGCCCGACACGATCTCATCGGACCTGCACGTTTTCTCCGGCAACACCCCGGGCATGCCCTTCCTTCCCGTCGTGATGAGTAAGTTCCTGCCGTTGGGCTTTAGCCTGGAGCAGGTGATCGCGATGGCGACCCACAGACCGGCCGGGATCATCGATCGCGTTCCGAAGCTCGGAACCCTGCAAGTCGGTGCGCCGGGCGACGTTTCGGTCATGGAATGGGTCGAGCGACCGCTCTCGATGGTGGATACCCGCAACAACCGGCGCGACGGCAAAGGCTATCTGGCCCCGGTACAGACGATCAATAACGGCGTTCCGTTCGGCCGCCCCTATCAGTCGCCGTTTTCCGTCCGCTGATCCTCAAATCGATGAGCGCCGGACGCTGCACGCACTGACCGGGCCTGGGCCATCTGGTTCCGGTTCGAGCGCGAACGGCGCACACGCGACCGGGCGACGTTCGACTTCGCCATCGATAGAAGCTGCGCGGTTGCGCCCTCGTCGCGCGCAAGATTGTCCGGCCCGTGCAGTTCGGATGCCTCGAACCCACCCGTATCGGCAGGACGCGCAAGCGGTCGATGCGAAATCCCTATCCGGCTGCCGGACCCGATCGCAGGCCGGTCGGCGAGGTGGCCCGTCCGCAGAGCAGAAACATCCCCGCGACCCCAAACGCGATGAGGGTCGAGCCGGTCGCGGAAGTGAGGGGGCTGGCCAGCGCCGAACCGACGACGTCCCCGAGGTTCAAGGCCGCCATGAAGATTTGGAACTGGGTCGCCGACGCATGTTTTGCACGGCTCGCCAGGAGCACAGCGGGTAGCAGCGCCACGTAAAGCAGCGCTGGTATCACATTGGCCAACCCCAGGATGACGGGACCGGCCGCCGCCTCCGCGCCAACTCCGATCAGCGATCCCGCCACACCGAAGGCGACAGCGCAGGCGACGAGAAGGCAACGCAAGGCCCGGTGCGGTCCGAAGCGGTCGACGGCGGTGCCAAGACCCGCTGCGCCAAGGGTTCCGCCCAGGAACGCTAGCCCAGCCTGCAGCCGCGAAAGGTCGGCGGCATTCCACCCATGGACCTGTACGAGTGCGACGGCGAAGGGCACCTGAAACAGGGCGAGTCCAAAATCGATCGCGAAGCAGGTCGCAAGCAAGATCGCCGCGTCCCGGCTCCGAAACGCCATCAGCAGCTCGCGTGAGAACAGGGCGAGTTCGGCCAGCCGTCCCCGGTTCGGGGACTGCGATGGAGCGCGCCGGCGAAGGGAGAGAATTCGGTCTTCCGGGCTCTCGCGCACGAGGACGGCTAGCAAGGCGAGCGGTGTGGTCAGGGTGACGAGCGCCGCTGCCGCGGTGGTGAGACCTTCGGCCGTGAGCAGCCATGCGAAGAGCGCGGCCCCCGCTGCGCTCCCGGTCACGAACCCGGCGCGCGTTCCGGCACTGGCGCGTCCCAATTCGTCGGCCGGTACGCTGTCGGAGATCATACGATCGGTCGCGGTGTCGGCGAGCGAGGCCGCGAGGCTATGCAGGAACAGCATGGCACTGACGGCGGTCAGGCTTGAGGCCGGGCCGAGGAAAAGCAGGCCGGCCAAGCAGGCTTGTGCGCAGCCCAGCGCGAGGACGAGCCAATACCGGCGCGGCCCCATGCGAAAGGGCGTTCCACGGTCGATCACCGGTCCCCAAAGCACAGGCTGCAGCACCCACGGCAAGCCAACGATCGCGAGGTGGCGGCCGACATCCGCCGTGGAGGCACCTGCCGCCGCGAAATGGTTGGCCAGCGCCGTCAGCGCAAAGCCGGCGACGAGGCCCTGATACAGGTAGAGGAGCGTGAAGAGGCCGAAACGCCAGCGCGACGACGTTAGGCTCGGTGGCCTTCGGCGCAGGGTGGGATCCACGCTTACACCATTGTCCGGCTGAACGGGCTCGCGCCACGGGTCATGGGCGGATGCGAGACGCCCTCACCGAGCGTCGATGCCGGGGCGACAGGCGCGCTTGGGACGTCTTCGATCGCCTGGGAACTATAGCTCGCGAACTTTGCGTCCAAGGCCTTTAGCTCCGGCGCGGTTAGGCGGCCCTCCTCATCGTGTTCGACAGGCGCGGCTCGCGATGTCCGGTCGTCAGAATGGCGGGAGGGCCTATCAATCGCCCGAGCCGCCCATCAAACGCTCGGCGCTTGGTGGGTGGCTCGGGCTCACTCATCAAGCCGCTTGGCTGTCGTCCGCGTCGAGAATGGTTTCCAGGTCGCCGACCAGGGCGTCGAGCTGTTCCGGCTTTGCCTTGAGCTTCAGTTTCGTGCCGTCCTCCGTCTCGATCGCGATCTCGATATGATCCTCGACCCGGGCAGCCAGCGCGTCCTTGATGGTGTAGGTCGCCATGTCCTTAGCCATAAGGCTTCTCCTCGCTTCAGCAAACGGTCTGGCAAGCGAGGCGGCACGCAGCGGGTTCACGGCAAATCGCAACGCGTACAGGGTGGAGCCACGACACTCTCTGCGCGGACCCGTGAAATGGAAGCAAGCTCAGCAGGTTGCCGGACGTCCGAGAAGACGCGCCGCGGCAACAAGCCTCCCGTCGCGTCACGTGTGGTGCAGCTGAGAGCGGCGACACGCACAGGCTGCCCTTGGCGCGACCTGCTTGGTCCGCGAATTCAGGTCTTCACCCTATCGACCCGTCGTGCCGGGCGGCTGACGTATCGAGAGCCGGCCATGAGGAAGCGCCAGGGCGTCTCCGTTCCGCGCGTGATCCCGATGCGCCGGTCGGTCAGGATGGCGACTGGTTCCGTGCCCTGTTCGAAGCGGAAGGGCGGCTTGTCGAGCGGCAGCCCGTCCAGGGCACCCGTGACGGCCAAGGCTTGGCAGAGGCGGCCGGGCCCCGCGCACAAGAGGCGCGGCACCGGCGTCCCGCGCCGCGCCGCCATCTGATCGAGCCCGTCCGTCGGCGCGATCGCTCGCAGCAGCACCGCGCCACCGGCCTCACACACCAGATTCAGGCACCAGTGCAGGCCGTAGGATCGATAGACGTAGGCGTGCCCAGGCGGGCCGAACATGCTGGCGTTGCGTTTTGTCGGGCCTCGGAAGCTGTGGGAGGCTGGGTCACTTCGATCGTAGGCCTCCGCCTCGACGATGACACCTCCTATGCCATCGACGAGAAGACGGGCGCCGATCAGGTAGGGCGCAACGGCGGCGGCGGGGCGTGTGAAGTCGAAAGGCGGCATCGGGGCTCAGTCTCTTCGAGCCGGATCGCGCTCCGGGAACCAGTTGCCGTGAAAGCCCGGCGGAACCCGGTGCCCCAGGTGGATGCTGGCGACAGGTGGCGCTTCGAACGCGCGCGCATCGAGGATGATGAAGTCCGTCGTGTCGCTGGCGGTGTCGATGACGAGGCCGAGGAGCCAGCCTTCGTCCTGCTCCGCCCCATCGTGCGCTGGCACGAAGACGAACTCCCCAGGGATTCGATCGGGCCCGAATTCGTGCACGCGGCGCTCGCCCGTCTCCACATCGTGCTTGTAGAGCTGCGTTGCACCCGCGAGTTGCGTGTTGCCGTCCGCAGGAACGCTGACCGAGTAAACGAAACGGTGTTGCTGCCCGATACGCCGCTCATCGATACGGGGGAATTCCTGCGCGGACGGGTCGAGTTCCCGACGCTCGACCTGCCGCGTCGCAGGATCGATCGTCCAGCGTTCGAGCCGCCCCGGCGCGTCGAGGCCGACCTCGGCCGAAGCGAACACCGTTTCGTAGGCGACGACATCAACGATCACACGCCCGTCCGCGCCGTCGTAGGCGTTGGCGGTATGGAACACGAAGCAGGGCTCGACATCGCACCAGAGGATGTCGGCGCCGTCGCCTTGCCGGGGGAGGAGGCCCACACGGGCCCTGTGGTTGGCGTTCCAGCGGAATGGAAATCGGTACCCGGCGAGCAGGCTGCGGAACGAGAAGGTCACGGGCAGGTCCAACACGACCACGAAACGCGCGGTGATGGCGCAATCGTGGATGCAGGGACCATGCTCGACCTCAATCGGCGCATCCCGCACGACTTCGCCCATTGGCGAAATGACGACGTGGCGAACACGATTCCAGATGCGGCCGTCATAGGCGATCGCATGGGTTTCGCCGGTCGATGGGTCGCGATGCGGGTGCCCGCTGAAGGAACCGGTCAGCGTTCCATCGAACGGGTTGTAGCGCTGTTTCTCCAAGGTCCACGAGAGTTCGACGGGGAAGCTGCTGGCCTCCACCAGGGCGAAGATCCGGCCGCCGATCTCAGCGACGTTGGTGTTGACCGTGTCGTCGCCCCGTCGTGGCCCAGGGGCGGGAGGTCGGCCGAGCGCAGCTGCGGCCTTGCGCGAGCCGATCCACCGGTTGCGATACCAGAGCGCCCTTCCGCTCCGGATCGCGAGACCGTGCACCATCCCGTCGCCGAGGAACCAGTCGTGCCCCCGTCTCACCGGAAGGACGGGGTTGGCCCCCATCTTCAGGTAGAGCCCGTCGAGCCCAGGTGGGATCACCCCGGTGACGGGTAGGTCCGCCAGGGTCAGCTCTTCGCGCATCGGTGCGTGAACACCGACAACGAAGGGGTTTTTGGATCTGGACAGGCCGAGCCGGTTGAAGGCCGCCAAAAGGCCGACAACAGCCTCAGCCGCGGCGCGGAAGGCCGAGTGGACACGGTTCAGCATCGGCGTTGAGACCTAGCCCCGGCGAGAGTTAGGAAAGGCGTTGCGATTGCACGTTTGGCTCGCCACACCTGAGAAAGCGACGTCCGCTTCACTTCGCTCCCTACCCGAAAGCAGACCGGCAGCTTACGGCCAAATCCAGCCCTGCGGCGCGCGCATCTGAATGACCGGGGTGGGTGGTTCTGTGACGTTCCGCTCTCAGGTCATCTGCTGGTTTTAGCGGACATCGCGGCTCGATCGGCGATGAACTTATTGAGGTGGGTACCCTCTACGTTCCGCAGCGACGCGTTTCGCCGCCGTTCGTAGCAACCCAGGAAAACCCAGGACGCGTCCGTATCTGCGGTCCAGCCCGACTGCGGACCCGCGACGAAGACTTCGCTGCCCCGGACGCCGGGTGCAGACGCCCTAATCCGGATCTTCCCTCGACCGCTAGGGATCGTTCGCGACCTCCGAGGGTTCTCTTATTGCACCGCAACCACCCCAGCGATCATCCGTCGGCCGCGCGAGTATCCCGCTGCCGCTCTGGGGACGCGTGGATCAACGGCGCGCGGTACAAAGGACTCCTTCATGCGCCTCGAACTATCTCTTGCGGCTTCAGCCCTTCTGCTCGGTCTCACTCAGCTCCCGGCTCGGGCCAGCTCCTGCGCCGAGCAGATCGGGACGATCGAACGCCGTCTCGACAGCGCCGGAGCTGTTCACGTGGCCGGTCTCCAGGACGGCCATGCAATCCGCAGCAGCCATTCGCCGAAGGCACTCGCAGCGGCTCCGATTGGCGAACCCAGCGACGCCACGATGATCCCCACGTCGGCGCACGTCGCTGACGCGCGTCGGCTTCTGAGCCGAGCCGTCGAGGAGGATCACCAGGGTCATCAGCGGGCATGCGAGGATACGATGACCCAAGCCAAGGGCATGATCGGCGCGCTGCCGTAGCGCGGCGTAGGGGCTCCCGGCTCGGCGTTCAATCCACGCAGACTATACCGCATGCCTTCAGAGCGATCCGATTGATCGAGGAGCATGTCCCGCAATCTACCAGGATCACCTCATGACACGTCACTCCTCTACCGGCCGTTGGCTGGCACCGACGCTACTTGGATCTGCCGCAGCGATCGCCGCATCGGCGTTCTACGCTGCCTCGAAGACGCGGGATGCCGAGCGCCAAACCCCGCCGATCGGCCAGTTCCTGACCGTCGACGGGGTGCGACTGCACTATGTCGAGCGGGGACGCGGCGAGCCGCTGGTGCTGATCCACGGCAATGGCATGATGATCCAGGATTTTCTGGTCAGCGGCATCGTTGACGATCTCGCCAAGCGCTACCGCGTCATCATCATCGACCGGCCCGGTTACGGCTACAGCGATCGCCCGCGCGGCCTTTGGACGCCACGCGCCCACGCCACGCTGTTCCAGAAGGCGCTTCAGCAGCTCGGCGTCACGCAGGCCGTCGTGCTCGGGCACTCCTGGGGTGCGCTGGTCGCGGTCGCACTCGCGCTGCAAGCTCCTCAGCTCGTCCGTAGCCTCGTCCTGGCCTCCGGGTACTACTATCCGACGCTGCGCGCCGACGTAATGCTCTCATCCCCGGTAGCGATACCAGGCATCGGCGACCTCATGCGTCACACCGTGTCGCCCTTGGTCGGTCGGATCCTGCAGCCGGCGCTGATCAAGGCGATGTTCGCGCCGGCCGCCGTCACAGAGCGGTTCGACCGCACATTCCCGAAAGCCATGATGCTGCGGCCGTTACAGCTACGAGCCTCGGCGGAGGACGCCGCGCTCATGACGCCGGTGACGATCGAGCTTCAAAATCACTACCGCGACCTGAAGCTCCCGGTGGTAATCATTACAGGCGGGGACGATCAGATTGCCGACGTCGACCGGCAGTCGAAGCGCCTGCACAGCGAGCTATCCACCAGTGACCTCATCGTCGTCCCCGGCATGGGCCACATGATCCAGCATCTGGCACCAAGAGAGGTCATCGCGGCGATCGACCAAGCATCAGAGCTGGTTCGCGAAGCTGCCTGACGAGTCGACGGTGCGGATCCCCGTGTCGCGATCGTGCGGTCCGAGTATGGGGATGCGCCTGCTCGTCAACGAGGTCACGTCAGCGATCAAGCCGGGGGGGGCATAGTTGAGAGCTTATAACTGCTGCACCCCGAACGTCTGCTTCCGGGCATTGACCAAGTTGCCTCGCACGGCTGGGTTGGGTCGAAGTCAGCCGTCTTGGTACTCGTCGCATCCTCGCGATGCGCTAGAGCGTTTTCCACGATCCCTGAGTCGTTGCGGCCAGGTGAGCGTTGATCCCTAATTGTTCGTAAGGGAGATCGCCATGGCCCGTGCCTACAGTCACGATCTGCGTGTTCGCGTCCTGGACGCGGTGGGAGCAGGTCTGTCCCGCCGGGCCGAGGCCCTGCGCTATCAGGTCGGCGTCGCTACGGTGATCCACTGGGCCGCGCATGCGACGATGACAGGAGAGACGCGGGCTCAGCGTCAGGGCCGTCCACCCGGCTCCAAGCTCGACGTGCATGAAGCTTTCCTGCTCGCCCTCACCGAAGAGAAGGACGACATCACGCTTGCCGAGATGCAGAAGCGCTTGCGTACCGAGCGCAGCGTCTCGGTCGGATTGGGCACGCTCTGGCGTTTCTTCGCCTGCCGGGCGGTGACGTGGAAAAAAAGTCAGCGCACGCAACCGAGCTGGATCGCCCCGACGTGGCCGCATCCCGCGAGGCGTGGTTTGCCGCGCAGCCCGACCTCGATCCTGAGCGCCTAATCTTTATCGATGAGACGGGTCTTTCCACCCGCATGGCGCGCCTGCGCGGTCGCTGTGCCCGCGGTCAGCGCCTACGCTCGGGCGTCCCGCATGGCCACTGGCTCATGATGACGTTCGTTGCGGGTTTGCGCCTGTCGGGAATGAGCGCGCCCATGGTGCTTGACGGGCCGATGACGCGGGAGTGGTTCCTGGCCTACGTCGAGCAGGTGCTCGCGCCAACCCTCAGGCCCGGCGATACCGTAATCCTCGACAACCTCCCCGCCCACAAGGGCGCAGCGATCCAGGCCGCCATCGAGGCCAGCGGCGCACGGCTTCGCTTCCTGCCGCCGTACTCGCCCGACTTCAATCCGATTGAAATGGCCTTCGCCAAACTCAAGGCACTGCTTCGCAAAGCGGCCGAGCGCACGGTCGATCGGCTCTGGACTGTCGTCGACGATCTGCTCGACACCTTCACCCCAACCAAGTGCGCAAACTACTTCGCTGCCGCCGGATACGATTCGGAGTAAGTAGGAAACGCTCTAGGTCACGCATCCCGATAACGAAAAGGGTCTACTCCCCCGGCCAAAAAGGTGTCCCCCCCCTTCAATACTCCGGACCGGCGACTCACATATGACCGGTTTCGGATTTTCTCGGCGATTTTTCACGTCTGGCACCGGTCAAGGGCAAAATACCTGAACGGGGTTTGCCGCTGCCGTTTACGGTTTAATGCGGAAAATGGTGGGCAGCTTTTCAGCGACCCACTCAAACCAGTGTCAAGCAAACCTAAATTCGCTGGCGGGAGCCATAGTTGCTGCCCGCCAGCTTCGTCTTCATACGTGAAACAATCCGTGATCTTGGAAGTGAAAGTTGTCCGCCGTAAATGATGCGAGGCCAATGCCCTTAATCAGGATTGAGTCTCCGCCACCAAGCGTGATGATAGTATCGGCGCCGGAACTGCTCAAGTGCGATGACTGTAAGTCGGTATAATTTGAGATTTGAGAGGCATCAAGTACAATCACATCGTGGTTGATGCCCGAGCCTGCATGAAAGCCGGTTAGCACATCCTTCCCAGATCCTGCGGCAAACACGAACGTATCTCCGCCAAAACTCTTAAAAGTATCAGCCGCACCTGCCGTTGAATTCAGGGTCTGCCCAGTCTGGAAGGCGGTCTGCGTGTGCGAGCCGTCCTGGGCGCTAGTATCAGTCCAGGCAAGCTTTTGATCTGCGGTGTAAGATGCGTGCGTGTTGTCGATGCTGTACTGATTTGCACTGAACCAGAAGATATCTTTGCTTCCATCGGAATGGATCTGCGTTTCAGCCTTTAGAATATGTTGCCCATTCAGCACCATGTAAGATTTAGTGTTGGAAGCCTCGGGGCCGCCAGTAGGGTATTTGGTCTGCTCCATCGCGACTATGGATTGGCCGTCTACATTAGTGAAAATTTTATACGTTCCTGCCAAAACATTACCGGGTGCAAACTTGACAGCCTGCGCGGTTAGCACAGCTGTTCCATCTGCAATTGTATAGGCGGACGAGGTCAACGTTCCATCCGCCGTGGCAAATGATGTCGACTTAAGAAATCCTGCCGCGTCATAGCTTTCGGTGGCTTTAGAGCCATCTTGATTCAGCTTGTAATGATAGTCGAGCGTACCATCTGCATGGATGCGAGTCACTTCCACCAAGTGGGAGGATGCGTCGAAAGTGTCGTGTTCGACAGCGAAGCTCTTTCCGGTGGAGTCGAAGAAGTACGACTCCATGGTTTTATCAGGATTGATTTGCTTTGCAGTGGCAACCTTTCCGTCTGAACCGATCACGACGCTTACAGTCATGGACGCTTCCCCGAGGTTGCCAGCCGCATCCTCAGTCCGCGCAGTCAATTTGTGAACACCGGCACTCAAAGCCGGCAGGTCGTTGAATTGGTAAGTTCCAGTTGTTGAGCTCGCACCAATGCTCGTGAGCAATGTGGAGCCGTCGTAAAGCTTTACTTCTGTACCCGCCGCAGCCTCGGCGATCCCCGTCAGGCTGATATGGGAACTCGAATTCAGTTCAAGTTTTACGCTCGGTGCGGCCGGGGCGACGGTGTCTACAACAATCGAATTACCGAGCACCGTCGCCACGTTTTGATGTAAATCAGTAATCGCAAGGCTAGATTTTACAGCGCCGGAAAAGCCCTCAAGGTCCAGCGCACCGGAGGTATTACCACTTACATTCACATCAATTGAGTGCGTACCGTCACTAAGAGTCAGCACGGCAACAGCATCGGAGTCCAGGCCAGTTACGGTAAATGGTACTGTTTTGGCGCCGACTGCGTTCACTGTGCTGATTGTGCCATCAGCCAATTTCAGCATCGCGGGTGAGCCAGCATCCGCTGTCGTATCGACGACGAGAGTCCGAGGTGCTGTGGTGGTGCTGTTGCCCGCTGCATCGCTGGTTATAGCAACGATCGTATAGACTCCGTCGGCCAGCTTGACTGTGTCGGACGAGCCGGCGGCTTGGCCTGATCCGATAACTTGCAGAGCATATGCCCCGTCCTCCAACGCCGCCTCGGCCTGGACTACGTGTCCGTCGACACCTGTGAAGGTAAGATTTACGCGTTCGCCGGGATGAGCATCGACAGATGTCCCGGTGATAAATGCCTTTGCGTTAAGCGCGCCAGCATTGAGCACTTGGGCTGAAGGCTGGTCGTCAGACGCGGCTTCCGTTGGCAAGGGTTTCGCGCCGGCACCCTGACCGACCGACATCGCCAGCGTAAGTGTTGGCGCAACGGTATCGAGGGTGAAGGTGATGGAGCCGGCGGTTGAGGTATTTCCAAGGAGGTCGGTCTGAGTGAGCGTGACCGTGTGCAACCCGTCTCCAAGCTTCGTCGGTTCGTAGGTGGCCGAGGCAACGCCGTCATCGACTGAATAATTCAGAATGGCGCTACCCTGGATCTTGCTTGCAGTCAGCGCGGCGTTGTCAGTGAGGTGGTCGCCGATCAGACCACTGTCGACGGTTAGCTCGAGTACTGGCGTAACTGGCGGAACGGTATTCGGAGACGATCCTGTGACAGTCAGGGTCGAGATATTGATATCGACACTTGAATGATAAATTGGCTTATCGCTTCCGCTACTTTCATAAAATTCATCGACAGAGATATTTTTGTAGACGAGGCCGACGTCGTAGACCGTTTGACCATCGGCATCGGTCATGGCCTTCAGTGACGTCACGAACGCGGTCTTGAGCGTCAGGTCGGAGATGACGTTGCCGTTGATGTCCACCCCGTCGAGCG
>NZ_JBWJYL010000007.1:24968-219750 GCF_056430985.1 Methylobacterium sp. Gmos3
AACGTGCGATTGGCCGTCCGCGTGGTTGACGCCGACGAGGGTCACGGACGCGAACGACTTGCCCTGAGCGATCTGCTTCAGGACATCGGTCAGGCCCGCCGCACCGTCGAGCGTCAGGTTCAGTGTGTCGGGGATCGGCTTGCCGGGCCCGAGCGAACCGCCCTTGATCGCGGTGGAAGCTTCAAGGCCGAAGCTGTAGCCGTCGAGCTTGATCCAGGTTCCGCTCACCGTTTTACCGAGCGCGATCGCGTGGTCGCCAGTCACGCCCGAGAGCTGCAGGTAGTACTCTGTCGCCACAGCAAAGCCCACGGGCTTGGTCGCTTCGACAGTTGGAGCTTGGACCGTAGTTATGGCGCCCGTCGGCACGTCATAACCGAAGCTCGACGGCGTGGTGCTTTTCTCAGTCTGTGCGTACTCGTTGAGGCCGATCTGCTTGTAAGCGAGGCCGACGTCGTAGACCGTTTGACCATCGGCATCGGTCATGGCCTTCAGTGACGTCACGAACGCGGTCTTGAGCGTCAGGTCGGAGATGACGTTGCCGTTGATGTCCACCCCGTCGAGCGTGAGCGAGGCGAGGGATTGGCCGGTGATGGCAGCGCGCAGGTAGGCCAACTCGCTCGGCCCGAGCTTCATCGTGAGGTGGACCGCGTCGAAATCAGGCTTACCGACGGCCGCGCCGCTGCCCTTCAGGTAGGACGTCTCCGCGCTCACCCCGAAGCTGTAGCTTTCGACCTCGCTCCAGCCCTCATGCCCCTTCTCCGTGACCTCTCCGGCTACACCGGGGATCTTGAGGTAGAGGCTGTGCGGCGAGCCGTAGCCTGCGACGGGTGTGATCGAGGCGATCTGACCCTTCGCCTCCAGCCCGCTCGTCGCATCGGTCAGCGTACCTTTCGCCACGTCCCAGCCGAGGGTGCCCGCCGCCTTGTACGAGCCGTCCGCCCCCTGGCTGGCGTAGCTCTGCTGGATCGTCTTGTAGACGAGCGACAGGTTGTAGCCCTGGCCGTCGCCCCCGGCGGACCCGCTCTGAGCGACGCTTGTGACGAAGGCGTTCTGAAGGTCGATCGTCTCGACAACGTGCGATTGGCCGTCCGCGTGGTTGACGCCGACGAGGGTCACGGACGCGAACGACTTGCCCTGAGCGATCTGCTTCAGGACATCGGTCAGGCCCGCCGCACCGTCGAGCGTCAGGTTCAGCGTGTCAGGGATCGGCTTGCCAACCGAGATGCCACTGGGCGCTGTAGTATTCGCGGTTTCAAGACCGAAGCTGTAACCGTCGAGCTCGATCCAGGTCCCTCCTGCTGTGTTGCCAAAAGCAATTGCATGGTCGCCGGCTACACCCGAGAGCTGCAGGTAGTACTTGATCATTGCATCCAGCTCGCAAAAACACGCCTGCTACGCCCAGCAGGCGTATCATATGCTGGATGACTTCTTAACGGTAAGAGTCCGTTCTTGATATATTTAAAAATTCAAATTTTCGTTTGAGTCACTTAAATCACACGACGACGGCTACTTGTATCATTTATGACACCATGCAGGCTGGGGCATGAATGTTTCCATGCGACTACCTTTAGATTTTGGCGCCACTTCAATTCCGCCTATATTACGCCATATTGAAAAATAAAAATGAATATGTAATTCGATTAATTTAAGACAACACGATCAAGGGCACAGCGACGAACAAGTTGAATTTTTGTTAATAATCAGCAAGCATCTGCTGAATACCACTGCATTCAGATTTAACCAGGGCCGGCAGGGCAAGACCGGAATTAAGCCATACGAATTCAAGATCTGAGTAAAGGTTGAAACGTCAAACCCAAGTCTCGGCCGGCCGACGAACGACTGCTTTGAGGCTTCACAGAAAGCGCTCCCAGCGGCTGAGTTGGGTCGAAAGCAGAATGGATTGTGTAGACGGCTTTGCGACGGCCCGCTCTGCAACCAAAGCTAGCAGTGCAGAGATCGCCATCTCATCAGATCCTGAGCCCTTGCAGAAACTCGAATTGCCCCTTTGGAGAGGGGCGCCAATCTGTCTCGTGCAAAGCTCACTGGATAGTTAAGTCATTGCAACTAAGCCTGCCAGGCAGTCAGTTGTTTACGAACAATTTTCACGTCCCGTCATGGAATGGTCGGCATACTGTTCGATGACCGAGGGTATGTTGGTATGTTCAAGCGGCTCGCTGACCGCCTTTCATTGCGCCGTCAAATCAGTCTGCTTGCAGGCAGTATCGGCTTTGCAATCGTTGGCGCGACCACGGTCGGATCTGCGCTGCTGGCGCGCGACCAAGCTACGGCTACCGCGCAGACCGCGCTCCGTCAGGTCGCTGGGTCGATGGCCGATCGACTCGATCAGGACATGGCTGAGCGTCTGCGGGAAATCCGAAACGTCGGAGCACTCGAGCCGCTGCAGCCCCACTGGATGGAGGATACCGGCGGTCTGCGCAAAGTCCTTGAGACGATGCAGAGATCACTGCCGGATTATGCCTGGATTGGCTTCGCCGATCGCGACGGGCGCGTGCGTGCCGCCACAGGCGGCCTTCTTGAGGGAGCGAACATCAAACAGCGTCTTTGGTTCAGCAACGGCCTTCAACAGCCCACGGTGGAGGATGTGCACGCGGCCGTCCTGCTGCAGTCGCTGCTGCCTCCCCATAACGATGGTTTGCCGTTCCGTTTCGTGGATATCGGCGTTCCCGTCAGCGAACCCTCTGGCCAGATCCTCGGAGTTCTCGGGGCTCATCTCAGCTGGAGATGGGCTGATGACCTTCGGCGCGAGGTTCTGTCCTCACGTCGACCCGAGTTGAAGGAGGACGTGATCGTCCTCGATAACGCAGGCCGGGTTCTGCTCGGCTCTGAACTTGGGGTTACGCCGTACACAGCTGCGGATCTCGCTGCCGGGAATTTCATCTTTCAAGGCGCTGAGGGAAATCGGCTTGCCGCGGCCGTCGCCACTCGCGGACGGGGCGACTATTCCGGCCTTGGCTGGATCGTCGTCGCATTGCAGCCCGTCGACACCGCTCTGGCTGGAGCCAACCGTCTCACAATCCGGATACTATCGCTTGGGCTCGGTGTCGCCATGATCGGCGGCATCGCAATCTGGTGGGTTGCGGCGCGGCTGACCCGGCCGTTGGCACAACTGACTGACGCCGTCGATCGCATCGGCCGCGAGCCGAATGCCAGGATGACGCGCCATGTGCACGGCTCCCCTGAGGTTCTGCGCCTGTCTGCTTCGGTGCGATCGCTGCTGAGGCGCATCGGCACGGTCGAGGCAGATGCACGTCTTATCGAGGCAGAAGCTTCTCACGCGGTCCACGCAGCACAGGATCGCGTCAGACGTCTCGGAGCCGATCTGCATGCAATGCAATTACTGGCCGGGACGGACGCGCTCACAGGCCTCCTCAACCGGCGCGCGTTCCTGCCCCTGGCCAACGATGCGATGAGCGATTTCAAGCGGCACGGGCATTCGGTTTGTATTCTGATGATCGACATCGATCATTTCAAACGCGTCAACGACTTGTACGGCCACGCTGCAGGCGATGAGGTCATCCGTTCTGTTGGACACATCATCAGCGAGGCGGTTAGGACAACTGACGAGGTAGCGCGTTTCGGAGGTGAAGAGTTTGTGGTCCTGCTTCGAGAGAGCGATCTGAAGAGGGGGATCGTTATGGCGGATCGGATCCGCCAGACGGTGGCAGACACTGTTTTCAAGCCGGAGGGGCAGTGCCTCGGGGCGACGGTCAGCATCGGCATCGCCGAGGCTCAGTTCGCCGATGGTGACGTTGACCACACCATCGAGCGCGCCGACCGGGCTCTGTACGCAGCCAAGTCGAACGGTCGCAACTGCGTGCGATCGTTTGAGGGAGCCGCATCACCCGATCTTCGCACGGCTGCATAAGGCGATTGGGATAGCAGACGAGTCGGATCAAAAAAGCAAAGTAGAAGAAAAGCCCGCAATGCTAGCCCTTATTCTCGACGATGCGGAGATGAACAACCTCGTAATCACAGCAGCGCTCCGGCCAATCGCTGGCTGCACGCCCTGTGACTTCACCCTGCCAACCGAAGCCCTGGCCTTTGCGAAGACCCGCGCCAGCGAGATCGGTGTGGTAATTACCGATTACGAGATGCCGGACATGAACGGCATTGAGTTCATTCGGGCCCTTCGGCGCATCCCAGAGTTGGCGACCGTGCCGGTCGTCATGGTCACGAGCTTCGACGAGCGAAGCCTCCGTCGCACGGCTCTGGAGGCTGGCGCGACCGACTTCCTGGCCAAACCCGCCGACCCCGTCGAAATCCGCGCACGCGTCACTAATCTGCTGGCCCTCTCGGCAGCCCATCGCAATCAACGCGATTACGCCACGCAACTCGCCCGCGAGGTCGCCGCTGCGGTAGCCTTGGTGGAGGAGCGCGAGCGGGAGATCGTCTCCACCTTGATGCGGGCGGCCGAGCACCGAGATGCGGATACCGGCGACCACATCGTTCGGGTCTCGGCCTATGTGGGGTTGATCGCGGAGGCGCTGAGCCATTCTCCGGCGGAGTGTCGGCAATTGAGCCTCGCGGCAACCATGCATGACGTGGGCAAGATCGCCGTACCGGATTCCATCCTGCTCAAGCCCGGTGCTCTGACGCCCGAAGAGCGTCGGGAGATGGAGCAGCACGCCGAACGCGGCCAACGCATCCTGGGTGGGAGTGCCTCACCGGTGATGCGGCTCGCGGCAGAGATTGCGGTGAGCCACCATGAGCGATGGGATGGGGCTGGGTACCCGCATGGTCTCAGGGGAGAGGAGATCCCATTAGCCGGTCGGATCGTCGCGGTGGCAGACGTTTTCGACGCGCTCACGACCGAGCGCCCCTACAAGCAGGCGTGGTCGCCTGAGCGGGCACAAGCACACATGGCTGAGAATGCAGGCTCTCACTTTGACCCACGCGTCGTGGAAGCGTTCCTCAGCCGATGGGACCGGATCGAAGCCTTCCTATTGGTCGGCCGGCAGGAACAGGATGTGCCTCACGCAGCGTGAAACAACAAACCGGTCCTGCTCGCTCTCGTACAGGTCTACCTGTCCTCTCACGAGCCGGCGGCCAACAACAGTTGCTCACCTTAAGCCGAAGTCCCCGCAGGACGAACGTATGTCCGCTTTGGAGAAGCGCTGACCGGAAGTCCGAGTGACTGGGTTGGGTCGGTTGGAGCCTGTCCGCTTATCCGGACCCCCATCTCCGAAGCGGACCAGCTGCTTTCGGCCACATCCAGTCTCAAGGGCATGCGCCCCTGAATGACTGGGGTGGGTGGATTGCCGCCGGTCCGCTTCTGAGCCATTCGTCTGGGAAAGCGGACAGACTTACAGAGGTCTAGGCTCACCACTCTTCGCCCGTCATCGATTATCCGATTGGCTGCCGTCCCTGAAACCGCATGGCACCTGATGGCTAGCTCCTGTTGACGATCCCTGAAATGCTGAGGCCGATGAGAGCGCCGTCGAACCACGTACACGCGAGGCCTGTTCCGCCGGGTAACCCGCTGCGCCCTATCCCGGCGTTCCGCGTCGGCGTGACGGGGACGCGCGACCTGCGCGCTCATCCGGGGGCATCCGAGGTGCAAATCCGCAATCAGGTCCGAACTGTCCTAATTGGTTTCCGTGACGAGGTCGCGGTCATCCAACGGGACTGCGGAGCACAGGAGATCTACGCGGAGGAGACGCGGCCGTTGCTCCGTCTCATCACACCGCTCGCCGAAGGCGCGGACCGTCTGGTGGCCGAAATCGGGAGAGATATCGGATACGAGATTGAGGTAGTCCTGCCCTTTCCTCGCGCGGAGTATGCGCAGGATTTTGTGGCTTCCGGGAGCGCCGCCGATTTTGATCGCTGGCTGGGACCAGAAGGCACGCCGGACGAGCACCCCCACCTCGCGCTCGACGGTGGGCGCGGTGACAACGAGACCGCTAGCTACGAGGCAGTCGGTCGCCTCGTTGTGCGCAACTGCGACATGTTGATCGCTGTTTGGGACGGACATTCTGCTCGGGGGCGCGGGGGAACGGGCGACATCGTGCCTTTTAGCCTAAGCTTCGGCATTCCAGTCTGGTGGATCGACGCGACGGGCACTTCTCCGCCTCGCTTGTTGCGCGACCGATCGGATCTACGCGCGCCGGAGCAGGTGCTACGGGATGAACAGGCCGCGCAGGCGCTTGGTCGGTTCGTCCGTGATCGAGTCCAGCCGCCTCACCCCCATCGCCACGCTCATAGTTTGGTTGGTGCTCTGCTGCACCGCGTGTTCGGCCCCAATGAGGATCCGCTTCACGCGTTCCTGCGTGCACAGCCCCTGCCACCGAGCTCAGTGTGGCGCCTCTACGGCGGAGTCTATCGGTTGCTAGCCGGACCCCGGATCCATGCCGGGCCGGAACCGGTTCCTGTTCCGGATGGACCCGTGGCGTATTGGGATTGCCTCTACCGGCCAGCCGACCGCGCGGCCAGCGAGTGTGCGGATCGCTATCGGTCGTCCTACATCTGGGTGTTCCTCCTAGCGACGCTCGCCGTTGCCTGTGCCATCGCGGCTCTGGCACACGAGCCCTGGAAGCTGGCGGCCACCACAATTGAAGTTGCAATCCTGGGCAGTATCCTTGTCATCGTGGGCGTAAACGAGCGGCAAGACTGGCACGGACGGTGGATTGCCTACCGTCTGCTGGCGGAACTCTGCCGCAAGCAGGGGGCCACAGCAATCCTGGGTTGGAGCCTACCCCCGGCAGACCCACGGCACGCGCAACTGTCCGACGAACATCAGCCAGGCGAAGCCTGGGTGGGCTGGTATTTCGATGCCCTAATGCGGACTGCGCCGCTTCCCCGAGGGGACCTGAGCACTGAGCTCCTCGTCTCGGCGCGCGACTACGTCCGGATCACGCTCATCGAAGAGCAGCTTCGCTATCACGAAGACCGGCAGATTCGCAGCCGACGCGCTGGCCGGCGCCTCGTCCGCCTCGGTGAAATGACTTTCCTGGTCACAATGGTCCTTGTGCTGTTGAAGCTCGCGTTTCTCCTATCCGTTGGGCGCACCTCAATGGGCGGGTACGAGACATTTCACGGACTAATTGTCGGCCTGGGCGCGGCGGCGGCAATGCTACCCGCTGCCTCGGCGGCATTCTTCGCGATTCGGGCCTATGCCGAGTTGGAACTGCTGGAGAAACGCTCAGCGCGCATGGCTCGGCTGATGGCACAGGCGGCCCGTCGCCTCGACCGGCTCGACCTCAGCCGTCCCCTTGCGTCGCAGGATCTCGCGGCAGAGATCGCCGAGATTTCGACTGCCATGTTGCAGGAAGTCACGGGCTGGGCGGACCTGTTCCGCGCGAAATCCGTCGAGGCGAGTTAGAAGGCCCGCACCTCACGCGATGTCCGCCGCGTTTGGCTTACGGGAAAGGGAGAGTGGCGCCACGGTCGGTGAGGGATCTAGGCTGCCGTCGATCCGCGCATGCAGATCCGCGATTTCGCCAGCGACGAAGCCCGTTCTGCCGCTAGTATCAGTGGGGGCGAGGCGCAGCGTGACGTTCGGCACTGCAAGAGCGCGCAGCACGACGGCGCGGGCCGACGGTGCAGACGGGTCGATGGTCAGGACGAGATGCTCGATCCCGTCCGGGTCGAAAACCTCAAGGGCTGTATCGGCCTGCGCCAACCCAATGACCCTTTCACGCCGAATCTCTCTGCCTACGCGGGCGAGGATCACGGGGATGCAGGCAATCGTTGCTTGGGTTCCAGAGCGTACGTCATGCGGGAGTTCGTCCCAAGGACGCAGGAGCGGATGACGCCGGGCTGCATCATCACGGATCGCGCCATATCGCCAACCGGCGAGCCGCCGCTCAATCACCCACCGCTCATGCTCAGCGGCGGACAACCCATCCAAGTCCTCTTCGCTCAGGGAAAAGAGGCGCGGGGCCTCCGCCGGGGAGGAACGCAAGCCGTTTGCGCGCAGCTTCACTTCCAGATGGTCGGCGAACAGGCGGTTGGAGCGCTTAAAGAGTTCCGGCAGGGCGTGCCACGGCCGCGCGCTCGGCGCGTCGGACGCGGTGCTGAGAGTGTCGAGATACACCTCGTGACAGGCCACGGCGAGCTCGTCGCCTCTCCTCGAATCCAGGCCGTCGGCGAGCAGATCGCCGAGGTCGCCGTAGGGAACAAGTCGGTCACCGTGCCATGGCGTGGCTTCAGCTTGCGCGAGCACCTCAGCGAGCGCCCTGCGGCTCGCAACCCGTACGAAGACCGATACGGCGCGCTCGTCACGGGCGTCCAGGTCCGCGCGCGCTCGCGTGCCAGCATAGAGCGCCTCGCCGTCGTCGGGCAGGCAGACGACGAAGGCTGCGAGCGAGGCTTGCGCGAGTCTGTCCCGGATAGGCTCCCAGCTTTCGGGCTTCGCAGCGGCGATCTTTACCTCATAGGCCTCGAGGTCGGCGACGGCGGCGATACCGGGATGGAGGGCGGCAAAGGCGGTGGCGGCTGCCTCGCCACGGGCGTCGAACACCACTAGTCGCAACCGGCGCCCCGGCAGGGCGAAGGCCGTGCGCACGGCCTGAGCGGCGATCGCCCGCCCGACATCGCCGAAGCCGAGGATCGCGAGATCGACCCGCTTCGGGCGGAGGATCGGCGAGGCCGCGAAGGGGGGCGATCGGCAGAGGAGTCGCCCCGCGCTCTCGGCAACGCTGAGGATGCGCAACTCCGCTGCGCCCGAACCAAGTCCGGTCCCGGCGCGGCTAGCGAATTGTTCGAACAGCCAGTCGGCCCGCATTTCCGGCACCACGACGAGCCGGTCCCCGAAGCGCAACCTCGCTCCGGCCGTTTTCACGGCGGAGAGGGCGATTTCCAGGTTGGCAGTGTCATCGCCCGTGCACGCCACGAGCATCCTCGCGCGCCGAACTCCCGCCAGATCGAGTACCGCCGCGCTCTTCGCATCCCCCGGGATCGTCGGAGCGCCTAGACTCTCGACGGCCCGAGCGGCGGCGCTGTCGGCGTCGAGGTCGATGACGAGCACCCGCTCGCCCTGTTCTCGCAGACGCTCGACCACCCGCCGTCCGATTCGGCCGAGGCCGCAGACGATCACATGGTCATGGCTCCTTTTAGCGAAGGCGACGCGCAGGTCGCGCCGCGCATTGATCAAAAACAGCTTGGTGGCCGTTAGCAATGCGACGAGCGGCACGAGCCACTGAGCGACGATCAGTTGCCAGGGATCCTTCGGCAAGCTGTAGCTGCCTCCGCCCTTCACGAGATGCGCCGATTTCTCGATTCGCTCCAGGGCGCTCAGTGCCGGATCGAGCTGGCCGAAGCCCCAGAAGGCCAAGCCGAACGCCAGCGCGGCCACGGGCGCAAGTGCCAGCCAGGCACGGTTGCGCAGCATGCCGACCGTCCGGACGGGGTTAGCGAGGCTCGGCATCCGGCTTCAACCTGTCGTCGGCCAGCTTGGCGGTGGCCAGCGCGAGGTCGCTCTGCCGCTGGGCGTTTTTCGGTTCGCGCTCAGCCAGGGTCCGGCGAAGGGCTGCCGCTTCCTCGTAATATGTCCGCGCCGTGGCTGGATGACCCATCAGCAGGTCGCGATCTCCCAGATCGCCCAGGATAGTCGAAAGCTGAACCTGCCATCGTGGATTGTTCGGCTCCCGGGCTAGCAGGGCGCGGGTAAGGCCCAGCGCTTCCTTTGAGTCGGCCTCGGCCCCCGCGACATCACCAACCTGAGCCTTGAGCCGTCCGAGCCGGGCCAAGGTTGTGGCGAGAAAGAATTGCCATTCCGGATTATCGGGATCGCGGCGAACCAGCTTCCTTGCGATGCTAAGATCCTCCGACCAAGCACTCGTCGCACCGACAATATCGCCGCTGTGCTGCTTCATCGATCCGAGCCTGTTGAGGGCGCCCCAGAAACGACGCTGCCACATCTTGTTCTCTGGTTCGCGTTCGGTCAGGAAGCGGGCCTGTGCCACGCTCTCCTCGTATGCGGACCTCGCGGCGGCGGCATTCCCCTCGCGCCGGCGGACGTCGCCAAGCTCGCCTAGGTTCAGCGCGAGATCACCCTGCCATGCGGAGTTGTCTGGATCGCGCTTTATGAGGTCACGCCGTATGGAAAGCGCCTCTTCATAGGCAGCGGCCGCCGCTGGGACGTCGCCCATCTGATCTTTCAAGGCACCTATCTTGTCCAAGCGGAAGGCGAGCTCGCGCTGCCAGCGGGTATTGTCCGGCTCTCGAGCGACCATTGCCCGCGTTATCGCGAGCGCCTCCTCGTAGGCCGGGCCTGCGGCTGCGATATCGCCCATCCGCAGGCCGAGCGAGGCGAACTGATCCAGACTGATTGAGAGAATGAACTGCCGATCGCTGTTGAGGGGATCGAGCGCGACGAGGGCGCGGACGAGATTAAGGCTCTCCGCGTAGTCCGCCCGTGCCTCTTCGAGGTGGCCTGATGCGGCCTGTAATTCGGCGATCCGGCCGAGACTGCGCGAAAGTTCGAGCGGCCATTCGGTGCTGCTGGGATCGCGCCGCACTAGTGATCGAAGCAGTGTCACCCGCTCCTCGTAGGCAGCCCTGGCGATAGTCGCATCGCCGGTCCGCAGGTTGAGGAAGCCGATCTTACTGAGGCCCTGCAGCAGGCCACGCTGGGCGATACCATCGCTGGGATCGCGTTGAAGCAGTGCGCGGTCGATATCGACCGCCTCACGGAAGGCCGTATTCGCAGAAGCGGTATCGCCGCCGTCCCAGTAGGTCTGGCCGAACTCCACGAGCATGGCCGCGCGGCTTCGCTGGATGACGGATTCGCCGGGCGCCGCCTGGGTCAGAGCGGCCATAGCGGTCTCTACCCGGCCAAGGATCCGGCGTTGGGTCGCTACACGCAATCCCTCGACATTGCGTAAGCCCTGCGCCACGTCCGACACCACGCGGTCCACCGTCTCATGGGCGACGGTGAAGTTGCGCTCCGCCCGGCCACGCTCGGTCTCGGCCCGCTCGCGCTGCTGATAAGCGACGCCGCCCGCCGCCGCCGCCCCTGCCGCCACGACGGCAAACATACCCGCCGCCGCGTAGGCCCGCCGTAGGGCACGGCCCGCATGGTGGCGCGAGGCGCGGAGATAGGCGAGATCCTCGTCTGGAAGCTCGTCACCGTAGGATGCGGCGATCTCCTCCGCCTGCGCCAGGAACGAACCCCGTGGAAGCAAGAGGTCGTTCGTTCGCCGGGCGCCTTCCCAGTCTCGCCGGCGGCTCGCGATGCCCGCCCGCACCCGCTGGAAGCCTGCGCCATCAGCGACAATCTGCCGGGCGCGGTCCCACGCCTCGATGACCCGCTGGTGCGCCAGCCCGACGATCGCCGCTCCATCCTCACCGAAGCCGGTGGTCAGGAGACGCGCATCCGCCAGCGCTGCAACGAGCCGTCGGCTCGCCTCTGTCGGCGCGACTATCGCGAGCGGAGCTGGTATGAGAGCGAAGGTTGCAGCACCGCGGGATCCCGCCTGTGCCGGAACGATGAGTCCGCGCAGGAGCCTGGGCAGCGCCGCCTGCTCGGCCGGGCCCAGTGTCCCGAACGCGCGCTCCGCCTCTTCGCGGATGGCCCCGTCGAGAGTGCCCAGGGCCCGGTAGGCGGCGAAGGTCAAGCGTTGCGGCGCGGTCCCCTCTCGCGTTCGATACAGGCGATCGAGCACAAATTGCAGGAGCGGCAGAAGATCCGGCCGGTCGATGTCAGCGAGCAGGCGCTCGTCGAGGCCCTCGCCCGACGCGGGGTCCTTCTCCCATTCGAGATCCGCCGCGCGGGCGGGCTCGCGAACGATTTCGGCCATTTCGGCAAGACCTGGAGGTTTGAGCGTAAGCGTGCGCTCATCGCCCGCTAGCGCTGCCAGCGGGCTCTTGAGAAACGCTTCGTAAAACTCCGCCCGCAAACTCATCACGACCCAGACGGCGCCCGTGCGAGCCAGCGTGTCGAGGAGACGCGCGAAGGTCGAGCGCTGCTCATCCGTCACTGCGGTGGCGAAGACCTCGTCGAGTTGATCGACGACGAGCAGCAGACGGGCGGGCTCCGGCCGGTCCGATCCCCAGGCCTGCCGGCTTGCTTCCGCCACGCGGTCGAGGGCGGCCAGGATGGGCGCGACGGCGGTCTCGTCCGCATGGGTGAGCAGGCGGCCCAGTGCGTCCGGCGTGGGAAAGGCGCCCTCCCCAATCTCCGGGAGGGCCGCTGGTCGGCCCGCCTCGGCCGGGTCGATATCGTCTACGCGCTCGAACAGGCGCCGTGCTAGAATTGTGACCGGCCCATCTGGACTCTCGCCAGGTCGCATGAGCGCCACCCGCCAGACGCCAACGCCGTCGACCTCGCCCGGAGCGATGAGACGCGGCACCAATCCCGCGCGAAGGAGCGAGGACTTGCCCGCACCGCTTGGCCCGATCACCAACTGGACCGGCACGCCGAGCGAAGCCGAGGCTTTCAGCCGTTCGACAGCACGGGCAATCTCGCGGCCCCTGCCGAAAAAGACCGCCGCGTGGCGCATTCCGAACGGCGCCAGACCGCGGAACGGAGAGCCACGCTCGGCCGGCCACAGCACGGTCCGGTCGCCGAGGACGTGGCGCTTGAGCCAGTCCCGCAACAGGGTCTCGGTCTGCGCCTCAAAGTCATCGAGGCTGGCATAAGTCTGGTATGCGCCCTTAAACTGCCCCTCGGTTGTCAGGAAAACCTCGTCGGTGAAGCGCTTCAGTGCACTCCACTGCATCTCGACATCCATTCGGTCGGGCGCGTCGAGGCTGATCTGCGGCGGAGTTGGCCATCGGAAAACGTAGACATCCGGAAGCTCCCCCCGGCGCTTCTCCCGCCTTGCGCGGATGGCGGAGAGGATCTCGTAAGCCGTCCCGCTGGCATAGCTCTGGCCGGGTGGGAGCTTTTCCTCGGGCGGCAGAGCTTCGTGAAATGCCGCTGAGAGCGGGCTGCCGATGCGTCCGCGCAGGACGGCAATGACGATATCGCACTCGCCTGATCGGGGGATCTGGGGCTGGAACGCGTCATGGGCGGCGTAGAAGCGCTCTTCCCACCGGACGGCATCGAGATGCACGGTATCAGCCAGTGCGGCATTCAAGCGGTCAACGACCCGGCTAACGCGGCGGCGCTCCGCTAAGGCATCGTTGGGTGATGACACAAAGATGCGTACAATTCGCATAACGTTGCCTCGTTAGGTCCCACGCCGCTTGTGGCACTTTTGTCCCAAATTTGTGCCACCCACCCAGGAGACGGGGAGGCTGTTTGATGGGCCCTGAGGAAGGCCGGCTCAAAGAGCGTCTTCTGGTTTCATCTATTGCGAGACGACGCGCAGGCATCGACTGGTTTCGCGACTGTGCATATTTTCTGGGAAGGGTCTCTTGTTGAAGAAGGCCCTCACTCGCTGGAATGATCACATTTTTGTTACGAAGCAGGTAGATATGGATGATGCCTGATCTATTGCAGGCACGACAGATTGTGATGTAATGCTAACAAAAAATTCAGATGATTACTCTCGACTGCAGATCTGAAGCAAATTATCGATCTTTAGTTCTGGTCTGGTCATATAAAATCGTCGAAACATCATGTCTGACGGTGATAGGCTTAGCTGTCTTGATGATCATTCCGTGCTGATCGTGCGCGGTTCGGGTTGATTGCCGCCACTGAGGGGGGATGCAAATGTCGTTCGTCCGGAGGATCTGGTGTATCGCCCTCCTGCTCCTTCTCGGAGCCGGATTGTCCCCCCAGGCAGCTCACGCCCAAATCGTCGCGCTGGGCGCCAGCGTCGTTCAAGGTTTCGGCGTTTCCTCCGGAGACGCCTTTCCCGAGCAACTGCAGGCGATGCTCCGCGCGAAGGGGAAGCCTTACACGGTCAGCAATCAGGGCATCTTCGGGGATACGACCGATGGGGTGCTCAGCCGTTTGGACAGCGCCGTACCCGACGGAACGCGCATCGTAATCCTATTGATCGGCAGCAATGACGTTCGGCACGGAAAGACCGTCAGCGAGGTGGCGGCTGGCGTGCGCGAGATCAACGCCCGCCTACACGCCCGCGGGATCAGGGTGATCAATGCCAAGCCCTACTATGTCGCAGCAAGGCAAGCGGGGATGGTTGTTTCCGACGGTCTGCACCTGAATGCGGAAGGCCAACACTACGTTGCAGTTCAACTGGTCAATCAGATTCGGTGAGGCATACCTCACACCTGTATTGTTGGTTTATTGGAGTTTGGACGAAGCAGCGCGATCAATACCTTTGTATTCATGAGGCGAGAACATCCATGCTTGACAGGGTGACTTTGCGGCTTTGGATGCTGCCGTTTATCCTCCTATCAGTTGCTGTGCTTAGCGGAGGCAGAGCGGAGGCAAGACGGGCCGGTTCCCACAATCCCGCGTCTGGCTTGCAGGATAGCGGCGAAACGATCGACGTCTCCGACAACCACGGTGGGTCTGTGGGACAGTACGATGGGATGTGGGCGGCCTACGCCGCCGCAGGCAAAAGAGTTCGGATAGTCGGTCCCTGCCAATCCGCCTGCACGACGCTGCTCGGACATATTCCGAGGGACCGCATCTGCGTGACGCCGCAGGCGAGCTTCGGCTTTCATCGCGCCCGCATGCAATACGGCACGGAAACGATGTGGAACGGCTACCCCGCCGATATCCGGGCTTGGATCAAAAGCCAGGGGGGCCTTACGGCCGATTTCAAATGGATGACAGCCCCGGGCATCTACCAATTTTTCAAGACTTGCCAGATCTGACAACAACGGGGGCCAGGATCAGCGTGCCCTAAGGGAGCCGCTGAACGGATATGGAATGCATCGAAGCCGCATCCGCGCAAAAACTGTTGCCGCAGCAACGATTGTCATCGTCATCGCGATTGTCTTCGGCATCTCGACCCATCTGCTGCTCGGCTTGATGTCTCTGAACCTCGCCGTACCGCAGAGGAGCCCTGAGGATCGGCACGCGGCCACCGCACTCCTCCAGCTCTTTGCAACCGATCATCCGCACGTCAGGATCAAGACCGTTCTCGAACCGGATCGGCTGGCCACGGCTGCGGCCCTAGACCGGGGAGACGCGCAACTCGCCATCCTCCGCAGCGATGCCTCGGCGCAGGACGGTCAGACCCTCGCCATCCTCCGGCGCGATGCGGCAGTGTTCGTGACCCCCGGGGGCAGTCCGATCAATAGCGTGAAGAAACTTCGCGGAGCCACAATCGGCCTGCTGGACGGCCGCAAGCTCGATCAAAAGCTGCTCGACCACATTCTGAGTCATTTCGGCATTCCGGCGGCCAGTGTCCGCCGCGAGGTATTGACCGTCGAGCAGCTATCGAGTGCTGCCCGGCAGAAGCGTGTCGACGCGCTGCTCATCGTAGCTCCGCTCGCCAGCAAGATCTGGCTATCCGTGTATTCGTCCCTTCGTAAGGGCTCGGGAACACCAAACACGTTCGAGGTCGAGGAGGCTGGGGCGATTGCCCTTGAGCATCCGGTCTTCGACACGATCGATATTCCGAAGGGGACCTTTGTCGGCTCGCTTCCAGCGCCGAGCGATGACATCACAACGTTGTCGGTCAGCCACCGTCTCTTCGCGAAAAGCACGATGCCGGAATGGCTCGCTGGCGAGATCACGCGCGAAATTCTCACTAGCAAACCGAAGCTCGTCGCGTTGGATGATGATTTTACGGGGATCGAAGCTCCCGACACAGACGACAAGACCCAGGCGCTACCGATTCATCCCGGTGCGGCGGCCTACCTGTCCGGAAACCTGCCAAGCGTGTCCGATCAGATGCAGAATATGGGGTATTGGCTTGGGCTAATGGCAAGTGCCGTCGCGACGCTCAGTGCGGCCGGCGCGGCCCTTTACCAGCGCCTCCGCCCCCGCCGACCCTCAACGCGTGTCATGCGACTGCTCGAGATCTGGCTGGCCATTCCAGCTGCAGATGAGTGGGAACTCGATAGGCTCGAGGCCGAAACGGATTCTCATGCAGCGGCCGCGATCCAGAACGAGGCCCATGAAGCATCCGAGACCGTGGAAATGCGTCTGGTCACGTTGCTGGTCGCGCATGTGCGCGAGGCAGCACAGCGCCGCCGCAGACGGATCGAAGCACCCATTTAAGGCTGTTCAAACCGCGATGCTCCCCCCAGCCCGAATGGCAACTGACGAACTCATCATGGACGCTCAATTGCATCACCCTGCCGTTCGGTGATCCCGCTACATGACTGGGTTAGAGGTGCTAGGCAACTAGAATAGCGGCCAGAACATGCGTCCGCTTTCGGGAGCCGCACAGCCCTGTATGAACGTCTGCGTTGGGTCGGAAGCGGGATGGCCGCTTGGGTCGTTCAGAGACGGCCCGCTGAGGCGGAGTCTCATGGCCCGGGCCGGGGAGGCGGTCGACGGGACCCTGGCCAAGCACGAACGTGAGCGCTCACGGACGGAACCGGTCGAGCCCGGATGGCTTGGCCCCCCGGGATACACGATGTCGAGGCGAGACCTCGGCCAATCACGAGAAGCGAGTTTTGGTTGGGTTCGACATCACGGCGCTGTCGCGGAACGAGCTAGAGGCGGAAGTCATACGCCTGCGGTCGCAGCTGGCTGAGGCGGAAGGCGAGGCGTTCAACTGGACGGCGCTGAGGGAGAACGAGGCGAAGCTCCGCGAGAGCGAAGACCATTTCCGGCATACGGTCGAGTTGAACCCGCAGGTGCCGTGGACCTGCGACCCGGCCGGTAACATCACGTCGTACTCGAACCGCTGGCTCGAACTAACGGGACAAGCCCCGGGCGAACCGGACGGCGCGGGTTGGGTGAAAGCCCTGCATCCGGACGACATTCCGCACACGGTGGCCGTGTTCTCCCGCTGCCTAGCCTCCGGCGAGCCGGTGGACGTGGACTACCGCATCAACATCGCGGCGACCGGCGAATACCGCTGGATGCGAGCCAGGGCGCAGCCCCGCCACGACGCTGCCGGCGGGATTGTGGCCTGGTACGGGGTGGTCGAGGACATCCACGACCGCCGCCTAGCCGAGGAGGCGCTGCAGGCGAGCGAGGCCCGGTACCGGACGCTGTTCGAGACGGTTGAGGTCGGGTTCTGCATCATCAGGATGCGCTTCGACGCGGACGGACGGGCGATCGACTACCTGATTGAGGAGGCCAACCCAGCCTTCGCCCGGCAGACCGGGGCCGACGTCGCCGGTCGGTGGGTCAGCTCGTTCGCGCCCGACCTCGAACGGCACTGGTTCGACCGCTACGGCCGCGTCGCCCTGACCGGGGAGCCCGTACATTTCGAGAACTACGCCGCCGTGTTCGGGCGCTGGTTCGACGTGCGTGCACATCGAGTTGGGGACCCGCGCGACCACCGCGTCGCGGTCTTCTTCGGCGACATCACCGCGCGTAGGAACGCCGAGTTGCGGGCGGAGGCCACCGCACGCGAACTCCGGCTCATCACCGACGCGCTGCCAGTGCTGATCGCATTCATCGACGCCGGCCATGTCTACCGCTTCGCCAACGACGCCTACCGGGATTGGTTTTTCGTCCCGCCCGGCGAGGTCGTCGGACGCGACGTCCGCGAGCTCCTCGGGCCGACGGGTTATGCCGTGCGGCGGCCCTTCATCGACCGGGCTCTCGGAGGCGAGCCCGTGACCTTCGAGACGGACTGGCCGCACCGCGACGGGCGCCATCGCGTCGCCGAGATCCGCTACCTGCCCCGCCGGGATGACAAGGGCGCGGTCGACGGCTTCCACGTCTTCGTGCAGGACGTGACCAACAGGGCGCAGACGGAGGCCGACCTCGCTCGCCAGGTCGCCGCCCGCACCGCCGAGCGCGACCAGATCTGGCAGGCATCGTCCGACCTGCTCTGCGTGGCCAACTTCGACGGCTACTTCGTCGGGCTCAACCCAGCCTGGTCGCAAACTCTCGGGTGGACCGATGCCGAGATGAAGGCGCGTCCGTTCCTCGACTTCGTCCACCCCGACGATGTCGCGACGACGGCGGCGGCTGCAGGGGGGCTGTCGCGCGGGGAGGCCCAGCTCACGTTCGAGAACCGCTATCGCCGCAAGGATGGCGGTTACGTCTGGCTCTCCTGGAACGCCGTGCCACGCGACGGGCTGATCTACTCGTCCGTGCGCGACGTAACCGACTCGAAGCGGCAAGCCGAGGCACTGGCGAAGACGGAGGAGGCCCTGCGGCAGTCGCAGAAGATGGAGGCGGTCGGCCAACTGACCGGCGGCCTGGCGCATGATTTCAACAATCTGCTCGCCGGCATCTCGGGTTCGCTGGAACTAATGCAGACCCGCATGTCGCAGGGTCGCATGGGTGACCTCGACCGCTATATGAGCGTCGCGCAAGGGGCGGCCAAGCGCGCCGCCGCCCTGACCCACCGCCTGCTTGCCTTCTCCCGCCGCCAGACCCTCGACCCCAAGCCCACCAACGTGAACCGCCTGGTTCGGGACATGGAAGAGTTGGTCCGACGCACTGTCGGTCCTGCCGTCCACTTGGAGGTCGTCGGCCTCGCGGGGCTGTGGCCGGCGCTGATCGACCCGGGGCAGTTGGAGAACGCGCTGCTCAACCTGTGCATCAACGCTCGGGACGCGATGCCGGACGGCGGCCGCATCACCATCGAGACCGCCAACAGATGGATCGACGAGGCTGGTGGCCGCCAGCACGACCTCGCTCCCGGCCAGTACCTCGGCGTCTGCGTGACCGACACCGGCACCGGCATGGCCCCGGATCTGATCGGCAAGGTGTTCGAGCCGTTTTTCACAACGAAGCCTACCGGTGAGGGCACGGGCCTCGGATTGTCCATGGTCTACGGCTTCGCCAAGCAGTCCGGCGGGCAGGTGCGCATCTACTCGGAGGTCGGCGAGGGCACCACCGTCTGCCTGTACCTCCCGCGCCACTACGGCGAGGCCGCCGAGGATGAGGTCGCACGCAAGCTCGCCGAGGTGGGGCAGGCGGGCCAGGGCGAGACGGTGCTGATTGTCGACGACGAGCCGTCGGTGCGCATGCTCGTCACTGAGGTGCTGGAGGATCTCGGCTACACCGCCATTGAGGCTTCCGACAGCGTCGCCGGGCTGAAAGTGCTTCAGTCGGACGTGCGCATCGACCTGCTCGTGACCGACGTCGGCCTGCCGGGCGGCATGAACGGGCGCCAGATGGCCGATGCGGGCCGTGAGCGGCGGCCGGACTTGAAGGTGCTGTTCATCACCGGCTACGCCGAGAATGCTGTGCTCGGGAACGGCTACCTGCGACCCGGCATGCAGGTCCTGACCAAGCCGTTCGTGCTGGAGACGCTCGCCTCGCGTATCAAGGACCTTATCGCCGAGAGCTAGTTTGTGCCGCCTGTCCGACGGGCGTTCTATGCCATCGTTCGCAGGGACCCGGGTCCAGCCCAGGCATTGGCGGATGCGACCGACTCACCGGAGCCATCATGCTGGACCATCTACGCCGCTTCCCTGCTCGCCTTAAAGGCGTAGAAGGTCATCGAGTTGCGGCTTGTGCGGATCGCCTGGGGTGATACCGAGGGCTAGGCCGAGGTGGTCTCTATCATCAGTGAGAAGGTGGTTGCAGGCACGGAGGCAGCCAACACCCTATTGGCAGGCGGCGGCCACCACGACCTAATCGCTCGTAACAGAGAACCCTCGCGAACCCCCGTCGATCGAAGGCCAAGCCGGCTGCAAGAACGCAGCCGTTTTCATCCTCGGCCGAGCTTCCGGCTTCTACGCTCGGTTCATGTCCGCTTCGAGGATGTCGCTGCAAGCTACGAGACGACCGGGTTGGGTCGAAATCTGCAATGCCGATTGGAGCGCTTTGCGGTGCTAATCAGGTCGCTTGGGCAAGGGGATCTCCTGCTAATACGGGTATCCTGACGGCCAAATATGTAGTCAGTATTCCGGCACAATCCGTTGTTCGGTCAGCGGCGCACGCATTGTGAAATGTAAGCCAGCTGCCTGGAAATCGAAGCCAATCTCGGCTTGGCACTGCACCGTCAGCACCCGCTGCAACAGGGTTGACCCGAAGCCCTTTCGGGTTGGCGTCTCCGTCGGCGGACCGCCGCGCTCTGTCCAGTCGAGGAGCAGAACTTGTCCCTCTGCCCCCTGCTCAACGCGCCAATCCACCAGAATGCGCCCGTCGGGGACGGACAGGGCCCCATGTTTGGCTGCGTTCGTCGTCAGTTCGTGGATCGCCATCCCGGTCGGGACCGCGAGATCGCCGACGAGATCGACCCTCGGGCCCTGCAGGACGATCCGGGACCCATCGCGGTCATTGTAAGGTTCGAGTTCGTTCATCAGCATGTCGCGCAGGGGCGCCTGCTGCCAGTAATCCTCGGTCAGCAGGTTGTGCGTCTTCGCGAGCGAGACCACTCGCGCCGAGAAAGACGCATAGAACGCGTCGACGCTGGTGGCGGACCGGGCCGACGCGCCGAGCAGCGCCTGCACCGTCGCCAGCGTGTTCTTTACCCGGTGGTGCAGCTCGCGGATCAGGAGCGTCTGCCGCTCCGTCGTGCGCTCGCGCTCGTCGAGATAAGCCCGTGCCTGATGCTGCCGTCGCCTCGCGCGTAGGGCCGCGCGGACCGCCGAAACCAAGGTCGCCGGATGGAACGGGCGCTCCAGCACGCTCACGTTGCCAAGCGTGTCGGTCAGTTGAGCGTTGGGCTCGGCTCCCCGCATCCGCAAGAGGATGAAAGGAAAATCCGACCACGGCGGCTGCGCTGCAATCCACTCGGCCAGGGCCTGTCTGTTCGAGGACAGCAGAGCCTCCTCGGTTACGACCATGCAGGACGCGGCATTGAATTGAGACACCGCGTCTGTAAGGCTGCCGCAGACCTGCGTCGCGATCTCCTCTTCCCCGAGAATCGCCGCCGCGACGACCGCATCGCGCCCCCCTGGCGTGAAGACGAGAACCGGCGCATCAGCCTCGGTCATCGAGAGAACTGGCCGACAGGAGGGAGGAGCGCTCGCCGTCGAAGGTCGGGACGCCGGTCATGACACCTCTGAACGCGCTGAGAGGCTCGCCAACGCGGATCCCGCTCGAGTCGATCCGCAGCTCGCGGATCGTGTCCTCGTGGCTACCGGTGCGCTTCTTCACGACCGAAAGGGCTCGGCGGAGGCGCCCCTCGGCCTCGAAGGTACGGAACAGCAGGATCGTGTCGCTGAGGTAGGTCAGGTCGACGTTCGCGGCCATTGCCCCGATCATGCCGTGCTGGGCCAGGATCAGGATTGAGAGGACACCCTGCTGGTTCAAGTACGTGAGCAATTCGTGCATCTGCAGGAGGAGGTAATTCTCCTCCGGCATAGCGTTGTGGTAGCCGGTCAGGGAGTCGATCACGACTACCCTGACACCCTCGTGCTCGACGGCGTTCTGCACAAGGTCAGCGAGTTCGCCGGGTGAAATTTCCGCCGGGTCGATCTGCTCGACGCGGATCTGACCGGAACCCATCGCGTCGTCGATCGGCAGGTTCAGGCCCCGAGCGCGCCGGGACATCACGCCAACCGTCTCGTCGAAACTGAGGACCAGCACCTTCTCGCCCCGGGCTATCGCCGCGGTGACACACATGAGCGCCACAGTCGACTTCCCGACGCCGGAAGGGCCGATCAGCATCGTGCTTGTCCCGCGGTCGAGGCCACCTCCGACCAGCCGGTCAAGTTCGGCGCTGCCCGTGCCGCACTGGTCGTCCGGGACCGTGCCACAATGCTCGGCCGCCACGAGGCGCGGAAATACAGCGAGACCGCCTCGCCTGATGACGTAGTCATGGAACCCGCCCCGGAACGCAGTGCCGCGCATCTTGATAACCCGCAGGCGCCGCCGCTCACCGCCGTAGAGCGGCGCGAGCTGCTCCAAACGGATCACCGCATGGCTGAGGCTGTGTAGGTTCAGGTCGTCCACCTCGGACGTCAGGTCGTCAAGGAGCAGCGCGGTCGTGTTTTGGATGAGCAGAAAGCTGCGCAGGGCGTGGACCTGCCGCCGGTAGCGCAAGGACCCGTCGGAGAGCAGCCGGATTTCGGAGAGGCTGTCGAACACGATCCGTTGTGGCTTCACCCGCTCGATCTCGGCCATGGCCAGACGGATCGTCTCGCCGAGTTCAAGGTCAGAAGTGTGGACGAGGCTCTGCTGCTGCTTAGGGTCCAGGCTGAGTTCCGGTGGGACCAGTTCGAAAATCTCGATGCCGTCGAGGGACCAGCCGTGGCGCTGTGCGACGTTCAGCAGTTCGCGCTTGCTCTCCGACAGGGTGATGTAGAGGCATCGCTCACCGCGCGTTACGCCGTCGAGCAAAAATTGCATCGCCAGCGTCGTCTTGCCGGAACCGGGCCGGCCTTCGATGAGATGCGAACGCTGCGAGGCGTAGCCGCCGTCCAGGATGTGGTCGAGGCCGGTCACACCAGTTGAGACCGGTGCGGCGTCCTGATCGATCGAGGCCATCAGGCACTCCTTTGAGGCTTCAACTGATAGCTCTGCCCGGCTGGACCGCCTTAGCGCAGCTGCGAAGCTACGTACAGGAATTCGTCCCCTGAGGTCTGTCCAGTGTCAGCATCTGTTGAGCCGGCGTCTGAGGCGTGCGGAGTGCGCCGATCAGCGTCTGCTTGCGAGCCCAACGAAATTTCTCACTTATGACTTGGTTGGGTCGGAAGCGGGATGGCCGCTCCGGGTGATTTGTGACGTTCTGGTTTGGGGCGGAAAGACATGAAAGCGTACGTTGCCGTTGCACCCTCCTCCGACCCTACTCGCAAGGTGCAATGGACCGCTTGCAGGCTGATCAATCAGGAGGGTGATCCATCCTCGGAAACAATATGACGGTCGCACTCCTCAAGCAGGACTAGGACGGACGCCGGCGAGAAAGAGACTTACGGCAGCGCGCCGGCGCTTCTCCTGGGCTTCCGGGTTCACCTCGATGCCGTACAGCGCCTGCTTCGAGCTGCGCCCCATAACAAGATTCAGGAAGAGGTCGGCGGCGATCTCGGGGTCGTCGACTGCGATCTGACCCTGCTCAGTCATGACGCTGAGAAGACGACCGACCACCCTGACGCCGCGGAGCCACCCCTCCTCGTAGGCAAGCTTGGCGAGATTAGGAAACTGCATAGCCTGGGCGGCGATGCAGCGGGTGAGCGCAGCGGCCCCCGGTGCCTGGGAGCGGTCCAGGAGGTTGCGGCTCAATTCATCCAGCACCGTCGCAGCATCCGCGGGGGTGGCGCGCAGCGCCTGCGTCTCGGCCGCCGCCGAGAGAGGTGCGAGCCATTCCCGGATGCGATCCTGCAGGACCGCCTCGAACAGCGCGCGCTTGTCCTGATAGCGCGAATAGAGTGTCGGCTTGCTGACGCCCGCAGCCTCCGCCACCGCGTCGATGGAGGTGCCGTCGAAGCCGCGTTCGATGAACAACTGGGTGGCCACCTCGACGATGCGCGCCTCGCGCCGGGCGGCCTCCTCACGCGTCGGCCGACCGCCGGTCCCTCGCTTGGGCAACGCCTCAGGCTCAGCCATCATGGTCGCTGCCATCACTATTCTCCTTGCACCTTCCACGCCGTCCTTTATCAATACATTACCGTATCGTATTGATGTTGGCCACCACTATGGATGCTCGACCTCGCGACCTTCCCCAGCCGGAAGCGCAAGCTGCAACTGCTACCATGGCGGCCAGCCCTGTGCTCACTGCCTCGGTTCAACCGGCCACCCCACCGGCCGCCAAACGCCGGAAGGCACGCCTGATCCTCCCGGTCCTTCTCCTCGCCGCCCTCGGCGGCGGCAGCTATGGCTGGCACTGGTGGACCGTCGGCCGCTTCCTGGAGACGACCGAAGATGCCTACCTGCAGGCCGACAAGGTCACGGTGGCGCCCCGCATCGCTGGGCATGTGGCCGAGGTGCTGGTAGGCGACAATCAGCCGGTGAAGGCCGGCGACGTGATCGCCCGCCTCGACGACCGAGAGTACCGGGTCATGCTCAAACAGGCCGAGGCCGAGGTCGGGAAGAACCGCGCCCAGCTCCTCGGGACGGCGGCCGCCATCCAGCAGCAGCAGGCGCAGGTCGCCTCGGCCAAAGCCGAGGTCGAGAACACCGACGCTGCCCTCGATTTCGCCGGTAAGGAATACACCCGCTACCAGAACCTGCTGCAGACCGGCTCCGGCACGGCGCAACGCCAGCAGCAGGCCGATGCCGACCTTAGGCAGAAGCGGGCGGCACACGATAAGTCCGTTGCCTCCCTCGACGCCGCCCGCAAGCAGGTCGACAGCCTAAGAGCTCTGGAGGGCAGCGCCCGGGCGAGCCTGGAAGCCGCGCAGGCGAAGGTGGAGCAGGCGCAACTCAACCTGACCTACACCACCGTCAGGGCGCCCATCGACGGCACGGTCGGCGACCGCTCGCTGCGCGTCGGCCAGTTCGTCTTGGCGGGTACGGGCTTGCTCACGGTGGTGCCCATGGGCCGCGACATCTACCTTGTGGCGAACTTCAAGGAGACGCAGACCGGACAAATGGTCGAGGGTCAGCGCGTCACCTTCACCGTCGACGCGCTGGGCGACCATGAGTTCGAGGGCCGGGTCGAAAGCTTCTCGCCCGGAACGGGGGCCCAGTTCGCGCTGCTACCGCCCGAGAACGCGACCGGCAACTTCACCAAGGTCGTGCAGCGCGTGCCGGTGCGCGTCGCCCTCGCCGATGCCGATCCGATGCTCGCCCGCCTGCGTCCGGGCCTCTCGGTCGAGGCCACCGTCCACCTCCATGACGCCGTCGAGCCGGTGACGCCGCACCCGCGTCGGCCGGCAACCGCCCTGGTCAGCGAGGCTCTGCCCCGATGAGCGCCGCGGCAGCGGCGAGCGCGCCCGAGGTCAAGGCGAGCGCGCGTGACTGGCTCGCGGTGTTCGGAGCGATCCTCGGCGCGTTCACTGCCATCCTCGACATCCAGATCACCAACGCTTCGCTCTCCGACATCCAGGGCGCGCTCGGTGCTTCTACCGAGGAAGGCAGCTGGATCTCGACTGCCTACCTCATGGCCGAGATCATCGTGATCCCGCTCACCGGCTGGTTGTCCTCGGTGATCGGCCTGCGCCGGTACCTCTCGGCGAACACGATGCTGTTCACAGCCTTCTCACTCGCCTGTGCGCTCTCGACCTCCCTGTCGCAGATGATCCTGTTCCGCGCCGGCCAGGGCTTCACCGGCGGCGTGCTGATCCCGACCGCCATCGTCATCGTGCGCACGCGCTTGTCGAAGCGCCAGCAGCCGATCGGCATCGCGATGTTCGGACTGACCGCCACCTTCGCGCCGGCCATCGGCCCGACGGTTGGCGGCTGGCTCACCGACAACCTGTCCTGGCACTACATTTTCTACCTGAACCTAATCTTCGGTCCGCTCGCCGCCGCGATCCAACTCGGCGCCTTCGACAACGTGCCGGCGCGGTGGGCCGAGCGCCTGAAGGGTGACTGGATCGGCATCGGGCTGATGGCCATCGGCCTGCCGGCCCTGACCTACGTGCTGGAGGAAGGCCAGCGAAAGGACTGGTTTGGCTCCCTCATCATCGTTCAGGTCAGCCTGCTCGCGGCGGTCGGCATCGCCGGCTTTATAGTGCGTGAGTTGATGGCAGAGCGGCCCTTCATCAACCTGCGGGTACTCGCCAACCGCTCGGTCGGCGGCTCGTGCGTGCTGATGACGGTGTTGGGTGCGGTCTCGTTCGGCTCGATCTACATCATCCCGGTCTACTGCGCGCAGATCCAGGGCTACAACGCCCAGCAGATCGGCTACGTGGTGATGTGGTCCGGGCTGCCGCAGCTGCTGCTGTTCCCGATGATGCCGCTGATCATGCGGATCTTCGACGCGCGATTGCTGGTGGTGACAGGCACCATGTTCTTCATCGCGAGTTGCTGGATCAACGTCGGGCTGACCCACGACGTCGGCGCAGACCAGCTCATTCTGCCACAGCTTCTGCGCGCCGTTGGCCAACCGCTCTTCACCATCCCGCTCTCGCAGCTCTCGACGGCGGGCCTCGCACCGCGCGACACGGCCGACGCCTCGGCGCTCTCGAACATGATGCGCAATCTCGGCGGCTCCATCGGCATCGCCATGCTCTCGACGATAATCGACCGGCGCGAGCACATGCACTTCTCGGTGCTAGCCGAGGCGATCACCGTGAATGCCACGCGGACGCAGGAGCGCCTTGCCGCCCTTGCCGCCGGCCTCCACGGGCACATCACCGACCAGGCCGCCGCTAAGGGTGCCGCTATCGCGATGCTAGCCGCCCAAGTGCGCCGCGAGGCCTACGTCATGGCCTATGCCGACGGGTTCTACATCGTCGGCGTCAGCCTCGTGCTGAGTCTCGGCGTCGTCGCCATCCTGAAGAAGCCGCAGCGGACGGCCGGCCCCATCGAGGCCCACTGACCCCGTGGCTCAATTGAATCGTGCCGCCACCTCGCGTGACGGTGCGATAAGTGTCCGGCCTGCGCATGCCCCCTCGCGCAGGCCGGACACGCCTCCCCAGGACACGTGCATATTCGAGATGGATAGCAGTGGAACATACGTCCGCTTTCGGTAGCCGCACGGCCGCGCGTGGAAGAGTGCGTTGAGTCGGAAACGGATGTCCGCTTTTCCGAAGGGCAATCTCTGAGGCCGACCGGCGGCTCCCGGCCATTACCCTTCATCCTACCAACGACCGGTCCTTTGGCGTTCGCGCAGTGCGCGTTCGTCCTGGCTGGCTGGTTTCGTGGCGAAGCTGCCGGTCTGGACCGCGCCGGCCCGTTCATAGACTGCAAACTGGACACCCTTCGGCGATAGAGCCTGCTCGATCAGCACCCAAGTACGGGCCGTCCATGGGTCGTCCGCGTACCATCGCTTGCCGCGGCCGAGCATCAGCGGAAAGGTGATCAGAACGAGCCGGTCGACGAGGCCCGCCGGTAGCAGGGCCGAATAGAGTTTGCTGCTTCCCTGGATGAGAAGATCCGGGCCGGCGCTCTCCTTCAGGCGGGTGACCGCTGCGACAGGCTCGTCCCCGAGCCGATAGCTGTTGCTCCAGCCGAGGGTTTGATCAGACGAAGTCACGACGTGCTTGCGCACCGCGTTGAAGGTCGCCCCGATCGGCTGGTCGCCATTATGCGGCCAGTAGGCCGCGAAGATCTCGTAGGTCCGCCGCCCGAGGAGCAGTTCGAACTCTCCCGCGAACAGCTTTCCCATCCCTTCGCCCAGCGAGCCGTCGAAATACGGAAAGGTCCAGCCACCCTTCTCGAACCCAGTCTGATCCTCTTCGGGACCACCGGGTGCCTGGATCACGCCGTCGAGCGATTGGAACAGCGAGCCGGTGATCTTACGCATGGGTGAAATCCCCCCGGACGGCGGCCTCGATCCGTGCGATGTCGATCTTGCGCATGGTCATCATCGCCTCGAACGCGCGCCGGGCTGCGGCCTTGTCGGAATGGCTGTTGGCCCGCAGCAGCGCGCGAGGAGTGATCTGCCAGGAGAAGCCCCAGCGGTCCGTGCACCATCCACACTGGCTCTCGACGCCGCCGGTGCGCACGATCGCGTCCCAGTAGCGGTCGGTCTCGGCCTGATCCTCGGTCAGCACCATGAAGCTCACGGCCTGATTGGGCTTGAAAGCGGGGCCTCCGTTCAACCCGACGAACGGACGACCGAGGACAGTGAACGACACCGTCAGTTCCACACCCTGCGATCCCCCCGGAAAATCCGAGGGCGCTTTCATTGCGTCGGCGACATGGCTTTCGGGAAAGGTCGCAGCATAGAACTCCGCCGCCCGGCGGGCCTCTCCATGGTCGAACCATAAGCAGGTCGTGAGTTTCTCGCTGGTCATGGCTATTCTCCCCTCAGGCAGCCCGTCGTGGACCAGCCAAGCCGATCAGGTGGCCCGCCGGATCGACGGCCTTGGCCGAATAGCTTCCCCCGGGAATGGGATCGGGCCCCTGCAGGACGGTGCCGCCCCTAGCCCGGACCGTCGCCACCGCGGCGTCGATGTCGGCGACATGGACGTACCAACTCCATCCTGCCGGGGCGCCGGTCGCCACACTCGACATCACCGCACCGGGGCGAAGGTCGCCGCGACCGATGAAGGCGTACTCGCCCATAGCGCCCATCGGCATGGCCCCGATCTTCTCCCAGCCGAACAGCACGCCGTAGAAGGCCAGCGACGCATCGGGATCCGGGGTAGCAAGCTCGATCCAGACTCCGTGTCCGAGGGTCCGCTCCGAGCCGAGCGGAACGGGTCCGAACGCCCGGCTCGCGCCGGGTCTGCTTGGCGTCATCACGGCGAAGATTACTCCCTGCGGATCCGACACCATGGCGAAACGGCCGACATGGGGGATGTCGACAGGACCAAACGGAATGCGCCCGCCGAGATCGACGGCGCGGGCGACCATGGCATCGACATCGGCGGTCGCCAGGTAAATCGCCCAGCCGGGATGACTGGTCGCTTCGGGGATCGAGCGCCGGATCCCGGCGACGGGGATCCCATCGGCCTCTGCGATCCGGTAGCCGCCGTGCTCCAGCATCGGCGACGGCACGACCTGCCAGCCAGCGACGGCCTCATAGAAGATCTGCGCCGCGTCCTGATCGGACGCATTCAACTCGAACCAGATCGGTGTCCCCTCTGCAGGCGGCATCGGGCATTCCTCCTCGGTACCGGCGCCCCCTTCGGCTCCGCTTTACCCAGGCTCGCATCGTCTGTTAGACAAAGCAACTATGAAGTCAGAAAAATTAACTGAACGGCGATCTGCGCTGGGTGAACGCCGGTACGACGACGCCTGTGGGACCGCCCTCGCCCTGGAGTTTATTGGGGAGCGCTGGTCCCTGCTGATCATGCGCGAGTTAGTCTTCGGTCCTCGGCGCTTCGGGGAGCTTCGGGTTAACCTTCCCGGCATCAGTGCCAACGTTCTCACGCAGCGCTTGGAGAGCCTGGAGGAGGTGGGCATCGTCCGGCGGTATCGCCTGCCGTCTCCGGCCAACGCGCAGGTCTACGACCTCACGGATTGGGGCCGTGAGGCCGCGCCGCTGATGCGCGACCTGGGCCGCTGGGCTGCTCGCTCGCCGCGGCATGATCCGAGCCTATTCATGTCAGCTGCCTCCGCGATGATGTCGCTCCAAGCTCTGGTCGACCACACGCGCGCCACCGCCCTGCCGGTGTCGGTCGCTTTTCACTTCCCCGGGGAGGACTTCATCGCGACGGTGGGGGGCGGCGAGATCCTGGTACGTCGAGGCACAATGGAGGCCCCCGACCTTGCTTTCACGGGCGACACGATGGCGATGCGTCGGACCATCTACGGCAAAGCTACGCTGACCAGAGATGGTGTAGGCGGCACCCTTGCCTTCACGGGTGAGTCTGAACTGGCGCGGTCCTTCGTCGATCTCTTTCACCTGCCCGACAAATCTGCCTGAGGCATCAGTCAGTCAGAGATTGGTCTCACGACGCCGGCGTAGCGAGAGGGACAACTCGAGCGCAGTCGGAACCGGAGTGACCGCTTTGGGCCACTGCAACCGAAATGCCGGTAGGAGAGACGTCCGCTTTGCGGAACCCCGCAACCAAGATTTTATAGCCGGGTCGGATCGAAATCGGAATGTCCGCTTCCCCCAGCGTTTTATATTCGGACCAAGCTGTCGGCTGAGCTTGACCGGCCTATTCCTTGATATGGCAGGCTCGGCAAATGAGCCTAGCAATTTCAAAATCCACGCTTTCGCAGTGCGGCTGGCGGCATCTTCTGCGCGTCAGCGAATCAGCCCTCGCGCTCGCGCCGCTATCCTTCCTCGATCGCCTTCGGATTAGCATGGCGTTGGAAGGTCTTTCTCTCGCTGTCCATTCCCACGACACCCGGCCGATCTACGATTGGATCATGGGCCTCGTCCCGCTGCAGGGAATTTCCGACGGTATCGCGCTTCGATACAGCGAGCAGCATGGAAGCGCGCGCCTCGTTGAGATCCTGGATCAGTTAGGGTCTGCCCCTAGCTGCACGCGTCTCACGAGCTACTGGCATCTCGCGGAGTGTGGCTACCAAAAGTCCGGCCCGACTTGCGCATGCCCGGATCACCTCGCTGCGTGCCCCCTGCCGAAGGCCAAGCTCAGGAAAGGTTCGCTGAACCGGGCAGCCTACAGCCTCGCCCTGTTCCTCCGGGACGTCTGCGACGGTGACCTCGTCGGCTGGATCGACGCTCGTCTCGCGCAGGCGGATCCTGGGACGGATCACCCCGATCGCGGGCCTTTGCTGCGGGACGCCGTCCTCGATCCGCTTTGTTCAATTCACGGCATCGGCTCCAAGCTCTGGGCGATGATCCTGGCCGATTTGCTCCTCGGCGCCGACCCGAACCGCGAGCGTTGGGTCACGGCCGGAACCTGGATGATCGCCGTCGACTCCCTCGTCCATAATTTCCTGTACCGCACCGGTGTTTTAGCACGCTTCGACGCCGAACATCGCTATGGGCCAGCTTGTACCGCCCCTGGGGGCTGCCGCGACCTGCTTGAAGGCTTCGCCCGCCGCATTGACGCCCGCGCCTACAACCCGGGCTTTCCCGCGACTTTTCCGCGCTTCGTTCAAGCGGCGCTGTGGAGCTTCTGCGCCGAGGAGGGCTGGAATATCTGCAACGGCAATCGCATCGACGATCGGCTCGGTTGCCGTCAGACCGCCTGTCCTACTTTCAAGGTCTGCGATCGACGGGGCCTTTGGCAGCCCACCAAACGATAATCAGTGCCCCGCTATGCCGTGAACCGTTACCGCCGAGATGATGAGACCCTATCGCATTTGGGGCGCCGAACATTCAAATGCCCAATCGTGATATGCGCCTGACGCGTCGAAGGCATTCATCACATGCATATAAGTCTACGCTTGGGACCGCAGTATACAGTATGAGGCATCATGGGACATCATGCGGTTCGTTCCTCGCATATTTGAATATTTATTTGTATTGCGTTTCGCGATTAGAGCGGGCTTGATCTCAGGGTAATGGAAAGGACCCTGAGGATGTCGAGATACATTGCTGAATTTGTTGGCACCGAGAATGACGATTGTAAGCTCTTTGCCGTCGCGGGAACTGCAAACGTCGCGATTGAAGAACTGAAACGCGAGCTCTCCCGCATTGTGACGGACTTGTCATCACAAGAGATTGAGGACGCACTGAAATCTGGCGTAGTCCCGTACCAACTGCGACAATCCAGTCTCGAACGCGATGCACGCGCAGTGCTTTTTGGATCGAGCGATCTTCGACCACATATCAGGATCCGAACCCTTCCCCCGTATGCGTGAAATTCCGAAGCCACAACTTCATCTTCCCAACGATGAAGTTGTGGCTTGACCTTAGGAAAATTGTCCCAATTATCACGATGACACCACAGGCGCTATGGGTGGTGGGTGTGGTACGATAGGCGATTTGGCGCGGTCGGTTAGGTGTGGTACAGACGTGCATGTGTGCGGATGACTTTCCGGGAATAAAATCCGAAGACAGCCAAGTGAAAATCACGCCTGAGATGGCGGAGGCTGGCGCTGAGGTTTTGCGCGACTATTTTTACGCTGAGATCTTAGAGTTTCAGGCCTCTCCTTCTGATATAGCTCAGGAAGTGTTTCGTGAAATGGTAAGACGCCAAAAACATCCTTGATTGCTTCACGTATCTCAATTCCTTTCATTGCAGTTATAGCAAGCGCTTCTTCAGAAATGCTCTTGTTTTCGTAATAATATGGATACTTTCCGTCAGTTGCGACGAATGCTTGCGGTAGAGAAAAGCACAATAAGTCGTTATCTATCAATTTTCCGCGATATATACCGTGAGAAATCGTATTTCTATTAGCAATAAATTGATTCAACTCAGGCAGTAGTGCCTCCCATTTCTCAATACGCTCAGAGTTGTTTTCTTGATCGACAAGGAACTTGAGCGTTTCGAGTTTTTGATTGATCGCGGTGCGTTTCAGAAGCACAAAGCCGAACCGTGGCCGGATCTCCACCATGGCAAACAGCGCCATGCTGATGAGGTGGTCGATCTCCGATCCTGCGAATATGATGTCGCCAATAGCGGCTCTCACTCGGCGCGGTATACGATATGGCTTCAGAACCTCATGGGACGGGCGCGGACCCGGTTGCGGTTGGGGATCAGTCATACCCCGAAGCTGAAGCGCAACGCCGCTTTGAGCAAGCCCTAAAGGCGGCTGTGACGACGCCGCCAGTGCCGATGAAGGATCTCTCGCGCACGACACGCGAAACTGTCGCCAATGAGGGGGGCGACGGCAAAGCCACCCGACTCGGCCAGTCACAACGTGGGGCTGATCCACCCCCATTGAAGTGGTCCGCCCTTTGGTATGGCTTTTGAGCCTGGAGGACGGACGACATGGCCAAGCATCCGAAGTCCGAGGAGATCGTCGCCAAGCTACGGCAGGCGGATGTGCTGATCTCGCAGGGCCAGAGCGTCTCTGACGCGATCCGTGCCATCGGCGTGAGTTCAGTGACGTACTACCGGTGGCGGCGTGAGTTCGGCGGCCTGAAGACCGATCAGGTGCGCCGAATGAAGGATCTGGAGACTGAGAACCAGCGGCTGCGTAAGGCGATCGCCGACCTCACGCTCGACAAGCTGATCCTGCAGGAGGCATCCCGGGGAAACTTCTGAGCCCCGCGCGCCGACGCGCCTGTGTCGAGCACATCATCGACGTCCTGCACGTCTCCGAGCGCCGCGCCTGTCGGGCCCTCGGTCAGCATCGCTCGACACAGCGCAAGGTCCCGCGGGGCCGTGATGACGAGGAAGCACTAACGGCTGACCTCGTGGCATTGGCCGAACGGTATGGGCGCTATGGCTACCGCAAGATCAGCGCGCTGCTGAAGGCGGCTGGGTGGCTCGTCAACGACAAGCGCGTCGAGCGGATCTGGCGGCGCGAGGGCCTGAAGGTCCCGGTCAAACAGCCCAAGCGGGGGCGGATCTGGGACAACGACGGCTCCTGCCTGCGTCTTCGCCCGGAGTGCCGCAACCACGTCTGGTCGTATGACTTCGTCGAGGCCCGCACGCATGACGGACGCAAGTTCCGGATGCTCAACGTCGTCGATGAGTTCACGCACGAATGCCTGGCCATCCGCGTCGCCCGTAGGCTGAAGGCGATCGACGTGATCGATGTGCTCTCCAACCTGTTCATCCTGCGTGCGGTGCCGGGGCATATTCGTTCGGACAATGGCCCGGAGTTCATCGCCAAGTCGGTGCAGGCTTGGATCACCGGGGTCGGTGCCAAGACGGCCTACATCAGCCCCGGTTCACCGTGGGAGAACGGTTATGTCGAGAGCTTCAACGCTCGCCTGCGGGACGAACTCCTGAATGGCGAGATTTTCTACACGCTCAAGGAGGCACAGATCGTGATCGAGAGCTGGAGACGGCACTACAACGCCGTCCGCCCCCACGCATCGCTCGGATACCGTCCGCCAGCCCCGGAGGTGTTCGTGCCAGCCTTCACCGCTTGGCCGGCTGCGCTCGCCCGACCGGCTGCGTCGACCAAGCTACCCATGGTGGAGCGGCCCACCGCACACTAACTTTACTTATGGACCACCTCGTGGGGGCCGATCATCTCGCCGGGGACGTCGAACACCTTGATCGACATGCCGCGGTGGGTCGAGACCCGGTCGCCCAGCGTCTCGCCCGGTCCCTGAGCGAAGCGAACCGCGACGGGATGGGTGCCGGGCGCGGCGAACAACCCTTGGGCCAGTTCGGGCGGCAAGCCGGCGGAAATCGTCAACTCGCCGGTGACGCAGGCCGAACTCTTTGCGTGGCTGGCCCGCACCGCATGGTGCTCGCGCCTCTCCACCGTCTCGGATTGCTGCGTCATGCCGGCGATGATGCCGTCAATCGTCTTTTGCTCGTCCGCAGCAGGCGTCTCGATGCCGGGGGCGTATCGAAGGTAGGTCATGCTCGTCGCTCCTCGGCGGATCGATCACCGTCGTTCCAAGGCATCTCCCGGGATGCGAGCGAGTTCCTTGGCGGCCCGAGGGCAGCCCCTCCGCCGAACGGTCGCCACGACGCATGTTCGAGGCGCCTTCACCCCTCAGCAGGCAGCGTAGGTCGTTCGGACGATCCGCCGATCCGCCGATCCGCGAACCCCCGCTTATTGCCGGAATCGTCCGTTGCCGGGCGGGATTGCGAGACGGGGGGACGACCATCTGCCCTGACCAAGTCGGTATCACGGGCCTACAACATAGGGAGGCGGCGTGGTCGGGGACCCCGCGGAAACGCCGCGTCGATCCGGATGATCTCGTCTTCCGTCAACCGCAGCGGGCCAGCGCTGGCGTTGTCGGCGGCATGATCGGGACTGGACGCTTTGGGGATCGTGAAGGTGGACGGCCTCCGCGCCAAGAACCGAAGCGCGACCTGACGGGCGGTCGCGCCGTGGTTCGCCGCGACCTCATCCAGGACGCGGCCGCCCGGTGTTCGTGGGCCGGGGAAGCTGCCATGGCCGAATGGGCTGTAAGCGACGACGGCGATTCCGTGATCCTCGCACCAGGGCTGGACGGCGTGCTCGATTGCGCGCTCCTCCAAGTGGTAGAGAACCTGGTTGCAGGCGATGCGCCCCTCGCCCCCGGCCTTCCAGGCGGCTTCGAGGTTGGACACATCGAAGTTGCTCACCCCCCAGGACAGGATCTTGCCCTGTTCGCGGAGCCGCTCGAAGCCGGCGAAAGTATCCTCAAGCGGATACGAGCCAGGCCAATGCAATAGGTAACAATCCAGCCTGTCGGTGCGCAGGCGCGCCAGCGAGCGCTCGCAGGCCGCCACTGTCCCGGCAAGCGAGGCGTTGCTGGGGAGGACCTTGGAAACGAGGAACACGTCGTCGCGCCGCCCGGCGATCGCCTCACCGACCACGGTCTCGGCGTCGCCGTACATCTCGGCGGTATCGATGTGGGTCATGCCGAGGTCGAGGCCGCGGCGGAGCGCTGCGACCGCGGTAGGCCGGTGCGCGTCGTCGATGTACCAGGTTCCCTGGCCGATCACCGCAACATCGCGCGGCACGGGACCAAACGGGCGCTGCTCCATGCATTTCCCTCCATCCGTGGACGGCACGTGCGCCTAAGGCGCGAACACCGCGCGCACGCAGCCGTCCGTCTTGTGATTGAACATGTCGTAGCCGCGCGGTCCGTCCTTAAGGGAGAAACGGTGGTTGGCGAGGCAGGCCGGGTTGAGCTCGCCCTTCTGGGCGTGCGTCAGCAGCCGGTCCATGTAGGCTTGTCCGTATTGTTGGGCGGTGCGCACCATCATATCGCACCGTTTGGTCGCGCATTCCGTCGTCGCTGTACCCCGCCTAAAGAACTGGATGCTGCGATCTTGCGCTTAGGCGTGCCTTCCAAAGCCCGCTGATGTGTCACAACATGAGAATGTCGTGGCCGCAGGCTTGATCGATGTCTGCTCCGGAGACGCACACGAGGGCCAGCTAATGACCGGAATGGGCGCCCTGCTGCCGGACCGGTTCCGAAGCCCCTCGACACAAATGCCGAGGGGCCGAATGCTCAAATCTCAGTTCCCTCTGCCAAGGTCAGGGCACCCTCGACGTCGACGCCGAGGTATCTGACCGTGCTCTCGATCTTGGTATGGCCGAGTAGGATCTGGACGGCACGCAGGTTGCCGGTTCGCTTGTAGATCAACGATGCCTTCGTGCGGCGGAGGGAATGGGTGCCGTAATCCTCGCTGCGCAGCCCGATGCCTGTGACCCACTCATCGACCAAGCGCGCATACTGCCTGGTGCTGATGTGCGTGACGCCGTCGAGCCTGCTGGGGAAGGCGTAGTCGTCGAGCGTACCACCCCTAGCCTCCAGCCATGCGAGGATGCTGGTTCGAGCCGGCTCGAGCAATTCGAACTGCACCGGTCGGCCGGTCTTGCGCTGGATGACGATAGCCCGGCTACGAACGCGACCGCCACTTACGAGATCGCCAATCTTGAGTTTGACGATGTCGCAGCCGCGCAGCTTGCTGTCGATGGCGAGATCGAACATCGCCCGGTCGCGTGTGCGCCGTTCGCGGTCGAGCCAGAATCGGACGGCCCAGACCTGCTGAGGTTTGAGGGCCCGTTTAGCGCCAAGTTTGCGGCCAGCATTCCAGGCCGGCCGTCCTTTGACGGCCGGATCGTGTGCAGAATGTCCCATCGTCTGTCTCCTCGCCGGCCTATGCCGACGAGGTGAGGAGACACCCGAACTGATGCTCCGGTGATTAGGCCGTATGCGGACGTTCCGCACGCTACCCACATCAGTCATACGGACGGTCCTCAATGGTTGCCGAAAGCGGCCATATGGCGGCCGGATCGAGCGCGTTCGGGTCCGTTGAGATGTTTGCGGGTGTCAGGGCGAGTAATACCCAGGCGATCAGCGATACGGCGATGCAGGCCAGCACCCTGGTGGCCCGCTCGGGATCGAGCCACCGGGCGTGCAACACGGCGCATCCAAACGTGAACGTTGCGGCTTCTGTCAGCGGCACGACATTGGGCAGTCCCACCCCCTGACCTCCCCAGGCATCGATCAGCCCGTGCCCTTTGCCTATTGCCGGCCTGCGGCGGTCTTCCCGTCCGGGGCACCGAGAGCGGCTTCGGCCGCTTGCAGATTGTCGCGGGCGCGGGTGATCACGGCCGCCCTGGCGTCGCTGACTTGGTTGAGCGCCTCCAGAAACGCGGTCCAATCCGCCCGCGCCGCAGCCGGGATCTCGCCGTCAAGCTTCGCACGCAAGCTCGCGACTCGCCCCTCTGGGGTCGCGATCTTCGGTGCCGCCACGTCGGTGTCGTAGATGCCGACCGCGCACGTCTGGTCGCCGGCCTTCGTGTAGTAGGTGGTCTTGGGCTCCTCAACCGTACTGCCGGGCTTGGGGAACAGATAGCGGATCACTGAGATCTGGCCGGGTTTGGCGTCCTGCATCATGGTCTTAATGAAGTAGTTGCCCGTCTTGTCGTGCAGGTCGCGAACCTCGTGCCCTTGCAGGATCGGATTGGGATGGGCGCTCATGATGCCATCGGGGCTCACGCAGAAGACGTAAGTGTCGGCCGTTCGGAAGCCGTCCGTCCCTTTGGTGAAGGCAGTGAGCGCATTGTCCTTGTCAGCCATCACTGCTTTCGTGGCGCGGTTCAGCATCCATTTCGCGCCCATTTCGACGCCAGAACCGCTATCATCGCAGGATAGACCAGCTTCGCTGTCGCCACAGGCCATAGCTGCTGAAAACGACATGCTGCATAGAATCAAAGCAGATGCACAGAGCGCAGCATACAGGCGCATGATTCAAATTCCCCAATAATCGTTCGTTGTCGCGGGGGATACCACGTATATGTATTGAATTGCTAATCAAAAATTGGCGATGATACTGTAATAGGCGAATATTCCTTTTTATATCAATTGCGAAACCGGCTATTAGTCCGACGCGGGGAGGCAGCTTGCGACCGAGGCCGTGTATGAACGCATTGATCGTAGTCATCCGCGCCGATTGGCAGGATGATGACGGCGGCGCAGGGGGCCGCTTCAGGCTCGAATGGCCTGGACGAGCCAAGTTATACCGAACAGGCGGATCACCCGCTTCATGTTGTAGGCAAGGATCGCGAGGCTCATCGCGGTTCGCACGCCCTTCGTGCCCTTCGTTAAGAACGGTGTACTGCCCATCCGGGCTCTCAGCGTACCAAAGACATGCTCGACTGTGGCGCGCCGAACCGCCATGGCGTCCACGCGTGATCGAGCGGTTCTCGTAAGCGGACATCTGTTCCGCTGTGAGTCTCAAAGTGACGGGCCCATCACTGCCACTTCAAGCCTCTGCCCACAAACACGGAGCACGCATCGGTGCCGTTCGGTTCAAGGGCCTTGCCTTTCATTTTATGCCGACCCACAAGCAATAAGATCACAAGATACAACAAATATGCATCGAATTTAGATAAATCAGAACTAAATTATAAGGTTATAAGTTTTGATACTGCGATATTTCAAAATACAGGGCGCTGTGTTATTATTTCCGCCAATAGTCTTCCGTCCACTGTTGACAGAAGCGCACGATGGCGAAAATTCGGCTCATTCTCCGAAGTCAGTAAACGCACTTCGAGAGGGTCGCCCATTTCAACGTTTGCGTGAAACAGAGCGCAACGCATACGTGTGCTGTAATCATTTGAGCGTTTCCCGATGAAATGCCACTCCGCTCGATCTACGGCGGCGACGAAGCTGCTGAAATACAGAAGCCCCGCTCCGTTAAAATCTAGGTGCGGGCAAGGCTCGAAGGTCAAGGTCCCGAGTTCGCACTCGTCCGGTGTCATGACAGACCCCAGGAACACATGCTCAACGCTGGAATGCTGTGTGGCCGCAGTCCCATAAGCGGGCACGGCGTGCCCATGACCCTCAAGCCTCACCCGGGCGATGGAGCGGTTCACGCCTTCGGCATGGCGCCTCACGAACACGGAGGTCATTTCAACGTCAGCGATCAACTGGTCCTGGCACGCCACAACATGCCGGCTGACCACTCGGGTTTCAGAGAGGTAGGTAACCGTCGAGCGTACGTCCAACGCGTCGTTCTCCCGAACGCCAGCAAGGTCGCCGCTCTGAAGCGAAATCTTTCGGAACGCTGCATAGATGGGCGGTTCGCCCGAAGCCCCGAACCCGGCCTCGGCCCTGCCGAACGCCTTGGCGATCAGACCCCAGTGACGGTGTCCAAGTTCCTTCCAGAGCCAGTTCTCTGAAAGCCCGCTGGGGCAGAGATGCGGCATGCCCAGAACGTGGCGGCAGGCGTCCGTCAGGGGCGTGTCGACTCCTCCGAGCCTCATGTGAAATCCCAACGGCCTGTCTCCATCGAGAATGGGCGGGACCGGGCGGTGGTAGCTGTTGAGACTTGGCCACCCGGTCCCTGTCGAAGCGGGGTCCTTGGGAAGGATTTTCGCTTCGAACGCGGTACGCACACCCACCTCAGCTAAGGGCAATCAGGCGCGCGAATTCGATGATCAATACTTGCGCACGAGACTAACCGGCATCGGTTCGGCAGCCTTCGGAGCACTGTAAAGTGGGGCGATGAGACGGATGAAGCCGTCCGTGGATTCCGTGCCACGGGTCCGGACCACAACGTCGCGGGCGACCATCAGCTGTGCGGTCACCGGCCCGAAGTCGTAGCCGATCAGCCCGCCTACGGCGAAGCGCCCGGCCTGGGTGTACCCCTGCGCCGTAGCGCGCGCGAAGTCACGTCCGCCCAGCGGCAGGTCCGTCACCCCGTAGGCCACCGCGCCGATCTCGAACTTGCCGAACTTCTTGGTTGCCGTGAGGTCGAGCAGGAGGGCGTCCGCAAGGTAGAGCGGACCGATCGCCTGGCCGATGGCACCCTCGAACCGGCCCGGCGAGTCGTAGAAGTTGTGGGTCAGGTTTGCCGTGAGGTTCCAGCCATCGGCGGTGTAGCTCGCGGCGAAGCCCTGACGGTAGGTGTTGGAGGAGAACTGCCTCAGCCCGCGGCCGGCATCGAGGTCATTGAGGTGAACCGCCGCCAAGTAGCTGACGCCGAGGCCGCCACCCAGGTCCCAGGCGAAGATCGACCCGACCAGGGTGCCGACGTTGATGGAAAAATCGCGGTTGGGCACGCCGGCCGGGTTGCGGGGGAACCCGAACACCGTGGGCTGGGCGAGCAGCGGCTCGATGTTGGCGCCGAGGACCTTGAAGCCCGTCGACCAAACCAGAACTGGTACGTTGATCGCCGTATCGGTCGAGAACCGGGTGTCGTTGCGTCGGTAAATAAACGTGTCGATGGCGTAGATGCCCTCAGGCAGCGGGGCGCCGACCGCGAGACCGACCTGCTCGCCCGGGATGGTGGTGGACTGGGCGAACGAAGCGGTCGCGCTCAGGGTGACGGCGGCGAACGCTCCTGCCACGGCCGCGAACTTTTTCAGCATCATCGATCCCCTTCTGAGTCTTCGTTTCGGCCAGCCGACAGCGTTCGCCGAAAAGCATCGGCGCCGGTGTCGTTGAAAAGGAATGTTCAGTCGGATTATCTTGATTGCATGGAAATGCGTACAATCTGTATGTATTTCCAGCAATGCTTATATCATGCACTGCAATAACTCAGAGTCTACTGCATAGTGCTTTGATGATGCTTAGGGTTCGACGTTGTTGCAGGAACGGCACAGGCCCAGGCCGGCCTTTGCGGCTTTGGGAGATGCCGCCACCGATCGGGATTTACAGGCCCGCGTCGCGGACGCGGGCCGCCAAGGAACCGAGGCTTGCCCGTCGGCCGGTCAGACAGCGAACTTGAGGGCGAACCGCTCGGCGCCGAGTCGTTTCTGGATGACCTGCACGATGTACTCGGCATCACGGCCGACCGCCCCGAACCGGCCCGAACCCCAGGTGTTCAGCCATGGCAGCCCGATGAAGGAGATGCCGTCCTCGTTCGTGACGCCGCGCTTGTGCTTCGGGTTGCCGGCCCCGTTGAACACGGAGGCATCGAGCCAGCGGAAATCTGGCGTGAAGCCGATGCACCAGACGACGCTGGTGATGCCTGAGCCGTCGAGGACGAGGCCGGTCACTGGCTCGCCCGGCTCCCATACCGGGGTGTAGTGCTCCTGCGCCGGGGCCTCGATGCCCTTCTCGGCGATGTACTTGTCGATGGCGGCGTTGATGCCGTTGTAGGTCCGGTCGGCGCCATCGAGCGAGCGCTTGAGGTTGTCACGGAAGCGCAAGGCGCCGTCGGCGTGATCTTCCAGCACGCCGTAGAGCGTCATGCCCTCGGTGGCGAAGCGGCGCAGGTCGATGTCGCGTCCGCCGTCGCGGCCGGTCACGTAGTGGTTGGTGTTGTCCCGGACGCCATCGCGCAACGGATGGTTGTCGACGGTCATCTCGTAGTAGCCCATGTCGGCGAGCCAAGTGACGACGTCGCGACCGCGATAGAACCGGGCGCAGCGGGGTGCATCGCCGACCGCGAGATGGACCTTGCGCCCGGCCAGGTGGAGATCCTCGGCGATCTGGGCACCGGACTGACCGGAGCCGACGACGAGGACCTCGCCTTCGGGCAACTGGGCGGCGTTGCGGTACTGGTTCGAGTGGATCTGCGTGATCGAGCCCGGCAGCTTCTCGGCCATGCGTGGAATGATCGGCGTGTGATAGCCGCCCGAGGCGACGACAATTTCGTCGGCGGTATAATCGCCCTCCGAAGTCTGAACCGAGAAGGTGCCGTCGTCCTGCCGCGCGACGCGCGTGACCGAGACGCCCTCGCGGATCGGCGGGCTCACTTTGGCGACGAAGGCCTTCAGATACGCGATGATCTCGTCCTTCCTCATGAACCCGTCCGGCTCCGGCCCGTCATAGGGATGCCCGGGCAGGTCGCACTGCCAGTTCGGCGTGACGAGGCAGAACGTGTCCCAGCGCTGCGTCGACCAGGTGTGGGCGGCCGTGTTTTTCTCGAAGACGAGATGCTCAATGCCGCGCTGCTTGAGGTGGTAGCTGACCGAGAGGCCGGCTTGGCCGCCGCCGACGACGGCAACGGGAACGTGACGCGGGGTGGACGTCATGGCTCTCACTCCGTGAGTGGGGGAAGGGTTGCCCGTTCAGGGCTCGAAGGTCTCGACCGTGACCCGGCCATCGGAAGGCTGGAGCTTCGCGGCGGCCTCGATCCGGGCGAGCTGATCCAAGGCGGACGAGCAGGTGAAGCCGTACTTCTCGCGCACCCGCTCGCTGGCGATGGTGAGGGCGGTGCGGGTCTTCTCGACGAAGTCGTCGACGGCGTAGCTCTCGCCGGGCGTGAGGAAGTCCCTCACGACGAGAGAGGGCGAGTAGCAGGCCTCGCGCCGACCATCGGGCCAGCGGACATGGAAGTGCATCTCAGGCATGGGTCGGCTCCTGTCGCATGCGGGCGCAGCCCGCGTAGGCATCGAGGTGGCGCTCGGCGCAGGCCCGCCACGAATGGGCGGCGGCCCTTGCGAAGCCCGCCATCCTCAGGCGTTCGCGCGTCTCCGGCACCAGGGCGGTTGCCATGGCTCGGGCGATGTCCTCGGGCACGGCCGGATCGACGAAGAGGGCGTCGCCCTCGGTCAGGTATTCGGTGAAGGGCGGCCGGTGGGAGACGATGGCCGGGGTGCCGCAGGCCATCGCCTCCAGCACGCACAGGCCGAACCCTTCCTTCAGCGACGGAAAGGCCAGCATGTCGGCGATACGGTAGAGAGCGGGCATGTCGGACTGAGGAACCGGACCGGTCTCGATCACGGGACCGCTCGACCCTGCCGCGAGGCCGTGGACGCTCAGGGCTGCATGGCACCGCGCCCGGTAGGAGGCGTGGTCGAGGAGCGAGGCGCCGCCGGCGATGACGAGCTGAGCTTTGGGACGGTGCTGACGCAAGCGCGCGAAAGCTTCGATGATGCCAAGGGTGTTCTTGCGCTCCTCGAAGCCGCCGACGCTCAGGACGATGGGACCGTCACCCAACCCCCAGCGCTCCCGAACCACGGCATCCCGTTGGTCGGGCGTAGGCCGGTAGGCCGTCAGGGCGACGCCGTTGCCGACGACCTCCGCCGTCATGCCGAAGTCCGACCGGATGCGTTCGGTCCAGCCCCGGCTGACGCAGAGGAGGCGGCGAGCCTCCTGAATCGAGCGGTCCTGCCAATCGGCAAGCTGCGGTTCGGCGAAGGTGTCCAGGTGATGGACGGTGCGAACGAAACCCGGAATCAAATGCCGGTGCTTCAGGGTCGCGAGCGCGTTGCCGCCGATGCCGTCATGGGCGTGGAAGACATCGAAGTCGCAGGCCGCCGGCGAGCCGAAGTGGACGAGGTAGTCGGTGATGCGCGTCCGCACGAGGTCGACCGTGCCGCCGGCAACCGTGCGGGCGGCAACGGAGACCGTCGGGCACGCGGCATCGCGAAAGAAGCCGCGGCCGGACGGGTCGGGGGCGTGGACCACCGCCTCATGCCCGCGCTCGCACAGGGCTTCGGCGAGGGCGAGGCAATGGGCGACGCCGCCGCGTGGATTGGTGGAGTGGGTCAGGAGGGCGATGCGCATAGCGGTCATGCCGAGGGCCCCCCGTCATCATGGCCGCAGCCGATCAGCGGGCTGGCCATGAAGTCCCAGACCACGGCCTCCTCGCCGCCGGCATCCCGAATGCGGGCGACCCGGCTCGCGTCGAGGCTCCCGATGACGTCGGCCGCGATGCCACGGTCGGCGAAGCGGTCGAGCACGGCCGGGGTATCCCCGGGGCGGACGCTCAGGAGGTAGCCGTAGCTCGGGAAGGCGTTCAGCCAGCGCGCGATGGGAACGCCGTCAGGGCGTGGGATCGCGCCGAGGTCGATGACCGCGCCGACCTTCGAGCATTCGAGCAGCATCAGCGCCGTACCGACGACACCCGCCATGCTGATATCCTTGGCAGAGCGGCACAGGCCGTCCTCGGCCAGCCCGGGCAGCAGGGCGAGGTCGCCGCGCAGGCGCTCGCCTGGCGACCCGGTCGAGGCGTCCCAGTACGGGTGTGGATCGCGGAAACGACCGCGCAGGTCGATGGCGGCGATGAGGTCGTCGCCGGGCGCCGCATCGAAGCTCGTGAGCAGGCGGGGACCGGCGCGGCCGAGCACGGCGACCGCAAGGTTCCCGGTCTCCGAACGCGTGTTGGTGTGGCCGCCGACAATCGGTACGCCGTAGAGTGTGGCTGCGTCGGACAGGCCGGCCAGGATCGGGTCCGCCGACGCGGCATCCCGGCTCCACAACGCGTCGACGACTGCGAGCGCCCGCCCGCCCATGGCCGCCACGTCGCTGAGGTTGACCATGATCCCGCAATAGCCGGCGAAATACGGATCGGCCGAGACGAAGCTGTCGATGAAGCCCTCGATGGCCAGAAGCAGATGGCCATCGCCATCGGGAATGGCGGCGCAATCGTCTCCGACAGGGACCGTGGCGTGCCGGTCCCCCAGCCCGAGGCGCGTGACTACGGCGTCGATGTCGCGCTTGTGCGCGACGCCGCGGGCATCCCGGATCTGGCTTGCTAAGCCCTTGAGGTCGACGGCCGCGGTCATCACGCCGCCCTGCGGAATGTGACGAGCCCGTGCTCGGGGTCGTGCATCGGCGGGTAGGCGGCGAGGTCGGCCTGCATGAGGTGGTGCAGGCGGCCATGGAGTTCCACGGCGTCGAGGCTCGCCCAATGCAGGGCCTGGAACAGCGGCACGTTCCGGTCCTGCACATGGGCCAGGAAGCGCGTGCACCCCCGTGCATGAGCCGACGAGACCGCGACCTGGATCAGGCCTGCCCCGAGCGCCGCCGTGCCGCGGAAGGCTTTGGCGACGGCGAGGCGCGAGCCCCACCACTCTCCGGGTCGTTCCGCCACTTCATGGATGCGGACGGTGCCGACGACCGCATCGGCATCCCCGGCCAGTGTCGAGAGGGCGCAGATCGGGATCGCATACCCATCGATGGCATCGCGGTCGTCACCTTCGAAGATGCCTTGCTCGGTGCAGAACACTTGCCGGCGCAAGGCGGCGCAGGCCCGCCGCTCCCACGCGGAGGTGGCGAACTTCACCTGGAAATGGCTTGGGCGGTAGGGGGCGACGGATTCGACGATCATGCCGTCACCCCGGCGCGCTCGTAGGTGGAGAGGGCCGAACAGGCGCCGCAGCGGCCGCAGCCGGCCTTGATGTCGGTGGAGCGGAGGTCGGCCCGCTCCAGCATGGCGGACAGGGGCTGGAGGATCGCGTGCATGAAGTCCGGCGATGGTGCCGGGTGGCTCTCCAGCGGCGTGCCCGAGATCGGCACGAAGGGCACGACGAAGGGATAGACGCCCATCCCGACGAGTCGCTCCGCCATGGCGAGAATCGCCTCCGGCGCGTCGCCGAGACCGGCGAGGATGTAGGTCGAGACTTGGGCCCGCCCGAAGACCGGGACGGCGGCGGCGAAGGCGTCGTAGTAGCGCTCCAGGGGAACGCCCGCCTTGCCGGGCATGATCCGGGCCCGGACCTCGGGCGTGACGGCCTCCAAGTGCATGCCCAGCGCGTCGACGCCCGACGCCTTCATGCGTTCGAACCAGCGGTCGTCGTCCGGCGGCTCGCATTGGGCCTGGATCGGCAGGTCGACCGCTGCCTTCACCGCGAAGGCGCTCTCACACAGGATCGCGGCGCCACGGTCGGTGGCGTTCGGTGTCCCGGTGGTCATCACCATGTGTCTGACGCCATCGAGGAGCACGGCGGCACGGGCGACCTCGGCAAGCTGCTCGGGCGTCTTGCGCGCGACGGTTCGGCCGGCCGACAGCGACTGCCCGATGGAGCAGAACTGGCAGGTCTTGGTGCGGCTGGCGTAGCGGATGCAGGTCTGCAGCACCGTGGTGGCGAGCACGTCGCGTCCGTGCAGCACCGCGATCTTCGAGTAGGGCACCCCGTCGAAGGTCGAGAGCGCGTAGAAGCGCGGCTTGCCCGGGAAGGTCACCCGCCCGATCACCGTGCCCTCGTGCTCGATGACCGAGACCCCATCGAGGTCCGGTCGACGCACCAGGAAGGGTGAGTCGAACGCGGTCTCCGTGTGGACCGGCACCATCACGGTGCGGCCCGCGATGGTCATCGCCTTGTGGTCGGAGGGACCGGCGCCGCCGCGCCGGCTCGGCGTTCCGGCCCGGGTGTCGGCGAGCCTAACGCCGTAGGACTGCAACGCGTTGATCAGGCGCTCCGTCGGCATCCCGACCAAGCCCGCCAAATTCCGTTCGGCCATGACCGGCGGAAGCGGGGGAGGGCTCGTCGGAAGCGGGGAACTGCTCATGGTCGAGGCTCCGGGATTGAGGTTGCGAACGGGTCGGCTGGTGCACGAACGAGGCTGGGCGGTCGTCGTGGAGGAGGCTGAGGAGCTCGGGGCGGGCATAGTGGCCGACCGAGTCCATCATCCGCTTGCGCTTGGTCACCAGCGCGAGGTCCATGTCGGCGACGAGGATGCCCTCGCCGGGGCCGAGCGGGTCGGCGAGGTGCTTGCCCTCGGGCGAGACGATGGCGGTGCAATTGCCGCCCCGGCAGGCGCCGCGCAGGCGCTCATCCGGGCAAACCTGCGCCACCTGCTCGTTGGTGAGCCAGCCGGTGGCGTTGACGACGAAGCAGGCCGCCTCCAGCGCGTGGTGGCGGATCGTCACCTCCATCTGGTCGGCGAAGATCTGGCCGACGAGGGAGCCCGGGAACTGGGCCGCATGGATCTCCTCGTGACGGGCCATCAGGGCGTAGCGGGCGAGTGGGTTGTAGTGCTCCCAGCAGGCGAGTGCCCCGACGCGGCCCACCGCCGTCTCGACCACGGTCAGACCGGCGCCGTCTCCCTGACCCCAGATCATGCGCTCGTGGTAGGTCGGGGTGATCTTGCGCCGCTTGAGCGCCAGGGTCCCGTCGGCGTCGAAGACGAGCTGCGCGTTGTAGAGCGAGCCATGGTCGCGCTCGTTGATGCCGAGCACGATGACGGCGCCGTGCCGACGGGCAGCGGCCGAGACGGCCTGGGTGACGGGGCCGGGCACCGCCACGGCGCGCTCGTACAGGCGCAGGTGTTCCGCGCCCTGCAAGGCCGGCGGCAGCACGAAGGAGAAATACGGGTAGTAGGGCACGAAGGTCTCGGGAAAGACCATGAAGCGGGCGCCCTTGCCTGCGGCCTCGTCGATGGCGTTGAGCACGCGTTCGAGCGTGCCGTCCGGCCGGTCGAGGTCCGGCGCGATCTGGACGGCGGCGGCCCGCACGATCCGGTTCTCTGACATGGCTGATCCTCCGGCGGTGGCGGCGGCCGCGTCGCGCGCGGCCGCCGGATGCGACGTCCCAGTCGATGGGCCGAGCGCCCGGTCAGACGGTCCAGGTGTCGATAATCACCGCGTTGTCGCGCTTGTGCAGGAGTATGCAGTCGAGGACGTCGAGGGGGTTGATCATGCGGATCCCCTCGATGAAGGCCGCTTCGCCGTGGCCGTAGAGGGCCTGGGTCGAGAACCGGCAGGCGTAGACCTTGCCGCCCTCGGCCATGAACTTCTCGAGCTGGTTGTTGAAGTTCAGGTGGCCCGGGAAGGCCTCGTCGCCGAGCCGTGGGAACCCGCGCTGCACGCCCAGCGTGATGCCGGGGCCGTAGAGGAGGATCGAGGTCTCGAAGCCCTTGCGCTGCAGGCGGGTGGCCTGGAGCAGGTTCACGAGGCCGATGGAGCCCTCGAAGGCGACGGTGTGGAAGGTCACCAGGGCCTTCTGGCCCGGCTCGGCCTTCACGTCCTCAAAGACCTTCTCCTCGTAGTCGACCAGATAGTCGCCCTTCTTGTGGGGTTCGCGATTCACTGCCGGCATGGATTTCACTCCGCGATGGGTTGGACCGCGTCGGCCGAAGCCTCGGGTGGTCACATCCCAACACGGCAAGCGACGTGCCAACGAAGGCCATTCAATAGAACCATCAATGGCACCAAGTTGAATGCATTCAATGATGCATTCAATCGTCGGCTCGGGGCCGCCCGGCTCGCAGGATTACCACTGGCGACAATAGTGGCAGGTGCAAATCATGGCATCACAAAGTGTTCACTGTGACCGCACCGATTGATCGTATTGTATGGATCTTTTGACAAAGTATTCTTCTCCGGGCCGCGGTATGGAGTTTGCTACCCATACAATCAGTCATTGATCGCATCGTGATGGTGTGCTCGGAGAACGCATGACCCCAGCATCAGGCGATGGGCGAGCGACGCCCTCGGATCTCGTGACCGGAATGTGGGTTCCCGACCTCAAGCGTTGGGGAAAGCCTCATTACCTCGCCATCGCCGAGGCCTTGGCGGACGACATCCGGACCGGACGGCTGACGGCCGGTACGCGGCTCCCGACACAGCGAGCCCTGGCCGAGGCCCTCGACCTCAACTTCACCACCGTCTCGCGCGGCTATGTCGAGGCCCACAAGCGTGGCCTGATCGAGGGACGCGTCGGCCAGGGCACCTTCGTGATCGATCCTGGCCGCCCGGGTCGGTCCACGCCTTCGAAGGACGGCTCCCGGGTCGGGCCGGTCGACTTCACGATGAACCTGCCCCCCGAGCCTGACGCGCCGGCGTTGCAGGCACGGATGCAGGCCTCGTTCGCCGAGCTCGCCGACGACCTCTCCAACCTGCTCCGCTACCAGGGCTTCGGTGGCACCGACGAGGATAAGGAGGCAGCCCTGCGCTGGCTCAAGGGCCGGGGCATCGTCACGCCCCGGGAGCGGTTGCTCATCTGCCCGGGTGCCCACAGCGCGCTATTCGGCGTGCTGGGCCAGATCGCGCGCCCCGGTGACGCCATCTGCGCCGAGCGTATCACCTATCCTGGCATCCGGTCCCTTGCGGCTCATCTCGGCGTGCGTCTCGTCGACCTTCCCATGGACCAGAAAGGCGTCGACCCCGACGGGTTCGCGGCCGTCTGCACCAAGGTGGCGCCGAAAGCGATCTATCTGAACCCGTTGTTGCAGAACCCGACCACCACGACCCTGTCCCGTGCGCGGCGCGAGGCGATCATCGCGGTCGCCCGGCGGTACGCCGTCACCATCATCGAGGATGACGCCTACGCGCGCATCTGCCCGGCGCCGCCTCCGAGCTTCGCGGAACTCGCCCCCGAGATCACCTACTACGTGGCCGGCCTCGCCAAGTGCCTCGGCGCTGGCCTGCGCCTCGCCTTCCTGGTGGCCCCGAGCGCCCGCTCCGCTCTCCCGCTCGCCGGCGCCCTGCGGGCCGCGACCGTGATGGCCTCGCCGATCTCGACCACGCTGGCGACGCGCTGGATCATGGACGGCACGGCGGATGCCATCGTGCAGTTCGTGCGCGCGGAATCGGCCGCGCGCCAGCGGATCGCGACTGCGCTGCTTCCGGCCGGGACCTACACCGCCGACCCGCACGGCTTCCATATGTGGATCACGTTGCCCGAGGGCTGGACGCGCTCAGCCTTCGCGAGCCAGGGGCGTTCCGCCGGGCTTGGCGTCGTTGCCAGCGACCCCTTCTGCGTCGCCGGTACGCCGCCGGAGGCGGTACGAGTTTGCCTCGGCGGCCCCTCCACCCGGCAGCAGATCACTCAGGGTCTGGAAGTGCTCGCCCACGCGCTAGAAGGTTCTCCAGCGCTCGCGTCGTCTTACATCTGAGCGGCTCGGCTGCCATGCCGGACCAGCAGGCGCGCATCCTGAAGGTTAGGGGCACGGGACCGGGTTATGCGCGATGACAAGGTCCGGCTTCCGACCATCCCTCGGCCGTCTGGAGCCATGAGAGAAAAATTTCCAGGCAACTGTCGAATGAATGTCCGCTTCGGCAGTTCAGCCCATCTTAAGTGGACCAGCCGAAAACCACCCACCCCAGTCATCCCGACTGGCCTACCGGTGAGGCCGAAGCTGGCCGTAAGGGGAATGACCGCTTCGGAGCTGGCCCGCCACAAAAGCGAACGGCCTCCTGTGGACTCAACCCAGCCGTCCGAACCCTAGGTGGCGATCCTCGAAAGCAGCCGTCCCATGTTCGACCCGGCATTCTGCGTTCGTTGCACTCAACGTCGGAACGGATCGTCCGAGGCTTCGGTCAAGACGCCGGGGATCTTACCCAGGATATCGCCGGACGTCCCAGGCACACTCGTTTCGATGAGGCGGAGCAGCTCCTCGCAGGCGGCGACGTTCCGTTCGGCGAGGACGAGCACCTTCTCACCGACCGCCATGAGTCCGGCCTCGGCCTCCTGCCTGTCGTCAGGCGCCACCAGCACCCGACGGAGGCCGCCCGCGTAGGCCCTCGTCGCCGCCACAGCCTGCCGGATGTGGACGACCCTGGAGCCGATGTCCTCGCCGAGGTCCAGGCGCCGCCGCAGGTCGAGAAGCATCGCGAGGGGATCCTCGGCTGACGGGATCGGGGGGAGTTGGACGATATCGGCCATGGCGTCAGCCCCGTCCGATCCGGAGCGGTTCCTCCCGGCGTCTGCCGGGAGGGAGATCTTTGAGGACGGCTGCCGGCGGGATGGCGGTGGAGGCAAGGCCTGCAGCGACGGCGTCGTTTGCGGACCCGGCCAACCGAAGCGGATGTCGCTTTCCCTCGATGCGCTTGATCAGCGAGGCCACCTCGCAGGCCGGGCGCGCCGGGCTGTAGAGGAAGCCCTGGGCGACGTCGCAGCGCTTCTCACGGAGGACGTCGAGCTGATGGACCGTCTCGACGCCCTCGACCGTCACGTTCATCGACAGGGCTCGAGCCATGCGCGCGATGGCCTCGACGACGGCGACCTTCTCCGGCCGGCCCTGCAGGTCTCGCACGAAGGAGCGGTCGACCTTGACCTTATCGAACGGAAACTCGGTCAGGTAGCTCAAGGACGAATAGCCGGTACCAAAGTCGTCAAGCGCGATGCGGACGCCCGTCGCCCGCAGGCGTCTCAGGTTCTCAAGTACCGCCGGGCCGTGGTCGAGCAGCACCGTCTCGGTGATCTCGATTTCCAGGAGCCCGGGCACGAGCCCGGTCTCGCACAGGATGGCGGCCACCTCCTCGTGGAAGCCCGGCATGCGCATGTGGATAGACGAGATGTTCACCGCCACGCGCAGGTCGGGCCAGGACCTTGCGTCTCTGCAGGCGCGCCTGAGCGCCCAGCGTCCGATCTCCACGATGAATCCCGTGGCCTCGGCGATGGGGATGATATCCGCAGGGGAGATCCAACCGTCCCCCGGCCTGTTCCAGCGCAGCAGCGCCTCGAAGCCGGTGACACGTCCGGTCTGCATGTCGACCAGGGGCTGGTAGTGAAGCTCCATCTCATCCGCCGCGAGGGCGATGCGCATGGCCGCATCGAGTTCGCGCTGGCGGACGAACCGCTCCTCCAGTACCGGATCGAAGGTGCGCCAGCAGCCCTTGCCATCCGCCTTGGCCGCGTAGAGCGCCAGGTCGGCGCGCACGAGCAGGCTTGGCGGTTCGATGGCGTCGTCGGGCACGTGGGCGATGCCGACGCTGACGCCGATCTCCAACCTCGCCTCATCGATCTGGAACGGGCGGCTCAACTCGGCCACGATGCGTGAGGCCAGGGCCTCTGACTCGGCGCGCTCAACGTCGCGCACCACGACGGCGAACTCGTCGCCGCCCAGGCGGAACACGCCGTGCGGTCCGCCGATGGCGAGCAGGCGCGCGGCGACGTCCTGAAGGAGTCGGTCGCCGACGAGGTGGCCGCGGCTGTCGTTGACGGCCTTGAAGCCGTCGAGGTCGAGGTAGAACAGGGCGCTGCGGCGTTCGACCGCGCGGACGTCGCGGCACAGCGCCGTGAGCGCTTCCTGGAAGCCGCCGCGGTTGGGCAGGCCCGTCAGGCTGTCGTGGCCGGCGAGGAAGGCGATGCGGGCCTGTGCCTCCCGGCCCTCGGTGACGTCCGAGCCGACGCCGCGGTAGCCGACGAAGGCACCCTGCGCGTCGAGCACGGGCTTGCCGTTGAGCGTGAGCCACCGCGAGCCGCCCGCCGTGCGGAGGCGTACCGTCCGGTCGCGGAACGGCGCGCGGGCCTCGATAGCGGCGGCGATCCCGTGGGCGCTCTCGTCGCCGACCTCCCCATCGGCGAACTCGCGCAGCAACCCGGGCAGAGTCCGGTGGCGGAGGTCTGCGGCGTCCACGCCCAGCAAGGCTGCGACCGAGGCGCGTGCCTGCCGCAGCCGGCCGGCCCTGTCTGTCTCCCACAGCCAGTCGCTTGTGCCCTCCGCGAAGTCCTTGAGGAGGAACCCGATCGTCTCGCTCTGCGCCTGCACCATGACGCGGTCGCGAATTCGCTGCCGGGAATGCCGGCACATCCGGCGTGCGCTGACGAACACGAAGGCCGCGTAGAGGGCAAGCAGCACCGCGACGGGCCGTCCGACCGCCTCCTCGCTGCCCGCAAGCCCGATGAACATGCCGGCGACGACAGGTGCCACGGCGAGGAGAGCCAGGGAGAAGATCGGACCGCAGACGTAGGCATGCGAGATGAGGGCGGCGCAAACGGCACCGACGATGACCCTGTCGCCGTTGCCGACACACGGCAGGAGGATTGCGGGCATGCTCGCCCAGGCGAGGCCCCGCCCCAGCGCGAGACCGTGCAGGACGACGACGGCCTCGCGGGCGACGCGGCCGTCACCGAGCCGGCCGCGGTAGCGCCGCGTCGCCACGAGGGCCGCCGCGCAAAGCGCCGTCACCGTTGCCGCCAGGCCGGACAGGTAGGCCTGGGAGACGAGGTTCCAGAAGATGGCGGCGAGCACCAGCACGACGGCGCCCTGCGTGACCGCGGAGTATCGGCCGAGCTGGAGGGTCTCGGCGAGCATCGTCGCGCGCATCGCCTTGCGCAGGCGCAGGCCCCCGTCGCGCAAGCCCGCCTCGTCCTCGACGTCGGCGGGTAGGATGATGTCGTGCATGACCTGTTCCCTCCCGCCGTTGCCGTTAGGCCGCCATGCTCCGCGAGGCATCGCGGACCAGGCTCGCCGATGCCTCGACCTCTTGGGTCGACGTGGCGATCAGCGCGACGCTGCGGCTGATCTCGGACACGGCCTGCGTCATGGCCTGCATGTTGACCGACATCTCTTGCGCGACCGCAGCCTGCTGCTCGACTGCCGTGGAGATGGCCGAGGAGATCTCGTTGACTTCGCCGATGGTCGCGCCGATGCCGCCGATGGCCGTGGCCGCGCGGTTTGCGGCCTCCTGCGTTTCGGCGATCTGACTGGCGATGCTCTGCGTCGCCTTGGCGGTCTGGGAGGCGAGTTCCTTCACCTCGGACGCCACCACCGCGAAGCCTTTCCCGGCCTCGCCCGCCCGCGCCGCCTCGATGGTCGCGTTGAGGGCCAGAAGGTTGGTCTGGCTCGCGATGCCGGAGATCATGCCGACCACGTCGCCGATGCGCTGGGCCGCCGAGGCGAGACCGGCCACCACCGTCGATGTGGCGTTCGCCTGCTCGACCGCGCGTTCGGTGACCTGAAGGGCGCGGTTGACCTGACGGCCGATCTCGCCCACCGACGAGGCGAGCTCCTCCGCGCCTGCGGCGACGCCCTGGGTGTTGCCCGACGCCTGCTCGGCGGCGCTGGCCGCGCCGACCGCCTGGTGCGAGGCCTGCGCGATGGATCCGGCGATCCCGTCGAGGTCTCGGTCGATGGCGCGGTGCAGTTCCGTCCGCCGCAGCCGCTCGGTGACGGCCTCCGTCACGTCGGTGGCGAACTTCACGACCTTCACCAGCCGGCCCGAGGCGTCGCGCACGGGATTATAGGTGGCCTGAATCCAGACCTCGCGCCCGCCCTTGCCGATCCGCTTGTATTCCGCCTGCTGGAACTCGCCCCGGCCCAAGGCTTCCCAGAACGCGCGATAGGCAGCACTCTCGCGCTCCGCCGGGTCGACGAAGATCGAGTGGTGCTTTCCGCGTACCTCGTCGAGGCCGTAGCCGACGACCGCGAGGAAGTTCGCGTTGGCGGTGACGATGATCCCGTCGAGCCCGAACTCGATGATGCCCTGCGACCGATCGAGGGCGTTCAGCTTTCCCTCGTTGTCGGCGTTGCGCAGCTTCCGTTCGGTGATGTCCGTGGCGCACTTTAACACGCCGTAGGGCTTGCCGTTGCGCCCGACGAGCGGGTTGTAGCTCGCCTGGATCCATACCTCGCGGCCGCCCTTGCCGATGCGCTTGTACTCGGCGACCTGGTGCTCGCCCCTGCGCAGCGCCGCCCAGAACTGACGGTAGGCGTCGCCCCCGCGCTCGGCCGGGTCGACGAACATGGAATGATGCTCGCCTCGGATCTCCTCCAGGCGGTAACCGACGGCTGCCAGGAAGTTGGCGTTGGCGGTCACGACTTTGCCGTCGAGATCGAACTGGATGAAGGCCTGCGAGGCATCCAGCGCGTTCAGCTTGGCTTTGAGTTCGTTATTACCGATCAACATGTCACATCCCCATGCGGCAGGAGGCTGTTCTCCTCTCTTCACCAAAAGGATGCCCGTCGCGAACTGACACGGCCTCAAGCCGATTGGTGAAAGCCTGGTCTATCGGCTGTTTTTCGAGGCAAATTATCTTTCATTTGAACGCGGCAGATCCGGTAAGGCCGAGCTATGCCACTATTGAATTCATTACTGATCGCCGCAGGGCCTCTGGAAAGGCTCGACCTTTCCAGAAACTTGTGAACCCTTTGGCGGGGTTGGCCTAGGGAGCGACGCGGCGGCGGTCGGGAAACGCATCTGCCGTGGAGCCTTAAGCTTGCGCGCCTTAATGCGTCTGAAGCCCGGCCGCGCCGGCCATCACGAACTGGGCGAGCCGGGTCATGCCGGACGCGGCGTCGCGCAACCCGAACAGGACGGGGTCTCCCTCGGGCAGCACGGCCACCGCCTGCCTGAGTTCTTCTGAGAGTTCCCCCAACGAGCGGGACAGCGACGCCGTCAGGCATTCGATCTGCGGCCCGCGCGGACCGAGTTCGACGCCCGCCAGGGCGTCGCGCTTCAGCCGTGCGGCCATACGCCGGGTTCCCTCCGGCGACAGCGTGACGGGTAGTGTCAAAACATCCGTCATGGCCGCCTCACGCCGCGCGGATCTTGGACAGGAACCGGGCGACCTCACCGCCAAGGTGATCCGACTGGCGCGAAAGCTCAGAAGCTGCCGTCAGCACCTGCGTTGCCGCCGCGCCGGTCTCCTCCGAGGCCCGCGCAACGCCCACGACGTTGCTCGTCACGTCGGCGGTCCCCGACGCGGCCTCGGAAACGTTGCGTACGATCTCCTGCGTCGCCGCGCCCTGCTCCTCCACGGAGGCGGCGATGGACGAGGCCACCGAGCTGATCTCCTGGATGCGCTTGCGGATGCCGTCGATGGCGCCGACCGCGCTGCCGGTGGCGCCCTGTATCCGCCCGATGAGCTTGGTGATGTCCTCCGTGGCCCGGGCGGTCTGGCCAGCCAATTCCTTCACCTCGCTTGCGACTACCGCGAAGCCGCGTCCCGCCTCGCCGGCGCGCGCCGCCTCGATGGTGGCGTTCAAGGCCAAAAGGTTGGTCTGGCTCGCGATGGCGGAGATCATGGCCACCACGTCGCCGATCTTGCGCACCGCCTCGCTCAGCTCCTGCACGAGGGATGCCGTCTGTTCCGCTTCCAGCACCGCGTGTCCCGCAAGTTCCTCGGAGCCGGATACCTGGCGCGCGATCTCGCAGACCGAAGCCCCGAGTTCCTCGGCCGCCGCCGCCACGGTGTTCACGTTCGACGATGCCTGGTCGGCCGCCGCCGCGACCGCCGTCGACTGCTGCGCCGTCTCCGTCGCGATGCCCGACATGCTGGAGGCAGTCGCCTGCAACTGCGTCGCCGCCGAGGCGACGGAGGACAGCACGGCGCCGACCGTCTGCTCGAAGGAGTCGGCCATCGCTGTGAGTTCGGCCCTGTGGCGCGCCTCGGCCTCGGCGCGTTCCCGGGTGACCTCCTCCTCCATGCGCCGCACGCGCTCGCGTTGCTCGACCTGCGCGGTGACGTCGATGGCGAACTTCGTCACCTGCACGGGCTTGCCATCGGCATCGAAGACCGGGTTGTAGCTCGCCTCGATCCAAACCTCGCGGCCGCCTTTGCCAATGCGGCGGTACTGCCCGGCTTGATACTCGCCGCGGCGCAGGACCTCCCAGAAGCGGGCGTATTCGGCGCCGGCCCGGTACTCGGGGTCGACGAACATGCCGTGGTGCTGGCCGACCACTTCGGCGGCCGTGTAGCCGACAGCGTTCAGGAAGTTGGCGTTGGCTTCGAGGACGCGCCCGTCGAGGTCGAAGCTGATCACCGCCTGGGACTTGCGGATGGCGTCGACTTGGCCTTTCAGCGCCGCCGCCTCGACCGCCTGCGCCGTGATGTCGGTGGCGTACTTCACGATCCTGGCGACCTTTCCGGCCCCGTCACGGATCGGGTTGTACGAGCCCTTGATCCAGACGGCCTTGCCGGCCTTCGTCACCCGTTTGAACTCGGCGACCTCTGCGCGGCCCGCGCGCAGCCCCTCCCAGAAGACGGCGTAGTCCCGGCTCTCGCGGTAGGCCGGCTCGACGAACATGCCGTGATGGCGGCCCCTAACCTCGTCGAAGGCGTATCCCATCAAATCGAGGAAGCCGGCGTTGGCCGCCAGGATGGTTCCGTCGGGCATGAACTCGATGACGGCCTGAGACGCCTCGACCGCGGCGAGGCGGCGGCCCTGATCCTCGCGCTCCAGGCGCGGGGCGGCGTCGGTCCACTCAAGGACGATGCCTGCCTGCTCGCCCATGCCGGGCAATGGCACCGCCACGACGTCGAAGCGGCGACTGCCGAATGCGACCACGGTCGGGCGATCCTGACCGGGCAGGGCCGCGAGCGACCGGCCGTCCTCCTCGCGGCAGAGCCCATCGACGTGCCGACCGACGATGACCTCGGCCCGGACGTCAGATGCGGAGACCCGCAGGAGATCGGCCATGGCCGGATTGAGGGCCGTGACGACGCCGTTCGCGTCGAGGCTCATCACCGGCGTCCGGATGGCCGCGAGCGTCTCGGTCGCCCTCCTAGCCCTGCGTCGTTCACCCGTGAAGTCGAGCATGGTTGGTCTCCCGTAGATTCCGTCGGCCCTGTCGCCGCCAAAGATTTTGGGCGGGTTGGGCGATAACCCATGATCGCGTGCCGACGTTTGCTAATGTCTGAATTCGACCCCTCAGAATCCGTCGACAACACATCTTTCGGAGGCAATAAGCCCTTAATAAATCCTGATTTACAGTTCCGGTGTGAGATTATGGAAGGAAAGACACCATGGAGCTGGTGGATCTGGTCAGATTGTTTGCCGAACCCCTCGACCTTGCGGTGGTACTCACGGACGTCGACCTGGATCGCCCGGGACCGACGGTGTTGTACGCCAACCCGGCCTTCTCGCGCCTGAGCGGGTACGCTCCCGAGGAGATGATCGGTGGTACGCCGCGCATGCTGCAGGGGCCTGGGACGAACCGCGAGGCAACACGGCACATGCCACGGCTCCTGCTGTCGGAGGGGCGCTTCCTGGGTTGCCTTCAGAACTACCGTAAAAGCGGGGTTCCGTACCTATGCGAGATCGATGTTCGCCCAATCCTCGGCCGGGACGGCACACCTCAAGCCTTCATCGCGTTCGAGCGCGAAGTGGTCCGTCGTAAGGGTCGGCCGTCGGGCGTCGGTACGAAACGTTACAGACCGACGTCCACGGCTGTTCCTTTGGAACTCGATAGCGGAAAGCCGCTGTTCGAATGACGCGTGGCCATAACGACGTCTGCTTCGCAGCATCTACGCCAAGTAATTATACGACCGGGATGGGCGCAAAGGAAAAGGTCTGCTTTTCGCAGTCGCTGGCGCATAACCCGCACCGCTATGCTCGCCGACAGATTCGGAGCCGAAGAGCGCTAGATTGCGGTTCACATGTATTCGCCGCAGCCGACCTTCGCATGAAGCGAACTCTGCCGCCCGGCAATGCGGAGCGCGATCAATCTTGACCGCGCCCCGTCGAGCTACCCAGTGCCGCAAAAGATGAGAACCGGCTGGATTCCCGCAAGAATCAGTCTCGGTGAACAATCGGTGCCTTTGCGACCCATCCGCGTCGTAGAGGCGCCGGTCTGATCATATTGTTTGATCCGTGTCTTCGTTATTGGTGGTACTCTCGCGGTCGCGCAGCTGGGTGCTCTTGCGGCTGAGCGCAGCGAGCTTGCGCTCACACTCCGCGAGATCAAATCGGACGATGTTCCCGATCGACACGCAAGGCTCAATGATCCGGCGGGATCGCCAGTTCTTCACCGTCGAGCGTGAGACACCGAAATTCGCCGCGAGCGCTTCCATCGTGAGGAGGGTCTTGGCCCGAGGAGCGGGAGACGTGGTTTTGGACATAGGCTAGTTCCGACAGCAATCGGCCGCGGCCCGCGGACGGGCTCGGGGCGCGTGGGTGCCATCAGACTACGGAAGGCTATTGCGGCCCTGCCGGACCGCCCCGTAGAATTGCCTCGGCTGCACGACATAAGGCCTTTGGTCGCGCCGCCGATTTCATCCTAATCTGCCACCGGATGCCCCTGGCGAGGGCACCCATCGATCCGGTCACGCCTGATTGCGGGTCGAGTCCGCTTCTCCCGTTGCTTGCCAGGCGGATTGTTCTGTCAGCCGCAATCGTGTCCGGAACAGTCGCTCAGAGGGGCCGCCATACCCATGGCTCAGCTTTGATGCTAAGTCGTGCCGACCGCTTTGCCCGGCTGCCGACACAACACCACGGGCACTTCCATAAGAATAAAGGTAGACGGCAGCAGCCTGCTGTCAAGCTTTGCCAGTCCGCTCGGTGGAATCGTGCGGAGGCGTCGCCCTGTCGCACCCTACCTATCGTAGCGTCCTTGACCGCCTCAACGCGTCCAGCGAGCCCGCATCTCATCGACCACCTGCTGCGGGACAGCAGTGTCCTGGATGACGAATGGGTTCGCCTGCGGCGTGAGCGTGCCCGCGAGGTAATCGGCCCAATCAGCCATTAGCCGACGCCGCTTCTCCAGCAGATGCCCCCGATTGTAGGCGCGCTCGGTCTCGTCACCGACTAGATGGCCCAAAGCTTTTTCGGCCAATTCCACCTCGTGAAACGTGGCTGAGCCGGCCCAAGTTCGAAAGGTCGCGCGGAACCCATGGGTGGTCACATGGACGCCCATGCGCTCGCGGCAGTGTTCCAGCGCGGTAAGGGACAGCGGCCTGAGCTTCTGGCTCGGGAAGACCAACTCGTCACCCCTGTTCGTGACCCGGAGTGCTTCGACTCTGTCGAGGATGTCGAGGGCGCGGCGGCAGAGCGGCACGACATGATCCTCGTTGACAAGGGCCGCCTCCTTGTCGCCCTTCATGCGCTCCGCTCGGATGGTCCAGGTCCGGCTCTGGCGATTGATCTCGGACCAGTGCGCACTGACGCCGACGCTCGGGCGCAGCGCCGTCAGAATGATCCATTCAAGCGCCAAGGCGCTCATTGAGTCGGCCGTCCGCAAACGGGCCATGAAGGCTGGGATTTCCTCGTGATCCATCGCTTTGAAGTGCCCGCGGACGAGCTTCGGCTTGGCTGGGAACACGTTCTTGAGGTTGTCGCGCCACGCGGCGGGGTTCTCGCCGGACCGGAAGCCGCGGGTCTTGGCCATCGACAGGATGGCCTCGATTCGCCCGCGCACTCGTTTGGCAGTCTCGGGCAGGCGGTGCCAAATAGGGTCGAGGACGGCGATGACGTCGTTCGTATTGATGCGATCGACCGGTCGGTTCATGAGGAGCGCGGCGTGGGTGCCAAGGCTCGCGCGCCACTGCGCGGCGCTCTTCTTATTCTTCCAAGTCGACTCTGTTCGCTTGATGAAGTCGTCCATGGCTTCCCGGAAAGTCGGGATGCGAACGACCTTGGCCGCCACCTCGCGTTCCGCCAGGGGGTCGAGTCCGTGGCGCAGTTGCACGCGGATCTTCTCAGCCGCCAACCGAGCCGCAGCGAGCGTGAGGGCGTGGGGGCCAGCGCCCCCGAGACCAAGTTCTCGCTGCCGGCCCCCGTGGCGATAGCGCATCACCCACTGGCGCGATCCGCCGGGGCGCACGGCAAGGTACAGGTTGCCTCCATCACCGTGTAGGCCGATGGGTAGGGTCGTGATCTGCTTGGCGGTCAGCTTGTTGATAGCGGCCACGATCCAGCCTGGGCATGAGTGTGCCCAAGCGGATGCCCAAGCACGACGCGTGTCCTTGGCGGTCCATGCGTACCCCCGCGTGACCTCGTCGACTGGAAATATGGTAATGGATCAACGGGTTCAGCAACCCGGAAAGCCACGCTTGCCCGTTCTGCGCGGGTTAATGGCGGAGACGGAGGGATTCGAACCCTCGATACCCGATTAAGGGTATGCTCATTTAGCAAACGAGTGCCTTCAGCCTCTCGGCCACGTCTCCGGCAAACCGGCTCTAGGACGTCCGGCCGGAGCGGTCAAGACGATCCCGGTGGTTCGCGAGCCGGCGGCGCTCGTAATGCTTGGCGATCCGTAAGTGACGCGAGATCGCGTAGTTCATCGCCGTCAGGAAACCGTAGGTGCCGCGGGCGAAATGGCGGCGGCCGAAATAGGCCTTCAGGAAATTGCCCGGCAGCTCCACGAACACCCGCCAGCTCGGAATCACCACCCTGCGCGCCTCCAGGTCGTCCGCCTGCTGGTCGCTGTAGCGGTTGAGCTTGTCGAGCTGGTCGCCCAGCGAGCGCACCGAGAAATGGTGGATCTTGGCCTTCAGCCGCCCCGCCGTCGCGCCGGGCTCCAGATCCACCCGGTCGAAGACAGGCGACGACGAGTAGCGGCCCCGGTCCTTCCGGTAGAGCCGCACCGGATAGAGCGTGTAGGCGAACGGGTGCGGCTTCGCCTCGCCGGGGAAGATCTCCGCGATGCCGATGCGCCAGGCCGGATGGGCCGGCTCGCCCTTCGCGAAGAGGGCGCGGATCTCCGCCGCCAGCGTGTCCGGCACCACCTCGTCCGCGTCGAGGTTCAGCAGCCAGGGGTGGCGGCATTGCTCCTCGGCGAAGCGCTTCTGCGGGCCGTAGCCCGGCCAGTCGTGGTGGATCACCCGCGCGCCGAGGGAGTCGGCGAGCGCCTGCGTCCCGTCCGTCGAGCCCGAATCGACCACGATCAGGTCGTCGGTCAGGTCACGCACGGCGCGGATCGTGGCACCGATCCGGTCCGCCTCGTTGCGGGCGATGATGAAGACGGAGAGCGGTAGCACGCGGTCGAGTCCCCGATGCCGCCGGTTCAGCCGAGCCAGGCCGGCATGCGATCGAGGGCGATGATCGCCTCGACCTCCTGGCGCGGACGCACCACGGCCGCCTCGGCCCCGCGCACCAGCACCTCCGGCACCAGGGCGCGGGTGTTGTAGGTGCCCGCCTGCACCGCCCCGTAGGCGCCCGCGCTCATCACGGCGATCAGGTCGCCAGGGGCGGGCTCGGGCATCTCGCGGCCCTTGGCGAAATAGTCGCCGCTCTCGCAGACCGGGCCGACCACGTCGGCCACGAGGCGCGGGGCCTCGGCCGCCGGCTCGGTGACGGGCCGCAGGGCGTGGAAGGCGTCGTAGAGGGTCGGGCGGATCAGGTCGTTCATCGCCCCGTCGACGATCACGAAGGTCCGGCCCTCGCCGCGCTTCACGTAGAGCACCTTGGTCACGAGGATCCCCGCATTGCCGGCGATCATCCGGCCGATCTCGAAGACCGGGCGCAGGCCGAGCGGGGCGAAATGCGGGCGCAGGGTCGCGGCGAGCGCCGCCGGGTCCGGGGGCGGGGCGTTGTCGTCCCGGTAGGGGATGCCGAGGCCGCCGCCGAAATCGATGTGCTTCAGGGCGTGCCCGTCGGCCATCAGGTCGCGGGCGAGGCCGCAGAGCCGCGCGGCGGCGTCGGAGAACGGCGTCAGATCGGTGATCTGGCTGCCGATATGCATGTCGATGCCGTGCACCGCGAGGCCCGGTAGGGCGGCGGCACGGGCATAGACCTCGCGGGCGCGGGTGATCGGGATGCCGAACTTGTTCTCGTAGGTGCCGGTGGAAATCTTGGCGTGGGTCAGCGCGTCGACGTCGGGGTTCACCCGCACCGAGACCGGCGCCACCGCGCCGAGGCTCACCGCGACCTCGGAGAGCTGCGCCAGTTCGGGCTCGCTCTCCACGTTGAAGCACAGGATGCCGGCCTTCAGCGCCGCCGCCATCTCCTCGCGGGTCTTGCCGACGCCGGAGAAGACGATCCGCTGCGGGTCGATGCCGGCGGCCAGCGCCCGGGCGAGTTCGCCGCCGGAGACGATGTCCATGCCCGCGCCGAGGCGGCCCAGGGTCGCCAGCACCGCCTGGTTCGAGTTCGCCTTCATGGCGAAGCAGACCAGCGCCCCGTCCTGCGCGAAGGCGTCGGCGAACACGCGGTAATGCCGCTCCAGCGTGGCGGTGCTGTAGCAATAGAAGGGGGTGCCGACCTCGGCCGCGAGCCGCGCGAGATCGACCTCCTCCGCGTGGAGGCGGCCGCTGCGGTAGTGGAAGTGGTGCATCGCGCCTGTCGCCGTCGCTGCGTGGTTCGAGGCCCGTCTACAGCAGCGGGTCGAGAATGAAAGGCTCCTTGGGGATCCGGTAGCCGCGCTTGGCGCCCTTCGTGGTCTGGATGGGGGCCTCGGTGCCGGCGGGCGGGACCGCGGAGGGGGCGAGCTCGTCCCCGGCGCGCACCGCCTCGGCCTCCGGCTCGGCCTGTCCGCCGCCGAGGCCGATGCTGCCCGGCAGGATGCGCGCGGTCTTCACGGAGGATGGGTTGCCCGTGGGCGCCGTCGTCGCGGCCGGGGCCGCGGCGGTGGGCGGCGGCTCCAGGGAGCCCCGGCGGCCGCATCCGGCGAGCGTCAGGGCCGACAGGCCGGCGACGAACAGGATCTGAAAGGCGGATCGGGGCAACATCACGCGCGGGTCCGGCGGTCTCCGGCGGGCACCGTGCCCGGCCGGAGCCCTACCTTAGCCGTTGCGCGGGCGCGGGGCGAGCGCGGATCGGCAACAGCCGCGCCGCGCGCTTCCACCTCAGCCGCGCTTGCCGCTGCCCTGCGAGCCTTCGCGCTTGCCGCCACCCTGGCCCTGCTGCGCCTCGTAGGCATCGATCGCCCGGCGGCAATTCTCGGAAAGCTGCTTCCAGTTCTTCTGCATGCAGGCGTCGGTGGCCGGATCGTCGGGGGCGAGATTGCCGCAGTAGGAGAGGTAGTCGCCGGTGCAGTACTTCTTCAGCGTCTCGTTGCCGCGCTTCGATTGCTGAGCGGCGGCCGGGAGCGTGAGGGCGAGGGCCGCGACCGCGGCGGTGACGATGTGCTTGAGGCGCATGAGTACGCTTTCCGTGTGCTCGTCTTCAAAGGTGTGGCGCTGCGATGATGCCTCCGCGTGGTCGAAACATGGCGACCGTGCGAAATCAGCACTGCAGCGCCGTGGCGTCTGCCTTGCGGTGTGGGCGGGGGCGTCAGACCCGCTCCGGCTCCGGCTCGGGCACCGCGAAGGCTCCGGCCCGGGGGAGCCGGGCCTGCCCGATCACCGCGTCGGCGACTTCGGTAATGCGCCGACGCAGGTCCGCGTTCTCGCGCTCGGCGGCCTCGTCGCGCCCGGACCCCGCCGCCAGCGCCTGCTCGGCCGCTTCCAGGCTCGCCCGCAGGGCGGCCGTGTCGGTTCCGCGCAGGGCGAGGAGGCTGTCGAGGAGGTCGGCATGGGCCTCCTCCAGGGCGTGCAGGGTGGCGAGGCTCGCCGTGCCGTCCTCGCGGGATTGGGCGAGCGCGGTTTCGAGGTTGCCGTTGACGCGCCGCACGTCGGCCAGCTGCGACTCCAGCGCCTCGAGGTCGCGGCTCAGGCTCGCGGCCTTCATCGTGCCCGCGCCGATCGCCGCCATGTCGGCATGGCGCTTGGCCCTCGCCGCCTCGACGGCGCGTTCGAGCCGCCGCTCGCGAACGGCGAACTGGGCGCGCAGGAAATCGCGCTCGGCCGCGATCTCGCTGGACGAGAGGGGAAGCTGGGCCTCCGCCTTCCGGCGGGCGAGGCGCGCGGCGCGCGCGTTCACCGCCGGCAGGACGAGGAGGGCCAGCAGGCTCGCGACCAGGAAGCCCAGCGCGAAGATCATCGCCGTTTCGATCAAGAGGAACCGCTCGCGTCCCCAGCCGGCCGGTCCGGCCCTGCTTCACATTGGGCTTCTAGCGCAACTCTCAAGCAAGTCCGAGCCCGTCAATTACGCGGGGCGCGCGTCGGGGCCTCGGAGCCTGACCGCGAAGTCCGTGATTCTTCCCCTCCTCGACCTCATCCTGAGGTGCCGTCGCGAAGCGGCGGCCTCGAAGGAGGCCTCCAGGGATCGCAGATTTATCTGGAGCCCTCCTTCGAGGCCCGGCAAGCCGGGCACCTCAGGATGAGGGGGCTTGATGGGAGACGTCGGCTTTTCGGCCTGGCCTCAGAACGGGTTCCACGTCGCCTGATGGGTGAATTTCAGGTAGCCGACGTTCACGCCGAGCCGCGCGCCGACGCCGCTGCGGATCGGCACCACCACGATGCCGCCGTCGGTCATCGCCGTGAAGCCGAACCCGCCGATGAAATAGGCCGATCCGTCGATGCCGCCGAAGCGGCGGAACAGGGCGCGCATGCCGGGCAGGTTGTAGATGAGCATCATCGTCCGCGCCCCGTCGCCGCCGACGTCGAAGCCGAGGGACGGACCCTGCCAGTAGATGCGCTGCTGGCCGGCATTGCGGGTGTAGAACGTCCCCTCGCCGTAGCGCAGGCCGGCGACGAAGGCGCCGGAGCCCTCCTGGCCGAGGATGTAGCCGTTGGGCTGGCCCCAGCGGCGGCCCGCCTCCTCGACGGTGAGCGCGAGCCCGCGAGAGACCGTCCCGAAGAAGCGGTGGCCGGAATCGACCAGTTCCTCGGCGCGGAAGGTCTCGGGATCCGCGTTCGGGGGCAGGGGGGCGGCCCAGGCCGAGGCCGGGCCCAAGACCGGGCCTGAGACCGCGAGGCCGAGCCCGGCGCGCAGGATCTGCCGCCGCGGAAGGCCGGAAAAGACAGGTGACGTCATGGGCTTCCTCCGCCGATGAGCGTGGCCGCACCCCGTGCGTCGCGACCGTCCGCAGATCCAGCGCCTCTTGCAGCGCCTCTTGCGCCCACGGGCCGGATATGCGGCAACGGTTCCCGCGCCGGGGCCGGGAGTGGGACCAGCATTGGGCCTAATTCGCAAGATGAGGTTAACGGGACATGACCGCGACCGATCGCGGCGGATCGTCCTCGCGGGGCTGCTCGCGCTGACGGTCTCCGGCGCACGGGGGGAGCCGACGCGCTTCGAGCCCCTCGCCCTGAACGGCTACGACCCGGTGAGCTATTTCCTGCCGGATGGGCCGAAAGCCGGCGCCCCGCGGTTCGAGACGCGGTGGGACGGGCGCGTCTGGCGCTTCGCCCTCGACGCCAACCGGGCGGCCTTCCTGCAGGACCCCACGGTCTATGCGCCCCGGCTCGGGGGCTACGACGCGGCCGGCATCCTCGACCGGCGGATCGTGGATGCCGATCCCACGATCTTCGCCCTGATCGACGGGCGGCTCTACCTGTTCCGGGACGGCAAGCGGCGGAACCGCTTCATCGCGGAGCCGGCCCTGGCGCAGCAGGCGGAGGCGATCTGGCCGACCCTGACCCGCCTCCTCGACGACCCGGAGGAGGTCAGGGGCGCGGGGCGCTGACCGACAGATCGCAGGCGATGCCCCGCTTCAGGACGACGTCGGCGGCGAGCGTCGGGTCGCCGAGGGCGGCGAAGGGGCCGTTGCGGTAGCCGTCTCCGAGGCGGCCGTAGCGGATCGGGCCGCCATCGGGAACGATCACGCAGCCGCCCGCCGCCGTGAGGATGGCATCCCCCGCCGCCGTGTCCCATTCCATGGTCGGGCCGCAGCGGACGTAGACATCCGCCTCGCCCGAGGCGAGCAGGCCGAACTTGAGCGCCGAGCCGCTGGTGCGCACCTCCATGACGGGCAGGGAGGCGAGGCAGGCGGCGGTGTCCGGATCGCCGTGACGGCGGCTGCCGAGCGCCAGCAGGCCCGCTTCCGGCGCCTCGCGCGCCCGTGCCGGCCGCGTCGCGCCGGGGCGTCCCTCGACGATGGCGGCCTCGTAGGCGCCCCGTCCCGAGAGCCAAACCCGTTCGAGCCCCGGCGCGGCCAGCGCCGCCGCCACGGGCCTGCCGTCCGCCACGAGGGCGATGTTGACCGAATAATCCGGCGTGCCGGCCAGGAAGTCGCGGGTGCCGTCGAGGGGATCGACGAGGAAGAACAGGTCGCCGACCGGCAGATCGCGGCTGCTCTCCTCCGCGACGACGGGAATGCCGGGGAAACGCGCCGTCAGCGCCTGGAGGATCAGCGCCTCGGCCTCGAGGTCGGCCGCGCTGGAGGGCGAGCCGTCCTCCTTCGTGACATGCGGGCAGGAGGATCCGTGCCAGCGCCGCAGCACCGTCCCGGCCGCGCAGGCGATCTCGGCGAGCACGTCCGCGCTCCGCCGGGCCTCGGCTTCCGTCATCGTCGCCGCTCTGCCCATGAGGCCGCGATCCTCCCGCACCATGGATGCCCCAGCCGGCAACGGATGTCGATTCCGCGAAGCTTCACCGGACCCTAGGCCGGTTTCGATCCGGCGGGTTAACGCTTTGCAAAGGGCCGTTGCGCGTCTATCCGTGCGCACCTTTCGTCCCGGAGTGTCCCGATGCCCACTCTCACCCTCGACGGCCTGGATCTCGCCGCGCTGCTCTGCTCGCGCGTCTGCCATGACGTGATCAGCCCCGTCGGCGCGATCGTGAACGGGCTCGAGGTCCTGGAGGACGACCAGGACGAATCGATGCGCGAATTCGCCCTCGAACTGATCGGCAAGAGCGCCCGGCAGGCCTCCGCACGGCTGAAATTCGCCCGCATCGCCTTCGGCGCGGCGGGTTCGGCCGGTGCCTCCATCGATCTCGCCGACGCCGAGAGCGTGGCCAAGGGCATGTTCGCCGACGAGAAGACCAAGCTCGAATGGCGCGCGCCGCAGGCCCTGTTCCCGAAGAACAAGGTGAAGCTGATCCTCAACCTCGTGATGGTGGCCACCTCCGCGATCCCGCGCGGCGGCCTCATCGACGTGACGGTGACGGGCGACGGCGACGCACCGACCTTCGTGCTGAAGGCCAAGGGCTCCCATGCCCGGATCCCGCCGCATGTCGTGGAACTGATCGCGGGCGAGCCGGAGAGCGGCACGGTCGATGCCCACGGCATCCTGCCCTACTACGCCGGCCTCGTGGCCCGCGCGGCGCGGATGGACGTCAAGTTCGCCATCGAGGGCGACGAGGTCACCGTGACGGCGGAACCGTCCGTGACTGATCAGGCTCAGGCAAGCGATGGCGGGAATTCAGGCACCGAAATCGCGTAATCCGCTTAAAATAGTTCTGCAGATCCAAATCGCCGCAACTGTTCGATAACGCCCCATCGCCATGATCCTCGCTGCGAGACGTTTCGCACGTAACGAGTATCGGCGATGGACGACCTGCTGCGTGAGTTTCTGACCGAGAGCGCCGAGCATCTCGATACGGTCGACACGGAGCTCGTCCGATTCGAGCAGGATCCGAACAACGAAACGATCCTGCGCAACATCTTCCGCTTGGTTCACACCATCAAGGGCACCTGCGGGTTCCTCGGCCTGCCGCGCCTCGAAGCCCTGGCGCATGCCGCCGAGACTCTGATGGGCCGGTTCCGCGATGGGATGCCGGTCTCCTCCGCGAGCGTGACGCTGATCCTCTCCACCCTGGACCGCCTGAAGGCGATCCTGGCCGACCTCGAAACCACCGGTTCCGAGCCGGCCGGCGCCGATTCGGATCTGATCGAAGCCCTCGAGCACATGGCGGAGGTCGGCACCGGGGCGGCCCCCGAGGCTCCCGTGCCGGCGGTGATCGTCCCCGAGATCGTCCCTGAGATCGTCTTGCCCGATCCCGTCTCGCGGGAACCGAAGCCCGGCGAGGTCACCCTCGACGATCTCGAGGCGGCGTTCCTGGCCGCGCCGGGTCCCGACGAGATGGATTTCGGATCCGCCCCGGCCCTGCCGGCTCCCGAGCCCGTGAAGGCAGAGGCCCCGAAGGCGGAGACGCGGAAGGTCGAAGCCAAGGTCGACGCGAAGCCCGAGGTGCATGCGCCCGTGGCCGCCGTCGAGGGCGATCCCAACCAGAACAAGGTGCAGACGATCCGCGTGAACGTCGACACCCTCGAACACCTGATGACGATGGTCTCGGAACTGGTGCTGACCCGCAACCAGCTCCTCGAGATCGCCCGTCGTCACGAGGATTCCGCCTACAAGGTGCCGTTGCAGCGCCTGTCGCACGTCACGGCCGAGCTGCAGGAAGGCGTCATGAAGACGCGCATGCAGCCCATCGGCAACGCGTGGCAGAAGCTGCCCCGCGTGGTCCGCGACCTGTCGGCCGAACTCGGCAAGCAGATCGAACTGGTGATGCAGGGCGCCGAGACCGAACTGGACCGGCAGGTCCTGGAGGTCATCAAGGATCCGCTCACCCACATGGTCCGCAACTCGGCGGATCACGGCCTCGAATCGACCGCCCAGCGCGTCGCCGCCGGCAAGCCGGCAAGGGGCACCATCCGCCTCTCGGCCTTCCACGAGGGCGGCACGATCACCATCGAGATCGCCGACGACGGCAAGGGCCTCGACCTCGCCGCCATCCGCCGCAAGGCGGCGGAGCGCGGCCTCGCGAGCCAAGCCGACATCGACCGGATGACCGACGCGCAGGTCGCCAAGTTCATCTTCCACGCCGGCTTCTCCACCGCCGCCGCCGTCACTTCGGTCTCGGGCCGGGGCGTGGGCATGGACGTGGTGAAGACCAACATCGAGACCATCGGCGGCGTCGTCGACATCGCCACCCAGGCGGGCAAGGGCACCGTCTTCACGATCAAGATCCCGCTCACCCTCGCCATCGTGGCGGCGCTCATCGTCCGGGCCGGCGCGCAGCGCTTCGCCCTGCCGCAGGTGGCGGTGCTCGAACTGGTACGGGTCGGTGCCAGCGCGCAGGCGGTGGAATTCATCAACGGGTCGCCCGTCCTGCGCCTGCGGGAACGGCTCCTGCCCATCGTGTCGCTCACCGGCCTGCTCGGGGCGGAGACGGCGGCCGAGGCCACCGGCTTCGTCGTGGTGGCCCAGGTCGGCCGCCAGCGCTTCGGCATCCTCGTGGACGAGGTGTTCCACACCGAGGAAATCGTCGTGAAGCCGATGTCGGCGAAGCTGCGCCACATCCCGCTCTTCGCCGGCAACACCATCCTCGGCGACGGCGCCGTGGTGCTGATCGTGGATCCGAACGGCGTCGCCAACCAGGTGGCGCAGGGCGCCCAGGCCAGCGCCGGGCAAGCAGAGGCCGAGGCCGAGGCGGCCGACGCCACCGAGGCGACCACCACGCTCCTCGTGTTCAAGGGCGGCGGGGGCGGCTTCAAGGCCGTGCCGCTGTCGCTGGTCACGCGCCTCGAGGAGATCGAGGGCGAGAAGGTCGAATGGCTGGGCGGGCGTCCGCTCATCCAGTACCGCGGTCGCCTGATGCCGCTGGTGCCGGCCGACGACGGCATCGCGATCAAGACCGAGGGCCGTCAGGCGCTGGTCGTGTTCTCGGACGGCGAGCGGGCCATGGGCCTCGTCGTGGACGAGATCGTGGACATCGTGGAGGAGCGCCTCGACATCGAGATCGCCGCCGACCGCTCCGACCTCATCGGCTCGGCGGTCCTGCGGGGCCGGGCGACCGACATCATCAACATCGCCCACTTCCTGCCCATGGCCTACGACGACTGGGCACGGGGGCCGCGCAAGGTGCAGAAGCAGGCCTCGACCCTGCTCCTCGTCGACGACTCGGCCTTCTTCCGCGACATGCTCTCGCCGGTGCTGAAGGCGGCGGGCTTCCAGGTCGTCACCGCCGGCAGCGCGAACGAGGCCCTGGCCACCCTCCAGGCCGACCAGCGCATCTCCGTGGTCGTGACCGATCTCGACATGCCCGGCCGCAGCGGCTTCGACCTCGTCGGCGCCATGCGCAACGGAGACGAGCGCCTTGCCGCGATGCCGGTGGTCGGCCTCAGCGGCTCGGTCGGGGCGGACGCCGTGGAGCGCGCCCGCGCCCTCGCCATCACCGACCTCGTCGCGAAGTTCGACAGGAGCGGCCTCGTCGCCGCCCTGGGTGAGATCGGTGCGTCGGCCGACGAGGCCGAGGCGCAGGACGGCGTGGCCCGCGCGGCCTGATCGGAACGGTTTTAGCGGATCCCGGAGTGCGTGAGATGAAGGCTGCCAATGCCAACGGCGCCGAGACCGGTCCCACCGAGGACTTCGTCACGGTTCATGTGGACGGGGTCCTGTTCGGCCTCGCCATCGAGCGGGTGCACGACGTGTTCGTTCCCTCGGGCGTGACGCCCGTTCCCCTGGCGCCGCCGGAGATCGTCGGGCTCCTGAACCTGCGCGGGCGGGTGGTGACGGCCCTGTGCCTGCGCCGCCGGCTCGGCATGGCCCCGGCCGCCGCGCGGACCGAGGGCGAGGCGACCGGCAACGATCGCGGCATGGCCATCGGCCTGGAGCAGGGCGGCGAGACCTTCGCCCTGATCGTGGATGGGGTCGGCGAGGTGCTGAAGCTCGGCGCCGAGACGCGCGAGAGCGTGCCGATCAATCTCGACGCCCGCTGGCGCGACCTGACGACCGGCGTCCATCGCCTCGAAGGGCGCCTGCTCGTCATCCTCGACGTGGATTCGCTCCTCGATTTCGGCGCCAAGGATTCGCGCGGCGCCCGCAGTGCTGAGGCGGCGTAACGATGGCCAGCATGAGACATCGCGAGACGACCTGCCTCGTCGTCGATGATTCCGCCGTGATCCGGAAGGTCGCCCGGCGGATCATCGAGGATATCGGCTACGTCGTCATGGAGGCCGAGGACGGCGACACCGCCCTCGAACTCTGTTCCGAAACGATGCCGGACGTGATCCTGCTCGATTGGAACATGCCCAACCGCGACGGCTACGCCTTCCTGCAGGAATTGCGGCAGAGCGAGGCGGGGCGGCAGCCGAAGGTCATCTTCTGCACCACCGAGAACGATGTCGGCGCCATCGCCCGCGCGCTCCATGGCGGCGCCGACGAGTACATTATGAAGCCGTTTGATCGCGATATATTGACCGCGAAACTCGAGCAGGTCGGGCTTTCGACGAAAGCCGCGTCCAATCTTATTTAATCACTTACTCTTAGTCTTGAATATTCGCGCTGTATCGGGCCCGGGGTGGCCGCCGCCGACCTCCCGCGTTTCCGGGCGAGGCGCGGCGCCTCCGGAATCCGGCACGAGCCGGCGAGGGGAGAGGACAAGGTGATGGCTTCCAGTCCTGCGGCGGCGGCGCCGCGCATGCCAGCCTCGACGCCGGGGAGCCCCGTCCGCGTGTTGATCGCCGACGATTCGGCTGTGGTGCGCGGCCTCGTCGCCCGCTGGATCACCGAGGCCGGGTTCCAGCTCGTCGGCACCGCCTCGAACGGCAAGATCGCCCTGGAGATGATGTCCCGCCACGATCCGGACGTGGTGCTCCTCGACATCGACATGCCCGAACTCGACGGCACGGAAGCGCTGCCGCGCATGCTCGCGGCGAGCCCGACCCTCCAGGTCGTGATGATGTCGACGCTGACCACGCGCAACGCCGACATCTCCCTGAAATGCCTCGCCCTCGGCGCGGTGGATTACATCGCCAAGCCCGAGAGCAACCGGGGTGTCACCACCTCCGACGCCTTCCGCACCGACCTGATCGAGCGCGTCCGCGTCTTCGGCGCCGCCCGTGCGCGGGGCCGTCGCCCCGTCGCCAGCCCGGCGCTGGCGTCCGCGCCGGTCCAGGCCGCGCCCGTCGCGGCGGCCAAGCCCGCCGCGCCCGTCGTGCTGCGGCCCCGCGCCCGTGTGACGACCACCCCCCGCGTCCTGCTGATCGGCTCCTCGACCGGCGGTCCGCGCGCCGTGGGCGAGGCCCTGGCCGGCATCGGCGCGGCGGCCCTGAGGCGGGTGCCGACGCTCATCGTGCAGCACATGCCGCCGGTCTTCACGGCGGTGTTCGCCGAGCACCTCTCGGCGCGGGTCGGCCTCCCGGCCGCCGAGGGCAAGGCCGACGAGCGCCTCGAGCCGGGCCGGATCTACGTCGCCCCCGGCGGGCGCCACATGGGCCTCGCGGCGGTGGCCGGCGGCGCGGTGATCAAGCTCAACGACGGCGCTCCGGTGAATTTCTGCCGCCCGGCGGTGGACGTGCTGTTCAAGGACGCGGCGGCGATCTTCGGCGCGGCGACCGCCTCGGTGATCCTCACCGGCATGGGCTCGGACGGCACCAACGGCGCCCGTGCCCTGGTGGAGGCGGGCGGCCCTGTGCTCGCCCAGGACGAAGCCACCAGCACCGTGTGGGGCATGCCGGGCAGCGTCGCCCGCGCCGGCCTCGCCGAGGCCATCCTGCCCTTGCCCGAGATCGGCCCGGCGCTCCGGGCCATGATCACGGGTCAACCGGCATGACAGAGCTCGATTTCGAGTTCCTCCGCGCGTATCTCAAGCAGCGCTCCGGGCTCGCCCTCACCGCCGAGAAGCGGTACCTCGTGGAGAGCCGGCTCGCGCCGGTCTGCCGCCGCTTCAACTTCGCGACCCTACGCGACCTGATCGGCAGCCTGAAGGTCAGCCACGACACCGCCATCGAGCGCGCCGTGGTCGAGGCCATGACCACGAACGAGACCTTCTTCTTCCGCGACCGGCTGCCCTTCGACCTGTTCCGGGACGTGGTGCTGCCGGAGGCGCTCGCCCGCAACGCCGCGCGTCGGCGGCTGCGGATCTGGTGCGCGGCGGCCTCGACGGGGCAGGAGCCCTATTCCATCGCCATGCTGCTGCAGGAGGCGGGCGCCAAGCTCGCCGGCTGGCAGGTAGACCTCGTGGCCACCGACATCTCCAGCGAGGTGATCGAGAAGGCCAAGCTCGGGCTCTACAGCCAGTTCGAGGTCCAGCGCGGCCTGCCGGTGCAGTGGCTGCTGAAGTACTTCACCCAGATCGGCGAGCAATGGCAGATCGCCGCCTCGCTGCGCTCGATGGTGGAGTTCCGGCAGTTCAACCTGCTGCAAGGCTACGAGGGGCTCGGCACGTTCGACGTCATCTTCTGCCGCAACGTGCTCATCTATTTCGACGCGCCGACCAAGTCCGAGATCCTGGCACGGTTCGGGCACAGCCTCGCCCCCGGCGGCGCGCTGCTGCTGGGCGCCGCCGAGACGGTGATCGGCCTGACCGACCGCCTCGCGCCCGATGCCAAGCACCGGGGTCTCTACGGCCACACGCCGGCCCAGACCCCGGCCCTGCGGGCGGCGGCCGGCTGAGCCGGCCCCGCCTCAATGCGCCGCCGCCTTGCGGCGGCGCCGGGCCAGCATGTTGAGGCCCTCCACCGCCGCCGAGAAGGCCATGGCGGTGTAGATGTAGCCCTTGGGCACATGGGCGCCGAAGCCTTCCGCGATCAGCGTCATGCCGATCATGATGAGGAAGCCGAGCGCCAGCATCACCACGGTCGGGTTCTTCGCGATGAAGGCGGAGAGCGGATCGGCCGCCACCAGCATCACCGTCACCGCCGCCACCACGGCGATCATCATGATCGGCACGTGATCGGTCATGCCCACGGCGGTGATGATGGAATCGACGGAGAAGACGAGGTCGAGCAGCAGGATCTGGCCGATCGCCGCCGCGAAGCCGATCGAGCCGCCCTTGCCGTCGGTCGCGTCGGGCTCGGGATCGACGGTGTGATGGATCTCCTTGGTGGCCTTCCACAGGAGGAAGAGGCCGCCCGCGATCAGGATGATGTCGCGCCAGGAGAAGCCCTGCCCGAAGACCGAGAAAACCGGCTCCTTCAGGTGGACGATGAAGGCCACCGCGCCGAGCAGCGCCAGCCGCAGGCCGAGGGCGAGGCCGATGCCGATGCGCCGGGCGCTGGTCTGGCGGTCCGCCGGCAGCTTGTTCGTCAGGATCGAGATGAAGATCAGGTTGTCGACGCCGAGCACCACCTCCATCACCACGAGGGTGGCCAGCGCCGCCCAGGCGGACGGGTCCGCCGCCAGCTGCATGAGGTCGTTCACGTCGGTCAGCTCCGTTGGGCGGCCGGCGGCGCGTGGATCCGCAGGATCTTCGGCATCACCTTGAAATGCGCCGGGGTTTGCGTGGTCAATTCGCCGTCCGTGTTGATCGGCCGGGGCTTGCGCGTGGTCAGGCGGATTTCCCGCGTCTTGAACGCGCGCACATCCGCCGCCTTGCCGTGCGTCCCCTTCCGCAAGGACGGGAGCAGGGCGAGGAGGCGCCACCAATGGGCGACCTCGAGGCTGTAGAAATCGAGGTTGCCGTCATCGACGGTCGCGCCCTCCTCCACCGTCATGCCGCCGCCGTAATGGCGGCCGTTGCCGACGGACACCTGGATGGTCGTGACCTTCTCCACCGTGCCGTCGTGCTCGATGGTGACGCCGAAGGGGCGCACCCGGCGCAGCACCCGCACGGCGGCGACGGCGTAGCCGAACACGCCGAAGCGCTTCTTCGCCTCCGAGGTGAGTTCGCCCGCGAGTTCGGCCGAGAAGCCGATGCTCGCGACGTTGAAGTAATAATGGCCGTTGACCCACCCCAGATCGACCGGCTGGGCCTGCGATGTCGGGATGAATCGCGCGGCGGCCAGTGGATCGAGGGGCAGGCCGAGCGACCGGGCGAGGTCGTTGGCCGTGCCGAGCGGCAGGATGGCCAGGGGCAGGCCGGTCTCCACCAGGGCCTCGGCGGCGGCGTTCATGGTGCCGTCGCCCCCGCCGAGGATGACGAGATCGACCTCGCTTGCCAGCGCCCGGATGGCGGCGCAGGCATCGCCCTCGCTCGGCGGATCGATGGGCTCGATGCCGCCCGCCCGGAGGATGCGGCGCACCTCGTCCAGGGAAAAGCCGCCGTTGCGGGCCTTGGCGTTGCAGCACAGCAGCGCCCGACGTGTCTGCGCGCTCATCGGATGGCCGTCATGGGGTTCTGCATCGCTCTCTGCCGGCCGCCGTCCCGAGTGTTGTTTTTCGGCACTTGGGCGTCAGACGTGTGAACTCAACCCCATCATCCCCGGAATTCACCTCTGGTGAGTCGCGCCGTCACCTGCGATGCCTGAACTCCGCCCGGAACCCATGTGGCCCCCGGGCGCGTTTTTCCCCAAGTGCCTCCCCTTCGCCTCGGTCGGGCCGATCCCATGCGCGCCTCCTCCATTCCGTTCCGCCCCCTCGCCACGGCCCTCGGGCTCGTGCTGCCCCTGCTCGCGCTGCCGGCCTCGGCCGATCCGCGCGCCTGGGTCGATCCACCGAAGGCCGCCCCCGCCGCGCCGACGCCCGCCCCGGCGGTCGAGGCGCCGGCCAAGGTCGCCCCCCCGGCGGCCCCGCCGACCAAGGCCGCCGCCGCGCCGGCCCCCAAGCACAAGCGGGAGGTGCGCCAGGCCGAGGCCGAGCGCCCGGCGCCGCACCCCCGCCACGCCCGCCGCGCGGCGCGCCTCGCCAACACCCCCGCCATGGCGCCCGCGCCCGTCGCGCAGGTTCCCGCGCCCGCCGGACGGGTCGAGGCCGCCCAGGCATTGGCGATGGATTACCTCTCGGTGGTCTCCTCGCCCGGCGAGGCGATGGTCGGCGCGACGCCGCGCTTCTACGGCACCCGCGTCCGCTTCTACGGCCGCCCGACCACGCTCGCCGGGCTGCTCGATGAGAAGCGCGGCTTCGTGCGGCGCTGGCCGGAGCGCCGCTACGCGGCCCGCGCCTTCAGCACCCGCTGCACCCCGGACGGGGCGACCTGCATCGTGCGCGCCATCGTCGATTTCCGCGCCGCCAACCCGCAGCGGGGCGCGGTGTCGCGGGGCGCGTCGGAGCTGGTGCTCGAAGTGAGCTTCGCCGGCCAGCGCCCGGTCATCGTGGCCGAGAGCGGACGGGTGCTGCACCGCGACGGGTCCGGCCAGGAGCGGGCCGAGACCCTGGCCCCGTCCGCAGGCAGGGGCTAAGAGCCACCCATCGTTCCCCGGCGGCCCTCCCGGCCGGCGGGAGCAGCAGGCAGGGGCGGATGACGGCTTCGACAGTCGCGGCGGATCAGGAGACGGCGTCGGCGCATCCCCGGCTCGACGCCCCGGAGCGCGCCGCCCTGCGCGAGATGGTTCTCGCCGAGGTCCGCAAGGCCCGGCCGCATCCGGTGGCCGAGCGCACCCTGCTCCTGATCCTCCAGGCGGCCCTGGAGCCGCAGGCCGGAGCACCCGGCTATCGCGTCCTCGACCGGAACGGCGCCCCGCGCGTTCACGCGGCGGGGGAGGGCGCCGCGCCGCGTCCCTTCACCCTGGCCGACCTCATCGCCGAGCAGCGCGCGAAGAATCCCGGCCTGTTCCTGGCCCCCGAGCCGGACTCGGTTCCCGAGCCGGAGGCCAAGCCGACCGAATCCGCCCTTGCGACGCAGGCCCAGGAGATGCGGGCCGCCACGGCGCGCTTCATCGGCTCGCAATCGGTGCGGGCGCGCTCGCTCGCTGAGCAATCCTCGGTCCAGGGTCGGGCGCTCGCGCGCTCTGCGGCCGGCGCCTTCTCCTCACTGAAGGGGCGCCTTCGCCGGGACGGCGAGCCGGGCGGCAATGTCCGCGAGGTGCTGAGCGAGCGTCTCGGCTCCCTGCGCGAGAGCGTCACCGCCGGCGACGCGGACGGGCATCGCGGCCGGTTCTGGCTCGGCGCCGCTGCCGTGGCGACGGGCGCCATGGTGCTCCTGGCGGTGATCGTGAGCGCTCCCCGCTCCCCGCAGACGACGACGGCGCCCGCCGCGCGGCAAGCCGAGCCCACGCCCGCGCCGACGCCCGCACCGGCAGCACCGGCAACGCCGCCCGCGACGGCACCGGAACCGGCGCAGCCCGCGCAGGCGGCCCGCGCCCCCTCGGTGCCCGACAACGTGACCCCGCCGCCCGAGGGCGACGGCCGGGGCGATCCCGAATCCGACGCGCCGCCCCCCGCCGCCAACGCCATCACCGGCACGGTGCAGGTGATCGATACCGCGACCCTCAAGGTCGGCGGCAAGCTGGTGCACCTGTTCGGCGTCGAATGGGTGCGCGGCGGGCAGGCGGACGAGCTCGCCCGCTACATTGGCGGCCGCACGGTGAGCTGCCAGCCGGCGCCGGGCAGCGAGAACATGAACTGTACCGTGGACGGGCGCGACCTCTCGGAGGTGGTGCTGTACAACGGCGGCGGCCGGGCCTCCCCGGAGGCGAGCCCCGAACTCGTGGCCGCCGAGGATCATGCCCGCAGCGAGCGCCTCGGCGTGTGGAAACGCTGACCGCGCGAAGCACCGCAAGGTGTTGACGCGGCCGCGTTTGCACGCCTAGTTACGGTCCATGCGCAGGCCCTCCGACCGATCGGCTCGATGCCGCGCGGTCATCACCGTGGCCGCGCTTTACGGCCTGCTGCTTCAGGTCTTCCTCGTCTCGATCCAGCCCGTCCCGCTGGTCTTCAATGCCGATGGGGTGATCTGCGCCGCCCATGACGGCGGCCCGACCGACGACGGCACGCCCTGTCCGCAGCAGCTGTGCTGCCTCGCGGCCCATCTCGCCCAGCCCCTCGTCGCGCCGGTCCCGCAGGCCGTCGCCCTCGTCGTCCCGCCCCGCCGCGACGTGGCGCAGGTCTGGCGCGTCGCCGAACGGCCGCCGGTGCGCGGCCCGCCGAACCGCGCCGTCTCCTCCCGAGGTCCGCCCGCCGTCTGATCGATCCATCCCCGATCGCTCAGCCACGGACCCATTCCCATGTCGCTCTCGCTTTCCGGCAGCGCCCGCCCGCTCGGCGTCGCGCAGGCCGCGCGCGCCTCGCGCGATGCTATCTATCGCGCCGTCTGGCGCTGGCACTTCTATGCCGGGCTGCTCTGCCTGCCCTTCCTCGTCACCCTCTCCGCGACGGGGGCGCTGTACCTCTTCAAGGACGAGATCAACGCGACCGTGTTCGCGAGCCGCAGCATCGTGGCGCCCAGTGGCACGCCGCTGGGGCCGGACCGGCTGATCTTCGAGGCGATGCAGGCCGTGCCCGGCGGCACGCCCGTCTCCTACACAGACCCCGCCCGGCCCGAGGCCTCGGCCGTGGTGACGCTGGCCGAGGGGCCGCGCCGGATCCTCGTCTATCTCGACCCCGCCGACGGCACCGTCCTCGACACGGTGGACCGGGATTCCGAGTTCTTCACGGTGGTGAAGCGCCTGCACAGCCTCGCCTATTTCGGGCCGCTGGCGAACGGGATCATCGAGATCGTCGCCGGCTTCGCGATCATCCTCGTGCTCACCGGCGTCTACCTGTGGTGGCCGCGCGGGCAGGAGGGCGGGGTCGTGACGATCCGCGCCACGCCCCGCCGCCGGGTGTGGTGGCGGGATCTCCACGCCGTCACCGGAATCGTCGCCGGGGGCGGGCTGCTCTTCCTGGCGCTGACGGGCCTGCCCTGGTCGATCTGGTGGGGCGACCAGCTCCGTCACTGGTCGAACGCCGCCGGTCTCGGCCAGCCGACGATCCTCTGGGCAAGCAAGCCGGTCTCGACCGTGCCGATGGGACAGGTGCTCGACTCCACCGGATGGACGATGCAGGACGCGCCGGTTCCGCGCTCGGTCGCGGCGGGCAAGCCCATCGGCATCGACGAGGCCGCCGCGATCCTCGGCCGCCTCGGGATGCCGCGCGGCTACGAACTCTCCCTGCCGGTGGGGCCGCGGGGCGTCTACGCGGCGGCGGTCTATCCGAAGGATGTCGCCCGCCAGCGGGTGGTCTCCCTCGATCAGTATTCCGGCAAGCCCCTTGTCGACGTGCCCTTCCGGGAACTCGGCCCCGTGGGGCGGCTGATCCAGTACGGGATCGGCATCCATCTCGGCCAGTATTGGGGTCGGGCGAACCAGTTCGCCATGCTGGCCTTCTGCCTCGCCACGATCCTGCTCTCCGTCACGGCGGGCACGATGTGGTGGAAGCGGCGGCCGAAGGGCAGCCTCGGCGCCCCGCCCTGGCCCCGCGACAGGCGGGTGATGGCGGGCGTCACCGCCCTCGTCATCGGGCTCGGCGCCCTGTTCCCGCTCACCGGCCTCGCGATCCTCGTGATGCTCGGCCTCGATCTCGCCCTCCGGCGGGTCGTGGTCCGCCGCGCCGCGCCGGCCGTGCTCGTCCTCGGCTTCTGCCTCGTCGGCGCCGCGCCCGCGCGGGCGCAGGAGGCCGTGACGCTGGACGAACTCTCCGTCACCGGCGAGGGCGGCCCGGCGAAGGTCCGGTCCTTCGGCGTCGCCGCGCCGCCGAACAGCTCCTCGGTGGTGATCGACCAGCCGGTGGGGCAGGTCGTCACCGCCATCGGTCGCCAGGACACCATCGCCGACCGGCCGGCGACGAGCATCGGCTCGGTGCTGATCAACAGCCCCGGCGTGACCGTGCGCCAGGGCAACGGCGCGCGGGACGTCATCGTCTCGATCCGCGGCAACAACGCCCGCTCGACCGGCGTCATCAAGAACAAGGTCGTGCTGGAGGACGGGTTCATCGTCACCCAGCCGGACGGCGCCTCGCGGTTCGACATCACTGATCCGCGTGCCTACAGCCGGATCGACGTGTTCCGGGGGCCGCAATCGGCTTTGTTCGGCAATTACGCCACGGGCGGCGCCATCGCCTTCCGCACCCGCACCGGCCGGGAGATCGACGGCTACGAGTATGGCGTCGATGCCGGCTCGTTCGGCTACCTGTCGAACTACTTCACGGTCGGCGGGGTGAGCGGCCCGTTCGAGATCAGCCTGTTCGCCAGCGACGTGCGCGGGAACGGCTATCAGGACCATTCCTCCTACGACACACAGACCATCAACCTGCTGGCGAGCTACACCCCGACGCCGGACAACCGCTTCACCCTGAAGGTCATCAACAACGACTTGCACGCCAACCTCGCGGCGCGCTCATCCCTGGCGCAATACGGGATCAACCCGTACCAATTGGGCTGTGCCTCGGCGCTGAATGCGGCGCCGGGCTGCACGACCTACAATTACTTCGTCAACGGCGCCTTCGGGCGCACCGTGCCGGTGACGGCGACCGAAGCCTCGCTTCAGCGCAACGACCGCCGCACCATCGTGGGCCTGCGCTACGAGCACGATTTCGACGCCGACACGACGTGGCGGACGCAGCTCGTCTTCGATGAGCGCAACTTCAATCAGCCGTTCTACACGACCTCCTCGACCGGCTCGTACCCGTCGTGGAACTTCCTCACCGACCTGACCCGGCGCGGCGACCTGTTCGGCCTGCCGGCGGTGGGCTACGTGGCGCTCGCCTACAACCGCATCGACAATGGCATCGCGACCTACAATCGCGCGCCGTATAACGGCCCGAGCCTCGGGGGGCTGATCGGCGACCAGAGCGCCGTGCAGGACAATCTCGGCGGGCGCGCGCGGATGGAGCTGGCGGTCACCGACCGCCTAACGGCGGTGGCCGGGATCAGCGCGGAATCGACCCGCATCACCGGCCGCAACCTCGCCTACAGCTATGCGGCCAGCGGCATCACCCGTACCGTGGCCAATACGGACCGGCAGTTCCTGAACACGGCGCCGGAACTGGCCCTCGTCTACCGGGCGAGCGAGGCGTGGCAGCTGCGCGCCCGCGCGGCCACCGGCTACACCACGCCCGCCGCCTCGAACCTGTTCATCACCCCGGCGGGCCTGCCGGGCAACAACACGCAGTTGAAGACGCAGGAGAATCTGGGCTTCGACCTCGGCGCGGACTGGACCCCGCAGCCGGGCGTAACCTTGAGCCTCACCGGCTTCTACGAGTTCTTCCGCAACGAACTGGTCTCGCAATCACCCGGCGCGGGGCTGCTCGCCTACACGTTCAACGCGCCGGCCTCGGAGCATCGCGGCATCGAGTTCGGGGCGGATTGGGCCTTCGCCCCCGGCTGGCGGGCCTATGCCGCCTACGGGTTCAACGACCAGATCTACACGCGCTACGTGGAGCAGATCAGCGCCGGGAGCCTCACGCGGGCGTTCGACCGGGCCGGCAACACCATCCCCGGCGTGCCGGCGCATCAGCTTCTGGCGCGGATCGGCTACGACGTGCCCACCGGCCCGCTGGCCGGGCTCGGCGCCTTCGTGGAGACCGTCTTCCAGGACGATTTCTACATCGACAACGCGAACCTGCTGAAGGCGCCGGGCTATACGATCGTCAACGCCAACGTCCATTACGAGACGGTGCTGACCGGCGGCTACGCCAAGCGGCTGAACCTCTATCTCGAAGTCCGCAACCTGTTCGACACGGTCTACGTCGCCTCGGCGCAGAACCTCGCGAACACGATCAGCGGGACGACCGGCTTCCAGAACGGGGCGGCCGTACTCGCGACCACGACGGGCTCGATCTACGCCGGCGCGCCGCGCACCATCACCGGGGGGATGAAGCTGTCGTTCTGAGGCGCGCCCTCACGAGGGGCGGCAGGTCCCATCCGCCGCCCCGTCCCAGAGGCTGACGCCGCCGCCGGGATGGCATTGGCCGGGGAAGGCCAGGGTGATCAGCTTGGCGAGGGCGGAGGCCTCCTCCTCGTTGTAGCCGATCTCGCCGACGACCTTCCCCGTCCTGTCGAAGAGTTCGACGGCCGCGCTGTGCTCCAGCGTGTAGTCGCCGTCCTGGCCGGCGATGCGCTTCACATGGACGTGGAACAGGTCGGCCATCCGGTCGATCTCGGCCTGCGTTCCCGTGAGGGCGCGGATGCGCGGATCGAACGAGGTCAGGTACTCGCGCACCACGTCCGGGGTGTCGCGGGCAGGGTCGAGGGTGACGAAGACGACGTTGAGCCTGTCGCCGTCCTTGCCCATCCGGCCGAGCGCGTTCGTCAGCGTCGAGAGGGTGGTGGGGCACACGTCCGGGCAGCGGGTGAAGCCGAAGAACAGGGCGGTCGGCTTGCCCTTCAGGTCCGCCTCCGTCACCGGCTTGCCGTCGAGGTCGGCGAGGGTGAACGGGCCGCCGACCCGGCGCGGATGGCTGAAGGACGAGCCCTGCTGCAGCATGACCGCGCCCGTGCCCGCCGCCACGAGGGCGAGCATCACACCGGAGGCGAGGACGGCAAGCGGGGTCGAGATCACGGGCGGCATCCGAAGGCGGCGCGGCGGCCACCTTCAGATAAAGGCGCAGGCGGGGGTTTGCCACCGCCCCGACCGCAACCGCGTCATTGCGAGCGCAGCGAAGCAACCCAGGGAGCCGCAACATCTGAAAGCGGCCCGCTGCCCTGGATTGCTTCGCTGTCGCTCGCAAAGACGGCGAGGGGAGGAGGTCCCCGTCCTAGCGCGTTTTCGGGAAAACCCAGATCATGCTGCATCTCCCGTCTTTGCGAGCGAAGCGAAGCAATCCAGGGATCCGCCACATCCGTTCAGGTCCCGCTGCCCTGGATTGCTTCGCTGTCGCTCGCAAAGACGGTGAAGCAAGTGATCCGGATCAAACCGAAACTGCGCTAGCTCGCCGACACCTGCCGCTGCGGCACGAGGTCGTTGGCGATGATCTCGCCGAACGGGCCGTCGTTGCGGGCCTTGCTCGCGGCGCGGCCGGTGGTCTCGCGTAGGGGGAGCTTGGGGAAGACCAGCTCCGCGAAGCGGTAGGCCTCCTCCAGATGCGGGTAGCCGGAGAGGATGAACCGGTCGATCCCGAGGTCGATGTATTCCTTCATGCGGTCGGCGACCTGATCGGCCGAGCCGACCAGCGCCGTGCCCGCCCCGCCACGCACCAGCCCGACGCCGGCCCAGAGGTTCGGCGATACCACGAGCTTGTCGCGCTTGCCCCCGTGCAGGGCCATCATGCGGCTCTGGCCGACGCTATCCTGGCGCTTCAGGGTCTCCTGCGCCTTGGCGATGGTGGCGTCGTCCACGCGCGAGATCAGCCGCTCGGCGGCGTCCCAGGCCTCGGCCTCGGTCTCGCGGACGATGACGTGCAGGCGGATGCCGTAGGAGAAGGTCTTGCCCTTCGCGGCGGCGGCCGCCTTCGCGGTCGCGATCTTCTCCGCGACCTGGGCCGGGGGCTCGCCCCAGGTGAGGTAGACGTCGCAATGCTCGGCGGCGACGGCGATGCCGGCGGGCGAGGAGCCGCCGAAATACAGTGGCGGATAGGGCTTCTGGACGGAGGGGAAGATCACCCGCCCGTTCTCCACCCGCAGGTGCTGCCCCGCGTAACTCACGGTCTCGCCGGCCACGAGGCCGCGCCAGATGTGCAGGAACTCGTCCGTCACCGCGTAGCGCTCGTCGTGCGAGAGGAACACGCCGTCGCCGGCCAGTTCCACGGGATCGCCACCGGTCACGACGTTGATGAGCAGGCGGCCGTTCGAGATCCGGTCGAGGGTCGCGGCCATGCGGGCGGCGGCAGAGGGCTCCTGCAAACCGGGCCGCACCGCCACGAGGAAGCGCAGGTCCCGCGTCAGGGGTGCGAGCGCCGAGGCGACGATCCACGAATCCTCGCAGGAGCGGCCGGTCGGCAGCAGCACGCCGAAATAGCCGAGCTCGTCGGCGGCCTGGGCGATCTGCCGGAGGTAGGGGAGTGACACCTCCCGCGCGCCCTCGGCGGCGCCGAGATAGCGCCCGTCGCCATGGGTCGGGAGGAACCAGAGGACGTCGGCGCGCCCGTCATGCGGTTGGGTCATGGGGATTGGTCCTTTCTCAGGCGGCTTGGCTCAAGCGGCCTGCGGCGCGCCGAGGAGATGGTCGAGGATGCGCCCTTCCAGGCGCGCGAGGTCCGGCTCGCCCCGGCGGCGGGGGCGGGGCACGTCGACCCGCAGGTCGAGGGCGACGCCGCCGCCCTCCATCACGAGGATGCGGTCGGCCAGCGCCACCGCTTCGCTCACGTCGTGGGTGACGAGGAGGGCGGTGAACCCTTGCGTGCGCCAGATGCGCTCGATCAGGTCCTGCATCCCGATCCGCGTCAGGGCGTCGAGGGCGCCCAGCGGCTCGTCCAGGGCGAGCAGGCCCGGCCCGCTCACCAGGGCGCGGGCCAGGGCGACGCGCTGGCGCTGCCCGCCGGAGAGGGTCGCGGGCCATTGCCCCGCCTTGTCCGCGAGGCCGACTTCGGCGAGCGCCGCCCGCGCCCGGTCGCGCCGCTCCGCGCGGGTGCCGAGCCCGGTCAGGCCCACGGCGACGTTGTCGAGCACGCTCGCCCAGGGGAGCAGACGCGGCTCCTGGAACATGATGCGCTTCGGCGGGACCGCGCGGGGCGAGGCGGCCGAGGGCGCCTCGACGGTGACGCGGCCGGCGCTGGGGCGCTCCAATCCGAGGATCGTGCGCAGCAGGGTGCTCTTGCCGCAGCCGGAGCGGCCGACGATGGCCGTGAAGCTGCCGGCCGGCAGGAACAGGTCGAGCCCGGCGATGACGGGGTTCCCGTCGAAGCTCTTGTGCAGGCCGTTCACGGTGACGGAGAGCCCCCGCCCGGCGGGCCGGGGAGGGGGCGCCGCGCGGGTGATAGTCGGGGCGGCGGGAGGGAGCGTGTCCCGGCTCACGGCGTCGAGCAGCATCAGGCGCTCCTGTAGGCGGGGTTCCAGGACAGGCAGCTGCGCTCCAGCGCCCGGGTGAGGGTGTCCGCGAGCTTGCCCAGCGCCGCGTAGATAAGGATCGCCAGCACCACGACGTCCACGAGCATGAACTCGCGCGCCTGCATCGCCATGTAGCCGAGGCCGGAGGAGGCCGAGATCGTCTCGGCGACGATCAGCGTCAGCCACATGATGCCGAGCGCGTAGCGCAGGCCCACGAAGATCGAGGGCAGGGCGCCGGGCAGCACCACCCGGCGGAACAGCTCCGCGCGGGACATGCCGTAGACCCGGCCCATCTCCACCAGCGCCGGGTCCACCGAGCGGATGCCGTGCAGCGTGTTGGCGTAGATCGGGAAGAACACGCCGAGCGCCACGAGGAACAGCTTCGCCTCCTCGCCGATGCCGAACCACAGGATCACCAGGGGGATCAGCGACAGGTGGGGCACGTTGCGCACCATCTGCACGGAGGTGTCGGTGAGGGTCTCGGACAGGCGCGACAGCCCGTTGGCGAGGCCCAGCGCGAAGCCGATGCCGCCGCCGATGGTGAAGCCCGCCAGCGCGCGCAGGGTGCTGACCCCGAGATTGGTCCAGAGTTCGCCCGTCCGCGCGGCCTCGTAGCCGGCGCGGACCACGTCGAGGGGGGCCGGCATGACGCGGTTCGAGACGAGGCCGGTGGAGACGGCGGCCTGCCAGCCGACGAGCAGCGCCGCCGGCAGCAGCCAGGGAACCGTCGCGTCGCGCAGGCGGGGGAGGGTGAAGGTGCGGGCCATCGGCAATCAGGCCTTGTCCGGGCGGGGCCACACCGCGTCAGCGACGCGGATCGGCTTCGGCAGCAGGCCGAGGCCGTGGAACGTGTCGGCGATCCGCTGCTGGTCGTCGATCGCCGCCGGATCGAGGGGCGCGACGCCATAGGCGAGCCGGCCGAGGGCGACCGTCAGGATCGGCGCGGGGATGCCGACCGAGGGCGCGAGTTCGGCCGCGACGCTCTCCGCGTGGCCGGCGGCCCAGTCGTCGATCTCGCCCACCGCCTTGAGGATCGTCTGGACGATCTCGGGCTCCGCATCCACGAAGCCGCGCCGGGAAAGGTAGAACAGCCGGTTCGGGGCAAGGCCTGTCCCATCCGCCAGGATCCGGGCGCCCGTGGCGGCCTCGGCGGCGGCGAAATACGGGTCCCAGATCGCCCAGCCATCCACCGATCCGCGCACGAAGGCGGCGTTGGCATCGGAGGGCGACAGGTAGGCGGTGGTGATGGCGCCGTAGGGCACGCCCGCCGCCTCCAGCGCCCGCACCAGCAGGAAGTGGACGTTGGATCCCTTGTTGAAGGCCACCGTCTTGCCGCGCAGGTCGGCGACGCTCTTCAAAGGGCTGTCCTTCGGCACGAGGATCGCCTCGCTGCGCGGGGCCGGCGGCTCCGCGCCGACGTAGCGAAGCTCGGAACTCGCGGCCTGCGCGAAGATCGGCGGCGCCTCGCCCGCCACGCCGAAATCGATGGCCCCGGCGTTCAGCGCCTCCATGATCGGCGGGCCTGACGGGAACTCGGACCACGCCACCCGCCAGCCGCGCGGTTCGAGGACCTTCTCCAGGGTCCCGCGCGCCTTCAGGAGCACGAGCGAGCCGTATTTCTGGTAGCCGATCCGCACCGTGCCGCCGGCCGCGCGGGCGGGGCGCAGGGTGAGGGACGCCGCGAGGCCGAGGCTGGCGGACAGGAGCAGGCGCCGGCTCGGGCCGGCCTCGGACGCGTGAAGCAGGGTCTTGGCGTGGGTCATCGTCGTCAGCCGTTGCGGTCGGTGGCCTGCCACACCGCGTCGGCGACGCGGATCGGGCGGGGGATCAGCTTCAGGGCGTGGAAGCGGTCGGCGATGGCCTGCTGCGCGGCGATGACGCGCGGGTTCATCGGGCCGATCACGTACTCGGTGCGGTCCACCGCCCGCCGTGTGGCGGGCAGGGGCACGCCGGTTCCCGCCGAGAGCAGGGCTGCGACTTCGCCCCTGTTCCCGGTGCACCACGCGGCCACCCGGCCGAGGGCGGCGATGGCGGCCGAGAGCACGGCGGACCGCTGCTCCGCGAGGGCGCGGCTCGCCAGGAAGAAGTTGTTCTGCGGGGCGATCTCGTCGGCGGTGGCCAGCACCCTCACGCCCTCGCCGGCCTCCGCGATGGCGAAGTAGGGGTCCCAGATCGTCCAGGCATCGATGCTGCCGCGCGCGAAGGCGGCGGCCGCGTCGGCGGGGGCGAGCGTCACGGGCTCGATGTCGGCATAGGTCAGCCCGGCCTTCTCCAGGGCCGCCACGGTAAGGTTGTGGGCGCTCGAGGCCTTCGCGAAGGCGACGCGCTTGCCCTTCAGCTCCGCGAGGCTTTTGAGGGTCGAGCCCTTGGGCAGCAGGATGCCGGAGCCGGAGCCGCCCGATTCCTGCGCGGCGGCGTAGACGAGGGTGGATCTCGCGGCCTGCGCGAAGATCGGCGGCGCGTCGCCGGTCTGGCCGAAATCGATCCCGTCGAGCGACAGCGCTTCGAGGAGCGGCGGCCCGAAGGAGAACTCGACCCAGCTGACCCTGTGGCCCAGGGGCTCGACGGCCGCCTCGATCGCCCGCTGCTGCTTGGCGACGACGAGGATGCCGTTCTTCTGGTAGCCGATGCGCAGCACCCCCGGTTCCGCCGCACGGGCGACGTTGAGGGTGGGCAGGGCGGCGAGGCCGGCGAGGAGGGTGCGCCTGTGCAGGGTCATGGCGCTCACCGGGACGCGGCGAGGGGGAGCGGGGCGTTCGCCGCCGCCCGGTGCGCCAGCAGGTCGGCGAGGAGGCCCCCCGCGAGCCCGACGCGCTCGCGCACCCCCTGGTCGGTCAGGGCGCCGTCGGTGAACTCGGCATCCGAAGCATAGACCGTCACCGGCACCTGCAGGGCGCCGAAGAAGCCGAAGAGCGGCCGGAACGCATGTTCCACCACCAGCGCGTGCCGGGCGCCGCCGCCCGTCGCGGCGATGGCGACCGGCTTGCCCACCAGGGCGGCCGGATCGACCAGATCGAACAGGTGCTTGAACAGGCCGGTATAGCTGCCCTTGTAGACCGGCGAGCCGACGACCAGCCCGTCCGCCTCCTCGATGGCCTCCACCAGCCGTCGGGCGGGGAGGGAGAGCTGGTCCCGCGTCCAGGCGGCGCCGAGGCCGGTGCCGGCATCCACGAAGTCGAACACGCGGGTCTCGACCGGGCCGCGTGCGGCGGCCTCGCGGACGATCAGGTCGACAAGGGTGCGTGTCTTGGACGGGCGCTGGACGTTCGCGCTCAGGCCGACGAGTCTCGGACGGGTCATCGCGGGATCTTTCCGGTGGCTCTGGCCGCGACGGCGCGTATTCCGCGCCGGGCAAGCCAAGGTGTCGCCATCAAGGGTGGCGCCGGGCGGCATCCCCGTCAATGAAATGCCTTTTCAAAGATCGCCTTCGAGCCAGAGGATATTTCCGGCTTAGCGGCAAAAGGCAGAAATAGCCTCGCCGGAGCCCTCGTTGGGCAGCCTAACTCTTCGCCGCACTTACCTTTTGCGCAATGGATATTGAGAAGAATACTATCGCCGCTTTGGCCGCGCGGCGAAGAAAATCGCGCCGCGGCGGCATCCCGGAGGGGGAATCCGCCGCGGCGCCGCGCGTCAGGGCGAGACGCGGACCACGAGCTTGCCGAAGTTGCGGCCCTTGAGCATCCCGATGAAGGCCTCAGGCGCCTTCTCCAGCCCCTCGACCACGTCCTCGCGGTACTGCACGCGGCCGTCCTTGATCCACGCGCCGACCTCCCGGCGGAACTCGTCGGCCTGGGACGCGAAGTCCCAGACGATGAAGCCCTGGATGCGCAGGCGCTTGGTCAGCACCATGCGCATCAGCGCCGGCTGGCGGTCCGGGCCGGGGGGGACCTCGGTGGCGTTGTAGGCCGAGACGAGCCCGCAGACCGGCAGGCGGGCGAAATCGTTGAGGAGCGGCAGCACCGCGTCGAACACGGCCCCGCCGACATTCTCGAAATAGACGTCGATGCCCTTGGGGCAGGCGCGGGCCAGGGCGTCGGCGAAGTCCGGGGCGCGGTGGTCGATGGCGGCGTCGAAGCCGAGTTCCTCGGTGAGGTAGCGGCACTTGTCCGGCCCGCCCGCGATGCCCACCGCCCGCGCGCCCTTCAGCCGGGCGATCTGCCCGACCATGGAGCCCACCGGCCCCGTCGCGGCGGCGACCACGACGGTCTCGCCCGCCTTCGGCTGGCCGATGTTGAGCAGGCCCGTATAGGCCGTCATGCCCGGCATCCCGAGGACGCCCAGCGCCGTCGAGGGCGGGGCCTCGGCGGGGTCGATCCGGCGGGAGCCCTTGCCGTCCGTGACGAAGTATTCCTGCCAGCCGGCGAAGGCGGTGAGCAACTCGCCGACCCTGTAGTCGGGATGGTTCGAGGCCACGACCTCGCCGACTGTCTCGGCGGTGATCGGCGCGCCGATCTCCACCGGCGCGGCATAGGATTTCGCCGCGCTCATGCGGCCGCGCATGTACGGATCGAGGGAGAGCCATTTCGTCCGAAGCAGCACCTGCCCCGGACCCGGCTCGGGGATCGGCACCTCTTCCAGGCGGAAATCGTCGGGCTTCGGCTCACCGTGCGGGCGGGAGGCCAGGACGATGCGGCGGTTCATGGCGGCCATGCGGGGACCCCGTGGTCGGGTGTGGATCGGACCCCGGATCTGGGGCGTCCCGCCCTTCAGGGCAAACCGCAACGAGCGGGGCGCGCGCGCGTTGGGCCAGTCCTGCGATGGGAGAACGGGAATGCGCGCGTTCGTGGCCGGCCTCTGTCTGGCGGCCCTGGCCTTCGGAGCCTCGGCGGCCCGCGATCCCCTAACCGCCCAGCGCTGGCGCGCGCGCATCCTCGTAGTCTCGGCGCCGGGGCCGGACGATGCCGGCCTGAAGGCTCAGCGCGCCGCCCTCGGGCCGGTGCGGGACGGGCTCGCCGAACGGAACCTCGTGGTGATGGAGGCGGTGGGCAAGGGGCCGGAGGCGACGGCCCTGCGCAAGCGACTGCGCCTGCCGCCGGAGGCCTTCCGCGCCGTGCTGATCGGCAAGGATGGCGGGGCGAAGCTCGTGTCCGAAGAACCGATCCCGCCTCAGACCCTGTTCGCCACCATCGATGCGATGCCGATGCGCCAGGACGAGATGCGGGACCGTCCGGGCAGCCGGTAACAGGGGAACGAGGACCTTCGCGACACGAACAGTTAAGCCTACCCGCCTATCACCGGGAGGTGCCTGGCCGCCCGTCCGGCCGTCCTCCCGATTCTCCGCGAAGACGCTCGACCGATGACCCGTGAACAAGTCGCCACCGCACTCCGCCGCCTCGTCGCCTCGCAGGTCGAGGATATCGAGCGCGCGGTCCGCGATGGTCACAAGACCATCGCCCTCAACGAGCTCGCCGACCTCAACCGCCAGCTCAAGGCCTTTGCCGCTGCACTGAAGAAGGCGCCAGCCCGTATCTGATTTTCTGTCGCAGTATTGCGAGGAATATTATTCAGAACCGGGCGGCGCGATGGTCTATATTGAAGTCGTGGGAAAGATATTAACCCAACAATACGGCTGGAAACGAAGATTGCTCGCGTATTGACTCTCTTCGAGCTGCTAAAATAATTGATATCGCCGACAGATATTTATTCGTCGGCTCATTATTGCCGGCATGTGCTTGAGCAATACATGCACAGCCGGCCAGCAAGATAAGGGGTTTTCCATGAGCTTCGGTTTTGACTTCGACTCGAGCCTCGAGTCGATCTACAATCATGTCCAGGAAGATCTGGCGCATGTCGCGCAGTACCTGCCGTCGGACGTGACGATCCCGTCCTTTGACGATTTCGTCAAAGACGTCGCCTCGCTCGGCAACCTGGATTCGATCGTGAGCAAGGTCCCGCAGATCGCGAACCCGGCGTCGGTGACGCTGCCGCAGGACACCTTGTTCGACTTCGCCAGCATCCCGCAGCACGTCGTCGAGCAGAGCGGCGACAACTGGTCGACCAAGGTTTCGGACGGGCACCAGGACTCGTCGAGCCATACGGGCGCGGGCTCGCATGGGTGGTCGAACTCCGGCTCCTACGCGAACGCCTTCCCGAAGGCCTCCTGATGTGAAGGCGCCGGCCGCTCCGTCGTGGGGCGGCCGGCGCTCGTCTACTTCTGCATCGCCTCGGCTTCGCACTGGGCGTAGGCCGAACTCGCCTTCACATAGGCGTTGAGCTTCTGGAGATAGGCCTCGGCCAGGGGCCGGAACGCCTGGGCCTGGGTGTTATAGGCCTTCACCGCATCGTTGTAGCTGTAGGCCTCCCAGCCGGGGCAGCCCTCCTTCGCCTCCAAGCAGGCCGGTTTCGGCGGCAGGGCCGGCTTGGCGGGCCGCTCGCCGACCGGGGGTGGCACCGGAACCGTGCAGGGCGTCGCGACCGGCGGGGGGGCTGCCTGGACCGGCGCCGAGGGCGGCTTGGCGGGGGGCTTGGCGGCGGGCGCCGCCAGCGCCGCAGCGGGCCACAGGGCGCCCGCGAGGAGGAGAAGCAGGCCGCGCGTCATCCCAAACACTCCGCCATCGCCCCGCCGAGAGGGCGGGGGCCGGCGGGTTCTGCGGCATCAGCCGCGCGGCGACAAGCGCGGGGTCGCACCCCGGAGGCGAGGCGCCGCGCGCGAGGTCCGCACCAGGGCCGTGACCGGCAGGGCGAGGCCCACAGCGAGCACCCACCATGCGGGCCGGATCGGGCCGGAGAAGTCGAGATTCGCCGCCAGGACGAGGCTCGCCGGCACGCCGCTGGCGAGCCCGTACCACGCCGCCTCCAGCCCCGCCGTCAGCAGCGCGGCGGCGAGGGCGAGCAGAAGCAGCGCCCAGGGCCGCTCGGGCAGGCGGAACTTGCGCATGATCCGCCAGCCCATCAGCAGCAGGAACACGCCCGTCCAGAAGACCGGCGCGGAGACGTCGATCTTCGCCTGCAGGAAGTAGTGGACGAGGCCCAGCACCGTGATCGTGTAGACGAGCCGGTGCAGCCGGTGCCAATTCGGCCCCATGTTGCGGATCGCGGCATCGGTCGAGGTGGCGCCGAGCGCGATCAGCCCGGCCAGGGCGACGAAGCCGATCGTCAGGTAGATCCGCAGGGCGATCTCCGACACGACCTTGGCGAGGTCGAAATTCTGGTCCGCCACGTAGAGGGCGAGGTGGCCCAGCGCGTAAGCCATGGCGGTCACGCCGAGCATCCGCCGCACCAGGATCAGCTTCGGCCAATCGGCGATGCGCCGCAGGGGCGTGATGGCGAGGCTCGCGAGCAGGAAGCGCACCGCCCATTCGCCGGTCCCGTGGATCAGCGCGGTGACGGGCTTCGCCCCCAGCGCGTCGAGCCGATAGGCGACGGCGAGTTCGCAGGCCGGCGCGAGACAGGCCAGGAACAGGACGAGCTTCAGCCAGGACAGACGGCCCGCCCTGTCGAGCCAGGGCCAGGGCCTGGGTGCCGGGCGGGAGGCCGGGCGGGAATCCGGGATGGCGGTGCGGGTCATGGGGATCGGTCTATGGGACACGGAGACGGTAACGGCGTGGCGGCCATTCCGTCCCCTCACGGGTCAGTTCGCCGCGCCGACGCCTCCGGTTACGCCCGAGGCCGGTTGACGACACAAGGTCGCGGCCGACATTGGACGGGATCGCGTGCAGAGGATCCATCCCGTCATGCAGTACCGCAATCTCGGCCGTTCCGGCCTCAAGGTCTCGCCGATCTGCCTCGGCACGATGATGTTCGGCGGCCCCACCGAAGAGGCCGATGCCGGGCGGATCGTCTCCCATGCCCGCGAGGCGGGGGTGAATTTCATCGACACGGCCAACGTCTACACCGATGGCCGCTCCGAGGAGGTCACTGGCCGCCTCATCGCCGCCGACCGCCATGCCTGGGTGCTGGCGACGAAGGTCGCGACGCCGGTCGGCACCGGGCCGCAGGAAAGCGGCTTGTCGCGCGTACACATCATGAAGGAGGTCGAGGACAGCCTGCGCCGGCTCGGCACCGACTTCATCGACATCTACTACCTCCACAAGGAGGATCACGGCACGCCGCTCTCCGAGACCGTTCGGGCGATGGCCGACCTCGTGAGGGCCGGCAAGATCCGCCATTTCGGCGTCTCGAACCATCGCGCGTGGCGCGTCGCGGAGATCTGCCGCCTCTGCGACGAGGCCGGCATCGACCGGCCGGTGGTGAGCCAGCCCTATTACAACGCCTTCAACCGGATGCCGGAGACCGAGCACCTGCCAGCCTGCGCCCATTACGGGCTCGGGGTCTTCCCGTATTCGCCGCTGGCGCGCGGCGTCCTCACCGGCAAGTACGATCCCGATGCCCCGCCGCCGGAGGAGAGCCGCGCCGGACGGGCCGACAAGCGCATGATGCAGACGGAATGGCGCCCGGAATCCCTGCGGATCGCCCGGCTGTTCCGGGACCATGCGCAGGCGCGGGGCATCAGCGCCGGGCAGTTCGCCACGGCCTGGGTGCTCAACAACCGTCTGATCACGGGCGTGATCGCCGGGCCGCGCACCCTGGCGCAGTGGGAGGAATATGTCGGCGCCCTCGACTACCGCTTCACGGCCGAGGACGAGGCGCTGGTGGATTCGCACGTCGCGGTCGGCCACCCCTCGACCCCCGGCTACAACGACCCGGCCTACCCGATCGAGGGCCGCCTGCCGCGCTCCGGCGAGGCCTGAGGCCGCCTCGAAGTCTGGCCGGAAAACAGGTCGGGACAGGGGGCCGCTCAGGCTCCCCGGCCCGACGCTCAGGAGGCCTTGGCGATCGGCGCGCGGGCCGTGTTGGGCAGGAGGTTCCGGCTCGCCTCCTCGACGGTGGTGAGCCAATCCTCGACCGCGCCGACGCGCTGGTCGGCGGCCTGGGCGCGCTCCTCGGCCCGCTGGACGCGGGCATCGGCGCGGGCCTGGATCGCATTGATCCGCGCCTCCGCCAGGGCCTGGATCTCGCGGGCCTTCGTATCGACCTGGGCCTGGGCCTGGGCGACGAGGCCCTTGTAGCGCTCGACGTCGTCGAGGGCGCGCTTCAGGTCGCTCGCCAGCGCCTCATAGGCGGCGTTCTGCTGGCGCAGGCGCTCGTCTTGCACCTGCGCGGCGGCGCCGGCCGCCGAGATCGTCTCAACGAGCCCCGTCCAGTCCGAGACTTCGTGCCGGTCCGCCTGCATCTCGATCGTCGGCGCGGGCCGCGAGACCCGTCCCGTGTTCGAGGAGCCCTGCGGAGACCGGTGCCGCGGCACCCGGACGATGGTGGCGGCGATGCGGGCGTCGAGCTGGTCCCAGAATCCTTCGTCTATCCCTGGCATGACGGCCCCCTGTCCCCGCGGACCGTCACGCCACGGCGGCGCGGCCGATGCTGGAACGGATCGCGGCGGCTTCGTCCGAACCCGGCGCGAACTCGGACTCGATCGCCTCGGCGACGCGGCGCAGCCAGCCCTCGGCGTTCTCGGCCCGCTCCTCGGCGACCCGGGCACGGTCCTCGGCGGCCTTGATCAGGGCGTTGGCCTGGGCCTGGATGTCCCGCGCACGCTGCTCGGCCGCCTGCACTTGGCTACGGGCGACCTGCATGTCGGAGCGCACTTGGTCGAGCAGTTCCTGGGTGCGGAACTCCTGCTCCTGAGCGCGGTCCTCGACGTCGCGGATGTAGCTCGCCGCGTCGCGGACCCGCTCCAGCAGGCTGGCCATCTTGTCGGAGCTCGGGAACCCGTCGAGGGCGCCCCGCTCGGACGTCTTTCCGGCCGTGTTCAGCAGCAGGATCTTTTTCACCTGCTCGGCGTTCGCGAACTTCTTGCCCTTGTCCATGAGGGAGCTGACCGTGGGGTTCTGATCGTAGCTGTGGTCGTCCATCGGTCCCGGTCCCGTTTCGTCCCTGTTGCGTTGGTCCCCGGCGCGGGCCGGGCACGGTGAGAGCGACGGCTCAGACGCCGGTATGGACGCCGGTCAGAAGGTTCTTGGCGGCGTTGTCGATGCGCTGCAACCACTTCTCGGCGGTCACGGCGCGCAGGTTGGCGGCGCGGGTCTTCTCCTCGGCGATCTTCACGCGGCCGTCGGCCTCGTTGCGGATCGAGCGGATCTGCGCCTCGGCGGCGAGCCGGATCTCCTGAACCTGGGCGTCGGCCTCGGCCTGGATCCGCTGCACCCGGGCATCGGCCTGGAGCTGCGTCTCGGCGGCTTGCTTCTCGAAGAGGCGCAGGCGCTGGTGGACGTCGCGGAGTTCCTTCTGCAGGTCCTGCAGGGTCTCCTTGTACGACTTGGCCTGTTCCTTCACCCGCGAGCGCTGCTCGTCGGCGTAGCCGGCCATGCCGTTGATGATGTCGAGGGTGGTCGTCCAGTCGGCGAGGTCCTCGCCGGAGGCCGGGTCCAGCTCGGCCGCCGCCGCATATTGCGCGGCGTACTGAGCCGAGGCGGAGGCCGCCGCCGAGGCATGGGGCGTCGCCTGCGGCGAAACCTGGGCCGTCACCTGCGGTGAGACCTGAGCCGTCACCTGCGGCCGGATCGCCTCGGCCAGCCCCTCGAGCGCGTCCTCGTCACGGGACGAGGTCGGGTTGTCTAGACTGGATTTCAAAACAAGAATTTCGGCGCTTCTCTGATCAGGAATAGCGTCGAGCCCTTCCGCAAATTGATTCAAAATCTGCGACCAGGGAGTGCGCGCAGTCACCGCCATGTTTCTGCCCTCCACACGAAAACTTAACTTGATCGTATATGGACCATGGCCATGGTTAATGCGCAGTTAACATCCAGTTGCCGGGTAAGCCTTTTCTAATTTGTCCTGCCACGGATTAACATGTGAGAGGCAGTTTTTGCCGGGTGGAGCGTGAAGCCCAGTCGATCATGGTTTGCTGCACTGTAGTGGACGATCCGCTCCCAGGAGGCAGTATCGCAACCACCGGTGGTTCAATGGCTTTGCGATCGGAAGCAAGCCGGAAGAAATGCAACTCCGGCTGGCATAATCCGCCACATCAAGACCGGATGGGCAGATTTTCACAAGGGCGAGAACGGGCAGGAATTGCTTGGCGGGCGCGGAAATTCAGGTTCCGCGCCCTGTCGAATACTGCAATAGCTGTTCGGGGTGAGAGCGGCGAGCCGGCGTTAAAAAATCAACGCGGCCGGGAAGCGGACCCCGTCGCGCGGGTGGCGAGCCAGACCACATGACGCGCCCCGCGCCGGCCGCCGGAACGGGGGCGCACCTCGTCCACCGCGAAGCCGCCGTTCTGCAGGCGCGCCTTGAACTTCCGGTCCGGCCCGCCCGACCACACGCCGAGCACCCCGTTCGGGCTCAGCGCCCAGAGGGCCCGCTTCACGCCCCAGCTGTCGTAGAGCCGGTCGTTCTCCCGCCGGGTCAGGCCCTCGGGGCCGTTGTCGACGTCGAGGAGGATCGCGTCCCAGGCGCCCTGGCCGGATTGGATCAGGCGGTTCACGTCCGCCTCGTGCAGGGCGAGGCGGGGATCCTCGAGGCAACCCTTGAACACGCCAGTGAGCGGCCCCTTGGCCCATTCGATGACCTTGGGCACCAGTTCCGCCACGGCGACATGCGCGTCGGGGCCGAGAGTCGCCAGCGCGGCGCGCAGGGTGAAGCCCATGCCGAGCCCGCCGATCAGCACGCGCGGGGCGCGCATCCCGGCCAGCCGCTCGCAGGCGAGCACGGCCAGCGCCTCCTCCGAGCCGCCGCGAAAGCTGTTCATCAATTCGTTCGACCCGGCGAAGATCGAGAACTCATGGCCGCGCTGCATCAGCCGCAGGGGCGCCTCGCAGCCGGGGACGGGGCCGGTGTCGATCTCGATCCAGGGAAGCACGGTTCACTCTCACGCCGCGCGAAAGGCGGCTCGGGGTCAGGCCGCGCGGCCTGCCTCACAGACGAGGTAGATGCTCGCGCAGAGGTCGGGATAGACCTGACCGAGCGCATAGCACCCATCGAGGTACTCCTGCGAGACGATATCGGTCTTGAGCAGCGCGTCCCACTGGAAGTTCGCCAGCGCCTTGAAGAAGATTCCCGAGCGGTGGACGACGCGCAGGCCCGCCGCCACGGCGTCGCGCTCCAGGGTGTCGAGGGCGTAGGTGCGGCGGTGGCCGTGCTGGCGCTCGGCCTCGGTGACGGCGCTGTGATGCGGGATCAGGCCCATCCGCACGGCGATCTGCCGGGAGGGCGCGTTGGCGTTCGGGCAGGCGACGAGGAGGCGCCCGCCCTCTGCGAGCCATTCGTCGTTCACCCGCCGCAGGACGCCGACCGGATCGTCGAGATGTTCGAGGACATGGGTGAGCACCACCGTGTCGAAGCGGCCGGGCAGGGCGGCCTCCTCGAAGGTGGCGTGGGCGATGGTCGCCGCGCCGCCGAGCCGTTCGCGCGCGGCCTCCACGGCCTCGCCGGAGGCCTCGACGCAGGTGATGTCGGAGAAGTGCGGCGTCAGGCGCCGGGTGAAGTCGCCGCGGAAGCTGCCGAGTTCGAGCAGCCGGCCCGGCCGGAAGAACGGCGTGAAGGCCCGCACCATGTAGCCGTGCATGACGTCGAAATCGAAATCGTAGGCGTAGCGGTGCCCCTGCACATCCTGCGCCTCACGGTCGAAATCGCGTGGTCCGGTCATGGTTCGATCCTCGTCGCCGTGCAGATCCCGTTTGAACCGTACTCTCAATAGGTTACGTCATCCTTCGAGGCCCACTTCGGCCGGAAAGGTTTGGCCTCCCCTCGCCCCGCCTGCGGGGAGAGGGTCGCGACGACCACGGACCTCGGGCCTGCCCGAGATCCGACTTGTGTTGCCCAAGTCGGGCAGGCCCGACTTGGGATGTCGGCGCGGCGAGGCGGCAGCCGACGGTGAGGGGGTTCGCCGAACGAGACTCTTCCGGCGCGCCCCCTCACCGCCGCTTCGGCTGCGCCTCCGCTTCCCGCCGACACGACGAGGTGTCGGCGGGCCTCTCCCCGCAGGCGGGGAGAGGGGGAAGCCGCGATTGTCTGGCCGGACTTTCAAGACGTTACGTCATCCTTCGAGGCCCACTCCGGCCGGGAAAGTTTGGCCTCCCCTCGCCCCGCCTGCGGGGAGAGGGCCGCGACGACCCTGTCGTCGGCGCGGCGAGGCGGCAGCCGAGGGTGAGGGGGTTCGCCGGATGAGCCTCGTTCGGCGCCCCCCCTCACCGCCGCGTCGGCGTCGCCTCCGCTTCCCGCCGACACGACGAGGTGTCGGCGGGCCTCTCCCCGCAGGCGGGGAGAGGGGGAAACCGCGATTGTCCGGCCGGACTCTCGGGACAGGATCACGTGAGACACAGGGGCCGAGACTCACCCCACCAGCCGCGCCGCGCCGAACCCGAATCGCCCGAATGCATCGCCGTTGTAGAGGAGGTACGTGGCCCCGTCGCAGGTGAAGGCGTTCGGGTAGCATTGCATCGCCCCGTCCCACTCGCCCGGCACGCTCGGCAGGCCGAGCATGGCATCGTCCCGCGTCCACGTTGAGAGGTCGTCCGACCACGCGTGGCCGAGCCGGTAGCCCCGCGACGGATCGGTGCGGAAGCCGACCTGCTCGCGGTAGCAGAACACCATGTGGTGGCGACCGTCCCGGTCGAAGACGGTCGGCAGCGCCTGGCACTCGGTGGGGCCGAGGCGATCGGGCACGATCCGGCGGCCGTCTTCCGTCACCCAGGCGATCCCGTCCGCCGAGGTGGCGTGCCCGATCTTGTAGACCCGCTCGGCCTCCGCGCCGGGCGCGGGCCGGGTCCACTCGGTGCCGAATATGTACCACATGTGGAACCGGCCGCCGATCACCCGCACGATCCCGTCGCCGACGAGAAACGGCTCGTTCAGGGTGGCCGAGAGCACCGGCCCGGTCCCATGCCGCTCGAAACTGAGTCCGCCGTCCCGGCTGATGGCGAGGCCGATCCCGGTCTCGACGGAGACCGAGACGCGGCGGCTCCAGCCGGTCGTGTAGCCGAAGACCCGACCCTCGTGAGCCAGTACGGTCATCGGGAAGATGCCGTGCTCGTCGAAGGTGCCCAGCCCGCCGGGTTCGATGACCGGGCTCTGGCTGACGCCGAGGACGGCCGAGAGGTCGCGGGTGAAATCCACGAAGGCGACGAGGCTGCGGTACTTGCCATCCGGATCGCGGCTGCGGGTGGAGACATAGACCCGCACGCGGTCGTCGAGCACGAGGGCCTGCGGCCCCTGCGCGAACGCGCCGATGCCGAAGGGCAGCGGATGCGCCTGAAGGTCGAAGACGAGGCCGAGCCTCTCCCAGCGCATCGGCGTCACCCCATCGGCCCGTCGAGGACGGCGAGGCCGAAGCCGCCGCGCCCGACATCGTTGCCGAGATAGGCGAGGTAGGTGCGCCCATCGACGGCGAAGACGTGCGGGTAGCTCACCATCTGCGCGTCCCACCCCTCCGCCGAAACGTCGAGACCGGCGCGCTCGTCCGCGCGGGTCCATGTCACGAGGTCGTCGCTCCAGGCGTAGCCGATGCGGTAGCCCCGTTCATGGCCCCGGTAATCGGTGCTGTACCGGTAGCAGAAATGCATGTGGTAGCGCCCGTCCGCGAAGAAGACGTCGGGGCTCGCCTGAGCCTCGTCGGGCTCGATCCGGGGCGGGATCAGGTCGCGGCCCGCCTTGGTCCAGGTCAGCCCGTCGGGGGAGGTCGCCATGCGGATGCGATAGACCGGCTCGGCCCGGCCACCATGCATCTTCCAGCTCCGGCCGGCGATGTAGAACAGATACCAGGTGCCGCCGAAGATGCGGACCTTGGGGCCGCTCATCACGAAGGGCTCGTTCGGGCCGTAGGGCAGGATCGGCCCCGACCCCAGGCGCTCGAAGCGTACGCCGCCGTCATGGCTCACGGCGCAGCCGATGGCGGTGTTGAAGGGCACCGATTCGCAGCGCGTCCAGCCGGCGTAATAGGCCCGCACCTCGTCCCCGTGCCGGATCACCGAGACGGGATAGACGCCGAACTCATCGAAGGTCCCGGTCTGCCCCAGGGGCAGGATCGGCGCCTCGGCCACGGCGCGGATCGTGAACAGGTCCGCCCGGTCGAGATCGACATAGGCGCTGTGGCTCACGTATTGCCCGGCCGCGTCGGCGGGCGGGCGGCAGGAAAAGTAGATCCGCACCACGTCGCCGCAGATCAGGGCGCTCGGCGCCTGCGCGAATTCCTTCAGCCAGGGCCTGTCGTGGACCGCCATGGGGTCGAAGACCCGGCCGAGCTTGCGCCAATGCGGCACGTCGTTCCCCCTGTCGTGATGGCGCAGACTACCCGCGCGGCCCTTGCGGCGGAAGGCGATTGCCCGTAAGTTACGTTCAACATTTCTGATGGCAGTCGCGAGGCTGCGGTTCGGAGTGGGCCCCCCGGCCCGCTCTTTTTTTTGGCCGCAACCTCGCCGCGAAGCGGGCTCTTGCGCGAAACCTCCATGGCCGACATCCCCTCCGATCTTGCCGAACCGCGCCTCACCGGCGAGACGGGCGTCGGCGCCCAGGTGGCGCGCGTCATCGAAGGCCCGCTGCAGGGCCTCGGCTACCGGCTGGTGCGGGTGAAGGTCTCGGCCCAGAACGGCTGCACCGTGCAGATCATGCTGGAACGGCCGGACGGGACCTGCACCATCGACGATTGCGAGGCGGCGAGCCGCGTCCTGTCGCCGATCCTGGACCTCGACGATCCGGTGGGCGGTGCCTACAACCTCGAAATGTCCTCGCCGGGCATCGACCGGCCGCTGGTGCGGGTCTCGGACTTCGCCCGCTGGGCGGGGCACGAGGCGAAGCTGGAACTGGCCGTGCCGCTGGACGGGCGCAAGCGTTTCCGGGGCATCCTCGGAACGCCGGATGCCCAGGGCAAGACGGTGCCGGTCGACCTGCCCGACGTGAAGGAGGGCCTGCCGAGCCGCATTGCGGTGCCGCTGCGCGACCTCGCAGAGGCGCATCTCGTCCTCACCGACGATCTGGTGCGCGAATCCCTGCGTCGCGGTGGCCCGCCTGCCGACGAGATGGACGATGCCGAGGAGGAGGACGAGGCCTCGCCGCGTCCGGCTCCGCGCAAGACCGCCTCACCGAAGGCCAAGTCGGCGGGCAAGCCGGCAGGCAAGGCACCCGCCGGCAAAGCGGCAAAGTCTCCGGCCAGGAAGCCGGCCGCCGAGAAGCCCGCGCGGAGCGGGCCGAAGGGGCCGGTGATCACCAAGGCCGCCCGGCTCAAGGGCCAAGACGAGCCGCTTTAGACTTTCGAGCCGCTCTAGACTTTCGAGCCGCTTTAGAATTTCCCGTTTGAGAAGAAGGACCTGAACCCATGGCCGTCGTCAGCGCCAACAGGCTCGAACTCCTCCAGATCGCCGACGCGGTCGCCCGCGAGAAGGTGATCGACCGCCAGATCGTCATCGAGGCGATGGAGGAGGCGATCGCCAAGGCCGCCCGCTCCCGCTACGGCGCGGAGACGGACGTTCATGCCGAGATCGATACGAAGAGCGGCGCGCTGCGCCTCTCCCGCCACCTGCTGGTGGTGGAGCAGGTCGAGAACGACGCCCGCGAGATCACCCTCGATCAGGCCCGCCGCTTCAACCCCGGCGCGCTGATCGGCGACGTGATCTCCGATACGCTGCCGCCCTTCGATTTCGGCCGCGTGGCCGCCCAGTCGGCCAAGCAGGTCATCGTCCAGAAGGTCCGCGACGCCGAGCGCGCGCGGATGTTCGACGAGTACAAGGACCGCATCGGCGAGATCCTGAACGGCGTGGTGAAGCGCGTCGAGTACGGCAACGTCATCGTGGACCTCGGACGTGGCGAGGGCATCGTCCGCCGCGACGAGATGATCCCGCGCGAGACCTTCCGCCCCGGCGACCGCATCCGCTCGTACCTGTTCGACGTGCGCTCGGAAGTGCGCGGGCCCCAGATCTTCCTGTCGCGCTCGCACCCGCAATTCATGGCCAAGCTGTTCGGCCAGGAAGTGCCCGAAATCTACGACGGCATCGTCGAGGTGAAGGCGGTCGCCCGCGATCCGGGCTCGCGCGCCAAGATCGCCGTGATCTCCCGCGACGGCTCCATCGATCCGGTCGGCGCCTGCGTCGGCATGCGCGGCTCCCGCGTCCAGGCGGTGGTGGCCGAGTTGCAGGGCGAGAAGATCGACATCATCCCCTGGTCGGAGGATCAGGCGACCTTCATCGTCAACGCCCTCCAGCCTGCCGAGGTGGTGAAGGTGGTGCTGGACGAGGAGGCCGACCGCATCGAGGTGGTGGTGCCGGACGACCAGCTCTCGCTCGCCATCGGCCGTCGCGGCCAGAACGTGCGCCTCGCCTCGCAGCTGACCGGCTGGGACATCGACATCCTGACGGAGGCCGAGGAATCGGAGCGCCGCCAGAAGGAATTCACCGAGCGGACCCAGACCTTCATGCAGGCCCTCGACGTGGACGAGACTGTCGGCCAGCTCCTCGCGGCGGAAGGCTTCCGCTCGGTCGAGGAAATCGCCTACGTCGAGACCTCGGAACTGTCGAACATCCAGGGCCTCGATGAGGAGACCGGCGCCGAGATCCAGGCCCGCGCCCAGGATCACCTCGCCCGGATCGAGCAGGAGCACGATGATCGCCGCCGCGAACTCGGCGTCTCCGACGACCTGCGCGAGCTCGAGGGCATCACCACGCCGATGATGGTGGCGCTCGGCGAGAACGACGTGAAGTCGATCGAGGATCTGGCGGGCTGCGCCACCGACGATCTCGTCGGCTACACCGAGGGCCGTGGGCCGGAGGCCGTGCGCCATGCGGGCTTCCTCGACGGGTTCGACATGTCGCGGGCCGAGGCTGAGTCGCTGATCATGGCCGCCCGCGTCCATGCCGGCTGGATCGAGGCTCCGGCCGAGGCCGAATCGGAGGAGCAGGCCGAGGGTGAAGGCGAGGCCGAAGGCGCCGAGGGCGAGGCCGAGCCGGCCGAGCAGCAGGCCTGAGAGGAGCCGGGCGCCGCAGCATGAGCGAGGCCGTGGACACCACGACGGAGGCCGGGATCGAGGATTCCCTCGATTCGGGGCCCGACCATGCGGGGCCCGGCCGCCGTGCGCGCACGCGCACCTGCATCGTCACCCGGGTGGCCCAGGCCCCCGACGCGATGATCCGCTTCGTGCGCGGCCCCGACGGGATCGTGGTGCCGGATCTTCGCGGCAAGCTGCCGGGCCGGGGCGCCTGGATCGCCGCGAAGCGGGAGACGGTGGCTACGGCCGTGAAGAAAAACCTGTTCTCACGGGCGTTTAAGAGGCCGACCCCGGTCGGGGCCGATCTGACCGACCGGATCGGGGAAGCCCTGCGCGCCGACCTGAGGCAGGCCATCGCGCTCGCCAACAAGGCCGGGCACATCGTGACCGGCTTCGGCAAGGTCGAGGCGGCCGTCGGCGCCGATCCCGGCGTCGCGGCAGTGATTCATGCCGCCGAAGCGAGTCCCGACGGACGTAGAAAGATCGCTGCCGCCTTGATGCGGCGGCATGGACAAGCCATATCGGCAGTCCCGATCATCGATGACTTGTCCGAAGACGAATTGGACATGGCTTTGGGTCGGGATCATGTGATACACGCTGCGCTCGTCGCAGGAGCCGGAGCTGCCGGCTGCCTGTCGCGTTGGCGTCGGCTACGCTCGTTCGAGGGCGCCGCCACGGCGACCGAGGAGCCCGAGACCGCCTGACACGGCGGGATCGTACGAGCCCCACGAGACGACACGAGATTGATTGCGCCGCCGGCGGCACCGGTGCGCAGTCCACGGCACGAATGGAAACCCCCAGGGTTCTGACTGGATGAGTGATACGAACAACCCGGGCGACAAGACTGCGGAACGGGGCCCCCGTAAGCCGCTCTCCTTGAAGCGTCCGATCGAACAGGGTGTGGTGCGTCAGAGCTTCTCCCATGGCCGCACGAAGCAGGTCATGGTCGAGACTGTGAAGCGTCGCGTCGGTGCTCCGGCGACCCCGGCGCCGACAACGCCCGCACCGCGTCCCGCCGCCAACGCCCGCCCCGCAGGCGCGGCGCCGGCCGGATCGCAGCGTCCGCCGCAGCGTCCCGCTGCCGGGGGCGTCGTCCTTCGGACCCTGAGCGAGCAGGAAAGCGCGGCCCGTGCCGCCGCCCTGGCTGACGCCCAGCGTCGCGAGGCCGATGCCCGCCGCAAGGCCGAGGAGGACGCTGCTGCCCAGCGCGCCGCCGCCGAGGCCGAGGCCCGCCGCCAGCGCGAGGAGGCCGAAGCCCGCCGCCGCGCCGAGGAGGAGGCCGCCCGCGCCGCCGCCGAGGCCAAGGCCGCCGAGGAGGCTGCCCGCAAGGCTGCCGCCGAGGCTCAGGCCGAAGCTGCGGCTCAGGCCGCCGCGACACCGGCTCCGGCCGCTCCGGCGCCCGCTGCACCGGCTCCCGCAGCGCCCGCGCCGGCCGCCGCCAGCCCGGCTCCCGCTCAGGCGGCCGTTCAGGCTCCGGCCCCGGCCGCTCCCCAGGCGCCGGCCCCCGCCGCCGTTCAGGCTCCGGTCTCGGCGCCGCGTCAGCCGGCCGCTCCGGCGCGCCAGCCGTCCGCTGCGCGTCCGGCCGGTGCCGGCCGTCCCGCCGCTGCGGCGGGTCAGGCTCCGCGCCCGGCTGCCCCGGCGGCCCCGCGCCCCGCTTCGAACGAGCCGCGCAAGATCCTCACGGCCGACAATCGCAAGCCGCGCGACCTGAACTTCATGGCCCGCCCGGCGCCCGCGCCGGAGCCCGAGAAGTCGGCCACGCCCACCACCGCCGCTCGCCCGGCCGGTGCGGCGACGACCGCCCGGCCCGCCGCCGGCCGCGGCGCGCAGGTGAACGACGACGAGTCGGAGACGAAGCGGGTCATCCGCCGTCCCGGCATGCCGCTCAAGATCATCACCCCGCCCAAGACCCCCAAGGGTCCGGGTGGCGACCGCAACCGCGGCCGTCTGACGATCGCCAACGCCACCGCCGGCGAGGACGAGCGTACGCGCTCCGTCGCGTCGTTCCGCCGCCGCCAGCAGCGGATGAGCGGGCGCGGCCACGTGGAGCAGAAGGAAAAGCTGTCCCGCGAGGTGACGATCCCAGAGACGATCACCATCCAGGAACTCGCCAACCGCATGTCGGAGCGGGCCGTGGACGTGATCCGCATGCTGATGAAGCAGGGTCAGATCCACAAGATCACCGACGTGATCGATTCGGATTCCGCCCAGCTCATCGCCGAGGAGATGGGCCACACGGTCCGCCGCGTCGCCGAGTCGGACGTCGAAGAGGGCCTGTCCTCGGACGAGCCGGATCTGGAGGAGGATCTCGATCCCCGTCCGCCGGTCGTCACGATCATGGGCCACGTCGACCACGGCAAGACCTCGCTGCTCGACGCGATCCGCAAGGCCAACGTCGCCGACGACGAGGCCGGCGGCATCACGCAGCATATCGGCGCCTATCAGGTGGCGTCGCCCTCCGGCGACCTCATCACCTTCATCGACACCCCCGGCCACGCGGCCTTCACCTCCATGCGTGCCCGCGGCGCCAAGGTGACGGACATCGTGGTGATCGTGGTGGCGGCCGATGACGGCGTCATGCCCCAGACCATCGAGGCGATTCAGCACGCGAAGGCGGCGAACGTCCCGATGATCATCGCGATCAACAAGATCGACAAGCCGGACGCGAACCCCCAGCGGGTCCGCACCGAGCTGTTGCAGCACGACATCCAGGTCGAGTCGATGGGCGGCGAGACCCTGGAGTTCGAGGTCTCGGCCAAGACCGGCGACGGTCTGCCCGACCTTCTCGAGGGTCTGCAACTCCAGGCCGAGATCATGAACCTCCGCGCCAACGAGAAGCGCGATGGCGAGGGCACCGTGATCGAAGCGCAGCTGGATCGCGGCCGTGGTCCCGTGGCCACCGTGCTCGTGCAGCGCGGCACGCTCTTCACCGGCGACATCGTCGTGGCCGGCGCCGAGTGGGGCAAGGTCCGCGCCCTCATCGACGATCTCGGCGAGAACGTTCAGTACGCCGGCCCGTCGGTGCCGGTGGAGGTGCTGGGCTTCAACGGCACGCCGGACGCCGGCGACCGCGTGATCGTGGTCCCGACCGAGGCCCGTGCCCGCGAGGTCACCGAGTACCGCGCCCGCATCAAGCGCGAGCGCATCGCGGCCCGCACCGGCGGCGCCAACCGCTCGCTCGTCGACATGATGCGCGAGGCCAAGGAAGGCTCGCTCCGCAAGGAACTGCCCGTCCTCATCAAGGGCGACGTGCAGGGCTCGGTCGAGGCCATCGTGGGCGCCCTGGAGAAGCTCGGCAACGACGAGGTCGGTGCCCGCATCCTGCTCTCCGGCGTCGGCGGTATCACCGAGTCGGACATCACCCTGGCCCAGGCGTCCAAGGCGGTGGTGATCGGCTTCAACGTCCGCGCCCACAAGGAGGCCCGCGAGGCCGCCGAGCGCGCGGGTGTCGATATCCGCTACTACAACATCATCTACGACCTCGTGGACGACATCAAAGCCACGCTGTCGGGGATGCTCCCGCCGACGCTCCGCGAAGAGCGCCTTGGCGAGGCGACGATCCTTCAGGTCTTCGAGGTGTCGAAGGTCGGCAAGGTCGCCGGTTGCCGCGTCACCGATGGTGTCGTGGAGCGCGGCGCCCATGTCCGCCTCGTGCGCGACAGCGTCGTCATCCACGAAGGCAAGCTCAAGACCCTCAAGCGTCTCAAGGACGACGCCAAGGAGGTCACGAGCGGCCAGGAATGCGGCATGGCCTTCGAGAACTTCGAGAACATGCGCGCAGGCGACGAGATCGAGTGCTACCGGGTCGAGGAGATCCGCCGCACGCTCTGATCGTCCGGACGAACCGTCCGGACAGGGCGGCCGCGGCACACGCCGCGGCCGTCTTTTCTTTTTCTTGGAGGCAGGGCCCGTCCTCGTGGCGGGGCCTTAGCTCACGGACATGGCGCAGAAACCCACACCGACAGGCCCCTCCCAGCGCCAGCAGCGCGTCGCGGAACTGATCCGCCACGCGCTCGCCGAGGTGCTTCAGCGAGGCGACATCCAGGACCCCGTGCTCGGCTCGCATGTCGTGACCGTGCCGGAGGTGCGGATGTCCCCGGACCTGAAGCTGGCGACCGCTTACATCATGCCGCTCGGCGGTATGGACGAGGCGCCGGTCATCGCGGCCCTGGAGCGTCACCGGAAGGTGCTGCGCCAGGAGGTGGCGCGGCGGGTGAACCTGAAATACGCGCCGGAGCTGCGCTTCCGCCGGGACGAGACCTTCGACGAGGCTGCGCGGATCGACCGCCTGCTCCGCGACGAGCGGGTTCGGCGCGATCTCGACGAAACGGATCACGACGCGGATCATTGAGTCGGGAGTCCAGCAGGGCGCCGTCCTGCACCCGCAAAAGGACCAAGTCCTTTTGAAATCTTGTTTTTGACGTTCCAGGGCACAGAGGGACATGACCGTTTCCACCGACGATCACGCTCCGGCGCAGCCGGTCGCCGGCTTGCCGGGCGAGTCCCGCAGCCACGAAGGGCGCCGTCCGCAGCAGCGCGGTCCCCGGCCCGATCGCCCGAAGCGCAAGGACGTCTCGGGCTGGGTGATCCTCGACAAGCATGTCGGCATGACCTCGACTCACGCCGTCGCGGTGGTGAAGCGCGCCTTCAACGCCAAGAAGGCGGGCCATGCCGGCACCCTCGATCCGCTGGCCTCGGGCATCCTGCCGATCGCGCTGGGTGAGGCGACCAAGACGGTGCCGTTCGTGATGGATGGCCGCAAGGCCTACCGCTTCACCGTCGCCTGGGGCGTCGAGACCGATACCGACGACGCCGAGGGCCGCCCGGTGGCGACCAGCGAGGCGCGCCCCGAGCGGGCGGCGGTGGAGGCGGCTTTGCCGGCCTTCGTCGGCGCCATCGAGCAGGTGCCGCCGCGCTACTCGGCGATCAAGATCCAGGGTGAGCGCGCCTACGACCTCGCCCGTGATGGCGAGACCGTCGAGCTGGTCGCCCGTCCGGTGCAGATCGACCGGCTGGAGGTGGTAGGCCACGAGAACGGGCAGACCATCATCGAGGCCGAGTGCGGCAAGGGCACCTATGTCCGCGCGCTGGCCCGCGACCTCGGGCGGATGCTCGGCTGCTTCGGCCACGTCGCCGCCCTGCGCCGTACCCGCGTCGGGCCGTTCACCGAGGCGGAATCCTGCGCCGTGGCGACCCTCACCGACCAGGGGCCGGAGGCGGCACTGGCCCATCTGCGCCCGGTGGAGACGGCGCTCGACGCCATCCCCGGAATCGCCGTGTCCCGCGACATGGGCCTGCGCCTGATGCGCGGCCAGCCGGTGATCCTGCGGGGCCGCGATGCCCCAATCTCCGGCAAGGCCTTCGCGACCTGCTCCGGCATCCTCGTCGCCGTGGGCGATGTGGAGCGCGGCGAGCTCGTGCCGCACCGCGTCTTCCACCTCGGCGGAACGGCCCCCGGCCGGGCCTGAGGCGCGTCGGCGCACCCGGAACGCGGGGCATTTCAGCCCTGTTGGCCCCTCGTTGCGAAAGCGGGGGCTCGATGCGCGAACGGGAATGCGACGTGGCGGTGATCGGCGCGGGAACCGCCGGTCTCGCCGCGTACCGGGCGGCGCGGGACAAGGGAGCCCGCGCCATCCTGATCGAGCGCGGCCCCGGCGGCACCACCTGTGCCCGCGTCGGCTGCATGCCGTCGAAACTGCTGATCGCCGCCGCCGAAGCCGCGCACGGCGCGCGCAACACCGACCTCTTCGGCATCCGCGTCGACTCGGTGCGCGTCGACGGCCCGGCCGTCCTCACGCGCCTGCGTCGGGAGCGTGATCGCTTCGTCGGGGCGGTGCTGGATGGCGTCGCGAAAATCCCCGAGGCGGATCGTCTGGCCGGGCAGGCCCGCTTCCTCGACGGCCGCACCCTCGCCGTCGACGGGGAGACGCGCCTGCGCTTCGCCGCCGCCGTGATCGCCACGGGGTCGAGCCCCGCCGTGCCGAAGCCCCTGCGCGGCCTCGGGGACCGGCTGTTCACCACCGACACGATCTTCGAGATCGCGGATCTGCCGCCCTCCCTCGCCGTGCTCGGTCTCGGGGCCGTGGGCATCGAGATCGCCCAGGCCATGGCGCGCCTCGGTGTAAAGGTCACGGCGCTCGATTCCGGGAGCACCATTGCCGGGCTGACCGAGCCGGGCCTCGTGGCCAAGGCAGCGGAGATCTTTTCCGGCGAATTCGCGCTCCATCTCGGGGCGCGGGTCGAGGGCGCGGAGCGCGTCGGCGACCTCGTTCGCCTGGATTGGACCGACCGGGACGGCCGGAGCCAAGTCACCGAGGTGAGTCACGTCCTCTCCGCAGCGGGCCGCCCCCCGAACGTGTCGGGCCTCGGCCTCGAGACGACCGGCCTCACCCTGGACGAGGACGGCATGCCCGCCTTCGATCACCGCAGCCTCGTCTGCGAAGGCGCGCCGATCCTCATCGCCGGGGACGCCAATGCCTGGCGCCCGATCCTGCATGAGGCGAGCCGGCAGGGGAGCATCGCGGGAGCGAACGCCGCCGCCCTCGCCGCAGGACGCGCCCTCGACACGCCCGAGCCTTGGCCGGCGCTCGCAATGGTCTTCACCCATCCCCAGGCCGCCAGCGTCGGACTCGCCTTCGATCCGAAGGCGGAGGGACGGATTGTCGCGCGCACAAGCTTCGAGGATCAGGGCCGCGCCCGCGCCGAGGGCGTGAACCGGGGCGGCCTGTGCCTCTGGGCCGCAGCCGACGGGAGACTGCTCGGCGGGGAGATGCTGGGACCGGCGGTCGAGCACCTCGCTCAGATCCTGTCCAACGCCCTGCGAGACAAGCTCAAGGTTCGGGAGTTCTCCGACCGTCCATTCTATCATCCGACTGTGGAAGAAGGGCTTTATACCTTATTGTCCGAAATGATACAAAGCGTAGGAGGTGGTCGAACCGAGTGAGCGACTTCGCGGCATCGTTGGTAAAACAGCGTACAGGCAAGCATTGCACTTCCCGGATCGCCCCGTCATACCGTCTTCGATGATCCGGTCTCGTGCCTGATGCCGCCGAGCGAGCCCCCCATGGAGAGCCGCGAGAGCGGTGCCGACCTCGACGCCCTCGCCCCGGACGAGCTCGACCGCCTCGATGCAGGCGTGATCGCCCTCGACGGTGCGGGGACCATCGTCGCGTTCAGCGAAGGCGCCAGCGCGCTGCTCAAGCTCCCCCGGGACGCCGTGCTGGGCCGGGACTATTTCCAGGACGTGATGCCGGCTGCCAACGTGCCGGCCTTCCGCGGCCGCTTCCTCGCGGGCGCGCGGCGGGGCGCGCTGGACGAGCGATTCGAATACGTGTTCGGCCGCCTGCCGCAGCCCCTGCGGGCGCAGGTGCGGATGAAACGCGGCCGGTTCGACGGCAGCCCGGTGACGTGGCTGCGGATCGACGCCTTGGAAAATCTCGGCTTCGGTGCCTCGCGCGAGGCCGTGGTCTCGGCCATCGGCCGCCGGGTCCGGGCCGAGCCGGTGGATCCGAGCCTGTGCGAGCGTGAGCCGATCCACATTCCGGGTTCGATCCAGCCCAACGCCGTTCTCTTCGCCGCCGACGCGGCCACGCTCCTCGTCACGGCCTTCTCCACCAACGTGACCGAGGTGGTGGACCCGGCCGAGCCGCCGCTGCTCGGCCGTCCTCTCGGCGACATCCTTCCGGCCGCCTTCATGCAGGCGGTGACGGAACGGCTCGCGGACGGCACCCTGGACGACGGGCGCTCGCTGCGGCGGCGGGTGCGCTTCCCCGGCCGGCCGGAGGTGAATTACCTCGCCGTCGCCCATGTCCATGCCGGGCGGCTGATCGTCGAGATCGAGCGCGAGCCCGACATCTCCGACGATTTCCGCTTGGCGAGCCAGACCGACACCGAACTCGCCGTGGCCCGGCTGCGCGCCGCCGAGACCCTGGCGGGCGCGGCCCGCGTCGCCGCCCTCGAGATCCGCGCGCTGACCGGCTTCGAGGCGGTGCTGGTCTACCGGTTCGACTCGGATTGGAACGGCGAGGCCGTCGCCGAGGACAAGACGCCGAACTGGTCGCGCAGCCTGCTCGGCCTGCGCTTCCCGGCCTCCGACATCCCGGCCCAGGCCCGCGCGCTCTACACCAAGGCCAAGAGCCGCTTCGTGGTCGACCGCGACAGCGTGCCGGTGGCGCTCGTCGGCGCGCCGGGCGGCGCCAATGCGCCCATCGACCTCACCTTCGCGCAGCATCGCTCCCTGTCGCCGATCCATCTGGAGTACCAGCGCAACCTCGGCGTGAACGGCTCCATGTCGATCTCGATCATGGTGGACGGGCGCCTGTGGGGGCTGATGATCGGCCATCACCGCCGGCCGCATTACGTGCCGCCGGAGACCCGCGCGGCGGCGACCGTGCTCACCGACGCCTTTGCCATGCGCGTGCAAGAGATCGAGTCCCGCCGCCTGTGGGCCGAGCGTCAGGCGCATCTCGACGTCGAGGGCCGGCTCGTCCGGAGCCTCACCCGCTCGGACGATTTCGTCGTGGCGCTGACCGGCGGCGTCACCACGCTGCTGCACCTGTTCGACGCCACGGGCGCGGGCATCGTCACGGGCGACCGGGCGACGGTGATCGGCCGCGCGCCCCCCGCCGAGGCGGTGGTGCGGATCGCGGCGTGGCTGCGCGAGACCTTGCCCGAGGGCGAGACGCGGTTCGAGAGCAGCCAGTTCACCACGGTCTATACGGAGGCCGTGCCCTATCGCGAGGTGGCGAGCGGCCTGCTCGCGGCCTTCGTGGATGAGGGGCGCGAGACGCTGCTCGTGTGGTTCCGGCCGGAGATGCCAAGCACGGTGACCTGGGGTGGCGATCCGCGCAAGCCGGTGCTCGCCGGCAGCGGCTCGGTGGCCGTGCTGCCCCGGCGCTCCTTCGAGCGCTGGGTGGAGGAGCGCACCGGCCACGCCAATCCCTGGGCCGAGTGGCAGGGGAACCTCGCCACGTCCCTCGCGGAGGCGGTGGAGGGCGTGGTGCTGCGCCAGCGGCGGAAGATCGACGAGCTGACCGGCCTCCTCGCGGAGAAGGAGCGCCTTCTCGCGCAGAAGGACCTGCTCACCCGCGAGATCGACCACCGGGTGAAGAACTCCCTTCAGATCGTTTCGGCCTTCCTGCAGATGCAGCGGCGTCAGATCGCCGACGCGGCGGCCCGCCAAGCCTTCGCCGAGACCTCAGCGCGGGTGATGAGCGTCGCCCGCGTGCATGACAGCCTCTATCAGGCCGACCGCGTGGACGAGGTCGATCTCGGCGTCACCATCGAGAGCCTGTGCAAGGATCTCGCGGGGCTCGCGGGCGACGGGCATTCCGTCGACCTCACCGTCGAGCGCGGCATGATGGTGCCCTACCGCAAGGCGGTGGCGCTCTCGCTCATCGCCACCGAACTCGTGACCAACGCCTTCAAATACGCCACCACGCCCACCGGTGGCGGCCGGGTCGAGGTGACGGTCTCGTCCTCGGACACCGAGGGCGGCGTGCAGCTCAAGGTGTGCGACGACGGCGCCGGCCTGCCGGAGGATTGGGCCGAGCCGAAGGGCAGTGCGCAGGGCACGGGCCTCGGCATGAAGCTGATCCGGGCGATGCTCGACCAGATCAACGCCCGCCTCGATGTCGTGAACAATCCCGGCGCCTGCTTCACCATCACCGCCTGACCATGGCCGATCCCACGCTCCATTTGAGGCTGAGGACGGCCACGGCGACGGCGCACGAGGCGCTGGAACGCGACCTCGGCTGGCAGGCGCGGGTCGCGACCCTCCAGGGCTACCGCGATCTCCTCGGCCGCCTGCACGGCTTCCACGCCACCTGGGAGCCCGCCATCGGCGCGGCCCTGGGCGACGGCGCGTTCTTCGATCCCCGCCGCCGGCTCGCGGCCCTGGGCGACGACCTCACCTTTCTCGGGCTGACGGGATCGGAGATCGGCGCGCTGCCGCTGGCGCAGCCCATCGCGCTCGCCGGCCCCGCTGCGGCGATGGGGGCGCTCTACGTGCTCGAAGGCTCGACCCTGGGCGGACGGGTGATCGGCCGCCACATCGCGGCGGCGCACGGGCTCGCCGGGGAGGGGCTTGCCTATTATTCCGGCCACGGTCCCCGCACGGGCGCCATGTGGTCGGCCTTCCGCGCCCGGCTCGATTCCTTCGACGGGCAAGGCGAGGCCGTCGTCGCCGCCGCGAACGAGACCTTCGACGCGATGCGGGTGTGGCTGGGCGCAGCCTAGGGCCGCACCCGAACGAGTTGGTTCAGCCAGCCCTCTCCAAGTCTTCCCCCTCATCCTGAGGTGCGGCGGAGCCGCTTCGAAGGAGGGCTCCAGGGATCGCGCGGCAGGCTGGAGCCCTCCTTCGAGGCCCGCTGACGCAGGCACCTCAGGATGAGGGGAGAGGGTGGGTGCCGTCTCGATGTGGTCGGTCGCGGCTCTAGGCCCCGCTTTGCTCGGCCAGCAACCCTTCCACGAAGGCCGCGAGGCCGGTGCGCCGGGTGCGCTTCAGGCGCTCGGCGGCGAGGATGCCCTGCAAGGATTTGAAGGCCGCCTGCAAATCGTCGTTGACGATGACGTAATCGTACTCGCTCCACCGCTGGATTTCGGTGCGGGCGTTGGCGAGGCGGCGCTCGATCGTCTCGGCGGAATCCTCGGCCCGGCGCTCCAGGCGGTGGCGCAGCTCGGCCATGCTCGGCGGCAGGATGAAGACGCTCACCACGTCGCCGGAGAGCTTGCTGCGCACCTGACGGGTGCCCTGGTAGTCGATGTCGAAGATCATGTCCCGGCCGGAGCCGAGCACCTTCTCCACCGGCCGCCGGGGCGTGCCGTAGAAGTTGCCGTGGACCTCGGCCGATTCGAGCAGGTCGTCCCGGGCGCGCAGGTCCTCGAAGGCCTCCCGCTCGATGAAGTGGTAGTGCTGCCCGTCGATCTCGGACGGGCGCCGCGCGCGGGTCGTCACCGAGATGGACAGTTCGAGCGCCCAGGTCGGATCCCCGGCGATGGCGCGGGTCAGCGTCGTCTTGCCCGCGCCCGAGGGCGAGGACAGGATGAGGATCAGGCCCCGCCGCGTAATTCTCGTCTCGTCGATCACGGGTCGGCCCGTCTCCAGTGGGGGTGAGGCGTCACGGTAGCCCGCGCGCCTATTCGATATTCTGAACCTGCTCGCGGAATTGTTCGACCACGGCCTTCAGGTCGAGGCCGATCCGCGACAGGCCGATCTCGCCGGCCTTGGCGCAGAGCGTGTTCGCCTCGCGGCCGAATTCCTGGGCCAGGAAATCGAGCCGGCGGCCGATGGGTCCGCCCGCCGCGAGCAGGTCGCGGGCGGCGGCGCCGTGGGCGCGCAGGCGGTCCAGCTCCTCGCGCACGTCGGCCTTGGCGGCGAGCAGCACCGCCTCCTGATGCAGGCGCTCGGGGTCGAGGCCGGTGTTCGACAGGGCGTCCACCGTCGCATTCAGCCGCGCCCGCACCGCGTCGGCGTGGCGGGAGGGCTCGTCCTCTGCGGCCTGGGTCAGGGCGGCGATGCGCGCGACCTGGGCCGAGACGATCTCCTCGAGCTGGCGCCCCTCGGCCCGGCGGGCCTCCACGAGGTCGGCGACCAGGAGGACCACCCCGTCGGTGAGATCGCGGTTGAGCGATTCGGTGTCGGAGGAGGCCTCCTCCTCGGCCTCCACGACGCCGCGGATGCCGAGCAGCCCGTCCATCGTGGCGGGGGCGACGCCCTCGGGCCGGGGCACCCGCGCCACCGCCTGGGCGAGGCTCGCGAGCAGCACCTCGTTGATGCGGACCTTCGGCGCGCCCTCGCCGCGCGTCATCGTGAGCGACAGCTGGATCTGCCCACGCGAGAGGGTTTTCTGCAGGGCGGTGCGGGCGGTCTCGCCCACGGCCTCGAAGCCGGTGGGCACCCGGACCCGCACGTCGAGCCCGCGCCCGTTCACGCTGCGGACCTCCCAAGCCCATTGGACCGCGCCCGTCGTGCCGGCGGCGCGGGCGAATCCCGTCATGCTCGCGATCTGGGCCATGGGCGGTGCCGTCGTCCGGAGGGACGGCGGCTGTAGCACGGATTCCGGCGGGGGAAAGGGGGCTTGGCCCTACCGCTTCGGCTTCTGCTTCAGGGTCGGCGGCTCGGCCAGGACCGGGATGCTCTTTGGGGAGCCGAGATCGTAGGTCCGGTTCTTGAGGGGGTCAAGGCGCGTACCCTCCGAAGCGTCGAAGGCGCGCGAGCGGGCCTCCGGCGACGAGGGATCGAGGAGCGCCGCGTTGGTGCCCGCGGAGGCCGCCGCGCCCGACGTGTCGGCGGTGGGGGCGGGCGGATCGGCCTTGTCCACCGCGTCGGGCGGGGATTGGCGGCTCTTCTCCACGGCGCGCCAGCGGGCCACGTTGCGCTGGTGCGCATCCAGGCTCTCGGCGAAGGCGTGGCCGCCCGTGCCGTCCGCCACGAAGTAGAGATCGCGCGTGCGGGACGGGTTGGCGGCGGCTTCGAGCGCGGCCTTGCCGGGGTTGGCGATGGGGCCGGGCGGCAGGCCCTCGATCACATAGGTGTTATAGGGCGTCGCCCGGTCGATCTCCGAGCGCAGGATGCCCCGCCCGAGGGTGCCGCGCCCGCCGACGAGGCCGTAGACGATGGTCGGGTCCGATTGCAGCCTCATCCGCTTGTTGAGGCGGTTGGCGAAGACGGCGGCGACGCGCGGGCGCTCGTCGGCGCGGCCGGTCTCCTTCTCGACGATGGAGGCGAGGGTGACGAGTTCGGCCGGGGTCTTCACCGGCACGTCGGCGCTGCGGCGCTGCCAGATCTGGTTCAGCACCTCGCGCTGCTTCGTCTTCATCAGGTTGACGATCTGCTGGCGCGTGGCGCCCCGCTCGAACTTGTAGGTATCCGGCAGGAGGGAGCCCTCCGGCGGCACCTCGCCGATCTCGCCGGAGAGCACGTCGTTCTCGTTGAGGCGGGCGACGATCTGCTCCGAGGTCAGGCCCTCGGGGAAGGTGATCGCGTGCTGGACCTGCCGGCCGGTGGCCAGGGTGTCGAGGGTGTCGCCGATGCTGGCATGGGCCTTGAACAGGTACTCGCCGGCCCGAAGGGGCGGGCGCCCGCCGAAGCGGGCGGCGAATTCGAACAGCCCGGTGTGCTGGATCACGCCCTCCTTCGCCAGGGTCTCGGCGATCTCGGTCGTGCCGCTGCTCCGGGGGATCACGATCACCTTGTCCGCCGCGAGCGGACCCGGCTCCTGCACGTTGCGCTGGTAGATGGTGAGCGTGACCATCGCCGCGAGGGCGGCGGCCACCGCGAAGGTCAGGAGGCCGCTGACGAGGCCAATGAAGCTGCCGCGCTCGCGCGCCGGACGCTCCGGCGGCGGCGGCGCCGCGATGGGCTTGATCGCCTCGCTGGGGGAGCGCGGCGACAGGCGCTGCGGCAACGGCATTTCGTCGTCGTGTCCGTCGTGGTCGTGCCCGTCCTGGCCGACCACCTCCTGTCCCTCACCGGGCTTGATCTTCGAACGGCGAAAGAACATCGGGATCCTCGGCGGTCCGGCCGAACCGTTCCGCGAACCAATCGGGGTCGGCCGCCCACATCAGAGTGTCGCGTCGTGTGCGCGACCCTAATCGTTTTTGTGGCGAAATTGCCGTTCCGCAGCGCGGGGTCGGGGCGCTTCGGCCCTGGCCGGCTGGCAGGTGGCGCAGAAAAAGGTGGATCGGCCCGCCTGGACCAGCCGCGCCACCGTCCCGACACAACCCGCACGGGTGCAGGCGAGGCCGAACCGATCGTAGACCCGGAAGGCGTGCTGGAACCCGCCCGCGCTGCCATCGGTGCGGGCGTAGTCGCGCAGGGTCGAGCCGCCCGCCTCCACCGCCTCGGTCAGCACGGCGACGATGGCGCGGGCGAGCGCGTTGGCCGGTGCCGTCGGGCGCCCATCCGGCTTGGCGAGGGAGCCGGCGGGCGCCTCCGGGTGGAGCTTCGCCCGGTGCAGGGCCTCGCAGACATAGATGTTGCCGAGCCCGGCGATGAGCCGCTGATCGAGGAGGGCGGCCTTGAGCGGGGTGATCTTGCCCCGGAACAGGCTCGCGATCACCGCGCCGGTCAGCCCGTCCAGGGGCTCGACGCCCATCTTCGCGAAGTGGCGGCAGGTGTCGAGGGTTTCGCTCGGCACGAGATCCATGAAGCCGAAGCGGCGGGCGTCGTTGTAGGTGATCGTGGCGCCCGACGACATCGCCATCACCACATGGTCGTGCTTCGGCACGCCCTGCGCGCCCTCGAGATAGAAATCCCCCGGCGAGAGGTTGCTTCCGTCCGGCATCGCCACGTCGAAGCGCCCGCTCATGCCGAGATGCATGATCAGCGTCTCGCCGGAATCGAGGCTCGCGGCCAGGTACTTCGCCCGGCGGGCGAGGGCGGTGACGCCACGCCCTTCGAGGCGGGCGGCGAACCGGTCGGGGAAGGGGAAGCGCAGGTTCGGGCGCCGGAGCGTCACGCGGCTGAAGCGGGCGCCGACCATGGCGGGCTCCAGGCCCCGGCGCACGGTCTCGACCTCGGGGAGTTCGGGCATGTCGTCCTGTCGTGTGTCGATGGCCCCGGATATCGGCTGCCGGGCGGCGGGCCGCAATGCGCCGCGCGGGCGCGGTCAATCCGGCGGCGCGCCGCGCAGGCGCTTGGTGGCACCGCGCTTGGTCTTGTCCTCCAGCCGGCGCTTCTTCGAAGCCAGCGTCGGGCGGGTCGGGCGGCGGGGCGTCGGCGGCACGGCGGCCTCCGCGACGAGGGCCGCGAGGCGCTCGCGGGCATCGGACCGGTTGCGCTCCTGGGTGCGGAAGCGCTGCGCCACGAGGACGAGCACCCCGTCGTCGGTGAGGCGCCGCCCGGCGAGCCGCATCAGCCGAATGGCCACAGCGTTGGGCAGGGAAGGGGAGCGGCGCACGTCGAAGCGCAATTGCACCGCCGTCGAGAGCTTGTTGACGTTCTGGCCGCCGGGGCCGGAGGCGCGCACGAAGCTCTCGAGCAGTTCCGCGTCGGGGATGGCGATCTCCGGCGTGCAGACGAGGGTCACGGCCGGAGCCTCCTGGGTCAGGCGGCTTCGGTCGGGGTGCGCGCGCGCATCGCCAGGGCGTGGAGGCCCCGCGCGAAGGCGGGATCGAGGAGCCCGTTCACGAGGCGGTGACGCTCGACGCGGCTCTTTCCCTCGAAGGCCGCCGATACGATATCCAACCTATAGTGAGTCTCGCCCCCCGGCCTCGCCCCGGAATGGCCGGCATGGAGGTGCGATTCGTCGATCACGTCGAGGTGGGCCGGCGCCAATTCGGCGCGCAGCCTCGTCTCGATCCAGTCCCGCAGCGTTTCGGCCATCTCGCGTCCCGCGTCGCTTTTCCCGTCAAGCCCGATCCCGCGCATGCGTCATCAGGCCCAGCGCCCTTGTGTTGGCGTTACACCCCCTCATAATCGGCCCGTCATGGATCTCAACTCGCGCCTGTTCGACAGCATCCGCATCAAGCCGTCCTGCGACGAGCCGAAGGCCGCTGCCGAGGCGGCGTGCGAGAGCCCGGGCTGCACGAACCCAGGGCTCTACCGCGCGCCGAAGGGCCGCAAGGCGGAGGGCCAGTACTGGCGGTTCTGCATGGACCACGTGCGCGCCTACAACGCCTCGTACAATTACTTCGACGGCATGAACGACGCCGCCGTCCAGGCCTACCAGAAGGACGCGCTGATCGGGCACCGCCCCACCTGGGCGATGGGCGTGAACCGCGCCGCCGATGCCAAGCCCGAGCAGGAGGCGGCCCGCGATTGGGCCTATGTCGATCCGCTGGGCATCCTGCGCGCCAACGGCGTGGGCGAGAAGGGCCGGCGCGCCAAGCCGGAGGAGCCGGAGCGGCCCCGCCGCTCGGCCGCCGTGCGCAAGGCGCTCGACGTGATGGGCCTCGACGACACCGCCGACACCGCCGCGATCAAGGCGCAGTACAAGACGCTGGTGAAGCGCTTCCACCCGGACGCCAATGGCGGGGACCGCTCGTTCGAGGAGCGCCTGCGCGACATCATCCGCGCGCACGATGTGCTGCGCGCCGCCGGCCTGTGCTGAGGCGGCACGAGGGATGCACGTGGCCCCGCTCGAAGCGGAGGCCGGTGGGCTCTATATGAGAAGTCTCGTTCTCCCGGTGGCGAGTCCCCGCGTCGCCGTCTAAGGTTCCGCGTCTTGCGGAAACCGCTCCCAGCGTCTCCCGCGCGGATGCCGCCTCACGGGCTGCCCCGCGCTCCAAGAGGTCCCGAATGCTCTCCGACGATACGCCCGCCCGGCTCCCCGATCGCACCGTCAACGTCCGCGACGTCTTCGGCATCGACCTCGACCTCAAGGTTCCGGCCTTCGCCGAAGCCGAAGAGCACGTGCCCGATCTTGACCCGGACTACATCTTCGACCGGGAGACGACGCTCGCCATCCTGGCCGGCTTCGCGCGCAACCGCCGCGTGATGGTCACGGGCTATCACGGCACCGGCAAGTCGACGCATATCGAGCAGGTCGCGGCCCGGCTGAACTGGCCCTGCATCCGCATCAACCTCGACAGCCACGTCTCGCGCATCGATCTCGTCGGCAAGGACGCGATCGTGCTGAAGGACGGCAAGCAGGTCACTGCCTTCCAGGACGGCATCCTGCCCTGGGCGCTGCAGAACAATGTCGCCCTCGTGTTCGACGAGTACGATGCCGGCCGCCCTGACGTGATGTTCGTGATCCAGCGGGTGCTGGAAGTCTCGGGCCGCCTGACGCTGCTTGATCAGAAGCGGGTCATCCGCCCGCACCCGGCCTTCCGCCTGTTCGCGACCGCCAACACGGTCGGCCTTGGCGACACGTCGGGCCTGTATCACGGCACGCAGCAGATCAACCAGGGCCAGATGGACCGCTGGTCCATCGTCACCACCCTGAACTACCTGCCGCATGATCGTGAAGTGGACATCGTTCTCTCGAAGGCGACCCACTACAAGGGCGACAGCGGGCGCGACATCGTCAGCCGCATGGTGCGCGTGGCCGACCTCACCCGCAACGCCTTCATGAACGGCGACCTCTCCACCGTCATGAGCCCGCGCACGGTCATCACCTGGGCGGAGAACGCCGACATCTTCCGCGATATCGGCTTCGCCTTCCGCGTGACCTTCCTCAACAAGTGCGACGAGCTCGAGCGGACCCTGGTCGCGGAATTCTACCAGCGCGCCTTCGGCAAGGAACTGCCCGAGAGCGCGATGAACGTCGCCCTGAGCTAGCCGATGGAGGAGTTCTTGGGCCAGGCCGTTTCGATCCAGGATGGAAGCGAGGACTCTTCACCTCAGTCGGGCCGCACCCGTTACGAGGACGATCTCTACACCTGGGTACGCGAGCAGGTCGCCTTGCTCCGTGCCGGCCGGGTTGACGCGCTCGACCTCGACAATATTGCCGAGGAACTGAGCGACGTGGGAAGCTCGCAATATAGTCAGATGGAGAGTACGCTCCGCGTCCTCATCATGCACATGCTCAAGTGGGATCAGCAGCCCGAAAAGCGCACGCCGAGCTGGATCTATTCCATTCGGGAGCAGCGGCGGCGTTACGTGAAGATCCTCAAGAAGAACCCTGGTCTGAAATCTCAACTCGATGAAATACGGGCCGGCATCTACCCGGTCTCTCGGGACTGGGCGTCGGACGAATGCCACCTTTCGCCGGATGAGTTTCCGTCGGAATGTCCATACGACTGGGACGATCTGCTCGAGCGCCCCTTCGATTTCGATTCCTTGAAGACCTGAAGCCCGCATGTCCCTGTCCAACCGCAAGCCCGGCGAGCGGCGCGAGCCTGTCGCGGAGCCCCTGAAGCGCTCCGTGGCGGGGTGCCTGCGCGCCATCGCCCGCAAGGCCGAGATCGAGGTCACCTACGCCACCGACCGGCCGGCGCTGACGGGCGACAAGGCCCGCCTGCCCGAGCCGCCGAGGAAGATGTCGGCGGGGGACGTGGCGATCCTCCGCGGCAACGCCGACGCGATGGCGCTGCGGCTGGGCTGCCACGACGTGTCCCTGCACCGCCGCTTCGCCCCGGAGAACGCCCCGGCGCGGGCGGTCTACGACGCGGTGGAACAGGCCCGCGTGGAGGCCATCGGCTCCCGGCGGATGTCGGGCGTGGCGAGCAACATCGCCGCGATGCTGGAGGACCGCTACCACCGGGGCGGCAAGTACGAGACCATCACCGACAGGGCGGACGCGCCCCTGGAGGACGCGGTCGCCCTCATGGTGCGCGAGCGTCTGACGGGCCAAGCCCCCCCCGAGGCGGCCAGCAAGATCGTGGACCTGTGGCGCTCGCACATCGAGGAGAAGGCCGGGCCGAACCTCGACGGGCTCATCGGCTCCATCGAGGATCAGCGCGCCTTCGCCCGCTCGATCCGCGATCTCCTCACCTCCCTCGACATGTCGGACGAGACGCCCTTCGACCCGGAGGACGACGAGAACGACGACGAGAACGACGCCCAGGACGACGAGCAGAACCCGAGCGAGGGCGATTCGGAGGAGAAGTCGCAAGGCGACCGCGCCGAGATCGAGACCTCGGAGGAAGCCTCCGACGACATCGAGGAAGGCGCGCAGGAGCAGGCCGACGCCCCCTCCGGCGAATTGCCCGACGAGGCCGAGGATGCCGAATCGGATGAGGCCGCCGAGGGCTCCCGCCCGCCGCCGCGTCAGGCGAACGAGGCGCGCGGCCCCGAATACAAGGTGTTCAGCCCGAAATTCGACGAGGTGATCCACGCCGAGGACCTGTGCGACGCGGACGAACTCGCCCGCCTGCGCAGCTACCTCGACAAGCAGCTCTCGCATCTGCAGGGCGTCGTCGGGCGGCTGGCGAACCGGCTGCAGCGGCGCCTCCTCGCCCAGCAGAACCGCGCCTGGGACTTCGACCTCGAAGAGGGCCAGCTCGATCCGGCGCGCCTCGTTCGCGTGGTGACGGACCCGTTCCAGCCCCTTTCCTTCAAGCAGGAGAAGGACACGAATTTTCGCGATACGGTCGTCACGCTGCTGCTCGACAATTCCGGCTCGATGCGCGGGCGCCCGATCACCGTGGCGGCGACCTGCGCGGACATCCTGGCGCGGACGCTGGAACGCTGCGGCGTGAAGGTGGAGATCCTGGGCTTCACCACCCGGGCCTGGAAGGGCGGCCAGAGCCGCGAATCGTGGCTCGCCGCCGGCAAGCCGCCGACGCCCGGTCGCCTGAACGACCTGCGCCACATCGTCTACAAGGCGGCGGACGCTCCCTGGCGCCGGGCGCGGAAGAACCTCGGGCTGATGATGCGCGAGGGTCTGCTGAAGGAGAACATCGACGGCGAGGCGCTGGATTGGGCGCACAAGCGCCTGCTCGGCCGCCCCGAGCAGCGCAAGATCCTGATGGTGATCTCGGACGGTGCCCCGGTCGACGATTCGACCCTCTCGGTCAACGCCGGCAACTATCTGGAGCGCCACCTGCGCTGGATGATCGAGGACATCGAGACCCGCTCGCCGGTGGAACTGCTCGCCATCGGCATCGGCCACGACGTGACGCGCTACTACCGTCGTGCGGTGACGATCATCGATGCCGAGGAACTCGGCGGCGCGATGACGGAGAAGCTCGCCGAGCTGTTCGAGGAGGACGGCGCGCCGGCGCCGATCCGGCAACCCGTGCGGATGGCGGCGGGCGGGCGGCGGTAGGCGCCTCACCCCGCGCTGCTTCGCCGTCAGTGCGAGCGCCCCCCGCCCCGTCATTGCGAGCGAAGCGAAGCAATCCAGGGCAGCGCTACGTCCGGAAACGGCCCGCATCCCTGGATTGCTTCACTGCGTTCGCTATGACGTAGGTGTTTACAGCCCCAGGTCGCTCAGCGACGGATGGTCGGCCGGGCGGGGGCCGGAGCGATCCCAGTGGAACAGGCGCTGGTCCTCGCGGATCGGCAAGTCGTTGATGCTGGCGTGCCGCGCCTGCATCAGGCCGTTGGCGTCGAACTCCCAGTTCTCGTTGCCGTAGGCCCGGAACCACGCGCCCGACCCGTCGTGGAATTCGTAGGCGAATCGCACGGCGATGCGGTTCTCGTGGAACGCCCACAGCTCCTTGATCAGCCGGTACTCGTGCTCGGCCTGCCACTTGCGGGTCAGGAAGGCGACAATGGCCTCGCGGCCGGAGAAGATCTCCGCGCGGTTCCGCCAGCGGCTGTCGGCCGTGTAGGCGAGCGAGACCTTCTCCGGGTTGCGGCCGTTCCAGCCATCCTCGGCGGCGCGGACCTTCTTCGCGGCACTCTCGGCGGTGAAGGGCGGAAGCGGCGGGCGACTCTCGGACATGGCTGATCCTGGACACACGAAAGCGACCGGCGCCTTGTGAGCGCCGGTCGCTTTCAGATCAATCCGAAAAGACCCTCAGGCCGCGGCCGGAACCTCGGCGAGCTTCTTGTGCAGCTCGCGCTTGAGGAGACGGGCGGTCTGCGACAGGTCGCCTTCCGAGGCCTTCACGAGGAAGGCATCGAGCCCGCCGCGGTGCTCGACCGTGCGCAGGGCGTGGGCGGTGATGCGCATCCGCACACGCTTGCCGAGGGCATCGGACTGAAGCGTGACGTTGCACAGGTTCGGCAGGAACCGGCACTTGGTCTTGTGGTTCGAGTGGCTCACGAGGTGGCCGACCTGAACAGCCTTGCCGGTGAGTTCGCAGCGGCGCGCCATGACTTAAACAATCCCGTTTCGTTCCGCCGCGGGCCAGATCGCAGCCTGCGCAAACCTTTGCGCCGCGGGCCGCGCCCGTGCGTCAAACCAGGTCCGGCGGAGTCCTGTTGAAGGCGCGGGCTATAGGCGACACAGGGCCGCCCCGTCAAGGCTCGACCGACGATGCCGCCGTCCGAACCCTCTGTTAACCATGGCGCGGGGATAACCGAGGTCCATTCCGCGCGGCCCGGCCGGCGCGGTCCAGGATTTCGAGCCGGACCATGCGTATCACGATCCCGGTCAGACCCCTCCTGGCGGCGACCCTCGCCGCCGCCCTGGGGCTGCTTCCCCCGCAGGCGGAGGCGAGGCCCCGCAAGGCGAAGGCCGCCGCCGCCCCAGCCTCCCTCTCCGTCGATTACGCCATCGCGCTGGCGGGCCTGCGGATCGGCACCGCCCGGCTCGCGGGCGCGTTCGAACGCGATTCGTACCGGATGGACGTCTCCGCGACGCTCACCGGCCTCGTCGGCGCCATCACCGGCGGCCAGGGCTCCGCGCGCTCCTCGGGGAGCGTGGGCGCCGGCCCGCAGCCGGACGCGTTCTCTATCGCCACCCGCACCGCCAGTTCCGGCATCGCCGTGCGCATGGCGCTGGCCCACGGCAACGTGGTCCAGACCGAGATCACCCCTCCGCTCGTGGACATGCAGGACCGGGTGCCGGTCACGGCGGCCATGAAGCGCAGCATCATGGACCCGGCGAGCGCCCTCGTCATGCCGGTGCGGGCGGGCGCCGCCGCCACCGACCCCGCCAATTGCGACCGCACCCTGCCGCTCTTCGACGGGGCGACGCGCTTCGACGTGGTGCTGAGCTACGCGGAGACGCGGGAGGTGCAGAAGCCCGGCTATTCCGGCCCGGTCCTCGTCTGCAACGCCCGCTACCGGGCGATCGCCGGCCACCGGCCCGACCGGCCGGGGGTGAAGTTCATGGAGGACAACCGCGAGATGTCCGTGTGGCTCGCGCCCGTCGAGGGCACGAAGGTCCTCGTGCCCCTGCGCATCTCCGTGCTCACCGAGATCGGCACCAACATCATCGAGGCGACCCGCTGGACGCGGGCGGGCGATACCGAGACGGCCGCCCGCGCCGCCGATCCGGCCCTCACCCAGGCGAGCCTGCCCGGCCAGTGACGCTTCCCTTCGGCGCGGCGCGGCCCTATCCCGATGGGGCGGCCGAGCCCGCCCGAGGAGACGCCATGGCCAAGGGGTACATCATCGTCCGCATGACGGTCACGGACCCGGAGGCGTACAAGGACTACGCCGCCATGGCCTCCGAGGCGATGAAGCTCTACGGCTGCAAGCCCCTGGTCCGGGGTGGCCGCAGCGAGGCCCTCGAAGGCGAGGCCCGCCCGCGCAACGTCGTGCTCGAATTCGAATCCTACGAGGCGGCCCGGACCTACTATTACTCGCCGGAATACCAAGCCGCCGTCGCCAAGCGCCTGCCGGCCGGAACCGGTGAAGTGGTATTGGTCGAGGGCGTGGACTGAAGGCTTCCCCCATGCTGCCGCGCCTCGCCGTCCTCGTCACCCTTATGAGTGCCGCCCCGGCGCTGGCACAGCCTCTCACCGCAGGCTCGCCCTGCGGCGGCGATGCCTTTTCCTCGGCGCAGGTGATCGAGCACCGGCCGCCCCGGCGCGGGCCGATCACGGCGGTGCCGGATACCCTCTGCGCCGATGTCGAGCCGCAGCACCCGCAGGCGGATGTGCGGATCGACGCCTACCCCGTCATCGTGCCGCAGGTTGGCAGGGGCGGGCGCAGCGTCCCATATTAAGGGCAGCCGGTCGCCCGACCGCAGGAACAGCCGATCATCGACGCCCTGCTTCGCCCCACCCAGCGCTCCCTCCGTCGCGACGCCCGTGCCCGCGGCGTGACGGCCGTCCTGGGCCCCACCAATACCGGCAAGACGCATCTGGCCATCGAGCGGATGCTCGCGCACCCGACCGGGATGATCGGGCTGCCCCTGCGGCTGCTCGCCCGCGAAGTCTACCTGCGCGTCGTCGCCAAGGTCGGCCCCGAGAAGGTCGCCCTCGTGACCGGCGAGGAAAAGATCAAGCCGGACCGGCCGCGCTACTGGATCTGCACCATCGAGGCGATGCCGCGCGATCTCGACGTGGCCTTCGTGGCCATCGACGAGATCCAGCTCGCCGCCGACATGGATCGCGGCCACGTCTTCACCGACCGCCTGCTCTACGTGCGCGGCCGGGAGGAGACGCTGCTGATCGGCTCCTCGACCATCCTGCCGCTGGTGCAGGACCTGATCCCGAACGTCCACACGACCACCCGGCCGCGCCTGTCGCAACTGACCTTCGCGGGCGAGAAGAAGTTGTCGCGCCTGCCCCGGCGCACGGCCATCGTCGCCTTCTCGGCGGAGGAGGTCTACGCCATCGCCGAGTTGATCCGCCGCCAGCGCGGCGGCGCGGCGGTGGTGCTCGGCGCCCTGTCGCCCCGCACGCGCAACTCCCAGGTGGAGCTCTACCAGAGCGGCGATGTGGACTACCTCGTCGCCACCGACGCGGTGGGGATGGGGCTGAACCTCGACGTGGACCACGTCGCCTTCGCCGCGAGCTGGAAATACGACGGCACCCGCTTCCGCCGCCTCACCCCCGCCGAGATGGGCCAGATCGCCGGCCGGGCCGGGCGCCACCTGTCGGACGGCACGTTCGGCTCGACGGGCCGATGCCCGCCCTTCGACGCCGAACTGGTGGAGCGCCTGGAGCACCACGATTTCGATCCGCTGCGCATCCTGCAATGGCGCAACCCGGACCTGTCCTTCGGAAGCCTGGAGGCCCTGCAGACGAGCCTGGACGAGCATCCCCGCGAGGCGGGCCTGACCCGCGCGCCCATGGGCGAGGACCAGCAGGCGCTGGAAATCCTGATGCGCGAGGACGACATCCGCGATATGGCGCGTAGCCCCGCCACCGTCCGGCGCCTCTGGGACGTCTGCGGCGTGCCCGATTACCGCAAGGTGCACCCGCAGGTTCACGCGGACCTCGTCGCCCAGCTCTACCGCTTCCTGATGAAGGGCATGGCCGGGCGCATCCCGGACCAGTGGTTCGCCGAGCACGTGGCCTCGATCGACCGGACGGATGGGGATATCGACACCCTGTCCCGGCGGATCGCGCAGGGGCGCACCTGGACATTCGTCGCGAATAGGCCTGATTGGCTTCGCGACCCCGAACATTGGCAGGGCGAAACGCGTCGGGTAGAGGACAGACTGTCGGACGCCCTCCACGAACGCCTTGCGAGCCGCTTCGTTGACCGGCGCACCAGCGTCCTGATGCGACGCCTACGAGAGAACACGATGCTCGAAGCCCAAATTACCCCCGACGGGGATGTCACCGTCGAGGGTCAGCATGTCGGACAGCTGAACGGCTTCCTGTTCGTGCCCGATGCAAGCGCCGAAGGCCACGAGGCCAAGACGCTCCGCAGCGCGGCCGAGAAGGCGCTCGCCAGCGAGTTCGAATCACGGGCCGAGCGCTTCGCCGCCACGGCGGACGCGACCCTCGTGCTCTCGCATGACGGCACGATCCGCTGGACGGGCGCCCCGGTGGGCCGCCTCGTGCCCGGCGACAAGCTGTTCGCCCCGCAGATCCGCGTCCTGGCCGACGACAGCCTCGACACGGCGGGTCGCGAGAAGGTCCAGGCGCGCCTCGATGCGTGGCTGAAGGCCCATGTGACGCGCCTCCTCGGCCCGCTCATGGAGATCGAGACCGCCGCCGACCTCACCGGCCTTGCCAAGGGCATCGGCTATCAGGTGGTCGAATCGCTCGGCGTGCTGGAGCGCTCGAAGGTGGCGCACGAGATGCGCAGCCTCGATCAGGACGGTCGCGCGGCGCTCCGACGCCACGGGGTCCGCTTCGGCGCCTACCACATCTTCCTGCCGGCCCTGCTGAAGCCGGCGCCGCGCACCCTGGCCGCCCAGCTCTGGGCCCTGCGCAACGGCGGGCTCGACCAGCGCGGCCTGGACGAGATCGCCCATCTCGCCGGTTCCGGCCGCACCTCGATCAAGGTCGACAAGGAGATCGCCAAGGGTCTCTACCGGGCGGCCGGCTTCCGCGTCTGCGGCGAGCGGGCGGTGCGTGTCGACATCCTCGAGCGCCTCGCCGACCTGATCCGCCCGGCCATCGCCTACCGCCCCGGCACGACGCCCGGCGCCGCGCCGGACGGCACCGCCGACGGCGACGGGTTCGTGGCGACCGTGGGCATGACCTCCCTGGTCGGCTGCTCGGGCGAGGATTTCGCCTCGATCCTGAAGTCGCTCGGCTACGCCAACGAGACGCGTCCCGGCCCGGCCATCACCGTGCCGCTGCTCGCAGCCGCCCCGACCGAGCCGGCCAAGCCCGCCGCCGCTCCCGAGCCGGATGCCGCCGAGCCCGCGACCGAGGAAGCGCCGTCCGACGAGCTGGTCGCCGAGACGGAGGTCGAGCCCTTGATCGCGCAGGCCGAGGCGCCCGTCGCCCCGGAAATCCCGCCGGTCGAAGCCGCGCCCGAGGAGCCGGCCGAACAAGCAGCGTCATCCCATTCGGAACCGCATCATGAGGCGCCCGCCTCGGCGGGCCTCGAAGAAGAGACCCAGGCGGCGCCGCAATCCCCTGAGCCCGCCTCCGAGGCCGCTGTCGCGGCACCTGAGCATGAGGGGGAGGATGCCACGAGTCAGGCTCAGGAGCCGGACTCCGAAGAGGCCGCCGCTCCGGCGGAAGAGGCTTCCACTGATGAGCCGGCCGCGCCTGCCGAAGTGGTCCAGATCGAGGTGTGGCGGCTTCAGCGGCATCAGCGCCCGGCCAACGCCCGCCCGAACAACCGCCCGCGCGGCGCCCGCCGCGACGGTGCCCAGGCCGGTGCTCCCGATCAGCCGCGCCGGGCCGAGGGTCAGGGTCGCGACGACCGGCGCGACGGACCGCGGCGCGACCGTCCCGAGGGCGGGCGCCCCGAGCGGCGCCGGGACGAGGGTCGTCCCGACCGTCGGCCGGAGCATCGCGGCGAGGGCCGGCACGATCCGCGGCAGGAGCGCCACGGGGGTCCGCGTCCCGACCAGCGTCCGCCCCGGCGCGAGCGCGCTCCCGATCCCGACTCGCCCTTCGCCAAGCTCGCGGCCCTCAAGGCGCAGTTGGAATCGGGCGGCGGCGACAAGCGCTGACCGGCGGGAGGCGCGATGCGCGAGGGGCGCCAGCGCCTCGACAAGTGGTTGTGGTTCGCGCGCTTCGCCCGCACGCGCACCCTGGCCGCGCGCCTCGTCGATGACGGCCATGTCCGGGTGAATGGGGCGCGCTGCGACAACCCGGCCAAGGCCCTGGGCCTCGGCGATGTGGTGACGGTCGCGGCGGCGCACGCCACCATGGCCGTGCGCATCACCGATCTCGGCACGCGGCGCGGGCCGGCGGAGGAGGCGAGGGGCCTCTACGAGGCGATCTCCGGCGGGCCGGAGTGATGACGCCCGGCCACAGGTGGTCTTCCTCCCGACGGCGCGGCTTCGGCGCGCTTGTCAGGGGGGGAGGCAGAGTCTAGAGCCCTTGCCAACGATGATCGCTAACGACGCCTGCGCGCCAGCGCAGCCCCCGGATGCGCCGGCCGTGCGCCCCGTCCGGACGATGCGGGACCTGAGGACCTGAACACCGATGACCTACGTCGTCACCGAGAACTGCATCAAGTGCAAGTATATGGATTGCGTGGAAGTCTGTCCGGTGGACTGCTTCTACGAGGGCGAGAACATGCTCGTCATCCATCCCGATGAGTGCATCGATTGCGGCGTCTGCGAGCCGGAATGCCCGGCCGAGGCGATCAAGCCCGATACGGAGTCCAGCCTCGAGACGTGGCTGAAGCTCAACGCCGACTACGCGAAGAGCTGGCCCAACATCACGCAGAAGAAGGACGCCCCCGTCGACGCGAAGGAATGGGACGGCGTGTCGGGCAAGCTGGAAGCGCACTTCTCCCCGAACGCAGGCACGGGCGATTGAGCGCCGCCGACCGGCGTGATCGACCCGGCCGGTAGCGTCGCCGCACCGTCATCCCGGAGCGGCCCTGCGCTGTAGGAAGACCTGCCTTGCGCATCCTCCCTAGGCGGGCGGGCGTGCCGGTGTAAAACCCAGAGCGCAGGCGCTGCGAGCGTCGGCGTGCCTCCGAGCGAGCTTTGATTCCGGCGCGGATTGTGATACACAATCCGCCTGCCGTCGCTCGCGTCAGACGTGCCTACTCCGCGCCGAAACGCATTTCCCTCGCTAGGGTTGCATGTGTTCGGCCGCCGGGTCTCTCCCGGCGGAAGGCAATGTCGCGTGCCCGGCTTCGCGAGCGCTTCGGCGCCGATCCTCTGGGGTCGGCTCGGGGAAGCTGCGATCCGACCGGGTGTCGTCCGCCCGGGAACAGCTTTTCGCGCGGGGCGCTCGACGCGTCGCGCGTCAGTGGAGGCCCTTCTCGCATGACCACAGCCAAGAAGACGACCGCAGGCCGGCAAGGCTTCAAGACCGGCGAGGCCGTCGTGTACCCGGCCCACGGTGTCGGTCGGATCACCGCGATCGAGGAACAGGAGATCGCTGGCTACAAGCTTGAGCTGTTCGTCGTCTCCTTCGAGAAGGACAAGATGGTCCTTCGGGTGCCGACCGCGAAGGCCAATTCCGTCGGCATGCGCAAGCTCGCCGAGCCGGAGGTGGTGAAGAAGGCCCTCGACGTGCTGACCGGCCGCGCCCGCGTGAAGCGGACGATGTGGTCGCGCCGCGCCCAGGAATACGAGGCCAAGATCAATTCCGGCGACCTGCTCGCCGTCACCGAGGTGGTGCGCGACCTGTTCCGCTCCGAGGCCCAGCCCGAGCAATCCTACAGCGAGCGCCAGCTCTATGAGGCGGCCCTCGACCGGATCGTGCGGGAGATCTCCTCGGTGAACCGCATCACCGAGACAGAGGCGCTGAAGCTCATCGAGCAGAGCCTCGCCAAGTCGCCGCGTCGGGCCAAGGCCGAGGCCGAGGCGGAGTCCGAGGGTGAGAGCGAAGCCGAAGGCGACGATCTGCAGGAGGAGGCGGCCTGAGAGGTCGCTTCACCTTCTGGTTGAGTTCAGGAAAAGCCCGGCCGTCACGGCCGGGCTTTTTCGTTGCGCGTATTGGAAATCGTAAACCGCGTCACTTTTCCCCCTGGACTTGTCGTTCGACTCTGGAAAGCGGCGCGGGCCGACCCATCTTTCGGAAAGTTGAACACGATTCTTGTCCGGCCAGGCATCTTTAAGGGATGTGGGCGCGGAACTTTCGCGTTTGCGCTCCCGTTGTTGGTCGCTTGGCGTCGCTCGAAGGGTCGCCTCGCGCGCCGGGCTATGGGACCGGTGCCGCACAAGCACTCGGTCTTAGAGAGGCAGGCGGGATGGCGGAAATCGCGGGAATTCGTCGACAATTCATCCGGACTGCGATGGAGGCGCCCTTCCTCGCCCGCGAAGAGGAGCGCGACCTTGCCGTCCGCTGGAAGGACCGGCGCGATGAGCGCGCCCTTCACCGTCTGATCTCGGCCCATATGCGTCTCGTCATCGCCCTGGCGGGGCGCTTTCGTCATTATGGGCTGCCGATGGCCGACCTCGTTCAGGAGGGGCATGTCGGCCTGATGGAGGCGGCGGCGCGCTTCGAGCCGGAGCGGGAAGTGCGCTTCTCCACCTACGCGACGTGGTGGATCCGGGCCTCGATCCAGGATTACATCCTGCGCAACTGGTCGATCGTGCGCGGGGGGACGTCCTCGGCGCAGAAGGCCCTGTTCTTCAACCTGCGCCGGCTGCGCGCCCGGCTCATGCAATCCACCGAGGAGCATGTCGGCGACGAAATCCATCGCCGCATCGCCAGTGCCATCGGCGTCTCGCGGGACGACGTGGCCCTGATGGATGCCCGGCTCTCGGGACCGGACATGTCGCTCAACGCCCCCGTGGGCGAGGATGGCGACGCGGCCTCGGAGCGGATGGACTTCCTCGTGGACGGCGCGGCCCTTCCCGACGAGACCGTGGGCGCGGCCGTGGACGGCGAGCGCCGCCTCGGCTGGCTGCAGCAGGCCCTGGGCGTCCTGTCGGAGCGCGAGCTGCGCATCCTGCGGGAGCGTCGCCTCGCCGAGGATCAGGCGACGCTGGAGGCGTTGGGCCAGCGCCTCGGCATCTCGAAGGAGCGCGTGCGCCAGATCGAGAACCGCGCCCTGGAGAAGCTCCGCCGCGCGCTGGCCGACCGCTTCCCCGCCGAGACCGGCAGCCCCTACGTCGGCTGATCCCACGCGCGACGCGAACCAGAAGGCCCGGCCCCTAGTGCAGCGACGCACTCACTCCGTTCGTGCGCCTCTGCCCTAGCTCCTTGTTTTTGCATCAATTTTTCCAGACACGGCTGACGCCTTCGTCTGGATCGATGCACGAGGCCGGGCTTCGTCATGTCAGGCCGGCTGGTTCTGGTGGGAGGCGCGCCGCTCCCGGCGCTTGCGGCGGCGGCCGGGCTCCGGCGTCGCGTCGAGCCAGATCACGAGGCCGAGGGCGAAGAGGGCCGGCACGCCGAGGGCGAAGAAGGCGCCCGCCCAGCCGAACCAGCCATAGGCGAGGCCGCCGTACCAGCCCGACAGGGCGCCGCCGACGCCCTGCACCGCGTTGACGCTGCCGAGCGCCGTCTGGGTGCGGCCGGACCCCCAGGTGAGGTCGGCCACCACCACCGGCACCGCGACGCCGACGATGCCCGAGGCGATACCGTCGAGCACCTCCGCGCCGATGAGCCACCAGGGATCGTCGATCAGGCCGGACAACAGCGCCCGCAGGGGCAGCACGGCGAAGGCGACCATCAGCAGGAGCCGCCGCCCCCGCCGGTCGGCCAGCGACCCCGCGAACAGGGCGACCGGCACCATGACGAGCTGGGCCACCATCACGTAGCGGGCGGTCCAGACCGTCGCGTCGCCAGACGTCGCGACGAGCTTCTGCCCGAGCAGGGTCAGCATCCCACCATTGCCGAGGTTGAACAGGGTGAGCGCCACGGTGAGCACCAGGAGCCGGCGGTTGCCGAGCACCTGCCGGATGCCGGAGCGTTCGGGCTCGTCCTCGTCGTCCTCCTTCCAGCCCACCGCCCGGCGGCGGTTCCAGGCATCGGCCGGTGTGGTCACCGTCGCGACGATGGCGGCGAGCGCCATGAAGCCGAGCACGTAGAAGGCCGTGGCCGGGCCGAAGGGGGCGCCGAGGCTGATGACGCCCGCCGCCACGAGGATGCCGACATGGTTGAAGGCCTGGTTCCGGCCCTGCTGCCTCGGGAATCCGTCCTTGCCGACGATGCCCAGCGTCAGCGCCGCCACGGCGGGCAGGAGCAGCGTGCCGCCCGCCGCCGCCAGGAGTTGCGCGGTGAAGACGGCGAAGAAGCCGCGGGCCGGCAGCAGGAGCAGCGTGCCGGCCAGGATCGCGGTGCAGGCCCCGGCGATCAGCAACCGGGGCTTGGGCACGCGGTCCACCAGGGCCCCGAAGGGTCCGCTCAGGAACAGCGTGCAGAATCCGACCAGGGTGATGACGAACCCGACCCGCGCCGGGCTCCACTGGGCGGATTGCGCCAGCCATGTTCCGAGGAACGGCCCGAGCCCCCCCTGGATGTCGCCGATGAAGAGGTTGATCAGGGAAAGGTGCGCGGTGGGGGGCATGCTGTCCGGATACCGTGGGGGCCGCCCGCATGGGCTGCGCCGACGGTGCGGTCAAGCTCCCTCATGTCGTCTCCGGCGGACCGTACTGCATGGCGCCCTCGCCGAACGACCAGTTCTCCGGGGCAACCTCGACGAGGTTGATGAAGACGTTTCCGGGGCGAACACCGGGATCGGCGGCGAGGTTGCCGGCGATGGCGCGGTAGAGCGCCCGCTTCTGGACGGTGGTCCGGGTGGCGTTGGCGGTGATCTGGATCAGCACGAGGTCGTCGTCGCGCGGGATGCCCAGATAGGTTCGTCCATAGGCGAAGCCGGCCGCGTCATGCTCGTGCACGGTGGCGAAAAGGTCGTCCTCCGGCACGGCGAAGGTCTCGCGCATGGCGGTGTAGACGCCACGGATCAGGGCGGCGCGGTAGTCCGGGCTCTTGCCGGCGCGCAGGGAAATGCGGGTCAGGGGCATCGGGATCTCCTCAGAGGCGAGACGTGGCGTCGCGCAGGTCCGCGAGGCCGGGGGAGGCAAGGTGCAGGATCTCGCCGTCGCCGGCCGCCGGCTCGCCTGCGCGCAGGACGAAGCGCGTCACGCGCCACGACGTGGGATCGAGCCCGCACAGCACGGCGAGGACGTCCGGCTCCGCGCGGAGGGAGGCGCCCCACGCGGCGTCCTCGCGACGTTCGGCGCCGAGATCGGCCTCCGGTGAGAGGGACCGGTGAGTGATGGCGAGGCTACGCGCTTGGGCGGCGGGTCCGGTCTGGATGGCGAAGGGCAGCCACAGGTCGGTGCGCGGGCGGCCGAAGGCCTGCAGGACGGCGGCGAAGCCGGAACCCGCGAAGAACGCCGCCGCCGCGCCCGCGTCGCGCCAGAGGTAGAAGGAGCTGTAGGCGTTCTCGGATGCACCACGGCTCCGGTCTTCGAGGGTGAACGCCTTGAAGATCAGGCCGGGCGCGGCGTCCCAGGTGGGGCCGCGGGCGGCGATGCGCGCGCGGATGAGGCCGAGGTCGTAATCCGCAGGCAGGCGGTGGCGGTACCGGGCGAGAATCATCCTGTCCTCCGAGGGGTGCGAGGACAGGATTGCAATGATCGGCGATTAGAGAAATATATTCGAATAGATATCTCTCATAACGGATCGCTATGATGATGCCGGAGCCGGAATCCAGCCTCGATCTCGATGGGGTGCGCGCTTTCGTGCGGGTGATCGATCTGGCGAGCTTCACACGGGCCGCCGAATCCCTGGGGACGTCGCAGGCCGGCGTCAGCCTCCGCGTGAAACGCCTGGAGGACCGCCTTGCCGTCCGCCTCGTGGATCGCACGCCCCGCCATGTGGCACCCACGCCCCGGGGGGCGCGGTTTCTCCCCGCAGCGCGACGCCTCCTCGAAGCGCATTCCCGCGCCCTCGCGGATCTGGCCGATATGCCGCCGCCGCGCCTCAGCCTCGGTATCAGCGAACATGTGGCGGGGCCGGGCCTGCCGGATCGCCTTGCCCGGCTGGGTCTCGACGGCACCGGGCTCGTGCCGGAGGTGGCGATCCTGCCGTCCCGCGACTTGGTCGCGGCCTTCCTGGCGGGCCGTTTCGATGCGGTGCTGGTGCGCGCGGATGGGGCGGAGCCGGATGAGGGCCAGGATCACGGCGTGGTGCTCGCCGTGGAGAGGCTCGGCTGGTACGCCGCCCCGTCCTTCGTCTGGGCGCCCGAGGCGGGGCGACCCCTGCCGGTCGCGACCCTGGCGAAGCCCTGCAATGTCCGGGCGGTGGCGGAAGTCACCCTCGACGCGGCGGCGCTGCCCTGGCGGGAGGTGTTCGTCGGTGGGGGCGTCGCGGCGGTCGGCGCCGCCGTGGCAGCCGGCTTGGCCGTGGCGGCCCTCGCGCCGGGCACGGCGCCCCCCGGGGCGGTGGAGTCCGGACAGCGCCTCGGCCTGCCCGAACTGCCGCTCACGCGGATCGTCCTGCACGCGCGCCCCCTGCGGGGGGCGGCGGCGGACGCGTTGCGCGCCCTGGCGGCCGCCTATCGCGGCCCGGGCGCGCCGTGACCCATCAGGAGGCGAGGGGACCCGTGGCGCCCTGCTGCTCCATCATCTTCTGACGGTAGAGGCCGACGAAATCGATCGGATCGATGTAGAGGGGCGGAAAGCCGCCGTTGCGCACCGACTCGGCCACGATCTGCCGGCCGAACGGGAAGAGCAGGCGCGGGCACTCGATCATCACGGCCGGATGCATCTGATCCTCCGGGATGTTCAGCATGCGGAAGATGCCGGCATACTTCACGTCGAAGGCGAACAGCACCTCGTTGTCCATCTTGGCGTCGCCTTCGAGGATCAGCTCGACCTCGAAATCCGTCTCGCTGAGCTGCGAGGCGTTGACGTTCACCTGGATGTTGATCTGCGGCGAGGCGCCGTCCTTCGGCTGAAGGGAGCGCGGGGCGTGCGGGTTCTCGAAGGACAGGTCCTTCACGTACTGCGCCAGGGCGTTGATGGTGGGAGCGCCCTGCGGCATGCCGCCGCCATCGCCGTTGACTGCCGGGGAATCGGCCATCGGATTTATCCTTCTCGATCTGGCGTCCGGCATGGACGGCGGAGATATATTTTGGCACGGGCTCGCGAAGAGCCCAGACCTCGGCGCGGCTATCACGCCCGCAGGGAACCGACAAGCGACACCGCAACGGGAGTTTCGGCACTATTTCAACCGCTGATCGTGCGGCTTGGTCGCATCTCGATGAGGGCTGACCGCACAACCGGCTCGATCCGCGCGCGTTGGTCAGATAAGGGTGTGGGAACGACGGGCTACGACAGGGCCCAGACGCGCGGGGCTACAGACGCGCGGACGGCCGCAATCGGATCGGTGATGCAGGACGGTTTCGACTTAACGACGATCATCTTCCTGGCGCTGGCCGTGTTCGTCATCTGGCGGTTGCGGTCGGTGCTCGGCCAGAAGACCGGCGCCGAGCGCTCGCCCTTCAAGCCTGTCGAGCGTAGCCGCACGGAGCCGCAGAACCGGGGCGGCGACAACGTCGTGCGCCTGCCGGGCGTCGACCGCGTGCCCCAGCCCAGTCCGGCCGCTGCCCCGCGCGACTGGCGCGGCATCGCCGAGCCGGGCTCTGAGGTGGCGCGCGGCCTGGAGGCCGTGGTGCAGCTCGAGCCCAATTTCGAGCCGCGCTCCTTCATCGAGGGCGCCAAGGTCGCCTACGAGTCGATCATGATCGCCTTCGCCAAGGGCGACCGGAAGACCCTGCGCTCGCTGCTCTCGAAGGAGGTCGGCGAGGCGTTCGAGCGCGCTATCGTCGAACGCGAGCGCAACCGCCAGACCCTGGAGACGACCTTCGTCTCCATCGACCGGACCGAGATCGTCGCCGTGGACGTGCGCAACCGTGTCGCCCACATCACCGTGCGCTTCCTCTCGAACCTCATCACCGCCACCCGCAACGCCGACGGCAAGGTCGTGGACGGCAGCGCGGAGACCGTGGTCGAAGTGCCGGACGTCTGGACCTTCGCGCGCACCCTCGGCTCGCGCGATCCGAACTGGCAACTCGTCGCCACCGAGGCCGGCGCCTGACCGCCTCGTGACGTGCGACCTCCGCGTGCCTGCCTCGGATCCGCTCTCCTCACCCTAGCGGCGGCCCTGCTGCTGGCGGGGTCCGCCGTCTCGGCGCCCGCCGAGGTCGGGGGCGCGCGTCTCGAACCCGTCGCCCTCGCCGACCTGCCGGGTTTCCCGGGGCCGGATCCGGCCGGGGCGCTCGCCGCCTTCCGCCGTGTCTGCGCCGCGCCGATGCCGGCGCCGCCGCAACCGGGCGGCGTCGCCGGGAATGTCGTGGATCTCATCGCCGCCTGCGCGAAGGCGCTCAGCGTGCCGCCACGGGGCGCGGCCGACTTCTTCCGCCGCTCCTTCGCCGCCTATCGCGTCGTGCGGCCGGACGGGAAGCCGGGGTTCCTCACCGGCTATTTCGAGCCGGAACTGCCGGGCTCCCTCACGTCGGCGCCGGGTTACGCCGCGCCGATCCTCGCCCGGCCCGACGATCTCGTGAGCCTCGGCCCCGGCGAGACGCGGCCCGGCCTCGATCCGGCGCTCCGCACCGCCCGCGCCACGGCGGCGGGGTTCACGCCCTATCCCGACCGCGCCGCCATCGAGGATGGCGCGCTGGGCGAACGGGCACGGCCGCTCCTGTGGCTGCGCGACACCGTCGATCTCCTCGTGCTCCAGGTCCAGGGCTCGGGCCGGATCCGCCTGCCTGACGGGCGGGTGGTGCGGGCGCTCTATGACGGGCGCAACGGCCGCGCCTACACGGCGGTGGGCAAGCTCATCGTGCAGGAGGGGCACCTGCCCCTCGAAGGGCTGACACTCGCCCGCTGGACGGGCTGGCTGCGCGATCACCCGGACGACGCCAAGCGGCTGATCCGCCGGAACGCCTCTTACATCTTCTTCCGCCTCGCGGAGGTCGAGGCGCCCGAACTCGGGCCGCCGGGGGCTGCGAACGCGCCGCTTTCGCCGGGCATCGGCCTTGCCGTCGACGGCACGCTGTGGCGCTACGGGCTGCCGTTCTGGCTGGAGGGGCGCCTGCCCGGCGCGGGGCCGGGCGAGCGCGGTCGCCTCACCATCGCCGCCGATACCGGCTCGGCCATCGTCGGGCCGGCGCGGGGCGACCTGTTCGTCGGCAGCGGCGCGGACGCGGGCGTTGCCGCCGGCAACCTGCGCGATCCGGTCGGGTTCGTGGTCCTGCTGCCCCGCCACGGAGGCGGATCGTGAAGACGCCGCGCCGCCAGCGCGGCCTCTCCTCCGGCGACAGCCGCCTCTGGCGCGAAGTCGCCAAACGCTTCACGCCGTTGCAGGGCCGCCCGGTCCCGCAGGCCGAGGACCCGATCCCCGCGCCCTCCATCACGATGCCGGAGCGTCTGCCCGGCCCCCAGGCGACGCCCTTCAAGGGGGCGCCCGCCAAGGCCCCGCCGAAATTCGTGGCCCCGCCGCCCCGCGCGGCCACCGCCGCGCCGTATCAGGCGCCGCCGCAGAACCCGACGCCCAACGCGGGGCTCGAACGGCAGGCGCGGATCGCCCTGAAGCGCGGGCGCCAGCCCATCGAGGCCCGGCTCGACCTGCACGGCATGGTGCAGGCGGAGGCTCATGCGGCGCTCACCGGCTTCCTGCTGCGGGCGCGGGCGGCCGGGCACGGCTACGTCCTTGTCGTCACCGGCAAGGGCGGGGAGACCTATGCCGACCCATACCGCGAGCGCGGCGTGCTGCGTCGGAACGTGCCGCACTGGCTGCGCGCGCCGGAATTGCGCGGCATCGTCCTGGGCTTCGAGGAGGCCGCCCGTCACCATGGCGGCGGTGGCGCCCTCTATATCCGGCTGCGGCGGCGGTAGGGCCTCAGGCCCGCGTGAGCCGCATCACGCCCTCGCCGCGACGATGACCCACCGTCGTGACGGCGACGTCGCCCGCCCGGCCGTCCGCGATCAGCGCCGCCGCCAGCGCCGCGCCGAACGGGGCGGCGACTTCGAGCCCGTGGCCGATCAGGTCGCCGAGGGGATGGATGCGCGCGTCGGGGGCCAGCCGGCCCAGCGTCTCGCGTTCCTCAGCCGTGATCGGCGCGACGCCGGTGGCGCCGGAGATCACCGTGTCGGGCGCGGCGGGCACGGCCTCGTTCCAGCGGGCGGCGAGGGCCTGCGCGACGGCCCCTGGCTCGCGGCGGCAACGGCTGCTCGCCACCGGGGCGAGGCGCGCCAGGGCCGTGGCACCGCGCGCCTGCGCGTGCACGGCGGATTCGAGCATCAGGAAGGCGGCGCAACTCGCCAGGATGAAGCCGCCCGGCGCCGCGCGGTCGAGGACCGGCGCGTAATCGCCCTGCTTGGCGAAGCCGCCCATGGCATGGACGAGGAGCGCATCCGGCCGCTCGGCGCTGTAGGAGCCGCCGACCAGCATCGCCTCGTTCTGGCCGGAGGCGATCCGCGCCTGGGCGATGCGCAGGGCATCGACGCCCGCCGCCTCCTCGCCCATGAAGGTGCGCGAGGCTCCGGTGACGCCGTGGACGATGGCGATGTTGCCGGCCAGCAGGTTCGAGAGCTGCGCCAGGAACAGGGTCGGCCGCAGGTCGTTCTGCAGGCGCTCGTTGAGGAAGGCCCCCGGATCGGCCGCGTCGCGCAGGCCGGTGAGGATCGCGCCGTCGGCCGCGTAGTCGCGCTCGCCGCCGCCCGCCGCCACGACGAGGTGCAGCGCCTGCTTGAAGGCGGCGTCCTCCTTCACCCCGGCCGCGTCGAGGGCGAGGCCGGCGGCGTAGACGCCGAGGCGCTGCCACGCCTCCATCTGGCGCTGGTCGCTCTTCTTCGGGATCTGCCGGTCCCAGGCGATGGCGGGGGCCGGATGGACCGGGTAGGGCGCGAAGCTCTCCGCGTCGGTGCGCGGCGGGCTGCCGCCCTCCAGCGCCGCGAGATGCGCGGCCTCACCCTCGCCCGCGCAGGAGACGAGGCCGATGCCCGTGACGACGACCGGACGTGTCATGTGTGGGTTCCGTCACCGATCCCGGCGAGATCGAGGAGGCCGAGGGTCCTGGCGCGGTCGCGCATCGGCGCGTCGAGACCGTCCGGGAAGGGCATGGTGCGGAACCGCAGCTCCGCGTCGCAGAGGGCCTTGCCCTCGTGGGTGATCGCCGCCTTCGTCACCGCGTAGCCCGAGCCGTCGTGTTCGAGCTTGGCCGTCACGGTCAGCGCCGCGCCGGGGCCGACGAAGCTGCGGAACCGCGCCTTGTCCACGCCGGTCAGGAACGGCATCCGCGCGAATCCGAGATGGGCGAGGATCAGGTAGCCCGAGGCCTGGGCCATGGTCTCGGTCAGGAGCACGCCCGGCACCAGGGGGTGGCCGGGGAAATGCCCCTCGAAGACCGGGCTCGCGTCCGGCACCTTCGCCAGGGCCTCGATGGTGCCGGCGGTACGGTCGAGCCGCACCACGGCGTCGATCATCTCGAAATATTCAAGACGCATGGCGAGCTTGGCGCATGGAGGGCGGGGCGCTCAGGCCGTCAGGCCTTGGCGGCCTTCTCGGCGACCAGGGCGTCGATCCGGGCGCAGAGGTTCTTCAGCACGAAGTACTGCTCGGCCGGGACCTTGCCCTCGTTGACCTCCTGCGTCCACCGCTCCAGCGGCAGCTTGATGCCGAAGGCCTTGTCGACCGCGAAGGCGATGTCGAGGAAGGCGAGGCTGTCGATGCCGAGGTCGTCGATGGCGTGGCTCTCGGGAGTGATCTTGTCCCGCTCGATGTCGGCCGTCTCGGCAATGATGTCGGCCACGCGCTGGAAGGTCGCGCTGCCGGTGGCGGGATCGTCGGACATGTCTTCTCGTGGGCTCTGGAACGGATTCCGGTTCGGCGGCGGGAGCCCCCTCGCGCCGTGTGACCGGCGTCCCATCCCTCGCTGCCATGAGGCGCGCACGGCGGGGCCGGAATCCCGGTCCCTCCGCACGGCGCCGACGGATGGGCGGACCTCTACACGAGGGGTTCGGGTGCGGCAACCGCAACACGACGCGGGGCCGTTTGCCGGGCTCGCGCGTTCACGAGCCGGTCGGCCGGGCGCCCTCGTGGTGGCGGATGCACGGGGACGACCTATCTGCGGCGAGCCATGGCCACGCTCCGCCGTGCCCGAATCAGCCCGGCAACCCGAATCGGAGAAGGCGGATGAAACCGTCGCCCCCCTCGACCCTCGACCCGACCTTCGCCGCCCCCGTGCCCCAGGCGCGGGCGCTGGCCGAGGCGCGGCCGGACCCCTCGATGCTCCCGCCCGTCGAGCGGGCGCGCTCGCAGGGCTTGGCGCGGGTGCTGCTCGTCCTCGCGCTCGGCGCCGTCGGGCTCTACACCCTGCGGGAGTTCCTGCCCGCCCTCGCCTGGGCGGTGGTGCTGGCCATCGCCATGGGGCCGCTCTACGCCCGGATCGAGCGGCGCTTCCCGACCGGCCGGCACAACATCGTGCTGCCGAGCCTCGCGGTGCTGGCCGTGGCCCTCGTCTTCCTGGTGCCCCTCGTCGTCCTCGGCGTACAGGCGGCGCGCGAGGCGCACGACGTCGCCGACTTCGTGCGCAAGGCCGAGGAGAGCGGCATCCCCGCCCCGGACTTCCTCAATCATCTGCCCTACGGCGCCGCCCAGGCGACGGCGTGGTGGAACGACAACCTCGGCCATGCCCAGGCCGGGTCCGAGATCATGCACCGCTTCGACAACGGCAAGGTCCTCGGCGCGGGCCGCAACATCGGGCGGGAGGTGGTGCACCGGGTGGTGCTGTTCGGCTTCAGCCTCGTCGCCCTGTTCTTCCTGTTCCGCGACCGCGACACGGTCGCGCGGCAGGCGCTCACCGCCTGCGACCGGCTGTTCGGCCCGCGCGGCGAGCGCGTCGCGCGGCAGATGGTGGCCTCCGTCCACGGCACGGTGGACGGGCTCGTCCTCGTCGGCCTCGGCGAGGGCGTGATCCTCGGCATCGTCTACTACTTCGCGGGCGTGCCGCACCCGGTCCTGCTCGGCGCCTTCACGGCGGTGGCGGCGATGATCCCCTTCGGCGCGGCCTTGGCCATCGCCATCGCGGCGTTGCTCCTCGTGGCGGCGGGGGCGGTGAAGGCCGCGATCATCGTCGCCGTGGCGGGTCTGGTCGTGACCTTCGCGGCCGACCACTTCATCCGGCCCGCGCTGATCGGCGGCACCACCAAGCTCCCCTTCCTCTGGGTGCTGCTCGGCATCCTCGGCGGCGTGGAATCCTTCGGCCTGCTCGGCCTATTCCTCGGGCCGGCGGTGATGGCCGCCCTCGTCCTGCTGTGGCGGGAATTCACCGAAGGCCGGGACGTGAAGGCCTGAGTGGGAAGGGCGCCCACGCAACCGTGCGGCGATCCCGACCTTGCCAGCCCCATGAAGCCGGCCCACACTCCCGGGCTCTGCGGATCCCTGTCCGCGGAGCCCAAGGGAGACCGACACCGGCATGATCCAGGCCGCCAGCCAGGGCGCGAGCCCCGCCACCAGCCTCGATGATGGCATCGTTGCGACAGCCGAGAGTTGTTTGGCGGCCGTGGGACAGGCCCGCGAGGCGATCCACGGGGTCATCTTCGGGCAGGAGAAGGTCGTGGACCTCGCCCTGGTCACGATCCTCGCGGGCGGCCACGGCCTCCTCGTCGGCCTACCGGGTCTGGCCAAGACCAAGCTGGTGGAGACGTTGGGCACGGTGCTCGGCCTCGATGCCCGCCGGGTGCAGTTCACCCCGGACCTGATGCCCTCCGACATCCTCGGCACCGAGATCCTGGAGGAGGACGCCGAGCGCCGCCGCGCCTTCCGTTTCGTGAAGGGTCCGGTGTTCACGCAATTGCTGATGGCGGACGAGATCAACCGCGCCAGCCCGCGCACTCAGTCCGCCCTGCTCCAGGCGATGCAGGAGGGGCACGTCTCGGTGGCCGGCGAGCGCCACGACCTGCCCCGGCCGTTCCACGTGCTCGCCACGCAGAACCCCATCGAGCAGGAGGGCACCTACCCCCTGCCGGAGGCGCAGCTCGACCGCTTCCTCCTCGAGATCGACGTCGGCTACCCCGACCGGGCCGCCGAGCGGCGCATCCTCATCGAGACGACCGGCGCCGACGAGGTTCGCCCCACCTCGGTGATGACCACCGACCAGCTGTTGACCGCCCAGCGCCTCGTGCGCCGCCTGCCCGTGGGCGAGGCGGTGGTGGAGGCGATCCTCGATCTCGTCCGGTCGGCGCGCCCCCATGGCGGCGACGCGCTGGTGAAGGACAAGCTCCTCTGGGGACCCGGCCCCCGCGCCAGCCAGGCGCTGACCCTCGCCGCCCGTGCCCGCGCGCTGATCGAGGGCCGGGTCGCGCCCTCCGTCGCCGACGTGAAGGCGCTGGCCGAGCCGGTTCTGAAGCACCGCATGGCGCTCAACTACGCCGCCCGCGCCGATGGCGAGACCATCGAGGGCCTGATCGCCAAGCTCGCGGAGAAGCTCTGACCTTGGTCGCGACACAGGCCCTCGCCGCGCAGACGCGCCATCCGGGGCGCCGCGAGACCGAGGGCGCGGCGGCGCTGGCCGCGACGATGCCCCGCCTCGTGCTGGAGGCGCGCCGGGTGTCGAGCTTGCTCGCCCATGGCCTGCACGGCCGCCGCCGGGCCGGGCCGGGGGAGAGCTTCTGGCAGTTCCGCCCCTTCGTGACCGGTGAGGCCGCCGCCCGCGTCGATTGGCGCCGCTCGGCCCGCGATGATCGGCTCTATGTCCGCGAGCGGGAATGGGAAGCGGCCCACAACATCTGGTTCTGGATCGACCGCTCGGCCTCCATGGCCTTCTCCTCGGACCTTGCGAGCGCATCCAAGGTGGAGCGCGCGCTGGTCCTCGGCCTCGCGCTGGCCGACGCCTTCGTGGATGGCGGCGAGCGGGTCGGGCTGCTCGGCCTGACGCGGGCGCGGGCCTCGCGCGGCATCGTCGAGCATCTGGCCCAGGCCCTCGTCGCGGACAAAGCCGGGCTCGACCGCGATCTGCCACCGGAGGCCCAGCCCGCGCGCTTCGACGAGGTGGTGCTGATCGGCGACTTCCTCACCCCGCCGGAGCGGATCGCGGAATCCATCGGCGGCCTCTCGGCGGCGGGGAGCCGGGGGCACCTGCTCATGGTGGTCGATCCCATCGAGGAGACCTTCCCCTTCACGGGGCAGGCGGTGCTGCACGACCTCGAAGGCGGGCCTTCCCTCGCCATCGGCGATGCCGGCTCCTGGGGCGAACGCTACCGGGCGCGGATCACCGCCCACCGGGAGCGGCTGCAGGAGATCGTGCGCGGGGCGGGCTGGACGCTGACGCTCCACCGCACCGACCGCCCGGCGAGCGAGGCGGCCCTGCGCCTCGCGACCCTCGTCATCGCCCGCGGCGGCTGAGGCGATCATGTTCGGCCTGACCTTCGCCGCACCCCTCGCGCTCGCCGCCCTGATCGGCCTGCCGGCCCTGTGGATCCTCCTGCGGGTGACGCCGCCGCGTCCCCGGCGGATCGACTTCCCGCCGCTGAAGCTCGTGGCGGACCTGATCCCGCAGCGCCAGACCCCCGCGCGGACGCCGCCCTGGCTGCTGATCCTGCGGCTGCTCATCGCCGCCGCGCTCATCCTGGCGGTGGCCGGCCCCGTCTGGAGCCCCGGCGGCATCGGCGCGGGCGGGGGCAAGAGGCCCCTCCTCGTGCTCCTCGACAACGGCTTCGCTGCCGCGCACGATTGGCGCGACCGCATGCGGGTCGCCACCGATACCGTCGAGGGCGCCGCCCGCGACGGGCGCGCGGTGGCGCTCGTCGGCCTCGCGGAGCCGGTCGCCGCCGTCGAGGCGAAGCCCCCCGCCGCCACCCTGGAGCGGCTGCGCGCCCTCGCGCCGAGGCCCTACCGGCCCACCCGCGACGCGCATCTGTCGGGCATCGGCACCTTCCTCGACAAGAACCAGGGCGCCGGCATCGTCTGGATCACGGACGGGGTCGCGGGCAGCGCAGACGAGCGTTTCGCCAAGGGCCTGAACGACCTCGCGACCGGCGCCGGGGCGGCGCTCAGCGTGCTCAAGGCCGACAGGCCGCCTGCGCTGGCGCTCACCGTCTCGGAAACCGGCGGGCGTCTCACCGCCCATGTCCTGCGCGCGGCCCCCAATGGCCGGGATGCCGGGGTGATCCGCGCCCTCGACCAGAAGGGCCTGCCGCTCGCCGAGCGCGACTTCGCCTTTGCGGGCGACGCCCTGAGCGCGGATGCCGCCTTCGACATGCCCACCGAATTGCGCAACGGCATCAGCCGGATCGAGGTGGCGAACGAGCATTCGGCCGGGGCGGTCTCGCTCATGGACGAGCGCGGCAAGCGGCGCCGGGTCGGCCTCGTGTTCGGCGGCACCCTCGATCAGTCGCAGCCGCTGCTGGCGCCGCTCTACTATCTCTCCCGCGCCCTCGAACCCTTCGCGGACGTGCAGCAGGCGCGCGGCGCGGCGAGCCTCGCGGATTCGATCAACCAGCTCCTCGACAATCAGGTCTCGGTGCTGGTTCTGGCCGATGTCGGCGCCCTGGACGACAAGACGGCGGCCCGCATCGACTCGTTCGTGGACGAGGGCGGGCTGCTCCTGCGCTTCGCCGGGCCGCGTCTCGCCGCCGGACACGACACCCTGGTGCCGGTGCGCCTGCGCCGGGGCGGGCGCAACCTCGGCGGTGCCCTGTCCTGGGACGCGCCGAAGACCATGGCGCCGTTCCCGCCGGAAAGCCCCTTCGCCGGCTTGACCCCGCCGGCCGATATCGGCGTGCGCCGCCAGATCCTCGCCGAGCCGGATGGCGACCTGCCGGGCAAGACCTGGGCGTCGCTGCAGGACGGCACGCCCATCGTCACCGCGCAGAAGCGCGGGCAGGGGCGGATCGTGCTGTTCCACGTCACCGCCGACACGACGTGGTCGAACCTGCCGCTCTCCGGCCTGTTCATCGACATGCTGCGGCGGGTGGTGGCGCTGGCGGGTGCCGGCCCGGCCTCCACCGAGGCCGGCGCCAACCGCGCGAAGGTCGCCGTGCTGGCGCCCCGCGTCACCCTCGACGGGTTCGGCGCGCTCGGCTCGGCGCCGGCCTCCGCCACCGCCGTTCCGGCCGATTACGCCGACCGGGCGAGCCAGGAACATCCGCCGGGCTTCTACGGCCCGCCGGACGGAGGGATCAGCGTGAACGCCCTCAAGCCCGATGATCGGCTCGCGCCCATCGACTATGCGCCCCTCACCGGGGCCGCCCTTGGCTCCCTGGCTGGAGCCTCCACTGTGGACCTGCGCCCCGGCCTGTTCACGGCGGGCCTGCTGCTCCTCGTCCTCGATACGCTCGCCGGGCTGTGGCTCGGCGGGTTCCTCGGGCGGCTGCGGGCCCTGCGCGCCCGGCCCGCCGCGCTCATCCTCGCGGCCCTCGTGGCGTCCAGTGTGCCGGTGCGGGGCGTGCGCGCGGAGGAATCCCCGGCCAACCGGCCGAACGGCATCGAATCGGCCCTCATCACCCGGCTCGCCTACATCGTCACGGGGGATGCCGCCGTGGACGAGGCGAGCCGCGCCGGGCTCTCCGGCCTGACGCAGATGCTCGCCGCCCGCACCGCCCTGGAACCAGGCGAGCCGGCGGGGCTCGATCCGGCCAAGGACGAACTCGCCTTCTACCCGCTGATCTACTGGCCCATCGCGCCGAACCGGCCGCAGCCCTCCGAGGCCGCGATCCGCAAGATCGACGCCTTCATGCGCAACGGCGGCACGGTACTGTTCGACACCCGCGACGCCCTCACCGCCCGGCCGGGCAGCCCCCCGAGCCCGGAGGCGACCTACCTGCGCAAGATGCTGGCGACGCTGGAAGTGCCGGAACTGGAGCCGGTGCCGGCCGACCATGTGCTGACCAAGGCCTTCTACCTCGTGGACAGCTTCCCCGGCCGCTACGCCACGGGCCAGACCTGGGTCGAGGCCCTGCCGCCGGCCCCCGAGGGCGGCGAGCGCCGCCCGGCGCGGGCGGGCGACGGGGTGAGCCCGATCATCATCACGAGCAACGACCTCGCCACCGCCTGGGCCATCGGCCGGCGGGGCGAACCGCTCTATCCCATCACCGGCGGCGACCAGCGCCAGCGGGAGATGGCGTTCCGGGGCGGCGTCAACATCGTGATCTACACCCTGACCGGCAACTACAAGGCCGATCAGGTCCATGTGCCCGCGCTGCTGGAGCGGCTGGGGCAGTGAGTTTTCCGAGGACACGGCCGGCGCTCGATCCTCTCCCCTCTCCCCGCCTGCGGGGAGAGGGCTCCGGCGACCCTGTCGTCGCCGGAGCGAGGCGGCAGCCGGGGGTGAGGGGGCGTGGCCGTCCGAGCCACATTCGGCGCCGCCCCCTCACCGCCGCCTCGGCTTCGCCTGCGCTTCCCGTCCGCACGACGAAGTGCGGACGGGCCTCTCCCCGCAGGCGGGGAGAGGGGGGCGCTGCGTTCGGTCGGGTCGAGGCACGCGGATGCCATAGCGGAGCACGCCCATGCTGAGCCTCAGCTTCACGCCTCTCCTGCCGTGGCCCGTCCTCGCCGTCCTCGGCGTCGTCGCGCTGGCGATGGCGGTGCTGGCGGTTGTCGCCCGGGGCCGCACGGCGCTGCTGCGCGCCCTCGTCCTCGCCCTCGTTCTCGCGGCGCTCGCCAACCCCGCCCTCGTCCACGAGGACCGGGAGCCGGTGAAGGACATCGCCGCCGTGGTGATCGACCGCTCCGGCTCGCAGGCGCTCGGCGACCGGCCGCAGGTGACGGATCAGGTCCGGGCCGAGTTGCAGCGTCGCTTCGGCGCGCTCACCACCATCGAGCCGCGCTTCATCGACGTGCCCGATGCCGGTGAGGGCGACGACGGCACCAAGCTCTTCACCGCCCTGGGTCAGGCGCTGGCCGACGTGCCCCCGGAGCGGCTGGCCGGCGTCGTGATGGTGACGGACGGCGTCGTCCACGACATTCCGCAAAATCTCGCCCAGCTCGGCATCAAGGCGCCCCTGCACGTCCTCGTCACCGGCCATGCCGACGAGCGCGACCGGCAGATCAAGCTGATCGAGGCCCCCCGCTTCGGCATCGTCGGCAAGGACCTGACGATTCGCGCCGAGGTGATGGAGCGCGGCGGCACCGGCCACGCGGTGGTGGTCACCCGCCGCGACGGCGAGGAGATCGACCGGCGCGACGTCCCCACCGGCCGCCCCTTCGACCTCTCCACCCGGATCGAGCATGGCGGCCAGAACGTCGTCGAGATCGAGGTCGAGCCGCTCCCCAACGAACTGACGACGGTCAACAACCGCGCCGTCCTGCCCATCGAGGGCATCCGCGAGAAGCTGCGCGTGCTCCTCGTTTCCGGCGAGCCGCACCAGGGCGAGCGGACGTGGCGCAACCTCCTGAAGTCCGACGCCAACGTCGACCTCGTGCATTTCACCATCCTGCGCCCGCCGGAGAAGCAGGACGGCACGCCGATCTCCGAACTGTCGCTGATCGCCTTCCCGACGCGCGAATTGTTCGTCCAGAAGATCAAGGATTTCGACCTCATCATCTTCGACCGCTACGCCAACCAGAGCGTGCTGCCGCAGGCCTATTTCGACAACATCGTCCGCTACGTCCGCGAGGGCGGGGCGCTGCTGATCGCCGCCGGGCCGGAATATGCCGGCGCGGCGAGCCTCGCCCGCACCCGGCTCGCGGGCATCCTGCCGGGCGATCCCGACGGGCGGGTGGTCGAGCGGCCCTACAAGGCGACCCCGACCCAGACCGGCAAGCGCCACCCCGTCACCCGCGACCTGCCGGGCTCCGACGCCTCGCCGCCGGCCTGGGGCGACTGGCTGCGGATCGTCCAGGCGCGGCTGCGGCCGGGCATCGAGCCGATCCTGTCGGGCGCCGACAGCCTGCCGCTGCTCGCCCTCTCGCGGGAGGACAAGGGCCGCGTCGCCCTGCTCCTGTCCGACCATGCCTGGCTGTGGGCGCGGGGCTACCAGGATGGCGGCCCCTATCTCGATCTGCTCCGGCGCCTCGCCCATTGGCTGATGAAGGAGCCCGCCCTCGAGGAAGAGGCCCTGCGCGCCCAGACCACGGGCCACGGCCGCGAGGTCCGCGTCGAGCGGCAGACCATGGCCGACACCGCCGAGCCCGTCACCGTCACGGGGCCGACCGGCAAGGTCACGACGCTCAATCTCAAGCCCACCGAGCCCGGCCTGTTCACCGCGACCTTCGACGCGCAGAGCCTGGGGCTGCACACCCTGCGCTCGGGCAACCTCGTCGCCTTCGTGAGCGTCGGCCCGGCGAACCCACGCGAACTCGCCGACGTGTTCAGCGATACCGAGCGGCTGCGGGCCGTCTCGGAGGCCTCCGGCGGGTCGGTGCGGCGCCTCTCCGACGCGGCGGGAGCGTTGCAGGTGCCGAGGCTCCAGAGCCTGCGCGGCGGGCGCCTGTCCGGCGGCGACTGGATTGGCTTCCGGCCGAGCGACAGCGCCAACATCCGGGGCGTCGAGGTCTATCCCCTGGCGCTGGGGCTGGCCGCCCTCGCGGCGCTCGCCGCCGCCGTGCTGGCGATGTGGCTGGTCGAGGGCCGCCGCGGCCAAAGCCGTGCCTGACGCCGCTCGCGCGGCGGGGATTCCCCGCGATCGAGGTTGCTTGCGAGGGGAAACGTCCGTATCAGAAAGGGTAGTATAAGGGTTGGATGGCTACCAATTGAGCAACTATCGCTACTCAATTGGTCGGCAGCAGATGGCGTGAAGTTGTTTTCCCGTCATTGTGTATCCTTTCGAACCGAGGGGTTAGCCGCTCGTGGCCTCCAGGGTGCATGACGACCGCTGCGGGTCGTTCGACGATCTGCGTTCCGCCCTCGATGCCTCCGGCGTGGTGGGCACCTGGGATTGGGATATCGTGCGCCGCACCGCCCGGTACGACCGGGGCGCCGCCGACCTCCTGGCCCTCGATCCCGATCTCGCGGGACAGCCGCTGCACGGCGAGGCGGGGATGGTCGGCATCCATCCCGACGACCGCGAATGGCTGGTCCAGGCGCTCAAGCGGGCGCTCGCCACCGGTCGCCTTTTCCTCGCCGAGTACCGCGTCGTCACCGTGGATCGCGGCATCCGCTGGATCCTGAGCCGAGGCCGGATCTACCAGGACAATGTCGGCCGCCCCGTGCGCTCGAAGGGCATCATCATCGACATCACCGAAAGCCGGGACGAGGGCACCGGCTTCTTCACCGAGACCGGGGCGCACGGCCGCCACGCCCTGGACCGGGCGGCCGGCCTGCTTCTCGATGCGCGCAAGGCCATCGACGAACTCGGCGGCGAGGCGGACAACCACCTGCGCGTCATCCTCGACCTCGCCCTGTTCGAGGTCGGAACACACCTCGCCCGCCGCGCCCGGCACTGAGCCCGGCCGCCCGGCGACGTGACGCACGGCGCCCCCGCGCACTCGACGCGACCCGGGTGCCGTCCTAAGACCCCCGGGAGGATCGCGGGCCGGCAAGCCCGGCGATCGCGTGGACCGGAGGCTGCTTGAGCGTGACGCATCCCGTGACCCGCCGCCTGTTCAACGGCACCCTTCTGGGCACCGTCCTGACCGCCCGCATGGTCGGCCGGGCGGGCGCGCAGCCCGTGCCGCCCGACGCGAACGGGCAATGGACCCACGCGATGACGCTGATGGGCCAGCCGAAATACGGACCCGACTTCAAGCATTTCGACTATGCCGACCCCAACGCCCCCAAGGGTGGCCTCGTGCGGCTCGGGGCGCAGGGCGGGTTCGACAATTTCAACATCGTGGTCTCGGGCCTGAAGGGCGACCTCGAAGGCGGCGTCCAGCAGATCTACGACACGCTGACGACCGAAGCCTCGGACGAGCCCTTCTCCTCCTACGGGCTGCTCGCCGAGGCGGTGCGCATTCCCCCCGATCTCGGCTCCGTCACCTACCGCCTGCGCGAGGGCGCCAAGTGGCACGACGGTCAGCCGATCACCCCCGAGGACGTGGTGTGGTCCTTCGGCGTGCTGAAGGCGAATTCGCCGTTCTACGCCGCCTACTACCAGACCGTCGACAAGGCCGAGGCGACCGGCCCGCGCGAGGTGACGTTCACCTTCTCCGAGAAGGGCAACCGTGAGTTGCCGCAGGTGATCGGACAGTTGCGGGTGCTGCCCAAGCACTGGTGGGAGGGCAAGGACGCGCAGGGCCGTCAGCGCAGCCCCACCGAGACGAGCCTGGAGATTCCGCTCGGCTCCGGCCCTTACCGTCTGGAGAAGTTCGAGCCCGGCCGCACCGCGACCTATGTCCGCGTCGCCGATTACTGGGGCAAGGACCTGCCGGTGAATGCCGGCCGGTTCAATTTCGGCACCATCCGCTACGAGTATTTTCGTGACGGCACCGTGCTGGTCGAGGCGCTGAAGGGCGACCTCTACGATTTCCGCGTCGAGAACATCGCCCGCAACTGGGCGACCGCCTACGACGACTTCCCCGCCGTGAAGGACGGGCGCCTGATCAAGGAGGCCTTCCCCGACAAGGGCACGGGCATCATGCAGGCGTTCGTGTTCAACACCCGCAAGGACAAGTTCAAGGACCCGCGCGTGCGCCGGGCGTTCAACCTCGCGCTGAACTACGAGGAGATGAACAAGTCGCTGTTCTATGGCCTCTACAAGCGCATCAATTCGTATTTCTTCGGCTCGGAACTCGCCTCCTCCGGCTTGCCCGAGGGCAAGGAGCGGGAGATCCTTGAGGGCCTGAAGGACAAGGTGCCGGCCTCGGTCTTCACCACGCCCTACACCAACCCGGTCAACGACAGCCCCGAGGCGGTGCGGGCCAACCTGCGCGAGGCGGTGCGCCTGCTGCGCGAGGCCGGCTACGAGCTGAAGGGCGGCCAGATGGTCGACAAGGCGGGCACGCCGCTCACCGTCGAGTTCCTGGAATTTCAGAACACCTTCGAGCGGGTGATCCTGCCCTTCTCGGCGCAGCTGAAGCTCATCGGCATCGGCGCGACCCTGCGGGTGATCGATCAGGCGCAGTACCAGAACCGGATGCGCAATTTCGACTTCGACATCACCACCGCCGGCTGGGGTGAATCGCTGTCGCCGGGCAACGAGCAGCGCGAGTACTGGGGCTCGAAGGCCGCCGACTCGCCGGGCTCGCGCAACCTGATCGGCATCAAGGATCCGGCCATCGATGCCCTGATCGAGAAGGTGATCTTCGCCCCAGACCGGGAGGGCGTCATCGCCGCCACCCGCGCCCTCGACCGGGTGCTGCTGGCCCACGATTTCGTCGTGCCGCAATGGGCGTCCGACCGCCAGCGGACCCTGCGCTGGAACCGCTTCAACCGGCCGCCGATCCTGCCGCTCTACGCCAATTCCGGCTTCCCCACGACATGGTGGTACGACGAGGCGCTCGCGGCCAAGACGGGGGCGCCCCGGTGAGGGCGACGCGGCGCGGCCTCGTCCTCGGTGGCCTCGCCGCCTCCGTACCGCTCCCCCTGCCAGCCCGGGCCGCCGACGAGGAGCGGCACGGCCTGTCGAGCTTCGGCGACCTGAAGTACCCGAAGGACTTCCGCAACTTCGACTACGTGAACCCGATGGCGCCGAAGGGCGGGCGCTTCTCGGGGCAACTCTCCGGCACGGTGGGCAACCAGTCGCTCGGTACCTTCGACACGTTGAACATCTACGTGCTGCGCGGCGCCGGCGCGGCGGGGCTCGAATTCACCTTCGACAGCCTGATGACCCGCGCCCTCGACGAGCCGGACGCGATCTACGGCCTCCTCGCCCGCTCCGTGAGCGTCAGCCAGGATGGGCTGACCTACACCTTCGAATTGCGGCCCCAGGCCCGCTTCCACGACGGCACCCGGCTGACCGCTCAGGACGCGGCGTTCAGCCTGAAGATCCTGCGGGACAAGGGCCATCCCGAGATCGCGGAGACGATCCGCGACATGACCGACGCCCGCGCCGAGGGCGACGGGCGCCTCGTCGTCACCTTCGCGCCGGGCCGCGCCCGCGACCTGCCGCTCATCGTGGCGCAATTGCCGGTCTTCTCGGCGGCCTATTACGCCCAGCGCGATTTCGAGGCCTCGACCCTCGACGCGCCGCTCGGCTCCGGTCCCTACCGGGTGGCGGCGGTCGATCCCGGCCGCTCCATCGGCCTGGAGCGCGTCGCCGATTATTGGGCCGCCGACCTGCCGGTGAATGTCGGCCGGCACAACTTCGACAGCCTGCGCTACGAGTATTTCCGCGATCGCACGGTGGCGTTCGAGGCGTTCAAGAGCGGCGCCTTCACCTTCCGCGAGGAGTTCACCGCGCGGGTCTGGGCGACGGGCTACGACTTTCCCGCCGTGGCCGAGGGGAGGGTGGTGCGCGAACTGGTGCCGGACGCGAGACCGAGCGGCACGCAGGGCTGGTGGATCAACGAGCGCCGGGCGAAGTTCAAGGACCCCCGGGTGCGCGAGGCCATCGGCCTGTGCTTCGATTTCGAATGGGCGAACCGCAACCTGATGTACGGGGCCTATACCCGCACGGCTTCGTTCTTCGAGAACTCGGACCTGAAGGCCACGGGCGCGCCGTCGCCGGAAGAACTGACGCTCCTCGAACCCCATCGCGAAAAGCTGCCCGCCGAGGTGTTCGGCGAGCCCTGGCTGCCGCCGGTCTCGGACGGGTCGGGCCAGGACCGAGCGCTCCTGAAGCGCGCCGATGCCCTGCTGCGGGAGGCGGGCTGCACTCGAACCGGTAGCGAGATGCGCCTGCCCGGCGGCGAGCCGCTGACCCTCGAATTCCTCGATGACGACCCGGTCTTCCAGCCGGTGACGCAGCCCTTCATCCGCAACCTCGGCCTCGTCGGCATCCGCGCGTCGAGCCGCATGGTCGATCCGTCGCAATATCAGGCGCGGCTGAAGGATTTCGACTTCGACCTGACCGCCCGGCGCTATTCCGGCGGCGTCACCCCCGGCGCGGAACTGCGCGACCTCTATGGCTCCCGCGCCGCCGCGACGCCCGGCTCCAACAACATGGCCGGCATCGCGGACCCCGTCGTCGACGCGCTGCTCTCGGCCATCGCCGGGGCGGACTCCCGTGCCGCGATGACCACGGCCTGCCGCGCCCTTGACCGGGTGCTGCGCGCCGGGCGCCACTGGGTGCCGATGTGGTACGGCGACAAGCACCGCCTCGCCCTGTGGGACGTGTTCGGCCGGCCGTCGACCCCGCCCAAATACGACCTCGGCGCCCCCGCGACCTGGTGGTCCGACGCCGACAAGGCCCGGCGGATCGGGCGGGAATGAGGATGGGCGCGTTCTCCCTTCCACTCCCTCATCCTGAGGTGCCGGCGCGCAGCGGCGGCCTCGAAGGGGGCCTCCAGCCGGCGCGCGATTCCTGGAGCCCTCCTTCGAGGCCGCTGACGCGGCACCTCAGGATGAGGTGGTGTATGGGAGAGCGGACAACGCCCTCGAGCGGCCACACCCCATGCTGAGCTACATCCTGCGCCGGATCGGCCTGATGATCCCGACCCTGTTCGGCATCATGCTGATCACCTTCGCCATCGTGCAATTCGCCCCCGGCGGCCCTGTGGAGCAGGTACTCTCGAAGATGCAGGGGCAGAACGAGGGCGCGCTGTCCCGCGTGACCGGCGGCAACGGCGATCTCGGCGGCGGATCGCGGGGCGGCGGCGCGGGGGGCGCGGCCAATTCCCGTTATCGTGGCGCGCAGGGCCTCAGCCCGGAATTCATCGCCAAGCTCGAAAAGCAGTTCGGCTTTGACAAGCCGGCGCCCGAGCGCTTCGCGATGATGCTATGGAACTACATCCGCTTCGATTTCGGCCGCAGCTATTTTCGCGATGTCGGCGTCATCGACCTCATCCGCGAGCGGCTGCCGGTCTCGATCTCGCTCGGCCTGTGGATGACGCTCCTGTCCTACGCGATCTCGATCCCGCTCGGCATCCGCAAGGCGGTGAAGGACGGGGAGCGGTTCGACCGCTGGACCTCGGCGGTGGTGATCGTCGGCTATGCGGTGCCGGGCTTCATGTTCGGGCTGATGCTGATCATCCTGTTCGCGGGCGGCTCGTTTTACCAATGGTTCCCGCTGCGCGGCCTTACTAGCGAGGGCTGGGACAGCTTCACGCCCTGGCACAAGGTCACGGATTACGCATGGCACATGGCGCTGCCCCTCACCGCCCTGGTGATCGGCGCCTTCGCCACCTCGACCCTGCTCACCAAGAACTCGTTCCTCGACGAGATCCGCAAGCAATACGTCCTCACCGCGCGGATGAAGGGCCTGTCCGAGCGCGGGGTGCTCTACGGGCACGTCTTCCGGAACGCGATGCTCATCGTCATCGCCGGCTTCCCCGGAGCCTTCATCTCGGCCTTCTTCACCGGGTCGCTGCTGATCGAGACGATCTTCTCCCTCGACGGGCTCGGGGAGCTCTCGTTCCGGGCCATCGTCGGGCGGGATTACCCGGTGGTCTTCGCCACGCTCTACATCTTCTCGCTGATCGGGCTCGCCGTGAACCTGCTCTCGGACCTGATCTACGTCTGGATCGATCCGCGCATCGACTTCTCGGCCCGCGCCACCTGAATCAGGGCGCGGCCGGCTCCGGCGTGGCAATGCCGAGAAGTCGCGCGATCTCGCCGCCCTCGGAGCCCGCGAGCAGGTCCGCCAGGGTGTAGCCGTCGAGCACGGCGAGGAAGGCCGCCAGCGCCTCGCCCAGGGCCCGCTTCAGCCGGCACGGCGCGGTGATGATGCAGGCGCCCGTGGCGAAGCACTCCACCAGGGCGAGATCGTCCTCCGTCTGGCGCACCACCTGCCCGATCACGATTCGCTCCGGCGCCATGCCGAGGCGCAGGCCGCCGCCGCGCCCGCGGATCGTGCGGATCAGCCCCAGGCGACCGAGCTGGTGCACCACCTTGGTGAGGTGATTCTCGGAGATGCCGTAGGCGCGGGCGATCTCGCCGATGGAGCTTTGGCCAGGCTCCCGCAGCCCCACGTAGATGAGCGTCCGCAGGCTGTAATCGGTGTAGCGGGTCAAGCGCATCGTGGTCCTCTCAACCCTCCGCTTACCATCGGTCGAGAACCGGTGCCCATCCGCTCCTCATAACATGCATTTGAATTGCAGGTTTCAACGCGCGGCGGTATAAGGTTCATATCCAATGCACCTTAAAGGGCCCGCCATGCCGACCCCGCTCTCCCCCGCGACCGTCGCCCTGATCAAGGCCACCGTTCCGGCGCTCGAAGCCCATGGCCTCGCCATCACAAAGCGGATGTACGAGCGCCTGTTCCGCGATCCGGGGATGCGCGATCTCTTCAACCAATCGCATCACGGCGAAACCGGCTCGCAGCCCAAGGCGCTGGCCCAGGCGGTGCTGGCCTATGCCCGCAACATCGATAACCTGTCCGTGCTGGCAGGCGCCGTGGAGCGGATCGCGCAGAAGCACGTGGCGCTCAACATCCTGCCGGAACACTATCCGCATGTGGCCGACGCCCTGCTCGGCGCCATCGGCGACATCCTGGGCGATGCGGCCACGGCCGAGATCTGCGCCGCGTGGGGCGAGGCCTACTGGTTCCTGGCCGAAATCCTGATCGGCCGCGAGGCCGCGATCTACCGCGACCTCGCGAGCGGGGCGGGCGGCTGGAACGGCTGGCGCGACTTCGTGGTGGAGAGCATCACGCCCGAAAGCGAGACGATCCGCTCCTTCGTGCTCGTGCCGGCCGACGGCGGCCCGGTGCTGCGGCACAGGCCCGGCCAGTATCTCGGCTTCCTGTTCACCGTGCCGGGCCACGGGGTCCTGAAGCGCAACTACTCCATTTCCTGCGCGCCGAACGGCCGGTCCTACCGCATCACCGTGAAGCGCGATGGCGTCGTCTCCACGTGGCTGCACGATCGAGTGGCGCCCGGCACGGTGCTGCGGCTCGCTCCCCCGGCGGGAGACTTCTTCCTCGACGGCGAGGGGGCGGATCCGGTGGTCCTGGTCAGCGGCGGTGTCGGCCTGACGCCGATGGTGAGCATGCTGGAAGCGCTGGCGGCGGACGGTCGTGACCGGCCCGTCTGGTACGTCCATGGCGCCCTGAGCCGCCGGGTGCATGCCATGCGCGAGCACGCCCGCGCCCTCGCCGTCTCTCATGGCGCCGTCCGGGTCGAGACCTTCTACGATGCGCCCGAACCGGAGGATCGGCACGGGGTCGAGGGCGAGCATCACGGCCGCATCACCGCCGACTGGCTCGTCGCGAACACACCCCGGGCGACGGCGACCTACTACCTGTGCGGGCCGAAGCCGTTCCTGCGTGACCTCGTGAACGGCCTTCAGGGCGCCGGCGTGCCGCCCGAGCGGATCCGCTACGAGTTCTTCGGCCCCGCCGACGCTCTCGTCGCGGACGAGGTGCGGGAAGCCGCGTGAGCGCCTCGGCGGTTTGCCGCAGCGCCCGCACACTGTTACGCGGCTCAGGTTTCGCCGGAGCCGCCTGAGCCGTGACCTCACTCTCCCTCGTCGTCCGCCCCGAGCGGGCGGAGGACGCCGCCGCCATCGCCCGCCTGGAGGCCCGCGCCTTCGGGCCGGGCCGCTTCGCGCGAACCGCCTATCGCCTGCGCGAGGGCAATCCGTACCGGCTCGATCTCGGCGTCACCGCGTCCGTCGGCAGCTTCCTGGTCGGTTCGGTGCGGATGAGCCCGGTTCGCGCGGGGGCGGCGGGCTTCCTGATGCTCGGGCCGCTCGCCGTCGATCCGAGCTTCGAGGGGCGGGGCATCGGCTCGGCCCTCACCCGCGCCGCCATCGAGGCCGCGCGGGAGGCGGGGGAGGGGCTGGTGATCCTCGTGGGCGACGCGCCCTATTACGCGCGGTTCGGCTTTGCGCCGGTGCCGCCGGGGCGGCTCGTTATGCCGGGGCCGGTCGATCCGGCGCGGCTGCTCTGGCTCGAACTCCGCGAGGGCTTCGCCGCCACCCTCTCGGGCGCGATCCTGCCCGCGCAGGGCTGAGCCTCATCCTCGCCGGAGCGACAGCCCCGCGATCAGCCCGGCGGCGAGGAGCGTCAGGGCGACGGGGGTCGCCGAGGTGGCGGGCCACGCCGTCGCGGCGGCGGTGAACAGGGCGCCGAAGGTCATCTGGGTGAAGCCGTAGAGGCTCGATGCCGAACCCGCCGCGTGCGGATCGACGTTCATCAGCCCGGCGACGGCATTGGGGCTGAGCAACCCGATCCCGACCGCGTAGGCGAAGAGCGGGGCGATCAGCGTCTCGATCGTCAGCAGGCCCGATCGGTCCACGGCGAGCAAGGCCAGCGCCGAGACGATGCAGATGAGGTTGCCGGCCCGCGCGCCCCGCAGGATCGAGACCCGCCGGGCGATCCGGCTCGCCAGCACCGCCCCCGCGACCATGCCGAACACCACGAGCAGGCAATCGAACCCCACCTCCTGCGGCGAACGCCCGAGGCGGTTCACCAGCAGGAACGGCGCCACCGCCAGGAAGGCGTAGAGGCTGGTGCCGGCGCAGCCCCCGGCCACGAGATAGGCGCGGGCGACCGGCATCCGCACGAGGCGCAGATAGGCCGCGAGCACCGCCGCGAAGCCGGGCAGCGCCACCTTGTGCCGGTTGGTCTCCGGCAGGGTCAGCACCACCATCGCCCCGAGCACGGCGACGAAACCCGCGAGCACGACGAACACCGCCCGCCAGCCGAAGGCGTGGCTGACCACGCCGCCGATGGCTGGGGCGAGGGCGGGGGTCAGCGTCATCGCGGTGACGAGGATGGCGAGCTTGCGCGCCGCGTCCTCGCGGGTCGAGACGTCACGCACCATCGCCCGGCCGATGACGAGGCAGGAGCAGGCGCCGAGGGACTGCATCATCCGCGCGACGAGCAGCACGGCGAGATTGGGCGCGGGGATCGCGAGCAGGAGCCCCGCGAGATACAGGCCGAGCCCGCCGATCAGCACCGGGCGGCGGCCGTAGCGGTCCGAGAGGGGGCCGTAGAGCAACTGCCCGCCCGCGAGGCCGATCAGGTAGACCGTGATCGTGGATTGGATGCCGGCCGCGTCGGTATGCAGGTCGGAGGCGGCGGCGGCGAGCGCCGGCACGAAGATGTGCAGGGCCACCGTGCCGGTCATCGTCACGGCGACGAGGAGCGCCAGGGAGGCCTGACGCGGCATGGGCCGTTCGGGAGTCTCGTCCGGCAAAGGGCCGTCCTCTGCGACGCTCACGACAACGGCGGAAGAGCCGGCCCGTGCGGCCCGGCCCTTCGCTTCGCGCGGTGCCTTACTTCGGCGGCGCGTTGTCGTCCTTCTTCGGAACCTGGATATCCAGTTCCTTCGCCTTGTCGACCGCCTCGGGGTTCGCCTGCGACGGCGGCTCCTTGGTGGCCGGCGCGGACGGCGCGGTCGATTCCGGCGGGATCACGCTCGACGGCTGGCCCTGCTGGTCGCCGTCATGGGCGTCGGCCGGCGGGGCCGGCGCGTTGCGGTCGCTGCCGTTGCCCTCGGGGCGCGGGCTGCCCGGCGGCTTTTCCATCGCCGGCTTGGCGGTGCTCGTGTCGGCCGGCTTGGCCGGCGAGTCCTTGCCCTCGGAGCCCTTGTTGAGGGCCGGCTTCTCAGCGCTCGGCTTCTCGGCGGCGGGCGCGGCGGCCGGCTTCTCCTCGGACTTGGCGGCCGCCGGCTGGGCGGCGGGCTTGTCCTCGGCCTTCTCGGCGGCCGGAAGGGGCTTCGGGCTGTCCGAGAGCGTGTGCAGGTAGGCGATCACGTTTGCCCGCTCCTGCGGGTTGGCGATGCCGGCGAAGCCCATCTTCGTGCCTTTGACATAGGCCTTCGGGCTCGTCAGGAACTCGTCCAGGTCGGCATAGGTCCAGGTGCCGCCCTTTTCCTTCATCGCGGCGGAATAATCGTAGCCCTCGTGCGCGCCCTTCTTGCGCTCCACGACGTCCCACAGGTCCGGGCCGACCTTGTTCGGGCCGCCCTTCTCGAAGCTGTGGCAGGCCTGGCAGGCCTTGGTGCCGCCCTGGCCCTTCTCGGCATTGGCGCTGGCGAGCCGCACGGCGATGGGCTCCACCTTCGCCTCGCCGGCCGCCGCCGCAGGCTTCTCCGCCTCGGCCTCCGGCAGGTCGTAGCCCGCCTTGCCGGCCGGCTTGGGATGGTAGATCAGCTCGGCCACGAAGCCCGAGCCGGCCGCGAACAGCATGGCGCCAAGTACGGCACCGGCGATCTTGTTCACCTCGAACGCGTTCATGGGCCTCTCTAACGTCCCCGGGCCGCGCCTGCGCGGGCGCACCCGGCCACACCGCCGCACTCTGGAAGGCTTCGAGGGTGCCTTAGCCGCTTCGCCCCGACCTTGACAATGCCGCCAAGGGATAACGCAGGGTCGCGGGGGTGGGGCACAGGCAGAATTTCGCCGGTATTGTCACCGCCTTGCATCGGCCGGATGCCAGGGACGACAACCGCCACCCGGCCTGATACAGACCCGACCGTTCCACGGACCCGCGAAGCCATGTCCGATCCCCTCGTTCTCATCCCGGCGCGACTCGCCGCCACCCGCCTGCCGAACAAGCCGCTGGCCGACATCGCGGGCGAGCCGATGATCCTCCATGTCTGGCGCCGTGCGGTGGAGGCCGGGATCGGCCCCGTCGTGGTGGCGACGGACACCCCGGACATCGTGCAGGTGGTGGAGGCGGCGGGCGGCCTCGCGGTGCTGACGCGGCCCGACCACCCGTCCGGCTCCGACCGTCTCGCAGAAGCGCTGGAGAGCATCGACCCGGAGGGCCGGCACGACGTGGTCGTCAACGTCCAGGGCGACCTGCCGACCATCGACCCGGCGATCATCGGCGCGTCGATCGTGCCCCTGTCCGACCGGAATGTGGACATCGTCACCCTCTGCGCGGCGATCACCGACCCGGAGGAGGCCGACAACCCCAACGTGGTGAAGCTCGTGGGCCACGAGGTGGCCCCGCGCCGCCTGCGCGCCCTGTACTTCACCCGCGCCCGCGCGCCCTACGGCCCCGGCCCGCTCTGGCACCATATCGGCCTCTACGCCTACCGCCGGAAGGCGCTGACCCGCTTCGTCGCCCTGCCGCCGGGCGAGCTGGAGACCCGCGAGAAGCTTGAGCAGCTCCGCGCCCTGGAAGCCGGGATGCGCATCGACGCGGCGGTCGTGGACGACCTGCCGCTCGGCGTCGACACCCCCGCCGACCTTGAAAAGGCGCGGGCGCTGATGCAGCGCCGCCGCCTCAACTGAACCCGCACGAGACGATGTCTGAGCGTACCATCTCCTACCAGGGCGAGCCCGGGGCCAACTCGCACATCATCTGCTCCCAGGCCTATCCGGACTGGACCCCGCTGCCCTGCCCAACCTTCGAGGACGCCTTCGCGGCGGTGACGGAGGGGCGGGCGCAGCGGGCGATGATCCCCATCGAGAACTCGCTAGCGGGCCGGGTGGCGGACATCCACCACCTGATCCCGACCTCGCCGCTGCACATCGTGGCGGAGCACTTCCTGCCGATCCACTTCCAGCTGATGGTGCTGCCGGGCACGCCCGTTGAGGCGCTGAAGAGCGTGCACAGCCATGTCCACGCGCTGGGCCAATGCCGGCGGATCATCCGGCGCCTCGGCCTCCGCTCGGTGGTGAGCGGCGACACGGCGGGCGCCGCCCGCGAGATCGCGGAAGCCGGCGATCCGAGCCGGGCGGCTTTGGCCCCCGCCATGGCGGCGGATGTCTACGGCCTCGAGATCCTGATGCGCGACGTCGAGGACGCTGCCCACAACACCACGCGCTTCGTGGTGTTCTCGCCGGAGCCCGAGCCGGCCACGGGGGAGGGCGCCTTCGTGACGAGCTTCGTCTTCCGCGTGCGCAATATCCCGGCGGCGCTCTACAAGGCGCTCGGCGGCTTCGCCACCAACGGCGTGAACATGACGAAGCTCGAGAGCTACATGATCGAGGGCGAGTTCACCGCCACGCAATTCTACGCCGAGGTCGACGGCCACCCCGAGGAGCCGGGCCTGCGCCGGGCGCTGGACGAACTCGGCTACTTCTCGCGGGAATTGCGGATCGTCGGGACCTACCCGGCGCACCCCTTCCGCGAGATGGCGCGCCCGGCGGCGGAATAGCCGGCGGGGCTACTCCCGCCGGATCACCCGGTCCACCACCACGTCCGACCAGAAACCCGGCCGGAAGTCGCGCTTCAGCGCCTCCGGGTCGTAGACGGTCTTGACCCAGGTGAGGAAGTCGAGGCCCTGCGGCTCGCCCTCGGTGAGGTAGCGGGCGAAGAAGGCGTCGAGGATGCCGGTCTTGGCGAAGCGGAAATGGCCGTAGCGGGCCGAGAGCTGGCGCGCGGCCTCGGCCACCGGGCGCCCCTCGTGCAGAATCAGGTAGAGCGCCGCCGCGAGCCCCGCCCGGTCGGCGCCCGACTTGCAGTGCATCACCGCCGGGTATTCGATCCCCTCGAAGAAGCGCTTGGCGGCCAGGATCGTCTCCCGGTCAGGGGCATCGCGGGAGCGCAGCACGAATTCCACCAGCGTCAGACCGTGGCGCTCGCAGGCCTCGCGCTGAAGCGGCCAGGAGCCGTGCTCGCGCCCGCCGCGCAGGGAGATCACCGTCCGCACGCCATCGGCGCGGAACCGGGCGAGCTGGTGCGGGCCGGGCTGAGCCGAGCGCCAGACCTGCCCCCGGCCGACCCGGTGCCGGTTGAGATAGGCGAGGCGGAACACCCCGTGGTCCACGAGCAGCATGTTCGCCCAGGCCAAGAGTCGGCTGCCCGGTCCGCCGATCGGCCGCTCGAAGCGGGCGATGCGGGCCATGCGGCGGGCGTAGCGCGTTTCGGGCTTGAGAAAACGTTTGAGCACGATGGGTCCGGAAGGCGACGTGCGCCTGTACCAGTCGCCCGGTGGTCGGGCAAATGCCGCGCAAAACGGCGCCGATCTTGCCTTTACTCCGCCGGGATCGGGACCGAACCTGCGGCATGTCCGGAGGGTTGTCCGCCGAAGACGAGAGGGGAGGCCGAGCCGATGAGCACGCGCACCACGAGCATCCGCCGGGCCAGGGAGGCCGATATCGGTGGCTTGTCGAGGGTGTTCGATGCGGCTTGGCGGGAGGCCTATCGCGGCATCATTCCCGGCGTCGCCCTGGAAAAGCTGATCGCCGGGCGGGGGCAGCCCTGGTGGCGGGGGGCCCTCAAGCGGGGGCGGCCCATCGCCCTGGTCGAGAACGGCGACACGATCGTGGGCTACGCCGCCTACGGCCGGGCGCGCAGCCGGGCGCTGGGCACCGACGGCGAGGTGGATGAACTCTATCTCCTGCCCGAATACCAGGGAATCGGCCTCGGCCGGCGGCTCTTCCGCGCGATCCGCAACGACCTCGCCGATCACGGCCTCGGCCGGCTCGGCGTCTGGACGCTCGAGGACAATATTCGCGCGGGCGCCTTCTACGAAAGTATGGGGGGCCAGCGCGGGCCGCTCGTGCCGGATCGCGTGGCGGGCATCACGCTGCCCAAGGTCGGCTACATCTTCAGCTAAACGAACGGTTTTCCCGCTCCGTGGCGCCTCGGCGATTTGCACTGAGCGCGCGCGTGTCTATGAGACCCCCAGCGCGGCCATGTCCGCCTCAGGGAGCGACCCCCCATGAATATCGACGCGATCTCGATCGGCAAGAATCCGCCGCATGACGTCAACGTCATCATCGAGGTTCCGCTCGGCGGAGAGCCGATCAAGTACGAGATGGATAAGGAATCCGGCGCGCTGGTCGTGGACCGGTTCCTCTACACGCCGATGTTCTACCCCGGGAACTACGGCTTCATCCCGCACACCCTCTCCGGCGACGGCGACCCGTGCGACGTGCTGATCGCCAACACCCGCGCCGTGGTGCCGGGGGCGATCATGAGCGCCCGCCCCGTGGGCGTGATGGTGATGCAGGACGAGGGCGGCGAGGACGAGAAGATCATCGCCGTGCCCTCGCGCCACCTGACCAAGCGCTACGACCGGGTCGAGAACTACACCGACCTGCCTGAGATCACGATCCACCAGATCCAGCACTTCTTCGAGCACTACAAGGATCTGGAGCCCGGCAAGTGGGTCAAGTTCGTCCGCTGGGGCGACAAGGAAGAGGCGCACCGCCTCATCGCCGAGGGCCTCGAGCGGGCGAAGTCCAAGGCCTGAGCCTCGTCCTCACCGCATCAGGCGCGGCACGCTCTCGCGTTGCTGCGCCGCCTCGCGGATGAAGAGTCCCTTCAGCCCCGGTAGCTTGTCGACGAGGCCGAGGCCGAGGTCGCGGGCGAGCCGGAGCGGCAGGGCATCGTTGGAGAACAGGCGGTTCAGCCCGTCCGTGGCCGCCGCCATCGCCAGGGTGTCGAAGCGGCGGGCGCGCTCGTAGCCCCGCAGCACGTCCGGGCTGCCGGGATCGAGCCCGAGGCGCATCGCGTCGCCGATGCCCTCCGCGAGGGCGGCGGCGTCGGCGAGGCCGAGATTGAGCCCCTGTCCGGCGAGGGGGTGGATGACGTGGGCCGCGTCGCCGAGCAGCGCCAGCCGTTCCGCCTGGAACGCCCGCGCGATCCCGAGCGACAGCGGGTAGCTGTGCGGCCCCTCTTCGAGGGCGATCTCGCCCAGATCGAGGGTGAAGCGCCGGGCGATCTGCCCCAGCACCTCGTCCGGCGCACCGGAGAGCAGCGCGGGGGCATCCTCCTTGCGCTCCGTCCAGACGATGGACGAGCGGTGCCCGAGGGCGCCGCCGTCCCGCAGCGGCAGGATCGCGAAGGGGCCGGAGGGCAGGAAATGCTCGAAGGCCCGGCCCTCGTGCGGGCGCGCATGGGCGATGGTCGCCACGATCCCGACCTGCGGATAGGACCAGCCGACCCAGCCGATCCGCGCGGCCTCGCGCAGGCGGGAACGGGCGCCGTCCGACGCGACCAGCAGGTCGGCCGCGACGCTCTCGCCCGAGGAGAGCTCGACCCGCATCCGCCCGCCCTCGCTCGCGGCGCGGGTCACCGCCACCGTCTCGATGGCGATTCCGGCGTCCCGGCAGGCCTTGAGCAGGGCCACGCCCAGGGGTTCGGCCTCGACCATGTGGGCGAAGGGCTCGCCCGCCTCCAGCGGGACATCGCCGAAGCTGAGGAACACCGGCCGCACCGGATCGGCGACGCGGCTGTCGCTGATCTCCATGCGGGTGATCGGCTCGGCGGCGTCGGTGATGGCATCCCAGATCCCGAGCCGGGTCAGCATCCGCCGCCCCCCCGCCGCGATGGCGTAGGCCCGGCCGCGATGGCGCTCCGGCGCGGCGCCGCCGGGATCGAGCACGCCGACAATCATCGCCGCCCCATTCTCGCGCTTGAGCGCGAGGGCGAGGGTCAACCCGGCGAGGCCGCCTCCGGCGATCAGAACCGTGCGGCTGCCGGGGCGAGCGCCGTTCCGGGCGGATGCGAGCGTGGCCGCCTTCATCGCAAGTCTCCGTTTCCGTGATGGCGGCGCATGGACCGCGCGTTGGCCTCAGCCTATGTCGCATCCGAAGCCGGAACGGAAACCCCGGCCGAGCGGATCCCACCCGAATGTCCGACGCCGACACCGATGCGATGACCGAGGCGGTCGCCGAACTGATCGCCATCCTCGACCTGGAGCGGTTGGAGACCGACCTGTTCCGGGGCCAGAACCCCAAGACCGGCTGGCGGCGGGTCTTCGGCGGGCAGGTGGTGGCCCAGGCCCTGGTCGCGGCGACCCGCACCGTGCCGGCGGACCGGCCGGTCCATTCGCTGCACGCCTATTTCCTGCTGCCGGGCGACCCGAGGATCCCCATCGTCTACGAGGTGGAGCGCCTGCGCGACGGCCAGAGCTTCACCACCCGGCGGGTGAAGGCGATCCAGAACGGCCGGGCGATCTTCGCCACCACGGTCTCGTTCCAGATCGTGGAGGATGGGTTCACCCATCTTCCGACGATGCCCCCCGTGGCGGGACCCGAAGGCCTTCCCGGCGGACGCGAGATCGCCGCCGAGGCGGGGCTCGCCCTGCCCGAGGCCATCGCCGCCTATTTCGCCCGGCCCCGGCCCATCGAACTGCGTCCGGTCGACCTCCGGCGCTATCGCGGCGGGGAGCCGCGCGAGCCGGTCTTCAACGTCTGGCTGCGCGCTGCCGCCGCCCTGCCGGACGATCCCGCCCTGCACCGGGCCGTGCTGGCCTACGCCTCCGACATGACGCTGCTCGACGTGTCGCTGATCCCGCACGGGCGCTCGGTCTTCGATCCGCAGGTGCAGGCGGCGAGCCTCGATCATGCCCTGTGGTTCCACGGGCCGGTGAAGGCGGATGGCTGGCTCCTCTACGCGCAGGACAGCCCGGCCGCCACGGGCGCGCGGGGCTTCGCGCGCGGCCAGATCTTCGACCGCGACGGGCGGCTCGTGGCCTCCGTCGCCCAGGAAGGTCTGATCCGTCCGCGGTTGGATTAAACCGCGCACTGCAACGTGCGGGGCGCCTTTCGCGCCGCCGCGTGCGTTCTTTGTCCAAATTGCCTCATCGGTCCTCAGGCGCTCGCGAAAGCTGCGCGTTTGGTAGGCAGACGGGCGGCTAATTTGCGGGCAGGCGATCCCCGGCCTCACGTTTGTACGGCCGAGCTTGGCTGGCACAGTCCTTGAATAGGGAGCCTTAACCGCAGGCCATTCCGGCCATGTGGGCCACCCGGATCGGGGTGCCGCGCCGGTCCGGCAGCGGCGACGGATCCCGAGGACGCAACAAGGGGGTGCCACCCATGAAGATCGTGATGGCCATCATCAAGCCGTTCAAGCTGGAGGAGGTACGCGACGCCCTCACCGGCATCGGCGTGCACGGCCTGACGGTGACCGAAGTGAAGGGTTACGGCCGTCAAAAGGGCCATACCGAGATCTATCGCGGCGCCGAATACGCCGTGAGCTTCCTGCCGAAGCTCAAGATCGAGGTGGCGGTCGCCAGCGACCTGACCTCCAGCGTCGTCGACGCCATCGCGGGTGCCGCCCGCACCGGCCAGATCGGCGACGGCAAGATCTTCGTCATGCCGCTCGAGAAGGCGGTGCGCATCCGGACCGGCGAGACCGACGCCGACGCCCTCTGAGCGAAGGGGCCGCGCCGGCCATACCGGCGGCGCCCGTTCGACCCCCCCCTATTCCCTTTCCGATCTTCCACACCGCGACAGCGACCGGGAGCCTCGTGCCCATGAAACTCCGTACTGCCCTCACGCTCGGCTTGGGAGGAGCGGCGCTCGCCCTCCTCTTGGTCGAGCCCTCGCTCGCGCAGACGCCGACCCCTGAGGCCGCGTCTCCGCCCCCGTCTCCGATCCCGAACAAGGGAGACACCGCCTGGATGCTGGTCTCGTCGGCCCTCGTGCTGATGATGAGCGTCCCCGGCCTCGCCCTGTTCTACGGTGGCCTCGTGCGCACCAAGAACATGCTCTCGGTCCTCACCCAGGTCTTCGCCATCGTGGCGATCGTCGGCCTGCTCTGGGTGTTCTACGGCTACAGCCTCGCCTTCACCAACGGCGGCGGCATCAACGACTTCATCGGCGGCTTCTCGAAGGCCTTCCTGAAGGGCGTCGACCCGAACTCCACGGTGGCGACCTTCTCGAACGGCGTCGTCATCCCCGAATACGTCTACATCTGCTTCCAGATGACGTTCGCGATGATCACCCCGGCCCTCATCGTCGGCGCCTTCGCCGAGCGGATGAAGTTCTCGGCGCTGGTCGTGTTCATGATCCTCTGGGTCACGCTGATCTACTTCCCGATGGCCCACATGGTCTGGTATTGGGCCGGCCCGGATGCGGTCGGAAACGCCGCCAAGGCGCTCGCCGCCGCGACGGACGACGCCTCTAAGGCCAGCGCCCAGGCCGCCCTCGACGCTGTCAACAAGGATGCGGGCTTCCTCTTCCAGAAGGGCGCCCTCGACTTCGCTGGCGGCACCGTGGTGCACATCAACGCGGGCATCGCGGGCTTCGTGGGCTGCCTGATGCTCGGCAAGCGCATCGGCTACGGCCGTGACCTGCTGGCCCCGCACTCGCTGACCATGACCATGATCGGTGCCTCGCTCCTGTGGGTCGGCTGGTTCGGCTTCAACGCCGGCTCGAACCTCGAGTCCAACGGCACCACCGCGCTCGCCATGCTCAACACCTTCGTCGCCACCTGCGGCGCGGCGGTGGCGTGGCTGTTCGCCGAGTGGGCGATCAAGGGCAAGCCGTCGCTGCTCGGCATGGTCTCGGGTGCCATCGCCGGCCTCGTGGCCGTCACCCCGGCCTCCGGCTTCGCCGGCCCGATGGGCTCGATCGTGCTCGGCCTCGTCGCCGGCGTGGTCTGCTTCATCATGTGCTCGACCGTGAAGAACGCCATCGGCTACGACGACTCGCTGGACGTCTTCGGCGTCCACTGCGTCGGCGGCATCCTCGGCGCCCTGGCGACGGGCATCCTGGTCGATCCGAACCTCGGCGGCGTCGGTATCCCCGACTACAGCACCAAGCCGGGCGAGATGGTGGTCGGCGCCTACGACATGATGAGCCAAGTCATCGTGCAGGCGGAGGCCGTCGGCCTGACCCTGCTCTGGTCGGGCATCGGGTCCGCCATCCTCTACAAGCTCGTCGACCTCACGATCGGCCTGCGCGTTACGCAGGAAGAGGAGCGCGAGGGCCTCGACATCGCCGATCACGGCGAGCGCGCCTACAACTACTGAGCCTCAGGCTCTGACGACGAAGGCCCCGGCTCTCGCGAGCCGGGGCCTTTTTTCTATCCGCATCCTTCCTGCACCCGCCGCAATCCCACCCGACACCTCATCCTGAGGTGCCCGCCCCGGCGGGCCTCGAAGGAGGGCTCCAGGGATCGTGGAGCCTTCTGGATGCCTCCTTCGAGGCGGCTTTCGCCGCACCTCAGGATGAGGGGGGAGAGTAGGGCGGGTGAGGGTCGCCGAAAGGCGAGGCGAGCCTCAGAACCGCAGGGCCCGCACCCGCTTCACCTGTGGGATGTCTGCGATCTGCGCCAGCACGTCCTCCGGCACAGGCCCATCCACGGCCACGAAGGCGATGGCGTCGCCGCCCTCGCGCTCGCGGCCGAGGTTGAAGGTCGCGACGTTCATGCCGGCCTCCCCGAGCAGGCTGCCGAAGCGCCCGATGAAGCCCGGCCTGTCGTGGTTGCGCACGAACAGCATGTGCGGGGCGAAGGCCGCATCCATGGCGATGCCGCGGATCTCGATGATCCGCGGCTTGCCGTCCTGGAAGACGGTGCCGGCCGCGTCGCGGGGCATGTCCTGGGCCTCGACGGTGATCCGCACCACCGATTCGAAGGTGCTGTGGGCGCCCCCCCGGCGCACCTCGTCCACCACGATCCCGTGCTCGTGCGCCAGGGCCGGCGCCGAGATCATGTTCACGTCGGAGCGGAAGGCGCGCAGCACCCCCGTCACCGCCGCCGCCGTGAGCGCGCGGGTGTTCATCTCCGCGACCGCGCCCTCGTAGACCACGCGGATGCCGGTGACCGGCGCCTCGGTGAGCTGCCCGAGGAACGAGCCGAGCTTCTCGGCCAGCTCCACGAAGGGCCGCAGGCGCGGCGCCTCGTCGGCGGTGATGGCGGGGAAGTTCACCGCGTTGGCGATGGCTCCGTCCGTGAGATAGGCCGAGATCTGCTCCGCCACCTGCAACGCCACGTTCTCCTGCGCCTCCGCCGTCGAGGCGCCGAGATGCGGCGTGCAGACGACGTTCGGATGCCCGAAGAGCGGGTTCTCCATCGCCGGCTCGACGGCGAACACATCGAGCGCCGCCCCCGCCACATGGCCGGAATCCAGGGCGGCGCGAAGTGCCGCCTCGTCCAGCAGGCCGCCACGGGCGCAGTTGACGATGCGCACGCCGGGTTTCGCCCGCGCCAGAGCCTCGGCCGAGAGGATGTTGCGCGTCTTCTCGGTAAGTGGGACGTGCAGGGTGATGACGTCGGCGCGGGCGAGGAGATCGTCGAGGTCGACCTTCTCGACCCCGAGCGCCACCGCCCGTTCCGCCGAGAGGAACGGATCGTAGGCGATCACCTTCATCCTTAGGCCGATGCCGCGCTCCGCGACGATGGCGCCGATGTTGCCGCAGCCGACGACGCCCAGCGTCTTGGCGGTGAGCTCGATGCCGAGGAAGCGGTTCTTCTCCCACTTCCCGGCCTGCGTCGAGGCGTCGGCCTGCGGGATCTGGCGGGCCAGCGCGAACATCATCGCGATGGCGTGCTCGGCGGTGGTGATCGCATTGCCGTGGGGCGTGTTCATCACGATCACGCCCTTGGCCGTCGCGGCGGCGACATCGACGTTGTCGACGCCGATGCCGGCCCGGCCGATTACCCTCAGCCGGGTCGCGGCCTCCAGCACCTTCGGCGTGACCTTGGTGGCCGAGCGGATGGCGAGGCCGTCATAGGCGCCGATCTCGCGGATCAGCGCGTCGCGGTCCTTGCCGAGATCGGGGCGGAAATCGACCGCGATGCCGCGATCCTTGAAGATGCGGATTGCCGCCTCGGAGAGGGCGTCGGAGACGAGAACTCGCTTGGGGGTTTGGGTGTGCGCGGGCATGGGGCCTCCGGCGCTGGAAAGGAATGGACGGGCGCGCGTCTGCGCGTCCTCGCTGCTGGGGGCAGGGGGCGGCTTAACCCTCGACGTCATTGCGAGCGTCAGCGAAGCAAACCAGGGCAGCGGGACGTTCCGGGACCTTAGCGGATCCCTGGATTGCTTCTCTTCGCTCGCAAAGACGGGGCGAGTTTGTCAGCGTTCACGACGCCCCCCCGGAGGGCAGGGCGCTCGCACGCAAGAACGATGGCGTCAGGCCGCTGCGGTCAGCGCGGCCTTCTCCTGGGCGAAGGCCCAGTCGAGCCACGGGAGCAGCGCCTCGACATCGGCGGTCTCCACGGTGGCGCCGCACCAGATCCGGAGGCCGGCGGGGGCATCGCGATAGGCCGCGATGTCCAGGGCGACGCCCTCCTTCTCCAGCCGGGAGGCGATCCCCTTGGCCAGCGCGGCCACGGCGTCGTCGCCCTTGGCCAGCACGTCCGGGTCGGCGATCACGAGGCAGACGCCCGTGTTGGAGCGCGTCGCCGGATCGACGGCGAGCGGCGCGACCCACGGGGTGCGGTCGACCCAGGCATAGATCGCCGCCGCGTTGGCGTCGGCGCGGGCGTGCAGGGCCGGCAGCCCGCCGAGCCCCTTCGCCCAATTCAGCGTGTCGATGTAATCCTCGACCGCGAGCATGGAGGGCGTGTTGATCGTGTCGCCCTTGAAAATGCCCTCAATGAGCTTGCCGCCCTTGGTGAGGCGGAACACCTTCGGCAGCGGCCAGGACGGGGTGTAGCTCTCCAGCCGGGCCACGGCGCGGGGCGAGAGGATCAGCATCCCGTGCGCGGCCTCGCCGCCCATCACCTTCTGCCAGGAGAAGGTGACGACATCGAGCTTGTCCCACGGCAGGTCTTGCGCGAACGCGGCCGAGGTGGCGTCGCAGATCGTCAGCCCCTCGCGGTCGGCGGCGATCCACGCGCCGTCCGGCACCTTCACCCCGGCGGCGGTGCCGTTCCAGGTGAAGACGACGTCATGGGTCTTCGTGTCGATGGAGGCGAGGTCCGGCAGCACGCCGTAGGGCGTCTGGTGGATCACCGGCTCGATCTTGAGCTGCTTGAGCGCGTCGGTAACCCACTCCTTGCCGAAGGCCTCCCAGGCGGCGACCGTCACCGGGCGGCAGCCCAGCAGGGTCCACATCGCCATCTCGACGGCGCCGGTATCCGAGGCCGGGACGATGCCGATCCGGTAATCGGCCGGCACCTGGAGGATCTCGCGGGTCAGGTCGATGGCCTGCGCGAGCTTGGCCTTGCCGAGGGGGGAGCGGTGCGAGCGGCCGAGGGCGGCGTCGGCCAGGGCTTGCGGGGTCCAGCCGGGGCGCTTGGCGCAGGGGCCGGACGAGAAATGGTTCACGCGCGGGCGCGTGTTGGGGCGAGCACTCATGATGATCCATCCTTGCAGATGGGCGCTCCTCGTTGGGGAGGAGTGTCCCGCCGACGCGGATGCGCCCAAACTTGGCCGGATGCAAGGGCGATCCGCGCCGGGACGATCACGTTCGGGTATGGGGAACGGGCGATTAAGATCGGCCGATTACCCTGAACGGCGTACCGCGTTGTGTTCCAGGTGCGCCGATGTCCTATGAAGATGCCGCGATCGTCGCGGCCTTTACCGTTCTGTTCGCCCTCGTGATCGCCATGCTGCCGCGTGGCCGGAAGAGCGAAATGATGGAGCGCCCGCAGGTGCAGGTGCTGGAATTCGATCCCCTCGTCGTCGATGCGGACGGGCCGGTCCTCGACCTCAAGCCGGCCTGAGGGCGTTCAGCGCTTCCTGCCCTCCAGCAGATCGGGGCGCCGCTCGGCGGTGATCCGCTCGGCCTCCGCCCGCCGCCATTGGGCGATGGCGCCGTGGTTGCCGCCGTTCAGGATGTCCGGGATGGCGCGGCCCTCCCACTCCCTCGGGCGGGTGTAGTGCGGGTATTCGAGGAGCCCGCCCTCGAAGCTCTCCTCGACGCCCGACTCGGCCTTGCCCATCACGCCGGGCAGCAGGCGCACGCAGGCATCGAGCAGGGTCAGCGCCGCGATCTCGCCGCCGGACAACACGTAATCGCCGATCGACACCTCCTCCAGGTTGCGGCCTGCGATCACCCGCTCGTCCACACCCTCGAATCGGCCGCAGACCACGAGCACGCCCGGCCCCGCCGCGAGTTCGCGCACTCGCTCCTGACGCAGCGGACGGCCCCGGGGCGACATGAGCAGGCGCGGCCGGGGATCCTCCTCCGGCGCGGCGGCATCGATGGCGGCGGCCAGGACATCGCAGCGCAGGACCATGCCGGCCCCGCCGCCGGAGGGCGTATCGTCCACGTTCCGGTGGCGGCCGAGCCCGTGCTCGCGGATGTTGCGCGCCTCAAGGCTCCACTCCCCTCGGGCGAGGGCATCGCCCGAGAGCGACAGGCCGAGGGGGCCGGGGAACATCTCCGGGTAGAGGGTGAGGATCGTGGCCCGCCAGGGCATGTCCGCGCGCGTCATGGCGTTCCATCGCGCGTCCGGTGCGGCACGGTCAACGCGGCCGGCACCGTCGGGCTCATTCGGCCGTTAAGGAAGATGCTGCGCCGCTCTCTCCTCCTCTCCCTCGTGCTGATGGGCCCCGCCCACGCCGCAGGTCCGCTGGCCCCTCCCGGCTCCCCCGCCGAGGCCTTCCCGAAGCCGGATCGCCCCGTCGCCGAGATCGTCGCGCCGCAATGGACGGCCGAGGCCCAGCGGGACAAGGCCGGCGAGTTCGATCAGGTCGCCAAGGCCATGCGGATCGGCCCCGGCGAGACGGTGGCCGATATCGGGGCGGGCAGCGGCTATTACGTCGTGCGCCTGAGCCCCCGCGTTGGGTCTTCGGGAAAGGTTCTCGCGGAAGACGTCACGCCGGCCTACCTCGCCAATCTCGAGCGGCGGGTGAAGGGGCTCGGCAATGTCACGGTCGTGAAGGGCGAGCCGCACGACCCGCGGCTCCCGCCGGCCTCCGTCGATGCCGTGGTGCTGGTCCACATGTACCACGAGATCACGCAGCCCTTCGGCCTGCTCTACAACCTCGCGCCCGCGATGCGGCCAGGCGGCCGCGTCGGCATCCTCGATGCGGACGACATCCCCTCCCGCCACGGCACGCCGCCCGCCCTTCTGCGCTGCGAATTAGCGGCGGTCGGCTATCGCGAGACCGGCTTCCACCCGATGCCGGACGGCACCTATCTCGCGGTGTTCGAGGCCCCCGCGCCGGAGGCGAGGCCGAAGCCGGAGGCGATTCGCCCGTGCCGGGATGTCGCCACGGCGCGATAGGGCCAGCCGTACGAATCAACGCACCGTTGCTTGAGCACCGCTAAGCCGGCGGTGATAACGGCCACGCTTGAGGCGCCTCTCCGACCCGAAGGCCCCCGCTACGGGGCTTGCGGCGGAGCTGATCGGCCGTCGCCCCCGCACGGGTGAGGAGATCGATCGGAGAGGAGGTGATTCGTGTGCTCGGGATACCGATCCTCACCGTCACCGTGAGTAAAAATGCCAGCGCGTGGTCTGTGACCATCACGCTGGCATTCAAGCTCATATAGCAGCAGAGCAAAGGAGCCGGGGCGAGGTAGCGCTTTCCCTGGCTCCACCCTGAGGATAAATCCCCAGGCCCCGAATTTCAATCGCCCCGTCCGAGCAGTTCAGCCCGGATCGTCGGCCGGCTTCGGCCCCGGTGCCTCGAAGAAATCCTCAGGCAGCGCGACGGTGATCCGTCTTGCCGGCACGTCGAGATCGGGCACGAACGCCTTGGTGAAGGGCAGGAGCGCCGTCGCCCCGCCTGCGGCCGGGCGCAGTTCCAGGAGATCGCCGCCGCCGTAATTCGGCACCGCGACCACCGTCGCGACGACGGTCCCCGTGGCATCGACGGCGCTGGCGCCGATCAGGTCGGTGGTGAACACCTCGTCGCTGTCCTCCGGCGTGCCGAGGCGGGCGCGGGGGACGTAGATCGCGAGGCGGTTCAGGGCCTCGGCGGCGGTGCGGCCGGAGACGCCCTGGACGCGGGCGATCAGCATGTCGGCCGAGGCGCCGGGGGCGGGGCGGACCTCGGCGAGGGCCAGCGCCCGCCCGTCGGCGGTCGTCAGCGGGCCGTAGCCGGCGATGGCCATCGGCTCGGCCGTGTAGGACTTCAGCCGCACCTCGCCGTTGAGGCCGTGCGCCCGCCCGAACTCGCCCATCAGGACGAGATCCGGATCGACGGCGGCGGGCGGCGGCTTCGGGGCGGGGGGCTTGGCCGAGGTCGCGACCTCCGGCGCGAGGGCCGGAGGTCGGGCGCGGCGAGCGCCGTCGCGGGAATGGGGACCAGCGGGGCGGCGCGTCACCGGCGCGTGCCTTACGCGGCGGCGTCTTCGGCGGGGGCGGCGGCCTTCTCGGCGCGCTTGGCGGCCCGCTCCTTGGACTTCTCGCCCGGCTCGGCCTTCTGCGGGTTGTTGCGGGTCGGACGCTTGGCGAGGCCGGCGGCGTCGAGGAAGCGCAGGACGCGGTCGGTCGGCTGCGCGCCCTTGGCGAGCCAGCCCTGGATCTTCTCGTTGTCGAGAACGATGCGGGCCGGATCGTCCTTGGCCTTCATCGGATCGTAGGCGCCGACCTTATCGATGAAGCGGCCGTCGCGGGGCGAACGGGCGTCGGCGACGACGATGCGGTAGTAGGGGCGCTTCTTGGCGCCGCCGCGGGTGAGACGGATCTTGAGCGACATGGTGTGTTCCTAGGCTTGGTTGTCGACCGTGGCGCCGTGCTCGGCCGCGATCGTCTGGTGGTGCCGGATGACTTCCTTGACGACGAACGCCAGAAACTTCTCGGCGAAATCGGGGTCGAGCTTGGCGTCGACCGCGAGTTTGCGGAGCCGGGCGACCTGACGGGCCTCCCGGTCCGGATCGGAAGGGGGAATCCCCTTGTGGGCCTTCAGCTCACCGACCCGCTGGGTGCAGCGGAATCGCTCGGCGAGCAGGTGGATCAGGGCGGCATCGAAATTGTCGATGCTGTCGCGCAGGCGCGCGAGCTCGGGATCGACCGCCTGTGCCGACAAGATCGTCATTTCTTCTTCCCGAACGGCAGGCCGCCGAGGCCGGGGAGCTTCGGCCCCCCGAGGCCCGGCAGACCCGGCAACTTCGGCATGCCACCGCCTCCGAGGCCCGGCGGCATCGAGGGCAGCTTGCCCCCGAACTGCTTCTCCAGGGCGGCGATCTGCTCCGGCGTCGGCTCCGGCATCCCCGGGGGCAGGCCGGGCATACCCCCCGGCATCCCGCCGCCGCCACCGCCGAGCCCGAACATCGAGCCCAGCGCCTGGCCGATGCCGCGCTTGCCCGAACCCATCGCCTTCATCATGTCGGCCATGGTCCGGTGCATCTTCAGGAGCTTGTTGATCTCCGAGACGTCGACGCCCGAGCCCGCCGCGATGCGCTTCTTGCGGGAATTCTTGAGGAGGTCGGGGTTCTTGCGCTCCTGCGGGGTCATCGAGGAGATGATCGCCCGCTGGCGCTTGAACATCTTCTCGTCGAGGTTGGCGCCCTCGACCTGCTTCTTGATCTGCCCCATGCCGGGCAGCATCCCCATCAGGCCGCCGATGCCGCCCATGCGCTCCATCTGCGCGAGCTGCATGGACAGGTCCTCAAGGTCGAACTTGCCCTTGCGCATCTTCTCCGCGGTGCGGAGCGCCTGCTCGTGGTCGATGGTCTCGGCGGCCTTCTCGACCAGCGAGACGATGTCGCCCATGCCGAGGATGCGGTTGGCCACGCGCGCCGGGTGGAATTCCTCCAGCGCATCGACCTTCTCGCCCGTGCCGACGAGCTTGATCGGCTTGCCGGTGACGGCGCGCATCGAGAGCGCCGCGCCGCCGCGGGAATCGCCGTCCATCCGGGTCAGGACGATGCCGGTGACGCCGAGCCGCTCGTCGAAGGCGCGGGCGGTGTTCACCGCATCCTGGCCGGTCAGGGCGTCGGCGACGAGGAGCACCTCGTGCGGGTTCGTGGCCGCCTTCACCTCGGCGGCCTCGACCATCAGTGCCTCGTCGACCGTGGTGCGGCCGGCGGTGTCGAGCATCACTACGTCGTAGCCGCCGAGCCTAGCGGCCTCCATCGCCCGGCGAGCGATCTGTACCGCCGACTGGCCGGCGACGATGGGCAGGCTCTCGACGCCCACCTGCTTCGCCAGCACCGCCAGCTGCTCCATGGCGGCCGGGCGGCGCGTGTCGAGGGAGGCGAGCAGCACCTTCCGGCGCTCGCGCTCGGTGAGGCGGCGGGCGATCTTGGCGGTGGTGGTGGTCTTGCCCGAGCCCTGGAGGCCGACCATCAGGATCGGCACGGGGGCGGGGGCGTTCAGGCTGATCACCTCGGCATCGGTGCCGAGCATGGCCACCAGCTCGTCGTTGACGAGCTTGACCACCATCTGGCCCGGCGTGACCGACTTCAGCACCGTGGCGCCGACGGCCTTGTCGCGGACCCGGTCGGTGAAGCCGCGCACCACTTCCAGGGCGACGTCGGCTTCCAGCAGGGCGCGGCGCACCTCGCGCATGGCGGCGGTGACGTCGGCCTCGGTCAGCGCGCCCCGGCGGGTGAGGCCGGAGAGAATGCCGGAAAGCCGGTCGGAAAGTCCTTCGAACATGCCCGGCCCGTTACTGCTCGAGCCCGGCGCGCGAGACCCGGCGGGCCTGCAGCGACGCCTCAAAGCTCTTGATCGCGCGGGCGAACTTGTCCCGGCAATCAGGATTGCAGAAGCCCACGACGGCGCCGTTATAAAGCGTGAGCGAGTCGGCCGCGATCGGCTTGCCCGACCACGGGCAAGCGTCGTTCACCGCGTCCTCGATCTTCAGCACGTTCTGCTCGGCCACCATGCGGTGAATGCCTCCGCCATCGGACCCGCCCTCGGTGATCCGCCCAACGCCCATCGCGCCCGAGGGCGCAGACGCGCTGTCGGGCGTTGACCTCCGGCCTCTCGGGCCGGTCGGCGGGTCGTGACGCGATCATCTCAGGATCGGGAGCGCGGGGCGTAACGGCCGAAACGGGAAAAGTCAATTTTTCCCTGTCGTTCGGGCCTTGGCCGGCGAGGGGTGCGGCGTATCGGTCGCAGTCCTTTACCACCCGTTAAGTATGTTCGGCTTGGGTAAGGGGAATGATTCCCAGGATGCCATCCGATGTCTGAACCTGCCCGCGCATATCAGGCCCAAGAGGACGATATCCAGGCGGCGCCGGCTCCGCTGCGGGACTGGCTCGCCGCCCTGCAGCGCTACGAGACCGAGGAGCGCGGCCGCCTCCGGGCGCCCGCCGCCGACAACAGCCCGTGGGGTCCCCGGCTCGTGGAGCGTGAACTCCTCGCGGAGCCCACCCCCGAGCAGGCCGAGGCCGCCGACATCTCCGAGTTGATGGCGGAGAACCTCATGCTGAAGGCGAAGCTGCAGGTCGAGCACGACCGGCAGGACGCGCTTCAGCGCGCGCTGGCCGCCCAGATCCGGGAGCTGCGCGAGCACATCGCGCAGGAGATGGCCTCCCTGGAAGAATTGCGGGCCGAGCAGGAGGCCGCGCAGGCCGAGTACGGAGCGTTCCGCTCCGAACGGGAGATCCTGTGCCAGGAGCGCGACACGGCCGCCGCCGAGCGCGATGCCGCCCGTGCCGAGCGGGAGGCGCTGGCCAGCGAGCGGGACGGATTGCGGGAGGATCGCAACCTGTGGCGGGCGCGGGCCGAGGCCCTGGCCCAGCCGCTGTTCCAGGCCGCCAAGGCCTGACGCTGCAATCTGAAACGACGAAGGGCCACCCCGTTTCCAGGGTGGCCCTTCCATTGCCGGTCCGACGCGTCCGGCGGAACTGTTCCGAATTCGGGTCTCAGACGCGCCTAGTGCGACGCGCCGGAGGCGAAGGTCCAGGTCCGGGAAGCCGAGACGGTCGGCTGATGACAATGAGACACTGGATCACCTCCTTTCGTTGGTTGCGGGTGAGAGGAAGTTAGGTGGCTCACGCCGGCTTGTGAAGGGCGGGGGGCTGCGTCGCTTCGCCCGTGCTTTTGCCGGGGGCTCGGTTGGGAGTAAGACGGCGGCGACGCCCGCTCGCCTTCCGATCCCTCGCCCGCGATCCCGCCCGTGAACGTTCAGGTTCCCCCGCCGCGCCCCGCCGACGAAGCCGCCCTCGATCCCGAGGCGATGCGCCAGCCGCTGCCGAGCGCGTGGTACTGCGTCGGCCGGGCCGACAGCGTGGGCGGCGGGCGGGTGCGCGCCGTCGCCCTCAACGGCGAGCAGATGGTCATCGGGCGCGACAAGGACGGGGCGCTCTTCGCCCTGCGCGACCGCTGCCCCCACCGGGGCATGGCCCTGTCCAAGGGGCCTTTCGACGGCCAAACCCTGATGTGCCCGTTCCACGGCTGGCGCTTCGGCACGGATGGCGGGTGCCGCGACGTGCCGACCCTGTCCGAGCACGACGCCGCCGACTTCTCCCGCATCCGGGTGCAGCCCTTCCCGATCCGCGAGAGCGCGGGCTTCCTCTGGGTGAACCCGCATCTCGGCCCGGCTCTGGGCGAGCCGCCCGAACTGCCCGCCCTGACCTTCGAGCCGGCCGGCAGCCTCGTGGTGGAACTGGAGGTCGAGGCCTCCTTCGACCTCACCGTACTGAGTCTCGTCGATCCGGGCCACGTCGCCTTCGTTCACGACACATGGTGGTTCCGGCCCTCGAAGCAGCTGCGCGAGAAGGTGAAGATCTTCGAGCCGGTGATGCACGGCTTCACCATGGCGAGCCACGCCACCACCACCAGTTCCCCGGTCTACAAGCTGCTCGGCGGCGTGCCGGAGGTGGAGATCGAGTTCCGCTTGCCGGGCGTGCGGCTGGAGCGGATCCGGGCGGGCACGCGCAACGTGGCGAACTACACCTATGCCACGCCGCTCTCATCCAACCGGACGATGCTGACCAACGCCCTCTATTGGAGCATGCCGGCGTTGAACCTCCTGAAGCCCATCGCCCGACCGATGATGCGCCAGTTCCTCGGCCAGGATCAGCGGGTTCTGCAGGATGCGCAGAAGGGCCTCGACCGCAAGCCGACCATGGTCCTGTTCGGCCAGGGCGATTTGCCCTCGCAATGGTATTTCCGGCTGAAGCGGGAGGCCCTGGAAGCGGGGCTGACCGGTCGCCCCTTCGTCAATCCGCTGGAGCGACGGGAGCTGCGCTGGCGCTCTTAAGACGCTCGCCAGATCGGCTCAGCGCGGGATCAGTTTCCGCTCGCGGAAAGCACTTGTTAACCATGATTTACGTAGTCTCGCCTCCGGACCGAGCCCCCGAGATACGTTCACAGATGCCCCGCTATTTCATCGATCTGCACGACGGTATCCAGCCCATCAAGGACGAGGTCGGCTTCGAGCTGCCCGACCTGCCGGCGGCCCGCGCCAAGGTGGTCCGCATCATGTCGGCCATCGCGCGCGACATGCTCCCCGATGTCGAGCGCCAGGATTACGTGGCCGGTGTCCGCGACGCCGTGGGCAAGGTGGTCTACCGGGTCCGCCTGTCCCTGGCGACGGAGGTCATCGAGGGCTGATCGGCCATCGCGTCACGCTTGACCGGCGGGGCGCGGCGGCCATCTCCTCGGGTATGAAACGGCGCAGCCTGCTCACGGTCGCGAGCGCGGCCACGGTCATGACCCTCGGCGGCGTCGGCTATGCCGCCCATCGCCGCAACGCGAACCCGTATTATTCGGGGCCGGTCTCGGACCATTTCGACGGGAAGCGCTTCTTCCTGCCGGGGGTCGACACCGATCGCGGCCTGAAGGACGTGGCCCGGTGGCAGGCCAAGCGCCAGCGCACGGCCTGGCCGAGGAGCTTTCCGAGCCCGTTTCCGGCCGACCGTCCGCCGGAGCGGGTCGCGGGCCTGCGCGTCGTGCTCATCGGGCACGCGAGCTATCTGGTGCAGGTCGCCGGCCGCAACATCCTGATCGATCCCGTCTTCGCCAAGCGCGCGAGCCCCGTGCGCTTCGCCGGGCCGAAGCGGGTGAACCCGCCGGGCATCGCCCTCGCCGACCTGCCGCCCATCGATGCGGTGCTCATCACCCACAACCATTACGACCATCTCGACGGGCCGAACCTCGCGCGGATCTGGCAGGCGCATCAGCCCCTCATGGTGGCGCCCCTCGGCAACGACGCGATCCTGCGCGGCTATGACGACACGATGCATGTCGAGACCCGCGACTGGGGCCAATCGGTCGATCTCGGGGATGGGCTTTCGGTTCACCTCACCCCCGCCAACCATTGGTCGGCGCGGGGAATCAACGACCGCCGCATGGCCCTGTGGTGCGCCTTCGCGATCCTGTCGCCGCAGGGTTTCCACTTCCACGTCGGCGATACCGGCCTCGGTGATGGGGCGATCTTCCGCGAGGTCCGCACCCGGTTCGGGGCGCCCCGCCTCGCCACCTTGCCCATCGGCGCCTACGAACCCCGCTGGTTCATGCGGCCCCAGCATGTCGATCCGGCCGAGGCGGTGGAGATCGCCGGCCTCCTCGGCGCGACCCAGGCGCTCGGGCACCATTGGGGCACGTTCCAGCTGACCGACGAGGGTGTCGAGCGCCCGGCCGAGGACCTCGCCGCCGCCCTCGCCGCGGCCGGGATCGCCCCAGAGCGCTTCCTCGCCCTGCGGCCCGGTCAGGTCTGGGAGGGCTGAGCCTCCGGCCAAGCATCCGGCACGATGTATGCATTATACCGGACGCGGCGACGCCTGCCGCGTCCGAGCCGGAAACCGATGACCCTTGTCGTGCCGACACGCCGCTCCCTCATGGCCGGAGGCGCGGCGCTCGCCGCCCTCGGCACGGCCGGCCGCGCGCGGGCCGCGAGCGAACCGGGGAGCCTGACCTACGGTATCTCGATGACCGACCTGCCCCTCACCACCGGCCAGCCGGACAGGGGCGCGGGCGGCTACCAGTTCACCGGCCTCACCCTCTACGACCCGCTGGTGGCCTGGGAGCTCGATGTCGCCGACCGGCCGGGCAAGATGGTGCCGGGGCTCGCCACCTCCTGGGAGAGCGACCCCGCCGACCGGAAGAACTGGATCTTCCGCCTGCGCGACGGCGTGACGTTCCACGACGGCTCGGCCTTCGATGCCGATGCGGTGATCTGGAACTTCGACAAGGTGCTGAACAAGGAGGCGCCGCATTTCGACCAGCGGCAGGCGGCCCAGGTCCGTCCGCGCCTGCCGGGCGTGGCCTCCTACAAGAAGCTCGACCCGATGACGGTGCAGGTGACGACGAAGACCGTCGACAGCCTGTTCCCGTACCAGATGCTCTGGTTCCTGATCTCCTCGCCCGCGCAATACGAGACGGTCGGCCGGGACTGGGCGAAGTTCGCCTTCGCGCCCTCGGGCACCGGGCCGTTCAAGCTGGTGAAGCTCCTGCCGCGCGTCAGCCTGGAGATGGTGCCCAACGCCGCCTACTGGAATCCGAAGCGGATCCCGAAACTGTCGAAGCTCACCCTGACCTGCGTGCCGGAAGACCTCGCGCGGGTGAACGCCCTGCTCTCGGGCAATGTCGATCTCATCGAATCCCCCGCGCCCGACGCCGTGCCGCGCCTGAAGGGGGCGGGGATGCGGATCGTCGGCAACGACACGCCCCATGTCTGGAACTACCACCTCTCCATGCTGGAGGGTTCGCCCTGGCGCGACCTGCGCCTGCGCAAGGCCGCCAACCTCGCCATCGACCGGGACGGCGTGGTGCAGCTGATGGGCGGGCTCGCCACCCCGGCGGTCGGGCAGGTGCAGAAGTCGAGCCCGTGGTTCGGCAAGCCGGATTTCGCGATCAAGACCGATGTCGATCAGGCCCGCAAGCTCGTGGAGGAGGCAGGCTACTCGGTGAAGAACCCGCTCAAGACCACGATCCTCATTCCGAGCGGCGGCACGGGGCAGATGCTCTCCCTGCCGATCAACGAGTTCGTGCAGCAGAGCTGGGCGGAGGTCGGCATCCAGGCCGAGTTCAAGGTGGTGGAGTTGGAGGTCGCCTATACCGGCTGGCGCCAGGGCGCGGCGGATCCGAGCCTCAAGGGCATTTCGGCGGGCAACATCGCCTATGTCACGTCGGACCCGTTCTACGCGATCCTGCGCTTCTACGATTCGAAGCAGATCTCGCCCAACGGCGTGAACTGGAGCCATTACCGCAACCCCGAGGTCGACGGGCTGTGCGACAAGGTGAAGGCGAGTCTCGACCCCGCCGAGCAGGACAAGCTGCTGGCCCGCATCCACGAGATCGTCGTGAACGACGCGGTGCAGGTTTGGGTCGTGCACGATACCAACGCCCACGCCCTGTCGAACCGCGTGAAGCAGTATGTCCAGGCGCAGCACTGGTTTCAGGATCTGACCACGCTCGCCTGATGTCGGAATAACTTCGGAACCTCCTTCACAGGCTCGTGTTGAGTCGCGACATGCGAAGGAGGACTTCATGAAGACACTGCTAGCCGGTGCGATCGTCATCGCCTCGATCGCCAGCACCGCTCCGGCGGTTGCCCAGAGCATCGATATCGGGCCGGGCGGCCCGAGCATCGACCTGCGTTCCCGCGCCCAGCGCGAGCGGGATTACCAGCGCGAGGAATACCGTCGGGATCGCGAGGCCGAGCGGCGCGCCGCCTATCGCCGCGAGCGCTACATGGATGACCGCCGGGACGACCGGCGCATGTATCGGCGCGGCTACGATTACTGATTCAGTCGCCAGAACTGTCGAGGGGCCGGTCATCACCGGCCCCCTTTCGCGTTTTGGGCGCTGTTCCCGCAACCGGCGGGTGCTTTTCGCACTTGCGTTAGAGTTGGCCGCGCATTACCAGATCGGCGCATCGCATTCGGGAGAAAGTGGCAATGACCCTTCGCACAATCAGTGGCTTCGCGGCTGTGGCCCTTCTGGCGGCCGGTTTTGCGGCGACGTCCGCCATGGCCAAGCCGATGGGCGGCGCCAGCGCCGTCAAGATGATCGACACCGACAACGACGGCACCGTCGACATGAAGGAAATCGAGGCGATGGCCTCCGCCACCTTCGACCGGCTCGAGAAGGATTCGGACGGCACCCTCGATGCCAAGGAGCTGAAGGGCCGCCTGAGCAAGGCCGGCGTGAAGTCCGCCGATCCGGATTCCGACGGCACCCTCGACAAGAAGGAATACCTCGCGGCCGTGGGCGAGCGCTTCAAGATGGCCGACCCGGACGGCGACGGCACCCTCGACGCCAAGGAGCTGAACTCCAAGGCCGGCAAGGCGCTCCTCGCCCTCATCAAGTAAGCGGCCCAGACCGCTGACCGGAAAGGCCCTCGGCGACCGCTCGCCGGGGGCTTTTTCGCGCGCCTCGTGCAGTGACGCACTCACTCCGTTCATGCGCCTCTGCCCTAGCTTCTTGTTTTTGCATCAATTTTTCCAGACACGGCTGAAGCCTTCGTCTGGATCGATGCACTAGCTCCGCCCCTGGGAAACCATGCCCCAGGCGCGTTCGTGCAGATAATAGAGAGCCGTCTTGGTGAGCGTCTCCACCGAGGCGATGGTGCCGGCGACGACGATGTTGCCGGTGAACACCCAGGACAGGACCAGGGTGTCGAGGCTGCCGACGACGCGCCATGTCACGGCCTTCGCGATCGAGCGCCAGCGGGCATCGGTGGACGGCATGCAGGTCACTCCTGACGGCGGCCCTCGCTAACGCGCGAGGTGCCCGCGCGTTGACTGTCCGTCCCACGACACGGCAGGAGCGGCCATGGCCCGATCAGACAGCGACCCCTTTGATCTCACCCGATTCGTCGAGGCACAGGCCGGCACCGTCGAGCGGGCGCTGGCCGAATTGCGCGCGGGCCGGAAGCAGAGCCATTGGATGTGGTTCGTCTTCCCGCAGATCGCGGGTCTCGGGTCGAGCCCCATGGCCCAGCGCTACGCCATCGCCTCCCTCGACGAGGCGCGGGCCTATCTCGCCCATCCCCTCCTCGGACCACGACTGCGGGAGTGCACGCAGGCCGCCCTCGCGGCGCCGGGCACGGCGCGCGAGGTGTTCGGAAGCCCCGACGACATGAAGTTCCGCTCGTGCCTGACCCTGTTCGCGCGGGCCGCGCCGGAGGAGGCGCTGTTCCGGGACGCCCTCGTGCGGTTCTACGGCGGGCAGGAGGATGCGAAGACGCTCGGAAAGCTCGACGCCTAGCGCCCCCACAACCCGACGCGCTCGGCCCGCGCCTGATCCTCCGCGTCGAGGAGATCGGGCGGGGCATCCTCGCGGGCGCGGGCGCCGCCCGCCGTCACGATGAGCCCGGCGAGGTCGGCGCCGTCGAGGGTGCAGCGGGCGCCCTCCGCGCCGCTGCCCGTGCAGACCACCTCGCGCCGCCGGAGATAGGCGGCCAATTGTCGGGCGAGATGCCCGCCCTGGCCCTCGACGCCGAGCAGCCGCACGGTGCGTCCCCGGAAGGAGAGGGTGGCGGTGTCGATCACGCTCGGCACGCCCCGGACCTCGTCCGGTGGCCCCGGCGGCGGCGCCACCTGCGTCGCGGGCACGGCCTCGGCCCGCGCGGCGGAGGCGGGGGCGCGCGCTTTCCCCTTGGCGATGAGCGCCGAGGCGCGCTGCACGAAATCGTGGAAGATCCCGGCCGGCATTTCGCCGCCGAACATCCTGTTCATCGGGCTGTCGTCGTCGTTGCCGACCCAGACGCCGACCACGAGGTCCGGCGTCATGCCGACGAACCACGCATCGCGAAAATCCTGGCTCGTGCCTGTCTTGCCGCCGACGATCTGACCCGGCACCCGCGCCGCCCGGCCGGTGCCCGAGTCCACCACCGCTTGCAGCGAATCGAGCATCATCGTGCGCGGCTCCACGGGGAGGCTCGCCGTGTCCGTGGGGTCGGCGCGCACGTAGACCGGCTTCGGCTCGCCGCCCCGGATCGCGTTGATCGCGTAGGTGTCCAGCGGCGCCCGCCCGGCGAGCACCGACCCGAAGGCGCGGGTCATCTCCAGCAGGCTCACCGCACCGGAGCCGAGGACAAGACTCGGCACGGCCGGCAGATCGGACTGGATGCCCAGCCGCTTCGCCGTGGCGATGATCGCCGGGATGCCGACCTCCTGGCCGAGTTGCGCGGCGACCGTGTTGATCGACAGGGCGAAGGCGGTGCGCAGGGGCACCGGCCCCCGGTATTTGCCGTCGTCGTTCTCCGGCTCCCAATCGCCGATGCGGACGGGGCGGTCGACCAGCACCGACTCGGGCGAGAAACCCTTCTCGTAGGCCGTGAGGTAGGTGAGCATCTTGAACAGCGAGCCGGGCTGGCGCTTCGCCTGCACCGCGCGGTTGAACTGGCTGTCCTCGTAGTCGCGCCCGCCGACCATCGCGAGGATCGCGCCCTCCTTCGACAGCACCACCATCGCCGCCTGCCCGACCTTGCGGCGGGCGCCGTCCTTGTCGAGGCGCTTGGCCACCGCCGCCTCGGCGAGGCTCTGGAGGTCGAGGTTCAGGGTCGAGCGCACGGTGATGTCACTGTCGCTGCCCGCGAGCCGCCGCAGGTCCGGGGCGATCATGTCGAGGAAGTAGTTGGTGCCCGGCGGCGCCTCGGGCGGGGTCTTCAGGGTCACGCTCTGGCGGCGGGCGGCATCCGCCTCCTTCGCGGTGATGGCCCCGGTCTCGACCATGGCCTGGAGCACCACGTCGGCCCGCTCCTTGGCGCCGCCGAGGTTGCGCGTCGGGGCGAGCTGCGACGGCGCGCGCACGAGGCCGGCGAGCATCGCCGCCTCGGGCAGGGTCAGGGCCTTGGCCGGCTTGCCGAAATAGCGCCGCGCGGCGGCATCGGCGCCATAGGCACCCGCGCCGAAATAGGCCGCGTCGAGATAGCCGAGCAGGATCTCGTCCTTGCTCATCGTCGCTTCGGCGCGGAGCGCCAGCAGCGCCTCCTGCGTCTTGCGCCAGAGCGTCTTCTCCTGGTTCAGGGTGACGAGGCGGACATATTGCTGCGTGATGGTCGAGCCGCCCTCGCGGACGCCGCCGCCGCGCAGGTTGCGCCAGGCGGCGCGGGCGAGGCCGCGCAGGTCGATCCCCCAATGGTGGTAGAAGCGCCGGTCCTCGATGGCGACGATCGCCTGGGCGAGGTGCGGCGGCAGGTCGGCCTGGGTGAGCCTCTGGCCCCGGAAGCTGCCGCGGGTGGCGAAGACCTTGCCGTTATCGGCCTCCACCGTCACGGCGCGCTGGGCCGGCGCCGCCGCGCCACTCCCGAGCGGCGGCAGGCTCAGGAGCGCCGCGAGCACGTAGAGCCCGAGCGCCGCCAGCGGCAGCAGGACAAAGGCCGCCGCGACCGCGAGCGCCGGCCTGCCGGATGCCAGGGCGCGCAGGCCGCGAAGCCGGCTTCCCTTCGCCGGTCGCGGCTCGGGCGCGGGACGGGCGTCCCGGCGGCGGCGCCGTGCCTCGACGGCCCCGTGCAGGCCGGAGCGAGCCGCGCGGTAGGCGCCGCCGCCGGCCCGTCCGGCGAAGACGCCGAGGCTGCGCCCGAGGGCGGCGGCCGCGCCGAGCACCTCGCGCCCGGCGGCGCGGGTGTCGGGCGATTGGCCCCCGGGAGGCGATGGGTCCGGAGGGGAGCCGTCGCTCACGGCCTGCGCGGCAGCACGGTCGCGGAGGCGTGGCGGCTGCGCAGGCTGATGCCGAGGATCACCAGCATCACGCCGAAGGCGATGGCGTAGGCGCCGAGCCACCACGTCAGCACCAGGGCCGACATGCCGGGCTCGATTGCGAGGGCGAGGCCGAACAGCACGGAGACGAGGCCGCCGAGCAGGAGCCACCACCGCCCGTAATGCAGGTGCAGCCGGAAGGCGGCGGCGATCATCAGGGCGCCGGTGACGAAGGCCCAGGCGGCGAGCAGCAGCACGAAGGCCCAGACCGCCGCCGCCGGCACGAGGAAGGCGGCCACGCCGACAACGATGTCCACGAGGCCTTCGAGCAGCAGGAAGCCCCAGCGCTCGTGCTTCTGCGCGGCGCGGATCGCCCCCACTATGGTGAAGATGCCGTCCACCAGCATGTAGGCGGCAAAGAACAGGACGAGCGAGAGCACGAAGGCGGCCGGCGCCGCGAAGGCGATGGCACCGAACAGGATGCTGATCACCCCGCGCAGGGCGACGAGCCACCAGTTGCGGGCGAGCGCGGTGCTCATGGCATCGAGGCGGGCGGCTCCCACGAGGGGAACGCCCGTGGGCGTGGTGGACCGGGGATCGAGAGAGGGACCGCGTGTCATGGCTGGACGTGCTCCGGCGCGGCGTCGCGCGCAAGCTCCACCGTTCGCCCCCCAAACGCGGGGCGTGCCGGGGCGTTCCGCCTGCCGCTCCCCGCAACGGCCCCCGCCGTCATTGCGAGGCGAAGCCGAAGCAATCCAGGGCGCGACCCGTCCGGATGTGGCGGCGCCGGCTGGATTGCTTCGCTTCGCTCGCAATGACGGGTCAGGTGTCGCGTCGGTCGTGCTCACTCCCCGTCGGGCGGCAGCGCCTCGGTTACTTCGATGCGGCGCGGCGCGGAGGGTTCGGTCTCCGGCTGGGCCGTCGCGTCGGCGGCGGCGGCCACCGCCGTCACGCCCCGGTAGCGGGCGAGGCGGGCATCGATCATGTCCTCGATGCGGCTGTGGAACTCGGCGATGGTCAGGTGGCGGCGCTTGCCGTTCTCCGTCTGGGTGAACAGGCTGCGGTTCGCCTTCGCCGCCGAGCGGAATGCCTTCGCGGCGGTCTCGTCGGGCTTCTCGCTCGACAGGGAGACGAACTTGCCCGCGCTCGCCGTGCCGAGGAAATGGGCGAGGTACATCTCGGTGGTCGAGAGCGGGCGGCCGACGCGGGCCTCGATCCGGTCGCGGTCGCGCTTGATCAATTCGGCGGCCATCACGGCGGCGACGCGGGGGTCGTTGCGCAGGGAGAGGACGTGATCCTTCATGCCCCCGGCGACAGTGATGGCCGGGCCGGTGCCCTTCACGGAGGCCGCTTCCTCGGAGAGGCCGTGGCGGGCGCCGAAATCGCGGATCAGTTCGAGCCAGGTCGCCTTCACGAACTGGAACAGGCCCTGCGCGGAAGAGGTCGCCGCCTTCGCGTCGGTGTCGAAGCTGGATTCCTTGTCGGCGAGCGCCATCATATAGACGGGATCGACGCCGGCCTCCTCGGAGACCTTCACGATGGTGTCGACGACCTTGAGCGGCACGCTGCGCTGGCCGAAGCGCACGGAATCCTCTCCGTCTTCCTGCGTCACGCGCGGCAGGGCGGCGAGGTTGTCCTCGATCAGGGCCGTGGTCGGCGGGTCCTGCTCCGGCAGGGGCAGGCCGTTCCAGGCCGAGCGGGACTCGGTCGGCGGCGCGGCGATGAGGGCGGTCTCGGTCTTCGGGCTGGACTCGATCCGGTCATGGGCCTCTGCAGCCGGGACGAAGAAGGCCGGCGCGATGGCCGCTTGCGGCTGTCCGAAACCGGCGAGCAGGCCGAGCGCCAGGGCGCTGGTCGCGCGGGACCGGCTCCGCCGCCGGGTGCGCGTGGTCGTCGCGAGCATGAGTCCGCCCACGTCGTCGGCGCAACGCGCCGGCTCCGGGAAAACCCCCATCCGTTGGTCCTCTTGTTCTGTGCATTCCCCGGAAGGCCCCGGCTCTGGCGGCCGGGTGGCTTCGGGCGGCGGGCTCTATCGACGCCGGCCGTGACCAGAATGGGACGGCCAGATGATCTGACCGTGGCAGCCTCACCGAAGCGTTAACCATGATGGCGTGGCACGCAGGGCGGCCATGCACCCGCACGACCGCCTCCCGAGTTGCAAGATGTCGCAGCCGGGCTTGGAACGAAGGACGAGCGGACCAGTTGGGTAGGGCCTGAAGCCCGGGCACCGGGGGTTCGGCCCTCCATCCTGGACGCGTCCAGCGTCCTCACAAGGACACCAGTTTCCCATGAGCATGCAGACCGGTCGCCGCGTCGGCGTCGCCATCGTTGGCATGGGGGGCGCCGTCGCCACCACCGCCATCGCCGGCATCGAGATGATCAAGTCCGGTTCGAACAGGCTCGATGGTCTGCCGCTCGCGGGCGTCCCGGTGGCGGGCATGGCCGATTACAAGGATCTCGTCTTCGGCGGATGGGACCTGAACAGCGACGATCTCGCCGCCGCCGCCGCCGGCCACGGCGTGCTGTCGAAGGACGACATCGAGAACGGCGCCCAGGTGCTCAAGGGCATCGTGCCGTGGCCGGCGGTCGGCAGCGCGAAGTTCTGCAAGAACATCGACGGGCAGAACCGCATCGTCGCCAAGGACCACCGCGAGGCGGTCTCGGTCATCGCCAACGACCTGAACCGCTTCAAGAAAGAGAGCAACCTCGATGAGGTCGTGGTGGTGAACCTCGCCTCCACCGAGCGCTGGCCCGACCTTTCCGACCCGACGCTGAACTCCACCGCCGCCTTCGAGAAGGGGCTGGATTCGAGCGACGAGGCGATCTCGCCCGCGATGCTCTACGCCTACGCGGCGATCAAGAGCGGCATTCCCTACGCCAACTTCACCCCGTCGGTCGCCGCCGACGTGCCGGCGCTCCTCGAACTCGCCAAGGACCTCAACGTCCCGGTGGCGGGCAAGGACGGCAAGACCGGCCAGACCATGATGAAGACGGTGCTCGCCCCCGCCTTCAAGGCCCGCGCCCTCCACGTGGACGGCTGGTTCTCCACCAACATCCTCGGCAACCGCGACGGCCTCGCCCTCAACGATCCGAATTCGCTGCAGTCGAAGCTCAACACCAAGGGCACGGTGCTGGATTCGATCCTCGGCTACCCGGTCGAGGACCACCTTGTGCACATCCACTATTACCGCCCGCGCGGCGACGACAAGGAAGCCTGGGACAACATCGACATCACCGGCTTCATGGGCCAGCGGATGCAGGTGAAGGTGAACTTCCTCTGCAAGGACTCGATCCTGGCGGCCCCGCTCGTCATCGAGATCGCCCGCGTCCTCGACCTCGCCAAGAAGCGCGGCGACGGCGGCGTGCAGGAGCAGCTCTCGACCTTCTTCAAGGCGCCGATGGTCAAGAACGGCCACGGGCCGGAGCACGCCTTCGGCAAGCAGGAGAAGATGCTCCTCGACTGGCTCGGCGTACACTGATGCCAAGCGAGACAGCGGCGGGCGCCAGTGCGCCCGTCGAGTTGCGTGAGCTGTTCGTCGAGCTCAACGACCTCAAGCGCGTCCGGTCCGCCGGGCGCGAGGGCACGATCGCCGAGCGCCTGTTCGCGCAGGGCTGGTCGATGCTGACGGGCGGGGCCGATGCGGAGGATGTCGCCCTCGACATCACCGCGACGGCGCTCGCCGCCGCCCGCCTCACCGACCTCGACGCCGCCTTCCTCACCGCCGCCGGCCTTTCCGAGGCCGAGGCGGCGACGGTGCTGCGCGCGGGGTTCGACGAGGTGACGGGCGCCCTCGATCCCGCCCTCCGCGATCGGCTGCGGGCCCGGCTCACCCCCGGCGAGGAGCCCGAGGCCGGCTTCGTGCCGAGCTTCGTCGGGGCGCTCGCCGCCCAGCCCCGGGCGGGCGTCACCTGCCCCGGCAAGCCGCGCATCCTGCTGGAGCCGCCGGAGAACCACGCCGAGCATTGCCTGATGGTGGCGGTCTACGGCGTCTGCCTCGCCCCGTTCTACCGGGCGGACCCGGCGACGGTGTTCCTCGCGGCGATGGCGCACCACTTCCACAACGCGGCGATGCCCGATGCCGGCTTTACCGGCGAGATGCTGCTCGGCGACCACCTCCTGCCGATCATGGCGGTCGCCAATGGCTGGGCGCTCGGCGAACTCGACGAGGTGGGCGGCTTGCGCACCGAGGTCGAGCGCGCCCGCGCGATCCTGCCCGACGATTCCACCGCCGAGGGCCGGGCCTTCCACGCCGCTGATTGCATCGACCGGGTGTTGCAGATCGCCCAGCACCTGCGGGCGGCCTCCCTCACCATGGGGACGGTGCTGGACGAGATGGAACTGGTTCATGCCGGACCGGTGAAGGGTTTCCATGACAGGGTCCTGCACGACATGCGGATCCCTTGAGCCGACGGCTTGATCGACGGGCGCTTGCGCCCATCTGCCGATCCTGTCCGTGAGCGCCATGATACCCTTTCCCCTCGTCTCGCCCTCGACCGGCCACGCCCTCAAGCCCGACGCCCCGCACGCCCTGCGGGATGTCGAGACTGGTGAGCGCTGGCCGGTGATCGACGGCATCCCCTACCTGCGCGTCGGCCGCGAGGCGCTGGTGGAGCGGGTGCTCGCCCATCTCGACGGGGGCGAGCCGGATGAGGCCCTGTGCGCGATCCTCGCCGACCAGGACGATTGGTGGAACGGGCCGCCCGCCGACCCGGCCGACCTCATCACCCTCATCCGCGAGCGCCGCACCGCCACCCTGCGGGACGCCGTGCGCCTGCTTGGCTGGGGCCGCGTGGGCGATTACTTCCTGCACCGCTGGAGCGACCCGACCTACCTCGCCGGCCTCGCCATGCTGGAGGCGCACTGGAACGATCCCGTGTGCGTCTTCGAATTCGCCTGCGGCATCGGCCATTACCTGCGCGAACTGGCGCGGCGCGGCTGCAAGGTCTCCGGGGCCGACGTGGTCTTCGCCAAGCTCTGGGTCGCCCGGCACTGGGTGGTCGGCGAGAAGGCGCAGCTCGTCTGCTTCGATGCGAACTCGCCGCATTGGCCGGTTCCCGGCGCGCCGGTCGATCTCGTCGTCTGCAACGATGCCTTCTACTTCCTCGACGACAAGCCGCGCGTCCTCGACCACCTCCGCCAGATGGCGGGCGACGAGGGCTGGCTCGCCCTCAGCCACATCCACAACCGCGACTGCCCCGGCTTCTCCGCCGGCAAGGCGGTGAGCGTCGAGGATATCGCCGATCTCTTCCCCGATGCCCTCGTCTACGACGATGACGAGCTGACCCGCTCCCTCGCGGAAGCCCGCGCGCCGATCCCGCACGAGGCCGGCGACCTGCGCGGCTGCGAGGCGTTCTCCGTCGTGGCCGGGCCGGGGATGCGCCCGGCGCCGCGCTCCGTCGTGGACGGGCTGACCCTGCCGAAGGCCGGCACCCCGCTGGCGCTGAACCCGCTCTACGGGCCGGAGGGCAACGACTTCGCCATCCATTTCCCGTCCGAGCGGTACGCGGCCGAGTACGGCCCGCGCGTCACTTATCCGATGCGCTCGCCGGGACCGGAGCGGATGACCTATGGCGGCGGCATCGACGCCCCCGAGACCAAGCGGGTGCGAGTTCGCGAGTTCGTCGATCTGCCGGAGCGGTGGTGATGGCGCCGGTCGGCTGGGGCATCGTCGGCTACGGCTGGGTCGCCCGCGATTACATGGCGCCGGGCATCCGCGAGGCGGGCCACCGGCTGGTCGCCGTCTGCGACCCGAACCCCGCCTGCCGCGAGGCCGCCGCCGCCGAGGGAGCCCGGACGCACGGGGACCTCGCCGCCTTCCTCGCCGACCCGGAGGTCGAGGCGGTCTACATCGCCACCCCGAACCACCTCCACCGGGAGGCGGTGGAGGCCCTGGCCAAGGCCGGGAAGGCGGTGCTCTGCGAGAAGCCGATGGCGGCCTCGCTCGCCGATGCGGAGGCCATGGCCCACGCCGTCGAATCCGAAAAAATCTTCTACGGCACGGCCTTCGACCAGCGCCATCATCCGGCGCACCGGGCGATCCGTGAGCGCATCGCCTCGGGGGCGCTCGGCACCGTCACCACGGTACGGATCGTCTATGCCTGCTGGCTCGGGCGGGACTGGTCGGCGGCGGGGCAGCCGAACTGGCGGATCGATTCCGTCCAGGCCGGCGGCGGCGCCCTGATCGACCTCGCTCCCCACGGGATCGACCTGATCGACTTCCTGCTGGGCGAGCCGCTGGCCGACATCACCGCCCTGACGCAGAGCCGGGTGCAGGATTACGCCGTCGATGACGGCGCCCTGCTGATCGGGCGCACCGAAGCGGGGACGCTGGCGAGCCTGCACGTCGCCTACAATTGCCCCGATGCGCTGCCCCGGCGCCGGCTCGAGATCGTCGGCACGAAGGGAATGCTGGTCGCCGAGAACACGATGGGCCAGACGCCCGGCGGCAGCCTCATCTTCCACGACGGTGCCACGGGCCGCACCACGCCGGTGCCCTTCGACGGCGACGCCTCGCCCTTCACCGAGCAGGTCCGTGCCTTCGGAGCGGCGCTGCGCAACCCGACGGAGCGCAGCGCCTACAACGCCGCCCGCGACCTGCACACGATGCGCCTCGTGGCGCGGGCCTATGGCCAAAGCTGAGTGCGTTCCCTCCCCCTCTCGCCCTCATCCTGAGGTGCCGTCGCGCAGCGGCGGCCTCGAAGGAGGGCTCCAGGGATCGCTGCGTCTTCTGGAAGGCTCCTTCGAGGCCGCTTCGCGGCACCTCAGGATGAGGACCAGGGTGGGACATTCGAGGATACGAGAAGAAAGCGGACCGACACCGTGAGCGAGACCCAGGACGAACGCGCCCGCCACGCCAAGCTGAAGGCGCCGCGCTCCTACCCATTCGGCGCTGCCCGCCCCATCGAGGGCCTGCCCGAGTGCCTGCCCGATCCCGTGCGCGCCTATCTCGATGTGCTTCCCGAGGGGAAGATCGTCGGCTTCCCCCTGGCGCCCCTCGACCGGACGGGCGTGCCGGTCTGGTTCGTGGCCCTGTTCCTCGACGATCCGTTCTTCGTCGGCGCGATGCCGTCCGGCATCGGCTACGGCGCCACCGACGACGAGGCGCTGATCGGCGCCGTGGCCGAGATCGCCGAGAACCTGATGCCCTCGCTCGCGGTGCTGCCCCGCGCCAAGGAGCGGGCGAGCTACGTCGACCTCGTGCGGGTCTATGGCGAGAAGTCCGTGGCCGACCCGCTGACCCTGTGCCTGCCCGCCGGCTCCCCCGTGGGGCGCGGCAGCGTGCTCGAATGGACGCCGACCGTGCGCCACCCCACGGGCGAGATCGTGCTGATGCCCCTCGACATCGCCGCGACCGACTATTTCGAGCTGTCCGAGGGCTACCAGCCCTTCACCAACCTCATCACCAACGGCCTCGGCGCCGGGCCGGACGTGCCCTTCGCGCTGGGCCACGGCGTGCTCGAACTGCTCCAGCGCGACGGCAACGGCCTGCTGTTCCGCGCCCTCGACCAGGGGGTGATGCTCGACCTCGATGGGATCGGGCCCGAGAACGCCGCGATGCTCGCCCGCTTGAAGGAACTCGGCATCCGGGCTCTCCCGAAATTCGCCACCGACCAGTTCGGCCTGACGAACCTCTACGTCGTCGGCTACGACGAGGATGCCGACCGGGCGCCCGCGCCCATCGCCCTCTCGGCCTGCGGCGAGGCCTGCGACCCCGACCGGGATCGCGCCCTGCGCAAGGCGCTGCTGGAATTCCAGGCGGCGCGGGTGCGCAAGACCTTCGGCCACGGCCCACTCGATCTCGCCTCCACCGTCACCCCGCCGGGCTACGTCGACGCGTTCATTCAGAAGGCGCTCCCCAGCCTCGACCTCGAAGAGGGGAGGGCGCTGCAAGCCATGCTCGAATGGATAGAGATGCCGAAGGCCGACCTGCGGGCGGTGCTGTCCGACACGGTCTATTCCGAGCGCTCCACCAAGCGCTTCTTGGACTTGCCCTCGACGCCCGCCGAGGATGGGCACGCGCGGGGCAAGATCGCCTGCGACCGGCTTCTCGAAGCCGGCTTCGACGTTCTCTACGTGGATTGCTCGCCCCATGGCGGCGGTGTCGGGGTGGTGAAGGCCATCGTGCCGGGCCTCGAAGTCGAGACCATGAGCTATTACCGCATCGGCGAGCGCAACACGCGCAAGCTCATCGAGCGCGACCACCCGCTGATCAAATTCGGGCAGGAGAGCGAGACCCTGCGCCCCGTCCGCCTGACGCCGGAGGCTCTGGAGCGGTTCGGCGGCCAGCCTCTCTTCGACGTGGCGCTGGCCGAGCGCATCGTCGGGCGCCACTATCCCCTGTACCGCGAGCCGGAATCGCACCATGCGCCGTTCCGGTTGCAGCAACGGAAGGGGAGGGCGGCATGACGCTTCGCTTCGCCTACAACACCAACGGCGCCGCCAACCACCGGCTGGACGACGCCCTGCAACTCATCAAGGCGGCCGGCTACGATGGCGTCGCCCTGACGCTGGACATCCATCATCTCGACCCCTTCGCCGAGAACTGGTCGGCGGAAGCGGGCCGGGTGGCGAGCCTGCTGGAACGGCTCGAACTCACCTGCGTGATCGAGACCGGCGCTCGGTTCCTCCTCGACCCCACCGCCAAGCACGAGCCCACCCTCGTCACCGCCGATGCGGCGGGCCGGGCGCGGCGGGTCGGCTTCCTGAAGCGGGCCTGCGAAATCGGCGCGATGCTCTCGGCCGAGGCGGTCTCGTTCTGGGCCGGCGTGCCCAAGCCCGGCGTCGACCGCGAAGAGGCGAAGGGCTGGCTGCGCGACGGGCTCACGGAGGTCGTCACCTTCGCGAACGAGGTTGGCGTGGTGCCTTGCCTCGAACCCGAGCCCGGCATGCTGATCGAGACGCTGGACGATTACGTAGCCCTGGATATCCCGGGGCTGAAGCTCGCCCTCGACACCGGCCATTGCCTCGTCACCGGCGAGCGCGAGCCGGCGGCGGCGGTGCGGGAATTCGCCGACCGGATCGGCACGGTCGCCATCGAGGACATGAAGCGCGGCAGCCATATCCACCTGCCCTTCGGCGAGGGGGACATGGACGTGCCGGGCGTCCTCGAAGCCCTGGAGGAGGTCGGCTACGGCAAGCTGATCTGCGTCGAGCTGTCCCGCGAGAGCCACCGCGCCGACGTGATGATCCCGCAAGCGCTGGAGACCCTGCGCACCTGCCGCCGGCCGGGTCCGGTCGTCGCCAGCGGACAGGAGACCCGGCGGCAGTGAGCGTCGTGAGCGCCGCCGCGCTCCCTCCCCCCTCTGCGGGGGAGGGTGGCCCCGGCGTGAGCCGGGGTCGGGAGAGGGGAACCCGGCTTCCGAAAAGGGCACGTCAGGCGTGCGGGGCGGCCCTTCGTTCTGCACCGTCGCTCCCCTCTCCCGACCCCCTTCGGGGGCCACCCTCCCCCGCCGAGGGGGGTGGGACAA
>NZ_JBWJYL010000007.1:219760-385907 GCF_056430985.1 Methylobacterium sp. Gmos3
CGGTCGTCGCCAGCGGACAGGAGACCCGGCGGCAGTGAGCGTCGTGAGCGCCGCCGCGCTCCCTCCCCCGCAGAGGGGGGAGGGACAAGCTGGCGCAACGGGCAAGCCCAATGAGAATCCTCTTCCTCAGCCGCCGCTACTTCCCGGCCATTTCCGGGATGAGCGTCTACGCCCAGAACCTGCTGCGCGAGCTCGTCGCCGCCGGGCACGACGTCACCATGGTCTCGCAGTACCGGGGCGATGCCTTCGGCACCCGCGTCTATGGCGGCGGCCCGCCCCCGCCCGTGCCGGGGGTGAAGGTGATCGGCCTGGAACAAGTCGGCGAGCAGACCAACGGCGATTTCGAGCGCGACATCGCCACGATGGTCGAGACCATCTGCGCCGAGCACGCCAAGCAACCCTTCGACGTGCTCCACGCCCAGTACGGCTACCCTACAGGCTATGCCGTGCTGCTGGCCTCGAAGCGCCTCGGGGTGCCGAACGTCGTCTCGATCCAGGGGGGCGACGGCCATTGGGTCGGCTCGTGCTGCGAGACGCACCGCCTCGGGATGCGCGCCGTCCTCGACCACGCCAACGCCCTGCTGATCGGCGGCACCTCCTTTGTGAAGGAGGTGTGCGACCGGCTGGGCTCGGACCCCGCCCGCTTCACCATCGTGCCGGGGGCGGTGGATACCGCCCGGTTCGCGCAAGGCACGCCGGACGGGCTGCCGGAGGCGCATTCCGGCCCGGTGCGGATGCTCTACCACGGCCGCGTCGACCGCCGGAAAGGCGTGCTCGACTTCATCGAGGCCCTGACGCTCCTGCGCGAGCAGGGCACGCCCTTCGCTGCGACGATCTCCGGCATCGGCCCCGATGTCGACCCGGCCAAGGCGCTGGCCGAGGAACGCGGCTTCGGGCCGGACGCGATCCGCTTCACCGGCTACGCCGAGTACGACACCGTCCCCGCCCTCTACCGCGAGGCCGATGTCTTCGCCTCGCCGACCTACGCGGAGGGGTTTTCCAACACGATCCTCGAAGCCATGGCGGCGGGGCTCGCGGTGGTCTCCTGCCACGCCGTCGGCGTTTCGGATTGCCTGCGCGACGGGGAGAACGGCCTCCTCACCGAACCCGGCGACATCCCGGCGCTCGCCGCCTCGCTGACGCGGATCGTGACGGACGCACAGCTTCGCCACCGCATCGCCGCCGCCGGGCTGGAGGAGTGCCGCCGGGTCTATTCCTGGCGGGCGGTGGGGGCGCAGATCATGGGCGTCTACGCGGACGTGCTGCGCGAGCATCCCTCGCAGGACGTGCCGGACGAACTGCCGTTCGACCCGTCCTGCCGCTTCCGCGCAGAACCGCACCTGCTCTGACCGATGCCGACAGCCCTCGCGCTCTCGCCCCATCTCGATGACGCCGCCTTCTCGGCAGGTGGGCTGCTGACCACCCTCGCCGCCGGTGGCTGGCGGGTGGTGATGGCGACGGTCTTCACGCAGAGCGTATCGGCGCCGCAGGGCTTCGCCCTCGCCTGCCAACTCGACAAGGGCTTGGCCCCCGACATCGACTACATGGCCCTGCGTCGGGCCGAGGACGATGCGGCGGCGGAGGCGCTGGGCCTCGCGGCGCCCCGCCACCTGCCGTTCCGCGAGGCGCCGCACCGGGGCTACGCATCGGCGCCCGAGCTCTTCGCGGATGTGCGCGCGGACGACGCGATCGACCGGGACATCGCCCCGGCGCTCGCCGACCTCATCGCCGCCGAGGCGCCCGACCTCCTCCTCGCGCCGCAGGCGGTGGGCGGGCATGTCGATCATGTCCAGGTGGTGCGGGCCCTGCGGAGCCTCGCCCCCGCCGCGCCGATCCTGTGGTGGCGCGATTTCCCCTACACGGTGCGCGAGGCGACCCCGAAGGAACCCATGGCGCCGCTCTTCGCGGATCTGCCGGCGCGGGCCTTCGCGTTCGATGCGGAGGCGCAGGCGAGGAAGCTCGCGTCTTGCGCCGCCTATGCCAGCCAGATCGGCTTCCAGTTCGGCGGGCGGGACGGCTTGGCCGAACGCCTCGCGCGGGAAGCGGGCACCGAGCGCTACCGCCTCACGGGGACGCTGCCGCAGCCCTTCCCCGTCGCCGATGCGGCCTGAGCCCGAGGTGCCCAAGAGCCTCGCCGACCCGGCCGCCCTCGCCGCCCGTCGCGAGATGGCCTCCCTGCCCCATGTCGCCCCGATCCGGGATTTCGCCCGCCGGATCGCCACCGAGCGCGGCGCGCCGGTCCCCGATCCCGACCCCATGGACGGGGGCGTGAACGCGCGGCTCATGCTGCTCCTCGAAACGCCCGGCCCGATGGTGCTGCGCACCGGCTTCGTCACCCGCGACAGCGCGAACGGCACGGCCGCCAACCTGTTCCGCTTCCTGCGCGAGGCGGGCATCCCCCGTTCCGAGACGCTGATCTGGAACGCCGTCCCCTGGGTGATCCACGCGCCGGGCGCCCTGAACCGCGCCCCGCGCCGGAGCGAGGCGCGGGAGGCGAAGCCCTACCTCGCGCCGCTCCTCGACCTGCTGCCGCGCCTCGCCGTGGTCATCCTCGCCGGGCGCGTCGCGGGCCAGTGCGCCCCGGCGCTGGCGAACCTGCGGCCGGGCCTGCCCGTCATCGCAATTCCGCACCCGAGCCCGACCTATGTCTGCACCTCGCCCGAGGTGCCGGCCCGAATCCGGCGGGGCCTCGCGGAGGCGGCGGCCGCGCTGCGGGTGAAGATCAGGCGCCTGCCGGCTTGACGCTCAGCCGCAATCCGAGCGCCTTCAGGACGCCGATCAGCGTATCGAGCTGGGGATTGCCCTTCTCGGACAAGGCTCGATACAGGCTTTCCCGCGAGCGACCGGTTTCCTGGGCGATCTGCGCCATGCCACGCGCCCGTGCGACGTCGCCGATGGCGGCGGCGACGAGGCCCGGATCGCCATCCTCGAGCACGGCTTCGATATAGGCGGCGATGGCGGCTTCGTCCTGCAGGTGTTCCGCCACGTCCCAGACAGTGGTGTCGAGTGCCATCGTCAGACCTCCCCGGCCATGCTTATCGCCCGCTCGATGTCCTGAATTTGCGTCCGCTTGTCTCCACCGCAAAGCAGGATCACCAGTTCCTCGCCTCGCTGCGTGTGATAAACGCGATAGCCCGGGCCGTAATCGATCTTCAATTCGGCGACGCCGCCGTGCAGTACGCGGTGTTGGCCGGGATTGCCCAGAGAGAGCCGCCGGATCCGCGCGTTGATGCGCGCCTTGGCCTGGACATCGCGCAGGTCCGCCAGCCAGGCGGAGAACACGCGCGTCTGCCGGATCGTCGTCGTCATGCCGCGATGTAGCTTTTGAGCTACAAACTCGCAAGGGGCCGTGTCGAGCCGATTCCGCCATCACCTCTTGTTTCTTCGGATTGCATACGGCCTCGCTGGCCATCACCGCCGGTTCGGCTTACATGGCGGGCGACGGGCCGCGGTCCGGGATGATCCGGCATGGGGCTTCGCACCCGTCCGGCCCGCGCGAGCGAGGGGACGGACGCCGAACGGCATGAATTTCCAGGGGCAGCATCGGGATGATGTCGCCTCGGCCAAACCGGTCGAGGACGCGAAGCGCGGCGACGCGGGCAAGATGCGCTTCAGCCGCAACCGCTTCGCATGGATCGGTACCGTCGCCAGCATCGTCCTGGTGGCCGTATCCCTCGGCGTACTGTGGAAGCTCGTGCAGAGCGTGTCCTGGGCGGAGGTGACCGACGCCCTGCACAATGCGTCCGCCCGGCAGCTCGGCCTCGCCTTCCTGTTCGTCGGAATCAGCTACCTGTTCCTCACCGGCTACGACGCGCTGGCGTTGCGGCAATTGCGGATCAAGGTGCCCTACCGCATCACCGCGCTCGCCTCGTTCACGAGCTACGCGGTGAGCTTCACCCTCGGCTTCCCCCTGCTGACGGCGGGGACGATCCGCTACTGGATCTACGCCCGCCAGGGGCTCTCCGCCTCGAAGATCGCCGCGCTCACGGTGATCGCCGGCTTCACCTTCTGGCTCGGCATGGGCGTGGTGCTGGGCCTGTCCCTCATCATCGAGGCGGGGCAGCTCGCCGGGCTCGCCTTCACCTCCATCCGGCTGAACCAGGGCGTCGGCTTCGCGGCGCTGCTCGCCGTGCTCGGCTACCTCGCCTGGGTCTCGGCCAAGCGCCGCAGCGTCACGGTCAAGCAATGGCGGCTCGAATTGCCGGGCGCCTCGGTCTCCATCGGCCAGATGATCGTCGGCATCGGCGATGTCTGCGCGGCGGCGGCGGTGCTCTACGTGCTCCTGCCGCAGCAGACGGGCATCGCCTTCACCACCTTCCTCGCGATCTACGTGCTGGCCGCGATGCTCGGCATCGCCTCCAACGCACCGGGCGGGATCGGCGTGTTCGAGGCCACGATCCTGCTGGCCCTGTCGAGCCTGCCGCGCAACGAGGTGCTGACCTCGCTGCTGCTGTTCCGGGGCTGCTACTACGTCGTGCCCTTCGTGACCGCTTTGGCGATGCTCGGCCTGTACGAGATCGTGAAGCGGGCGGGCGGCGCCCGCGACCGCGAGGCGGAGCGGCTGGCCGCCCCGCCCGAGGGCACCGCCGGCCCCTCCGGCAAGCCCTGGCCGGATCAGCGCGAAGGCTGACCGGGAGACCGCGCCGTGATCGACGATCCTCGAAGGCCGGCGGCCTGGAGCGGCGCGGCGATCGCGGGCGGATCGATGTTCGCCGTGCTCGTCTGGGAGGGGAGCCTCGGTGTCGTCACGGCGCTGGGCCTCGTGGTCGCCGTCGGCCTCGGCGGGCTGATCGCCGGGCGGAGGAGGGCGCAGCCGCCGACCCGGCCCATCGCAAGTACCCCGCGCCACGCGGTCGCCGAGGCGCTGCTCGCCCATATTCCCGATCCGGTGATCCTGGTGGACCGGCGCACCCGCGTGCTGGAAGCCAACCCGGCCGCGCGCTCCCTTCTGCCGGCCCTGCACCTGTCGCACCCTCTCGCCTTCGCTCTCCGCAACCCCGAGATCACCGACGCGGTGGAGGCGGTGCTGAGCGGAGGCCCGCCGCAGCGGGTCGCCTACCAGACGCGCGTGCCGATCGAGCAGGCCTTCGAGATCCAGATCGGCCCCCTGCGGATGCCGGACGGGTCCGGACCCGGCGCGATGCTGTTCCTGCGTGACCTCACCTCGGCCCACCGGCTCGAATCGATGCGGGTGGATTTCGTGGCCAATGCCAGCCACGAGCTGCGCACGCCCCTCTCGTCGCTCCTCGGCTTCATCGAGACCCTGCAAGGCCCCGCCCGCGACGACGCGGCGGCACGGGAGCGTTTCCTGGAGATCATGCGCGTCCAGGCGCAGCGGATGCGGCGGCTGATCGACGACCTGCTGTCGCTCTCGCGGATCGAGCTGCGCGAGCACCTTGCGCCGACCGGCACGGTCGATCTCGGAGGGCTCGCCCGGCAGATGGTGGACACGCAGGCGCCGCTGGCCGCCGCCCGCGGGGCGAGCGTCACGCTCCTCGACGGCCATGGACCCTATCCGGTCCAGGGCGACGCCGACGAACTCATGCGCGTCATCGAGAACCTGATCGAGAACGCCGTGAAGTATGGCGGCGGCGAGATCCGCGTCGGCCTCGCCCGCGAGCACAACCCTCACCACGGGGCGCGCATCGTGCTGACCGTCGCCGATGACGGCCCCGGCATCCCGCCCGAGCATATCCCCCGGCTGACCGAGCGGTTCTACCGGGTCGATGTCGCCTCGAGCCGCGCGCGCGGCGGCACCGGTCTCGGCCTCGCCATCGTCAAGCACAGCCTGCGCCGCCATCGGGGCCGGCTGACCATCGAGAGCGATGTCGGGAAGGGCACCGTGGCCCGCGTCAGCCTGCCCGAGTATCGGGCCGGGGCGGATCAGGCCTGATACGGCCCGATCCCGAGCCCGTCCTCGACGCGGCCGATCCAATCGCGCAGGTGGGGGTAGGGGGTGAGGTCGAACCCACCCTCATGCGCCATGCGCGTATAGGCGACGAGGGCCACGTCCGCGAGGCTCAGCGCCTCGCCGGCGAAGTAGGGCGCGCGGCCGAGGCTCGCCTTCATCAGGCGCAGCGCATCCTCGCCCCGCTCTTTGAGCTTCGGATCGAGCTCCGCCGGATCGCGGCGCAGGTAGTGGAGCTGATAGCGCCGCACGGCGATGTAGGGCTCGTGGCTGTACTGCTCCCAGAACATCCATTGCAGCATCCGCGCCCGTGCCAGCGCGGCTGACGGGATCAGCGCCGAGCCCTCCGCGAGGTAGGCGATGATCGCGTTCGACTCGGAGAGCACCTCACCGCCGGGCAGTACCACGAAGGGCACGCGTCCCGCCGGGTTGAGGGCGAGCAGGGCGGGCGTCCGCGTGCCACCGGCCGGCACATCGACCTCCTCCCAGGTGAAGGGCAGGCCGAGATGGGCGGCGACCCACTTCACCTTCAGGCAGTTCCCCGAGCCGGAATCACCATAGATCGTCAGCGGCTGCATCGCGGGTCCCTCACCGGAATCAACGGCCTAGGATCACACGCAAACGCGTTGGTTCAACCAGCTTTCTTCAGATATTCCCCTCATCCTGAGATGCGGCGACAGCCGCTTCGAATACCTCATCCTGAGGTGCCGTCGCGAAGCGGCGGCCTCGAAGGAGGGCTCCAGCCTGCCGCGCGATCCCTGGAGCCCTCCTTCGAGGCCCGCTGACGCGGGCACCTCAGGATGAGGGGAGAGGGTGGGGGCCGCCTCGATGTGATCGGTCGTTGCCCAGTTCGCGGAAATCACGCGGAAGCGTCAAGCGAGGCCCGGCGGACTTGAACCCCGGGAGCCGAGGGCCTAGCTCAGCCGCGAGAGGCCACGTCCTCCCTCCCGCACGCGGGAGTTGAAGTCCGGGACGGCCCGGCCCTTTACGGAGAGGGCCGCCATGGCTTGGATCATCCTCATCGTCGCCGGTCTGCTCGAGGTCGTGTGGGCCTTCGCGATGAAGCAGTCGGACGGCTTCACGCGCGTGTGGCCGACCGTGATCATGGTCGTGGCGATGATCGGCAGCGTCGGCCTCCTGGCCCTGTCCATGCGGACATTGCCGCTCGGCACCGCCTACACGATCTGGACCGGCATCGGCGCGCTGGGCGCCTTCATCGTCGGCATCATGGTGCTGGGCGAGGACGCGAGCCTCGCGCGCCTCGTCGCGGCGGGGCTCATCGTGTCCGGCCTCGTGACGATGAAGCTCGCCACCGCCGCATGACGGCAGCCCTTGACCTTCCCACGATGGGAAGGTCCATCTGAGGGGGCATGGATACGATCCCTTCCTCCTCCGTGCCCGGGCGGACCCGCCTGAGCCTGCCCGTCGAGGGCATGTCCTGCGCGGGCTGCGTCTCGCGCGTCGAGCGGGTGCTCAGCGCCCTCCCCGGTGCCAGCGACGTCTCAGTGAATCTCGCGACCAAGCGGGCGAGCCTCGCGCTCTCCGGCGGACACGCCCCCGCCGAAGTCGCCGCCGCCCTCAAGACGGCGGGCTACCCCGTGGCCACCGCCGAGACCGTTCTGCCGATCGAGGGGATGCATTGCGCCTCCTGCGTCGGCAAGGTCGAGCGGGCGCTCGCCGCCGTACCCGGCGTCACCGAGGCGAGCGTCAACCTCGCCGCCGGGCAGGCGCTGGTGCGGCACGGGGAGGGCGTCGTCGCGCCCGCCGACCTCGCGGCGGCGGTGAAGGCGGCGGGCTATTCGGCCCTGCTGCCGGAGGAGGCCGCCAAGGTCGATCAGGCCGAGCGGCGCGAGGCCGAGGCGCGGGCGCTGCGGCGCGATTTCATCGCTGCCGCCCTGCTCTCGGCGCCCATCGTCATCCTCGACATGGGCGGGCACTTCGCCGGCCACGGAATGCCGGCCTTCCCCCTGCTCCAGGCCCTGCTGGCGACCCTCGTGCTGGCCTGGCCGGGGCGGCGCTTTCTCGCCACCGGCATTCCCGGCCTCCTGCGCGGCCACCCGGACATGAACGCCCTCGTCGCCCTCGGCGCGGGCGCGGCCTACCTCTACTCCCTGGTCTCGGCGCTCGCCCCGCAGGCGATGCCGGACGGCGCGGCGCATCTCTATTTCGAGGCGAGCGCCGTCATCGTCACCCTGATCCTGCTCGGGCGCACCCTGGAGGCGCGGGCGCGCGGACGCACCGGCCAGGCCATCGCCCGGCTGATGGATCTGTCGCCGAAGACCGCGCGGGTGGTCCGCGACGGCGCCGAGCGCGAGGTGCCGCTGGCGTCCCTCAGGGTCGGCGACGTGGTGCGGGTGCGCCCCGGCGAGCGCATCGCCGCCGACGGCATGGTGATCGCGGGCGAGAGCCGCGTCGACGAGAGCATGGTGACGGGCGAGCCGGCGCCCGTCCGCAAGGCAGCGGGCGCCGAGGTGGTCGGCGGCACGCTGAACGGCGGGGGCAGCCTCGACCTGCGCGTCGGCGCGGTGGGGGCCGCGACCGTGCTCGCGCAGATCGCCGCCATGGTCGAGCGGGCGCAGGGCGGCAAGCTGCCGATCCAGGCGCTGGTCGATCGCGTGACCGGCCGGTTCGTGCCGGCGGTGATCGGCCTCGCGATCCTCACCTTCCTCGCCTGGATGCTCCTCGCGCCGGCGCCCGCCCTGGGTCCGGCCCTCGTCCATGCGGTGGCGGTGCTGATCATCGCCTGCCCCTGCGCCATGGGGCTCGCGACCCCCACCGCGATCATGGTCGGCACCGGCCGGGCGGCCGAGCGCGGCGTGCTGTTCCGCGACGGCGCCGCCTTGCAGGCGCTGGAAGGGGTGAAGGTCGTCGCCCTCGACAAGACCGGCACCCTCACCGAGGGGCGCCCGACGCTCGCCGGTTGCGAGACGATCTCCGGCCTCGCCCCGGACGAGGCCCTTCGCCTCGCGGCGGGGCTCGAGGGCCGCTCCGAACACCCCCTCGCGGGGGCGATCATCGCGGCGGCGCGGGGGCGTGGGCTCGCCCTGCCGGAGGCGGAGGGCTTCGAGGCCGTCGAGGGCTTCGGCGTCGCCGGCCGGGTGGAGGGCCGCGCGGTGGCCGTCGGCGCCCCGCGCTATCTCGACCGCCTCGGCATTGTCCACGATGCCGGATTGATGGCACGGGCAAAGGAATGGGCCGAGGCCGGCATGAGCCCGGTCCACCTCGTGCTGGACGGGCGCCACGCGGCGGCCTTGGCCGTCACCGATCCGGTGAAGGCGGGCGCGGAGGAGATGGTCGCCGCCCTGCGCGGGCGCGGCATCACCGTGGCGATGGTGACGGGAGACGATCCCGGCGCCGCCGCCGGGGTCGCGCAGCGCCTCGGCATCGCGGAGGTGGCGGCGGGCGTGCTGCCCGGCGGCAAGGCCGAGGCGGTCCGGCGGTTTCGCGCGGCGCACGGACCGGTCGCCTTCGTGGGCGACGGGGTGAACGACGCCCCGGCGCTCGCGGAGGCCGATGTCGGGCTCGCCATCGGCACGGGCACCGATATCGCGGTGGAGAGCGCCGATGTGGTGCTGATGTCCGGTGCGCCGGAGGCTTTGGGCGCCGCCTTCGACCTGTCGCGGGCGGTGATGGCCAACATCCGGCAGAACCTGTTCTGGGCCTTCGCCTACAACGCGGCGCTGATCCCCCTCGCGGCGGGGCTGCTGGTGCCGCTTGGCGGGCCGTCCCTGTCGCCGATCCTGGCGGCGGGGGCGATGGCGCTGTCGAGCCTGTTCGTCCTTGGCAACGCCCTGCGGTTGCGCCGTGCCGCGCCGAGGCCGGCATGAGCGAGAACACCGTCACCGTGGGAGAGGCCGCCCGGCTCACCGGCGTGTCGGCCAAGATGATCCGCTGGTACGAGGCGCGGGGCCTGTTGCCGCCGGCCGCGCGCTCGGCCGCCGGCTACCGCCATTACGGCGAGGCCGAGATCCGCACCCTGCACTTCGTCAGGCGCGCCCGCGATCTCGGCTTCGACGTGGAGGCCATCGCGGAACTGCTGGCCCTGTGGAGCGACCGGGAGCGCCCGAGTGCGGCGGTGAAGGCCATCGCGCAGGCGCGGATCGCGGAGCTGCATCGCCGCATCGCCGCACTTGAGGGGATGGCGCGCAGCCTGGAGCGTCTGTCGGCCGATTGCTGTGGCGACGAGCGGCCCGATTGCCCGATCCTCGACGATCTCGCGGCCGGCGCGCCGCCACCTGCGCGGGGGAAGACGTTCACGCGGCGGCCTCTGGCGGGTTGACGCCGCATCTGGCCTCCGGCTTGCTCGGGGCTCCAGGACGCGTCTCCAACGAATTCAGGCCGGCATGCCCGTCCCCGCACCGATCCAAGCCCTGTCCGGCCCGATGGCCTCGTGGCGGCGCACGCTCCACGCCCATCCCGAGCTGCTCTACGACGTGGAGCGCACGGCGGATTTCGTCGCGGCACGCCTGCGCGAGTTCGGCTGCGACGAGGTCGCCACCGGCATCGGCCGCACCGGGGTGGTCGGCGTGGTGCGCGGCCGGGGACGAAGCTCGAACCGCGCCATCGGCCTGCGCGCCGACATGGATGCCCTGCCGATCCAGGAAGTGCGCGATCTGCCCTATCGCTCCACCGTGCCGGGCAAGATGCACGCCTGCGGCCATGACGGCCACATGGCGATGCTCCTCGGCGCCGCGAAGTACCTCGCCGACACCCGCGATTTCGACGGCAGCGCCGTGCTGATCTTCCAGCCCGCCGAGGAGGGCGGGGGCGGCGGCGAGGCGATGGTCGAGGACGGGCTGATGGAGCGGTTCGGCATCGAATCGGTCTATGGGATGCACAACATCCCCGGCATGGCACTCGGCACCTTCGCCGTGCGGCCCGGCCCGATCATGGCGTCCACCGACCGGTTCACCATTACCATCGAGGGGCGCGGCGGCCACGCCGCCCTGCCGCAGAACGCCATCGACAGCGTGCTGGTGGCCAGCCACGTCATCATCGCCCTGCAGACGATCGTCTCGCGCAACCTCGACCCGCTGCAATCGGCGGTCGTCTCGGTCTGCGCGCTCGATGCCGGCGAGGCGTTCAACGTCCTGCCGCAGTGCGTGACCATGCGCGGCACGGTTCGCACCTTGTCGCAGGAGGTCCGCGAGGCAGTGAAGGCGCGGCTCGAAGCGCTGGTGCGCGACGTCGCAGCGGGCTTCGGGGCCACGGGCCGGGTCGAATTCGGATCGAGCTATCCCGTCACCGAGAACCACCCCGCCGAGACCGACTTCATGGCCGGCGTCGCGGAATCGCTGGTCGGGCCGGAGCAGGTCGACCGCGCGGTGGCGCCGATGATGACGGCCGAGGATTTCTCCTACATGCTCGGCCGCCGGCCCGGCGCCTACATGTTCATCGGCAACGGCGACAGCGCCTCGCTGCACCACCCGCTCTACGACTTCAACGACGAAGCCGCCCCCTACGGCGCCGCTCTCTGGGCGCGGCTGATCGAGACCGGGTTGCCCGTGGGGAGTTAGTTGGCAACGGCCTTGGGCGGTCGCCCGCCCGTGTGGCCGTTCTCCCGCGCGGGCGCAGCCGTCAGGGCAGAGCGGGGACGGCCTCCCCCGGCTTCGCGTTGTGCCGCCATCCAGCCTTCCGAGCCCAGGATGCCCTGAAGGACGGCGGGCACGTAGAGGTTGGCATCCAGCATGGGCCAGTGCAGACCGAGACCGGACGGGCTGATCTCGATGACCGCGAGTTCGCCGGGGCCAGCCTCTGCCAGCCCCTCGGCGAGGCGTGGCGGAAAGGCGACCTGAACGCCCGTGCTCAGTTCGATCACGATGCGGTCGGCCTCCCTGTCGTAGCGTGCCGACAGAGCGAAGCCGTTCCGCCGCAGCGCGGCCATCCGCTCCTCGGCCTGTCGGACGTCCTGCTGAGTGACGGCCATGAATGGCACTCCATTCCGCGCATAAGATTGCGAGCACCCGAGCCACCTCGTCAATGATCAGGCCAAGGTCGCGCCGGTTGAAGCCGAAACTTTCCCGCAGGCTCGGCGGTCCCTTAGGGCAGTGCAGGATGAAGACTGCTTCACCCTCCGAACCCTTCACGTGGACATGGGCGGGGCGGTGGTCGTTCGGATAGATGACCACACGCAACCCATCGAATCGATAGACGACCGGCATGGCCGATCGCTATCAAAACCCGCTCGCTTGGGAAATTATGCCCCGGGACTGCCCCCAGTTTTAGCGCTCCTCATCCCCCATACCGCGCCTTCAGCAGCGCATAGGCCAGCCGCGCGGTCTGCACCTCGCCGCCTTCGGGGCGGGCGGGCTTGGACGAGGGGTTCCAGCCGTAGAGGTCGAAATGGCCGTGTCGCTTCGTCTTCGGGGCGAAGCGGCGCAGGAACAGGGCCGCCGTGATCGCCCCGGCGAAGGGGCCGTTCGACACGTTGTTCAGGTCGGCGATCTTCGAATCGAGCATCGCCGCATAGGGCTGGTGCAGGGGCATCCGCCAGATCGGGTCCATCGCCCGCGCGCCGGCCTGCGCCACCTCCTGCGCCAGGGCCTCGTCCTCGGTGAAGAAGGCCGGCAGATCGGGGCCGAGGGCGACGCGGGCCGCGCCGGTCAGGGTCGAGAAATCGAGGATCAGGTCGGGCGCCTCCGCATCCGCCAGCGCCAGGGCGTCGGCCAGGATCAGACGGCCCTCGGCATCGGTGTTGCCGATCTCGACCGTGAGACCGGCGCGGCTGCGCAGCACGTCGCCGGGGCGGAAGGCGTTGCCGGCCACCGCGTTCTCCACCGCCGGGATCAGCAGTCGCAAGCGCAGGTTCAGCCCCGCGCCCATCGCCATGTCGGCCGTCGCCAGGGCAACGGCGGCCCCGCCCATGTCCTTCTTCATCAGGAGCATGGCCGAGGAGGGCTTGATGTCGAGGCCGCCCGTATCGAAGGCCACACCCTTGCCCACCAGCGTCACGCGCGGCGCATCCTCAGGCCCCCAGGTCAGGTCGATGAGGCGGGGAGGGCGCGTCGCCGCCTCGCCCACGGCCTGGATCAGGGGGAATTCGCGCGCCAACGCGTCGCCCTGCACCACCTGGATCGCCGCACCGTGCTTCTTGGCCAGGGCCCGGGCGGCGGCCTCGATCTCGGCGGGGCCGAGGTCGTTGGCCGGGGTGTTCACGAGGTCGCGGCCCATCGCCACCGCTTCGGCGATGCGCGTTACCTCCGCGCCGTCGACGTCCTCCGGCGCGACGAGGCAGGCCTTTGCGCCGTCGCCCTTGCGGTAGCGGTCGAAGCGATAGCTGCCGAGGAGCCAGGCCAGGGATGCGGTGAACGGGTCCGGCGCGCCGTCGAGGCGATAGGCGCCCACCGGCAGCATCGTCGGCAGGCGCCCGCCGATCAGCGGGTCGGCGCCCGGTGCGTCCGGGTCGCCGAGGCCGAACAGCACCCGCGACAGGCTTCCATCCGCCGCCGGCAAGTAGGCGAGGCTCCCCGCCTTGGCGGTGAAGTCGGTCGCCCAGGCGAAGGCGCGCTCGGCGGCGGTGAGGGTGTCTTCCCAGCCGCTCGCGCGCAGGCAGGTCACGCCGATGGCGGGCGTGTCGGCCGGCAGAAGCTCGGTGATGGAGCTGCCCTGTGCCGCTGCGGACTGACTCATGGACCCTCGCGCATGGTGCGGGACGGGCGCCCGGCGCGCCCTTAACCCCGGATTAGGCTTAACGGTCTATCACCGTGGCGACGGGACGGAGAAGCGGGGTCCGCGCGATCCGGGCCGCCGTCGTCCGAGCGCGTGCGGAGCGTATGATGATCTCGGCCTCGAATGCCCGTCGCGGGTTCGTCGTCCTCGCCGTCGCCCTGGCGCTCGGCGCCTGCAACACCGACGGCCCCGAGACCACCGGCTCCCTCGGCACCGTGAATGCCGGCGCTTCTGCCGCCGCGACCGCCCGCCGCGATCTCGACGGCCTCGCCGAGGCCTACAAGGCCAACCCCAACGATCCCCGCGCCGCGTTCCGCTACGCCCGTGCCTTGCGGGCGACGGACCAAATCAACCAGGCCAGCGCCGTGCTGCAGCAGGCCGCCCTGCGCAACCCGAAGGATACGGTGATCCTCGGCGCCTACGGCAAGTCGCTGGTGGAGGCCGGGCGCTATCGCGAGGCGCTCGAAGTTCTGTCCAACGCCCACACCCCGTCCAACCCCGATTGGCGGATCCTTTCGGCCGAAGGCTCGGCCTCGGCGCAGATGGGCGATCAGGCCCGCGCGCAGAGCTTCTACGAGGCGGCCCTGAAGATCCGCCCGAACGAGCCCTCGCTCCTGTCGAATCTCGGCCTGTCGTATGCGCTGTCGCGCGACCTCGACAAGGCCGAGGAGACGATGCGGCTGGCCGTCTCCCTGCCCGGCGCCGACGCGAAGATGCGGGCGAACCTCGCCCTCGTGCTGGGCCTCAAGGGGCGCTACGCGGAGGCCGAGTCGGTGCTGCGTCAGGACATGGGTCCCGACGAAGCCGCCGCCAACGTCGCCTCGCTGCGCCGGCTGGCCGCCTCGCCGAACAAGTTCAAGGAAGGCTTGGCGAAGGCGCAGCGGGGCTGACCTCGCACCTCCCTTCGAGGGCTCCGTCGCCCGCGTGATCCCAACCTCCGCCTCATCCTGAGGTGCCCGCATCAGCGGGCCTCGAAGGAGGGCTCCCGCCTGCCGCCCGATCCCTTGAGCCCTCCTTCGAGGCCGCCCCTTCGCGCCGGCACCTCAGGATGAGGGGGAACGTTGGGATCGGCGGTCAGTGACCGGACCTCAAACGAGGGAACGGCAGGAGCGCCACGCACGACACCCGCCCGTTCGTGTCATCACGCCCCCGTAGCGGGCACATTCGAAACGTTCTATACGGGCGACGGCTGCGCCGCGCGGCATTCAGGGCGTCCAAATCGCCCCCCGCGCACCGTTCGATCCGGGCACTCCCGGGGCGGCGCGCGCCCGTCGGGCGCTAAACAGGCCGAACACCTTCGTGGCGCGGGTTATGCCTGCGCGTGTTCGACATCTCGCAGCGAGGATACGACCAGCCGTGGCATCTCTCGATAGCTTCAAGGCCCGCCAGACCCTGACCGCAGGGGGCAAGACCTACACCTACTACTCGATCCCCGAGGCCGAGAAGAACGGCCTCGCCTCCGCCACCGCGCTGCCCTTCTCCATGAAGGTGATCCTGGAGAACCTTCTGCGGTTCGAGGACGACCGCTCGGTCAAGAAGGCCGATGTAGCCGCCGCCGTGGGCTGGCTGGAGCAGAAGGGCAAGGCCGAGGTCGAGATCGCCTTCCGCCCGAGCCGCGTGCTGATGCAGGACTTCACCGGCGTGCCGGCGGTGGTCGACCTCGCCGCGATGCGCGACGCGATGGTGGCGCTCGGCGGCGACCCGCAGAAGATCAACCCGCTCGTGCCCGTGGATCTCGTGATCGACCACTCGGTCATCGTCGATGAGTTCGGCACCCCGAAGGCGCTCGGCGAGAACGTCGCCCTCGAATACGCCCGCAACGGCGAGCGCTACACCTTCCTGAAGTGGGGCCAGTCGGCCTTCGACAACTTCTCCGTCGTGCCCCCGGGCACCGGCATCTGCCATCAGGTGAACCTCGAATACCTGTCGCAGACGGTCTGGACGAAGAAGGAAGGCGCGGAAGAGATCGCCTACCCGGATTCCCTCGTCGGCACCGATTCGCACACCACGATGGTGAATGGCCTCGCCGTGCTCGGCTGGGGCGTCGGCGGCATCGAGGCCGAGGCGGCCATGCTCGGCCAGCCGCTCTCGATGCTGATCCCCGAGGTCGTCGGCTTCAAGCTGTCGGGCAAGCTGCCCGAGGGCACGACCGCCACCGATCTCGTGCTCACCGTCACGCAGATGCTGCGCAAGAAGGGCGTGGTCGGCAAGTTCGTGGAGTTCTACGGCCCCGGCCTCGACGACATGCCCGTCGCCGACCGCGCCACGATCTCCAACATGGCCCCCGAATACGGCGCCACCTGCGGCTTCTTCCCCGTCGACCAGAAGACAATCGACTTCCTGAAGGTCACCGGCCGCGCCGACGACCGGATCGCCCTGGTCGAGGCCTATGCCAAGGCGCAGGGGATGTGGCGCGACGCCCAGACCCCGGACCCGGTCTTCACCGACACCCTCGAGCTCGACATGGGCACGGTGCAGCCCTCGCTGGCCGGCCCGAAGCGCCCGCAGGACCGGGTCCTGCTCGCCGACGCCAAGGCGGGCTTCGCCGGCTCCATGCAGAGCGAGTTCAAGAAGGGCGGCGACATCTCCGGCCGCTTCCCCGTCGAGGGCACCAACTTCGACATCGGCCACGGTGACGTGGTGATCGCGGCGATCACCTCCTGCACCAACACCTCGAACCCGAGCGTGATGATCGGCGCCGGCCTGCTCGCCCGCAACGCGGTCGCCAAGGGCCTGCGCTCCAAGCCGTGGGTGAAGACCTCGCTCGCGCCCGGAAGCCAAGTCGTGGCCGAGTATCTCGAGAAGGCGGGCCTTCAGGACAGCCTGGACGCGCTGGGCTTCAACCTCGTCGGCTTCGGCTGCACCACCTGCATCGGCAATTCAGGCCCGCTGCCGGCGGCGATCTCGAAGGCGATCAACGACAACGACGTCGTGGCCGCCGCCGTGCTCTCCGGCAACCGCAACTTCGAGGGCCGGGTGAACCCCGACGTGCGGGCGAACTACCTCGCCTCGCCGCCGCTGGTCGTCGCCTACGCGCTGGCCGGCTCGATGCAGATCGACCTCGTGAAGGAGCCGCTGGGCACCGGATCGGATGGTCAGCCGGTCTACCTCAAGGACATCTGGCCCTCGGCCGCCGAGATCCAGAGCTTCATCGAGAAGACCATCACCTCCGAGCTGTTCAAGAGCCGCTACGCCGATGTGTTCGGCGGTGACGACAACTGGAAGGGCGTCGAGGTGACGGAGGCCGAGACCTTCGCCTGGAACGGCGGCTCGACCTACGTGCAGAACCCGCCCTACTTCGTCGGCATGCAGAAGACCCCGGCGCCGGTCACGGACATCGAGGGTGCGCGCATCCTCGGCCTGTTCCTCGACTCGATCACGACGGACCACATCTCGCCCGCCGGCAACATCCGCGCCGCTTCACCGGCCGGTGAGTACCTGCAATCGCACCAGGTGCGCGTGCAGGACTTCAACCAGTACGGCACGCGGCGTGGCAACCACGAGGTGATGATGCGAGGCACCTTCGCCAATATCCGCATCAAGAACCAGATGGTCCGCGATCCGTCGGGCAACGTGGTCGAGGGCGGCTACACGCTGTTCCAGCCCTCCGGCGAGAAGATGTTCATCTACGACGCGGCGCAGAAATACGCCGCCGAGGGCACGCCGCTGGTCGTCTTCGCCGGCAAGGAATACGGCACCGGCTCCTCGCGCGACTGGGCGGCCAAGGGCACCAAGCTGCTCGGCATCCGCGCCGTCATCGCCGAGAGCTTCGAGCGCATCCACCGCTCGAACCTCGTCGGGATGGGCGTCGTCCCGCTGGTCTTCCAGGGCGACACGAGCTGGGATTCGCTGGGCCTCAAGGGCGACGAGACCGTCACGATCAAGGGTCTGGCGGGCGAGCTGAAGCCGCGCCAGACGCTGACCGCCGAGATCAAGTCCTCGGACGGCTCGGTGAAGCAGGTCCCGCTGACCTGCCGCATCGATACGCTCGACGAGCTCGAATATTTCCGCAACGGCGGCATTCTGCCCTACGTGCTGCGCTCGCTCGCGGCGTAAGGTACGATCCGGTGTGACGAAAGGGGCGGTGCCGTTGGCGCCGCCCCTTTTTCGTGCCGTGACGGTGCGCACACATCAATCGTGCGCAAGCTTGTCGCCGTTCGGGCGCGCCCCATGTTCTGGTCCCGCAGCCAGGACATGATTCATGACGTCATTCGTGAGGACAACGTTGGCCGGCTTCGCCGTCGCCGGGTTCTTTGGCCTGACGGCCATCGCCCAGGCCGCCCCGCCCGAGCGGTTGCGGGGCACGATCGAGTCGGTGGAGCCGAACGCCCTCATCCTGATGACCCGCGACGGAAAGACCGAGCGCTTGGCGCTGGCGGACGACGCCAAGGTGTCCTGGGTGATCCCGGCGAGCCTGGACCAGATCAAGGAAGGCACCTTCATCGGCACCGCCACGAAGGGCGAGAACCCGATGACGGCCCTCGAAGTCGTGCTGTTCCCCGAGGCCATGCGCGGCACGGGCGAGGGGCAATATCCGTGGGATGAGATCGCCGACACCACGGGGGCCGGGGGCGCCAAGGTGAAGAGCGCCATGACCAACGGCACCGTGAAGGCCGAGACCACGGGGAGCACCGCGCACCCGAAGGTCAAGAGCGCCATGACCAACGGCACGGTGAAGACCGAGGCCGGCAAGGACGGCACCAAGACGCTCACCGTCAATTACGGCAGCGGCCAGTCGAGCACGATCCTCGTGCCCTCGTCCGCCCCGGTCGTAACCTTCGAGCCCGCCGGGCGAACCGCTCTCAGCAAGGGCGCGAAGGTGTTCGTGGTCGCAACCCGCAACGACGGCGGCTTGACGGCGACGCGCGTGGCCGTCGGCAAGGACGGCCTGACCCCGCCGATGTGACCGGTTCGGTCCCCGAAATTCCTGTCCCCCCTCATCGGAGCCAAGTCCCCATGACGTCTGCTACCCTTCGCCTGGCCGCCGCCGGCCTCGTCACGCTCGCCGGCATCACCGGAGCGTCCGCCCTGGAGCGCGTGCGCGGCACCATCGACAAGGCCGATGCCAGCTCGCTCACCCTCAAGACCGAGTCCGGCGGCACCGAGACCATCGCGCTCACCGGCGCCAAGGTCGTGTCGGTGGTCCCGTCGAGCCTCGACCAGATCAAGGAAGGCACGTTCATCGGCACCGCCACCAAGGGCGAGAACCCGATGACGGCGCTGGAGGTGGTGCTGTTCCCCGATTCGATGCGCGGCACCGCCGAGGGCCATTACGGCTGGGACGCGATCACCGACCACACCGCCACGGGCGGCGCCAAGGTGAAGAGCGCGATGACCAATGGCACCGTGAAGGCCGAGACCTCCGCCGGCCCGAAGGTGAAGAGCGCCATGACGAACGGCACGGTGAAGGCGGACAAGGCGGCGGCCGGCGGTGAGCGGACGCTTACGGTCACCTACGACAAGGATGGCTCGAAGCAGATCGTCGTGCCGCCTTCGGCCCCGATCGTGGCCTTCGAGCCGGCGGACAACACCGCGCTCAAGCCGGGTGCGAAGGTGTTCGCCGTGGTCGACAAGGACGGCGGCAAGATGGACGGCAAGCTCGTCGCGGTCGGCAAGGACGGCCTGACCCCGCCGATGTAAGGCGAGGGTTTCCCCTCTCCCCGCTTGCGGGGCCGTTGTGGCATCCAGGCGGCCCCAGACACCCTGACCGTCATTGCGAGGCGGAGCCGAAGCAATCCAGGGCGCGACCCGTCCGGATGAGACTGTGCCGTCTGGATTGCTTCGCTCTCGCTCGCAATGACGGGGTTTGGTGATCCGGGGGGCGGTGCCGCATCCGGCACCGTCGCTCCCCTCTCCCGACCCCCTTTGGGGGCCACCCTCCCCCGCCGAGGGGGGAGGGCATCGCGGAGGGCTTACTTCAGCCCGACCTTGTACTCGCCTTCCGTCTTGGCGCGGATATCCTCCTCGCTGACACCGTCGGCGAGTTCGATGAGCGTCATGCCGCCATCGCCCTTCTTGTCGATGGTGAAGACGCCGAGGTCGGTGATCACCAGATCGACCACGTGCGTGCCGGTGAGCGGCAGGTCGCATTCCTTGAGGAGCTTCGGGCTCTCGGTGCCGTCCTTGTTCTTGGCGACGTGCTCCATCACCACGACGACGCGCTTCACGCCCGCCACGAGGTCCATGGCGCCGCCCATCCCCTTCACCATCTTGCCGGGGATCATCCAGTTGGCGAGGTCGCCGTTCTGGGCCACCTGCATGGCGCCGAGGATCGACAGGTTGATGTGCCCGCCCCGGATCATCCCGAAGGAATCGGCGGAGGAGAAGTAGCTCGTCGTCGGCAGGGCGGTGATCGTCTGCTTGCCGGCGTTGATCAGGTCCGGGTCCTCCTCGCCCTCGTAGGGGAAGGGGCCCATGCCGAGCATCCCGTTCTCGGATTGCAGCTGCACCGACATGCCGTCGGGGATGTAGTTCGACACCAGCGTCGGGATGCCGATGCCGAGGTTCACGTAGAAGCCGTCTTCCAGTTCCTTGGCGGCGCGTGCCGCCATCTGCTCGCGGGTCCAGGCCATGGTGGTCTCCTCTCCCTCGATCAGTGCGTGCCGCCGCCGGCCGCAGCGGCCGGGGTCGCGTCGCCGCGCTTGCGGGTGGTGCGCTGCTCGATGCGCTTCTCGCCGGTGTTCACCGCGATGATCCGCTTTACGAAGATGCCCGGCGTGTGGATCGTGTCCGGGTCGATCTCGCCCGGCTGCACGAGGTGCTCGACCTGCGCGACCGTGACCTTGGCGGCGGTCGCCATCATCGGGTTGAAGTTGCGCGCGGTCATCCGGTAGCGGAGGTTGCCCTCGGTGTCGCCGGTATGGGCGTGGACGATGGCGAGGTCGGCGAAGAGGCCGCGCTCCATCACGTAATCCTCGCCGTCGAACTGGCGGGTCTCCTTGCCCTCGGCCACCTTGGTGCCGAAGCCGGTCTTGGTGAAGAAGGCGGGGATGCCCGCGCCGCCGGCCCGGATGCGCTCGGCCAGCGTGCCCTGCGGGTTGAATTCGATCTCCAGTTCGCCGCCGAGATACTGGCGGGCGAATTCCTTGTTCTCGCCGACGTAGGACGAGATCATCTTGGCGACTTGCCGGGTCTCCAGGAGCTTGCCGAGGCCGACACCGTCGATGCCGGCGTTGTTGGAGACGATGGTGAGGCCCTTCACGCCCGACGCCTGAACCGCGTCGATCAGCTCGTCGGGGATGCCGCACAGGCCGAAGCCGCCGCACATGATCATCATGTCGTCGCGCAGGAGGCCGGCCAGCGCCTCCGTCGGACCCTTAAAGACCTTCCGCATCGAACCGTCCTTCCTCCCGTCGGCCTCTGCTGAGCCGGTAAGCATGATCCGGGCCTGCTCTTCCCGATTCCGGGCGCCGGGTCCAGTGCCCCGAGCGGCAGCGGGGCCGATCCGTCATGCACGCGACTCACAGCCCCCCGTGTGGATGGGATCGCGCGGGCAGACAAAAGCGTCGGAAGCCGTTAAGGACTTGGACACTCGACGAGCCCTGCCGGGCCGCGCCGGCCCGCAGGCCGCGTCGCGGCGTGGTTTTTCCGGAGCCCGATGTCGCCGCGCCGCCTGTTCCTCTTCCTCGCCATCGGCGCCCTCGCCGTCGCCGGGCTCGGCCTGCGCGACTGGCCGATGGGGAAGGACCGGGCCGTCGCCGTCGCGAACGGGCCGCTGGCCGCCTATGGCCTGACCCTGACGGCGTCCGGCCCCGCATCCTTCCGGCTGCTGCCGTTCCCCGCCCTCTCACTGGGAGCGGTGCGCATCGCCGATGCGAGCGGGCCGACCCTCATCGAGAGCGACCGCCTGATCGCCGACATCGATCCGGTCGGCCTCGCCACCGGCCGTTCGCCCATCGGCGGATTGCGCTTCGAGGGCGGTCGGCTCGCGGCCGAACGCGCTGCCTGGACGAGCCCGGTGTCGCGCATCCGCGAGGGCGTCGGTGGCGGGCAGCACCCACCGCGTGTCACCATCACCGGGGCCGATCTCGGCGGCGGTGAGGAGGTGCGCGGCATCGATCTCGACGTCGCGTGGCCGTTCTGGAGCGGCGCGGTCGCGGCCAAGGCGAGCCTGACATGGCGCGGCGTGCCGGCCCGGCTTTCGCTGTCGCGCCTGCGGCCGTCCGACCTGATCGACGGCCACCGCAGCCCCTTCGTCGCGGAGGCGACATGGCCGGGCGGGGCCCTGTCCCTCGACGGCCTCGCCCTCCTGCCCGCCGAGGCGGCGGGCTCGCCCTCCCTCTCGGGCCGGGCGCGGTTCGAGACGACCTCCCTGCCGCAGACCCTGGCCTGGCTCGGCCGCGACGCGCCGCTCGCCCCGCTGACGAACAGCTTCAGCCTGGAAGGCACCTTCGAGGCGCAGGGTCGGGCGGTGTCCTGGCCGATCCTGCGGATCGGCACCGGCAGCACGGTCATGGAGGGGGCGGGCGCTGTCTCACTGGGGAGTGGCGAGACGCCGCGCCTCTCCATCCAGGCGACGCTCGCGGCCGAACGGCTCGACCTCGCGCCGCTTGCCGGCGCCCTGGTGAAGCTGTTCGAGGATGGCAGCGCCCCCGTCGCCCTCGCGCCCCTCAGCCGGGGCGATCTCGACCTGCGCATGTCGGCCTCCGAGGGGCAAGTCGGGCCTGTCACGTTGGGCGATCTCGCCGCCAGCGTGCTGGTGCGCGACGCCGCCGTCGAGGTCGCGGTCAACCGCGCCCGCTTGAGGGATGGGGTGCTCAAGGGCCGGCTCACCCTCACCAGGGGCGCGAACCCGGCCGAGACCGACATGAAGGCGCAAGGGGGGCTCGATCAGGTCGATCTCGGCGGGCTGATGAGCGATCTCGGCGGCAGCCGCTGGGTGACGGGGCCGCTGCAGGGGCAGTTCTCCCTCGAAAGCCACGGGAAGGACGTCGCCGCGCTGATCGGCGGGATCGGCGGCCGGGCCAGCGTTTCCATCGAGGGCGGCGCGCTCTCGGGGCTCGACCTGGCCGATGTCATCCACCGCAACGGCGGCCTCGCGCCGGGGGCGCTCGCCCGGCGCAACGGCCGTACGGGCTTCGAGAAGGCCACGATCGCCCTTCGCTTCACCGACGGGATCGGCGAGATCACCGAGGCGGACCTGCGCGGCGCGGGTGTCGCCGCGACCCTGCGGGGACAGGTCTCGCTGCCGGACCAGCGCCTCGACATGATGGCGCTGCTGGCCCCGCGCCAATCGCCGAACGGCGCCCGCACGGTGCGCATCGCCATCGCCGGGCCATGGGACGCGCTCACCACCGAAGCGCAACGGGGCGATGCCGACGACCCGGCGGGCCAGAACTCCTCGCTCGCCCGGATGCGCGGCATCCTCCAAGTCCCGGCGGCTCTCGGCCTGCCGGTCGATATCCGCGCCTACGCGCCTTGAGCGCACTGGTGGCGCGCGACGCCGACGCATAAGGGAAAGCCATGCGCCGCCTGCTCGTCGAGGACCCCGTTACCCGCGCCGGCCCCCTGGCCCGGCACCTCGCGGTCTTCTCGCTCCTCGCGACGGGCATCGCGCTCCTCGTCGTGCGCGATCCGCGTGCCGACGTGTCCGCCGCCCTCGTCGCCCTGGCTGCGGGGCTGTCGGTGGCGGTGCTGGCGATCCTGGCGGCGGCCTTCGCCTTCGTGCGGGTGTGGCGCGAGGGCGCGCGGGGTCTCGGCGCGGCGCTGGGTGGCCTGTTCCTGGCCCTGCTGGTTCTGGCCTACCCGGCTTATGCCGGCCTGCGCGGGGCGCGTCTGCCCGCCCTGTCCGACATCTCGACCGATCCGGATTCGCCGCCCGCCTTCTCGCGCTCGCGCGTCGCCTTCGCCGCGCGGGACGGGCGCATCCCGCCCGAGCCGCCCCGCGCCGCGCGGGAGGCTCAGCGCGAGGCCTATCCTCTGGTCGCGCCGCTCACCCTCGACATCGACGCCGACCAAGCCTTCGAGCTCGCCCGGCAGGCGGCCCTGAAGCGCAAGTGGCAGATCGTGGAGGCGATCCGCCCCGGCGGGCGGATGGGGCAGGGGCGCATCGACGCCATTGCCCGCGGCCTCGTGCTCAACCTGCCCGACGACGTGACTGTGCGGGTGCGCCCCCGCGCCGACGGGGCGCGGATCGACGTGCGCTCGGCCTCGCGCCTCGGAAGCCGCGATTTCGGCGGCAATGCCGACCGCATCCGCGCCTATCTCGACGACGTGTCCACCCTGGCGCTCGCCACGAAGTAGCGGCTGTCCAGCAGGGGCGGGCCCTCGCACCCCGCGAGCCCGCGCGACACCAGATCCTCGAGATGAGCGAAGACCGAGAGCGCCGCCGCCCCGCGCAGGCGCGGATCGAGCCCCTGGTAGACCGCCGCCACGATCTCCGCGATGCGTTCATCCCCGGCGGCGAGGCGGGCACGGATCCCGGCCTCCCGCTGGCGGCGATGCCCGGCGAGGCCGCGCACGAAGCGGGCGGGCTCGCGCACCGGGCCGCCATGGCCCGGCCAGTAGACCGCTTCACCGCGTCCGCGCAGCTTGTCGAGGGACTCCATATAGGCGCGCATCTGCCCGTCCGGCGGGGCGACCACCGTGGTGGACCACGCCATCACATGGTCGCCGGAGAACAGCGCGTCGGCCTCCGGGAAGGCGAAGGCGAGGTGGTTCATCGTGTGGCCGGGGGTTTCGATCGCCGTGAGCGTCCAGCCCGGACCGGTGGCCGAATCGCCCTCGCGCATTTCACGGTCGGGGCGGTAGGCGCGGTCGGCGCTGGCGTCGAGGGCCGGAATCTCACCCTCGCCCAGGGGCCGCGCCGCGCGGTGAGGGCCGCAGCCGAGGATCGGTGCGCCGGTCGCTTCCTTCAGGCGGCGGGCGCCGGGGGAATGGTCCTTGTGGGTGTGGGTGACGAGGATCGCCTCGACGGTCTCGCCCGACAGGTCGGCGATCAGCGCGTCGAGATGGGCGGGGTCGTCGGGGCCGGGATCGATCACCGCCACCCGGCCATGCCCAATGATGTAGGTGCAGGTGCCTGTGGCCGTGAACGGGCTGCGATTGCCCGCGACCCGGCGCCGGATCATCGGCGCGACCTCTTCGAGATGCCCCGGCTCCGGCAGGGCTGAATTCAGGGTGGGCGTGGTGTCGTCGGGATCGGCCATGGCCCGCATCTAGCGCATTTCGCGCGCGCGCAAGACCGGATCTCAGCGGCTGTAGGGCGAGGGCGAGACCACCCGGGGGCCCGAGCGAGCGGGAAGAGCGATGTCGCCCGCGCCCGCCACCTGCACGATGGGGCTGCGCTCGGCGGCGCGGAGCTGCTGCCGGAAGCTGCGGGCGGCGGCCTCGCGGCGGATCGTGCCGACCCGTGCCTCGATGGCCCGCACCTCGCCCTTGCCGATGGCCGCGCGGCGATAGTCGCGCAGGTCGACCCGGCCGGCGCGGACACGGGTCACGACCTGTGCGCTCGAGCCCGTGGCGACGATGTCGCCGGGTCGCAGCGTCGTGTCCGCTTCCAGTGCGGCGTGGACCGCCCCGCCGATGGGCTGGCACGAGCAATCAGCCACCCGCCGCTGGCGGTAGACATTGGCCAGCGCCGAAGCCCGATAGGGCATTCCGTTCGGGCCGACGGCGTGATCCAGTTCCGTTTCGCCGGCCGCGAGGGTGAAGACCTCCGTCGCCGCGTTCGGGCAGGCGGCGGCGCAGGCGTTACGGTGGAGGGGCAGGTCGGCGGTGTCGCGCAGCGCGCCCAGGGGGAACAGGTAGCCGTCGCAGCGGCGCACGCAGACCGTGGTGTCACCGCTCCGGCCCGGCGAGAGCGCCGCGACCTCGGCCCGCTTCGCCGGACGGCGGCGCTCGGCCGTCGCGTAGCGGAACGCCTCCGGCCGGGGCGTGTGGACCACGCGCCTCGGCGTCCGGTCGAGCCTCGGGCGCGGAAGGGAATTGTAGCGGGTGGGCTGGGGCGGCGGCCGGACTTCGGCCTGACGTGGCGCCCCGCCGCCGAACAGCATCTCGAAGAAGCCGGCGATGCCATCCCTCTCCGAAGCCTGGACGAGGGTGCTACCCACGGACACCGAGCCGAGACCGAGGATGAGCCCGGCCAGCAGAGTGCCGATCATCTGTCGGCGGCTTCCGCCCGAATCGAAGGCGGCGGCGAACGCCGCGTTGAGGCGACGTTCTCCCAAGACTTGTCGCAACACCTGCAGCACGATTCGCCCCCGGTGCGCCCGATTTCCCGCAAAGCGCGAATTAGGCGCGCGGAGCGGCGCCGGGCAACACCGGTAAACAACTGATTAATGCAACTTCAGCGAATTTGTATCGTCTAAGCGTCACGCCTCGCGCTGACATGACCGATTTCGACTGTCGGACAAATCACAAAGACAATCTTCGTAGCACGAGTCCGCTTCAGCCCCCGTGCCGCCGACGGTCGCGCACGCGGACCGGAATCGGTTGAAGCACGGGCGCCGGGGCGAGGCCGCGGACGATGCTGGCGGCGAGATCGGACATCGCCTTCCCGAACTCCGACAGCCGGGCCGGAATGGCGCCGATGCCCGAGCGGCGCGTCTTGCGTGCAGTCCTGAACCCGAAACCCGGCATCGCTCACCTCGCGAAGACGTCCCCGACCATTCCACGAACGCAGGCCGCTGCCGACCGTTCCTCCCGAACCCCTACACGAAGAGTCGCGACACAATGGCTCCTAGGATGGGAACCGGAGCTGAAACTTGGCGTTTTCAAGGCAATCACAGCACGGACCGTCGGACGTGCCGGAGCTATAGAAGGATCTTCGAGATGCTGGGTTGGGCCGTCACTTTCCTCGTCGTCGCACTCGTCGCCGCTCTGCTCGGTTTCGGCGGTATTGCCGGCACCGCGATGGAAGCCGCGAAGCTGGTGTTCTTCGTCGCGATCGTCCTCTTCGCCATTTCGGCGGTCGTCGGCCTGATGCGCGGCCGTTCGCCGACCCTCTGACCGGGGTCGCCTGATTTGACACGACAGGGGCCGCCCAGGACATGGGCGGCCCTCTTCGTTTCAGGATATCGGAAAAGACAGGTCAGACCGGATCGCGGTCGTTGGCATCGAGCCGGGCGATCAGTTCGGCGAAGCGATCAGGCACCGGCTGGTTGGCGACCGTGTCGTACATCGAGCGCAATTGCAGCGCGATGCGGTCACGTATCTGCGGCGTCAGGGTCGCCGCCTTGCGGGGTCCCGCCGCCACGGTCTCGTCGTGGGCGTCGTCACTCTCGGGTCGTTCGGCCAACATGTCACCTTCAGCCGTCTCGGCATTGGCTCGGGCAACGGACTTCTCGCTCCGGAGATCCTCTCCAGATCTCTCCACCGTCATCCAAGCGCCCCTTGTTGCGTGCACTCACAAGGCCACATTGTGCTGCGGCTCAAGTTACGTCATGGCTTCGGCGGCAACGTCCGCTCCGCATTTCGGTTCCGCTTTTGCGGAACGGAGCTGCGGTCCCCGCGTTGGGCGGGAGGCCAAGGATCCAAATAGCCACGGTCCGGGCACCTTTTCCGTCATTCCGGCGGGGCGGTGTCCGAGGTCAAAGGCGAGGCACAGGTAGAACGAATGTCGACATCGCAACTGGTGGTGCAGCATCTGCCGTACCTGCGCCGCTACGCGCGTGCGCTGACCGGCAGCCAAGTGGCGGGTGATGCCTACGTGGCGGCGACCCTCGAGACCCTGGTCAACGAGCCCGATACGCTCGGGCGTAGCACGAACATCAAGGCGGACCTGTTCCGCGTGTTCACGCGGATCTGGAACTCGCTCTCGGTGAACGGCCGCAGCGAGCAGGTCCAGCACGATCTCCCGGCGGAGGTTCGTCTCGGCCAGATCACCCCGCTGCCCCGGCAGGCCTTCCTGCTCTCCTGCCTCGAAGGCTTCTCGGAAGAGGATGCCGCGACCATTCTGGGCGTGGACGTCGCCGAGGTCCGCGACCTCGTGGACGAGGCCGGGCGCGAGCTCGCCGCCGACATGGCGACCGGCATCCTCATCATCGAGGACGAGCCGCTCATCGCGATGGATCTCGAAGCGCTGGTCGAGGGCCTGGGCCACAACGTCATCGGCGTCGCACGGACGCGCACCGAGGCGGTGAAGATCGCCGGCAGCGAGAACCGTCCGGGCCTGATCCTGGCCGATATCCAGCTGGCCGACGGTTCGTCCGGTCTCGACGCGGTCAACGACCTGCTGAAGACCTTCGAGGTGCCGGTGATCTTCATCACCGCCTATCCCGAGCGGTTCCTCACGGGTGAGCGGCCGGAGCCGGCCTTCCTCATCGCCAAGCCGTTCCAGCCTGCCAACGTCTCGGCCGTCATCAGCCAGGCGCTGTTCTTCCAGCAGACGGCGCGGCGCCGCGAGGCCAAATCCGCGTAAGCGATCTGGCGACTGGTCCTTACACGTTCGACAAGAGCCCCGGTCCTGGCCGGGGCTTTTTCGTGTCCGCGCATAAAGAAACGGGCCGGAGCCATGCTCCAGCCCGTCAAAGAGGTTCCGGCCGATGCACAAGGGGAATGCGGGGAGGACCAAGTGGCCGGGTGAAAAGGAAACGGCGCCAGGGCACCCCGGTTCCGCTATTTTTAGTGGTGGCCGTGTTTTTCGTGTCACAGGCAGGGGGTGTGGATAACGGGCGTGCGGCGCCGCACGCACGCCGCCGCGCAGTGCGAATACTGATTCATTAAAGAAGCGTGACAGTGGAGGAACCGAAGATCGCAGTCGGCGTTATCGGAACATCCTGTCAAGCTCTTCGTGAGGTCACGGCGATGCGGCGGTCTGGTGTCATCCTCGGAATCGGTGCCCCTGCTGCTCTTCTCACCGTGCTTGCCCAGCCGGTGGTTAGGGACACCGCCGATCATTGGGCGCCCCTCATGCCGGTCGCGGCGCCGAGCGCGCCGATCGCCCTCCCGGGCATGCGCCCCGTCTCCATCGCCTTGAGCCCGACCCGTGTCGCCGGCATCGACAAGGGGTCGCGCGGCCCGATGGCGAGCGAAATGGAGATCCCGACCGGCCCGATGCCGGTGAAGCCCGTCCGCCGCTACCAGCGCGAGGGCTGCGAGGCGCCGCTGAGCTCGCTGGTGAGCCCCGAGGCGCGGCGGATGGTTCCTGGTCGCTGCATCTCCTGACGCCGCCCACCCAGCAACAAAAAAGCCCCGCTTCGTGCGGGGCTTTTTGTTGCCGTCTCAAGACGGCGCTCATGAAAACGGCGCCGGTCCGGGGGGACGCGGCGCCGTACGCGACTTAAACCTCACACATCACTCGCCGCGGCCGGTCCCGGTCGATTGACCGCCCTTGCGACCAGCGGACGACGCCAGTTCACGGTCCTGCGAGAACGAGCGCTTCTCGGCCGGCACGCTGCGGCCGCCCTTGCTCGCGATTTCGCGCTGACGCTCGATGTTCATCGAGGCAAAGCCCCGCTTCGAGGTCGAGTTTCCGGATGCCATCAGTTCCTCCTCAGGCTTCGCTGCACTCGGCATCAACCTTCAGCAATAACCAAGGTTCCTGCTAGGCCTGCGAGCTGGGCCGGAAACCGCACCTGAGCTTGGCAGCAACCCCCGCGCTCGCAAAAACGTTGGCGACTACATCGCGGCCAGCACGGTTTGGCCGTTTGTTGCAGTGCAGGATTTCAGCGGATGACCAATCGCAACATGGTGAACGGCGACGCCAAGACAGTCGCTCCCAACGAGACGCCCTTGCCGCCGATGCCGGCACCGGAGGATGCGGCCCGGCCGACCACCCATGACGACCCGGTCGACTCGCCTCAGCCCAACGCCAGCGCCAAGCGCGACGCCCCCGACGCGCACAAGGAGGGCCTTGCCACCAAGCGTTGATGCGCGTCAGGCGGCTTCCTGCCGGCGGCGCACGCGGATGAGGACGAGGATCAGCCCCGCGATGGCCAGGACCGTCGCGGCGGCCGCCACCGTCAGGATCCGCCCGATCAAGGGCGTGTAGACGCCTTTTGCCGCATCGTAGCCGTAGCAGAGCAGGGCGAGGCGGTCGGAAAGGGCGCCGACCTGTCCCTCGCCGGCCTCGGTCAGGGCGAGGCGAAGGTCCTTCCCGTCGAGGGCGAGGGGGGAAAGCACCCGGGCGAGCCGTCCGTCTCCCGTCAGGAGCAGGGCGGCGGCGGGATGGGCGAAGCTGTCGCTGGCTTCGTCGTAGGCGTAGCGATAGCCGAGATCCCCGGTGAGCCGGGCGATGCCACCCGCATCCGCCACCAGCGCGACGGGATGCCCCGGCCGGTCGCCCCAGATCGCGGCGACCCTGGCTCTGGCCGTCGCCGCGTCGTCCTTCGGGTCGATGCCGACGAGGACGAGGCGCCGGTCCGTCGGATCGAGCCCCGTCTTGTCGAGGGCATCGCCGGAGAGCCCGATCATCGGGTCGCACACATTGCCGCAGGTATAGTCCACGGGCAGGAGCAGGACCGGATGCCCGTCAATCAAGGCGCCGAGGCGCGTGGTTCGGCCGGTGAGCGTATCGGTGACGGGGAGGTCGAGGGGAGCCCGCGCGCCGGGTTTCGGCGCCACGGCCACCGCGTCGAGTTCGACCCGGGCCAAGCGCGCCTCGGCGAGCCCGGCGGAGGCGAGACACAGGAGGCTCGCGAGGGTCAACCTCCGCGCGGGGCTGGACAAAGACCGGACAAGCCGCATGGATAAGTCCGCCGGGCGAAGACGCATCATCCGGTTGTCCTCCCGGTCGCGGAGCTTCGCATGACCCTCGACACCGAGGTTACATCCCTCCGCCAAGTCCCGCTGTTCCGGGAGGTGGAGCCGGCGCGCCTCAAGCTCCTCGCCTTCACCAGCGAGCGGGTGCATTTCGAGCCCGGCCAGCGTTTCTTCGCGCGGGGCGACGTGTCGGACGCCGCCTACGTCATCCTGGAAGGCAGCGCGGAAGTGAGCATCGACGGACCGGTCGGGCCGGTGCGCCTCGCGCTCCTCGGTGCCGATGCCCTGGTCGGCGAAATGGGCATCCTGGCCGATCAACCGCGCTCCGCCACGGTCACGGCTGAAACCGCCGTCACCGCGCTGCGCATCGACCGGGGGGTGTTCCTCGAACTGCTCGCGCAATTCCCCCAGATCAGCATCGCGCTGATGCGCGTCCTGGCGACGCGCCTCGAACAGACGAACCAGGCGCTCGCGGAAAGCCGGGGCTGAGCCTTCCCCGCGCGCCCTCATGACGTCGGGTAGGTGATGAATTCGAGGAGCGATCCATCGGGATCGCGGAAATAGACGCTCTGGCCGGCTCCCGCCGCGCCGTGGCGCTCCACCGGGCCGAGTTCCACCGGCACGCCCGCCGCCTTGAGATGGGCGATGGCCTCCTCGACGCTGCCCGACCAGCGGAAGCACAGGTCGCTGTTGCCGGGCAGGACGGGCTGGGCCGCCACCGGCTCCGGCGTCACGCCCGGCCCGTGGCAATTCAGCTGCACGCCACCGAAGCGGTAGGCGAAGCCGGGGCCGCGCGCGATCACCTCGGCGCCGACCACATCCCGGTAGAAGGCGTTCGAGCGATCCCAATCGCTGACATGGATGACGCAATGGTCGAGGTGGATCGCCGGGCGGAGGTCCACCACCGGCGCCTCGGCCATCTCGGCGGTTTGGGTTTGCGTCTCGGGCATGGGGGGCCTCCTGCGGGCCCCATCGATCTAGGGCACTGGATGCGGCGCAAAAGCTACATCGGCGCGGGCGTGAACGGGCTAGTCAGTCACTTCACGAGTATAGAAGGACGATCATGGCCGTCTCACGCCCGAACAGCCGCCGCCGTATCACGCCGGTTTGTCTCGCGTTGACGGCCGCCCTGTCGCTCGGCGCCTGCCAGACCCGTCAGGCGCAACTGGCGCAGGACGACGATTCGGCCTGGTACATCGGCGCCAAGGCGGACAAGCCCTTCGACATCCCCCTGGTCGATACCGGCCGGCTCGATCCGAAGTACCGGCGGCAAACCGTGGCCTATACCGGCCTGGAGGCGCCCGGCACCATCGTCGTGGACATCGACCAGCGCCAGCTCTTCCTCGTGCAGGAGGGCGGCACGGCGCTGCGTTACGGTGTCGGCGTCGGCAAGGCGGGCTTCTCGTGGAAGGGCGAGGCGCGGGTCGGCCGCAAGGGCGTCTGGCCGGATTGGAGTCCGACGCCGACCATGGTCTCCCTGCATCCGGACCTGCCGCGCACCCGCAAGGGCGGGCTCGACAATCCCCTCGGGGCGCGGGCGCTCTACCTCTACCAGGGCAACCGCGACATCCTGTTCCGCATCCACGGCACCAACGAGCCGTGGAGCATCGGCGAACAGATGTCCTCCGGCTGTGTGCGCATGCTCAACGAGGATGTCGCCGACCTGTACGAGCGCGTGCCGGTGGGCGCCCGCGTGATCGTCAAGCGCGGCGGGCGTTCCCGCGTCTCGACCCTCTAGCTCGACGGGGTCGCATCGGCCGTCCTCGGGATCGGGCTCGGCGCGGCGTCGGCCTGCGAGCCGTCGCTGCCCAGCACCGTCGCCGCCGTGAGGCCGCCGCGCCGCCCGTCGTCCGGGTTCGGCGGGCCGATGACGTGGGCCGCCGCGATCATGAGGGCGAGCGCCGCGGCGAAACCGTAAGCGAGGGTGCTGAAGGTGCGCATGTGGCATCAACCGGACGCCGCGCGCGCCGTTCCACGGCCGGTGCGCGCCACACCCCGTTAAGTCAACGTTTCACCAAAACCGCCACAAACATCCGACAGGGATCGTCGCCTCGACCGACATCCTCACAGGACATCGTGGATCCAATACTTTCGATGCGGAGCTTCGTTCTCGCCCTCGCCCTCCTCGGCTGCACCCCTTGCCTGGCCGAACCCCTGACCGGTCCCGCCACCGTGGTGGACGGCGACACGCTCGACCTGCACGGCACCCGCGTCCACCTCTACGGAATCGACGCGCCGGAGGCCGGGCAGCACTGCGAGACCGCCACCGGCCGCTCCTACCCCTGCGGGCACGAGGCCACGCGCCTGCTGCGCAAGCGGATCGGGGAAGGACCCGTCACCTGCGAGCCCCATAACGCCGATGCCAAGGGCCGCCTGATGGCGACCTGCAAGGCCGGTGGCGACGACCTCTCGGCCTGGCTGGTGAGCCAGGGCTACGCCCTCGCGAGCCGGTCCGTCACCAGCGCCTATGTGCGGCAGGAGGCGCGCGCCTGGGCGACCCGGAAGGGCATCTGGGCCGGCACGTTCGAGCCCCCGGCCGATTGGCGCCACGACCACCGCCGCCTGGAAGCCGCCGCCGGCACCGAGCCCGCGACACACTGAACCCCTCAGGGAAATCCGCCGAGCGCCAGCGCCAGGGCGATGAGGACGATCCCGGCGCCCACCAGCATGAGCGCCGCCCGGCCCGCCTCGTCCGCACGCCGGCTCATGCGTTCGTTCACCGCAGCAGGCCGGCGAGCATGGCGGTGAGGCCGAAGCAGAACGAGACCAGGGCGGCGGCAAGCAGGACCCGGTCGATCATCCGGTTGCGGGTGCTGTCGAAATCGTCCTGAAGCATCGGCCGGCCCTCCCGAGTCGCGAAACTGCCGGGTCGATGTTTCCGGCCTATGTCGCCGTCCGCCTCATGAGTTCAGACCCGGCGTCGAAGGTGGGGAACACGCTCGTGTTCTGCGCCGGACCCTTCGAGGGCGCGCTTTGCACTTCGAAGTGGGTCGGCGGACACGGCCCCGTTACGGGCCTGAAACCTTTCCACGCGAAGAAGGGGAGCCGGGCCAGCGTATCCAGCCCGCGGAGTCGCGTTCCATGGCTCAGTCCGCCGCCCATGCCGGGGCCATCGCGCCCGCGCCCGGGCTGCCGCTGCTCACGCTGCTGCACGGCATCGCCGGGGCGCTGTTCGCGGCCTTCATCTTCTTCGCGTGCTTCGCCTTCTCGGACACGTCGCCCTACGATGTGATCGCCATCCCGACCATCGTCCTGTGGGTGTGCCTCGGCGTTCGGCTGCATCGCGGGGTGGTGCCGCTGCTCGCGCTGCTGCTCCTGTACCTCACGGCGATCGTCGTCGCGCTGCTGCCCTATCTCGACGAGGAGTTCCCGGCCACGTGGACGATCCAGCTCGTCTACCTCTGCACCACCGGCGTCTTCTTCGCGATGTTCTTCGCCGACGACACGGAGGCCAGGATGGAGCTGGCACTCAAGGCCTATACCGCGAGCTGCCTGTTCTCGGCGGCGGCCGGCATCGTCGGGTATCTCGACCTCCTCGGGATCGAGGACCTGTTCTACCGGTACGGCCGCGCCTCCGGCACCTTCCAGGATCCGAACGTGTTCGGCTCCTTCCTCACCCTCGGCGCCCTGTACCTGCTGCACGCCCTGATCACCGGCACGGCGCGCCGCCCCGCTCTCAGCCTGATGGGCTTGCTCGTGATCCTCGCCGGGATCTTCCTGTCGTTCTCGCGCGGCTCCTGGGGCGGCACGATCGTCGCCGTCACGATCATGGTGGTGTCCGTCTACGCGGCGAGCGATTCCGCGCGGCTGCGGCGGCGGATCGTGCTCCTCACCGTCGCGACCCTCGGCCTCGGGCTTGTCGCCATCGCCGGCCTCCTGAGCCTCGACTCGGTGCGGCAGATGTTCGAGACCCGCGCCGCGCTCACGCAGGATTACGATGAAGGCGAGACCGGGCGGTTCGGCAACCAGCTTCGCGGCATCCCGATGCTGATGGAGCGGCCCCTCGGCATGGGGCCGATGCACTGGCGCCTGTTCTTCGGCCTGGAGCCGCACAATTCCTACATCGGCTCCTTCGCCAATGGCGGCTGGATCGGCGGGGCGGCCTTCATCCTCCTCGTCGGCGCCACGACCTTCGTCGGCTTCCGGCTGCTCGCCCGTCGCTCGCCCTTCACCAAGTACGCGCAGATCGTCTGGCCGGCGCTGTTCATGTTCTTTCTTCAGGCCTTCCAAATCGATATTGAGAAATGGCGCCACGTCTACATGATGCTCGGCATGGTCTGGGCTCTGGAAGCCGCCAGATTGTCCTGGCAGAATAGATCTCCGACGCCATCGAGGGACGACATGGTTCGCAACTCATGATGCAGGACATCGGTCGGCATCCTGACGCGAGCGAGCCGGCGGCGGCCCGCACCGAGGCCGTGCGCGTCGAGGCCCTGGCCGCACTCGGAATCCTCGGCACCGCGCCGGAACCGCATTTCGAGGCGGTCTGCCGGGTCGCCAAGCGCATCTTCGGCGTCGCGGGGGCCTTCGTCGCGCTGATGGGCGAGGAGCAGGTCTGGCTGAAGACCCCCTGCGAGTTGATCCCCACCACGGCGCCGAGGCGCCAGACCTTCTGTCATTTCACCGTCGAGCGCGGCGCGCCCATCGTCGCCCGCGACACCTGGGAGCATCCCGATTTCCGCGATCTCGCCGGGGTGAAGGGCGAGCGCGGCATCCGCTTCTATGCCGGCATCCCGCTCGCGCTGGAGCCGGGTTTGCCCCTCGGCACCTTCTGTCTCGTGGACACGGCCCCGCGCGACTTCACGGCGGACGAGGAAGCGACCTTCGCCGATCTCGCCGAAACGGTGATCGCCCATCTGAGGCTCGCCTTGTCCGATGCCGAGCGCGCCAAGGCCGCCGCCACGGTGGAGGCGCGGGAGGCCGTCATCTTCAAGCAGAACGGCGAGATCGAACTGCGCGCCCGCGCGCAGGAGAGCGCCGACGCCCAGTTGATGATGGCCGAATGGCTCGCCTCCATCGGCACCTGGGACGTCACCCTCGCGGACGGGCGGGTGACATGGTCTCCGGGCCTCTATCGGATCGCCGGCCACGATCCGGGTGAGCCCCCGCCCACGATGGGACACCTCGCCGATTTCTATCACCCCGACGACCGCGCCCGCGTCCGGGCGACGGTGGCGGGTGCCATCGCGGCGGGGGGCTCCTTCGCCTACGAGGCGCGGATCCTGCGCCCCGACGCCACGATCCGCGATGTGGTGGTGCGCGGCGTCGCCCAGACCGATGCGGCGGGCGCGGTGACGAGGCTCGTCGGCGTGCTCATCGACGTCACCGAGATGCGCCAGGTGCAGGATGCCGTCCGCCGCGGCGACGTGCGCTACCGGGGCCTCGCGGAGAGCCTGCCGCTCCTCGTCTGGACCATGCGCGTCAGCGACGGCGAGGCGACCTACCTCAACGCGCAGTTCCGCACCTATTACGGCCCCATCGGCGCGGGCCGGACCGAGCGGCTGGCCCGCAACCATCCCGACGATGCCGACGCCATGGAGGCGGCATGGAAGCGGGCGCTGGACAGCGGGATCGGCTATTCCGGCCAGTGGCGGATCCGCCGCCACGATGGCGTGTACCGCTGGCACCAGATTTCGATCTCGCCGATCCTGCTCGATGCCAAGGGCGACATCCTCGAATGGCTCGGCACGGCCCTCGATGTCGATGACATCGTCACCGCCCGCATCGCGGTGGAGGACGCCCGCCAGCTGCTCGGCCTTGCCCTGGAGGCGGCGGGAGCCGGCACCTGGGATTGGGACATGCAGACCGGCGTGGTCTCCCTGGCCCCGGAGAGCGCGCGGATGCACGGGCTCGATTGCCCGAACGGCGAGCCGCGCCTCCTGAGCGCCGCCGCCTGGACCGCCCTCGTCCATTCCGACGATGCGGCCGATGCGTGGAACGAGGTCCGCCGGGCCATCGATTCCCGCAGCACCTATGCGGCGCAGTTCCGCGTCGGGGATCGCTGGATCTACGGGCGCGGGCGCACGGTGTTCGGCACCGACGACCGCCCGCTGCGCATGGTCGGCCTGCATCTCGACATCACCGATTCCAAGGCGACGGAGGCTGCCCTCCGGGCGGCGACCCACGACGCCGAGGTCGCCCGTGCCGAGGCCGAGCGGGCGAGCGCGGCCAAGAGCAACTTCCTCGCGGCCATGAGCCACGAGATCCGCACGCCGCTCAACAGCATCATCGGCTATGCCGACCTGCTCCTCGACGGCGATACGATCCACGGCGAGGACCGCAGGCGCCTCGCCCTGATCCAGAATTCGGGCGCGGCCCTTCTGACCGTCGTCAACGACGTCCTCGACTTCTCGAAGGTCGATGCCGGCGAACTGACCCTCGAATCCCTGTCCTTCCCGCTGGTGTCCGTCATCGAGGCGGCGATCTCCATCGTGCGCGGGGCGGCGCTCAAGAGCGGCCTCGCCATCAACGTCGAACTCGATCCCGGCCTGCCGCGCTTCGTGGTCGGCGATTCGAGCCGGCTGCAGCAGGTGCTGCTGAACCTCTTGAACAACGCGGTGAAGTTCACCCCCGAGGGCTCCGTCACCCTCAGCGTCTATCGCCAGGGCGAGGCCCTGCGCTTCGCCGTCACCGATACCGGCATCGGCATCGCGCCGGAGGACCAGGCGCGGCTGTTCCGGCGCTTCAGCCAGGTCGACGGCTCGATCAGCCGCCGCTTCGGCGGCACCGGGCTCGGTCTCGCCATCTCGCACCAGCTCGTCGAACTGATGGGCGGCCGGATCGGCGTCGAGAGCCGCGAGGGCGAGGGCTCGACCTTCTGGTTCACCCTGTTCCTTCCGAGCGGGGAAGAGCCGGTCCACGGCCCGGCCCCGGCGCACCCGCCCGCCGCCCCCTTTGCCGAGGCGAGGCGCCATCTGCGGCTCCTCCTGGCGGAGGATGTCGCGATCAACCGCGAACTCGCCTGCGCGGTGCTGGAAGCCCAGGGCTACGAGGTTTCCGTGGCGGTGGACGGCGCCGAGGCGCTGGCGGCCGTCGAGGCGGCCTTCGCGAAGGGACGCGGTTTCGACCTCGTGCTGATGGACGTCCAGATGCCGGGGGTCGACGGGCTCGCCGCCACGCGCCGCATCCGCAGCCTCCCCGGCCCCGCGAGCGACGTGCCCATCGTGGCGATGACGGCCAACGTCCTGCCGGAGCAGATCGAGGAATTGCTCAAGGTCGGCATGGACGACCATGTCGGCAAGCCGTTCAAGCGCCAGGACCTGTGCGCGACGATCGAGCGCTGGACGGCGCCCGGCGCCCGCAAGCGCCTCGCGAAGGCGGATCCTGCCGCGCCGCCCGTCGATCCGCAGACCCTCGATGCCGAAGTGCTGGACGCCATGCGCCTGCGCTTCGGGCCGGAGCGCGTGGACGGCCTCCTCGACTTGCTGGCGGGGGAACTCTCGCAGCGCTTCCGCGTGCCGGCGAACGACCGGCAGGAGATCGCCCACGACGCCCATGCCATGGTCTCGGCGGCGGGGATGCTCGGCTTCGCCGGCCTCTCGGACCTATGCCGCGAACTGGAGGCCGCCGCCCATGCGGGCAGCGACCTCTCGGCGTTGATCCGACGGCTGGAGGTGCAGCGGGCCAAGACCCTGCGGGTCATCCGCACCCTGCGCGCCGCCTGAGGGCTCAGGCGGCGGGCGCCTCGTCCTCGTCCTCGAGGGGATCGGCGGTCCAGGCCGTCGCGAAGGCCGCGAGCTGGCGCGGATCCGCGAGGGCCGCGACGCTCAGGCTGCGGGGCGCCGGCGCGGCCCCCGGATAGGGGCTGAGCATTACGTCGACCCGCACGAGGCGGCCGCCCGGCGCGTTCGCATCGATCCAGGCTTGCGCCTCCGGGGTGAAACGGTCGGGCGCGGCGAGCGCCCGCGCGTCGCCGCGCAGGACGAGGACATAGGGGCCGAGCGACGGATCGGCCTTCTTGACCGCTTCGATGACGTCGATCACGCGAAGTCGTTGAGTTGCACCTGGGCCTGGGCCTCGGTGAAGTTCGGGATGTCGGCGAAGATCTCGGCGCCGTGCGCCTCGGCCGCCTTGGCGAAGGCCTCGGCCGATTCGAACGTCAGCAGCGCCATCACCTGGAACGGCGCCGGGCCGCCATCGGGCGTGCCCTTGCCCGTCACCACCGTGGCCTCGTGCAGGCCGAGGCTCGACCAGCGCTCGCGCACCAGCGGCATGTGGGTGTTCAGGTAATAGCCCATGTCGAACTTCGGTCCGGCCGGGTACATCACGCTCACGAGGATCACGGCGTTCTCCCTTTTGGTCTGCTAGTGCAGCTTCACGCGCGAGACCGTGCGCCGGGTTAGGGCGCGGGCCATCGCGTCGATGGTCGTCTTCACGCTGCCGTGCAGGGCGCGCTCGTGCATCTTGTACAGCGAGCGGTACATCATCCGGGCGAACAGGCCGACGATCAGCATGTTCCGGCCCCGGATGAAGCCCATCAGGCTCCCGACCGTGGAGTAATGGCCGAGCGAGACCAGCGAGCCGAAATCGCGATACTTGAACGGCTTCAGCGGCTTGCCGGCGATCTTGGCCTCGATCTGCCCGATCAGGTGCGTCGCCTGCTGGTGCGCGGCCTGGGCGCGCGGCGGGATCGGCCGGTCCGAGCCCGCCTCCACGAGATAGGCGCAATCGCCCATCGCGAAGATGTCCGGGTCGCGGGTGGTCTGGAGGGTCGGCGTGACGACCAGCTGGTTGGTGCGGGTGGTCTCGAGCCCGCCGATTCCCTGCAGGAAGGGCGGGGCCTTCACCCCCGCCGCCCAGACGACGAGTTCCGACGGCAGGAACGTGCCGTCGGCCAGCGCGACGCCATCGGCCCGCACCTCGGTGACGCGGGCCTTCAGGCGCACGTCGACACCGATCTTGCGCAGCATCTGCATCACCTCGGCTGAGAGCCGTTCCGGCACGGCCGGGAGCACCCGGTCGGCGGCCTCCACGAGGGTGATGCGGATGTCCTTGTCGGGATCGATCTTGTCGAGGCCCGTGGCCACCACGTCACGCAGGGTGCGGTGCAGCTCGGCCGCGAGTTCGGTCCCCGTCGCGCCCGCGCCGATGACCGTCACGTGCAGTTGGCCCGGACGCACCGGCCCGTCCTGGGTGTGGGCCCGCAGGCTGGCATTCACGAGGCGCTGGTGGAAGCGCACCGCCTGCTCCTGCGTGTCGAGGGCGATGGCGTGCTCGGCCACGCCGGGCGTGCCGAAATCGTTGGTGGTCGAGCCGACCGCGATCACCAGCGTGTCGTAGCCGACCGTGCGCGCGGGCGTGACCTGCCGCCCCTCGGCGTCGAAGCTCGGGGCCAGGGTGATCTGCCGCGCCGCCCGGTCGAGGCCGATCATCTGGCCGATCCGGTAGCGGAAATGGTGCTGGTGCGCGTGATGGAGGTAATCCACCGCGTGATGGCCGACATCGAGGCTGCCGGCGGCGACCTCGTGCAGCAGCGGCTTCCAGATATGGGTGCGCGCCCGATCGACCAGCGAGATCTCGGCCTTCCGCCGCTTCCCGAGCCGGTCTCCGAGCTTGGTCACCAGTTGCAGGCCGGCGGCGCCGCCGCCCACCACGACAACTCGATGAGGAGCTGACTCGCTTCCCGCTGGGACCATGGATGCCTCAAGTATCTCGGCGCCGCGACCGTCGCGCCGATGAAGGAACTGCATAGACCGACGCGGGATCGCTTTGCCAGTTATTCCCGCGCGGCGGATTCCGTTGCTTCGCCGCGCCGCGTTGTCGCGTCAGGGCTGCGGCGCGCCGGGCTGGCGCAGGGGGTGCGATTCGGCGAAAGCCGGCATGGCCAGGCAGGTCTCGGCGATTCGCTTCACGGTGGGGAAGGGGGCCGTGTCGACGCCGAAGATGCCCGTTCCGACCCACAGGCTCACTAGGCAGAGGTCGGCATGGCTCACCGCGTCGCCCTGGCAGAATCGGCCGGTGCCCGGCTCCGAGACGAGGCGCGTCTCCAGGGTCTTCAGCCCCGTTTCGAAGGTGTGGCGCACGAAGGTCATCATGCGCTCCTTCGGCAGTCCGTACTCCTCCATCAGGAAGGTGCGCACCCGCGGCACGTAGAGCGGATGGGTGTCGCAGGCCACGAGTTGCGCGAGCGATCGCGCCCGCGCCCGTTCGCGGGGATCCGCCGGCAGCAGGCGCTCGCCGCCCTTCGTCTCTTCCAGGTAATCGAGGATCGCGAGGGATTGGGTGAGCGGCGGCCCATCGCCGTCGAACAGGGCCGGCACCGCGCCCTGCGGGTTGATGGCGCGAAACTCGGGCTTGTGCTGGTCGCCGGCGTCGAGGTCGATGAACGTCTCCTCGTAGGCCAGCCCCTTGAGCTTCAGGGCGATTCGCACCCGGAAGGCGGCGGCGGACCGCCAGTTGCCGTACATGTGCATGCGACACGCTCCTCCCGTTCGACAAAAAGGGCGGGCGCCGCCTCCGGCACCCGCCCTTTTTCTATCGCGGGGAAATCTCCCCGTCGGAAGTCCTAGAAGCCGCCGAACTTGTAGTTGAAGCCAGCGCGGACGATGTTGCCCTCGGTGCGGAAGCGCGAGAGGTACGACGGGGCGCCGGTCCCGATCGCGTTCACCACGACGTTCTGGGTGCCCAGATCGTAGTGGATGTACTCGGCCTTGATGGTGATGGCGTCGTACTTGATGCCGAGGTAGCGGCCGACGGCGAAGGTGTTCAGGAAGCTGTCGGTCGGCAGGGCGAACTCGATGCCGCCGCCGTAGGCATAGCCGGTCTTGAAGTCGTCGTAGCGGCCGGCGAACTGCAGGGCGCCGCCGGGGGTGTAGAAGTTCACGTCGTGGAAGACGTTGCCATAGGCGAGACCGCCGGTGCCGTACACGAGGACGCGGTCGAAGGCGTAGCCGACGCGGCCGGTGAGGGTGCCGAGCCAGTCGAGGCTCTGGCGGTACTGGCTCGGGTTCGGCAGGACGCCGCCGGCGAGCGGGGCGCCGAGGATGAAGCGGTTCTTGGTGATGTCCGTCCAGTCGATGCTGTTCGCGACACCGACGACGATGCCCGCGCCCGGCGTGAACTGGTAGTTGTAACCGGCGGTGCCGCCGATGTTGGCGATGCCATCCTGCGAAGTCGTCACCGCGGCGGGGCGGCGGCCGGCGGCGACGTTGCCGGCGGTCACGGCGTTCAGGCCGCTGGTGTTGATGCGCTGGTTGTCGGTGAAGGTGTAGGCCGACTCGAGACCGGCGTAGAAGCCCGTCCAGGTGAAGACCGGCACCGGCGTGAAGACCGGCGGCGGGGCGGCGCGGCGCGGCAGATCGGCAGCCGAGGCGGCGGTCGCCATCAGAGCCGTCGCGGCGGCGGAGAGCAGGACTTTCTTCATCATTGCGGCGAGACCCGGTGTTTGTACATTTGTATCTGCGGCCAAGTTAATCGCCGGTCCTCGAAGCGGCTATGCCCTTTAAGACACAGTAGTCTCCCAAAGCGGGGCCGCGGCGCGGTCTGCACTCAGCGGGCGAGACAGGCTTGACAGTTGCACGCGAATTCGTCGCAGCCCTTGATCCCGGCCTGCCGACCCTCTAAGCGGTCGGCGCTTTTCGCCCCCGTCAAGCATCGGGGCGGCCGAGCTGGATCCGGGGCGCCCGCGTTGCCCCCTCCGCAGGAACGGGAATCATGGGCAAGGAAAAGTTCTCTCGTACGAAGCCGCACTGCAACATCGGCACGATCGGGCACGTGGATCACGGCAAGACGTCGCTGACGGCGGCGATCACGAAGGTGCTGGCCGAGACGGGCGGCGCGACGTTCACGGCCTACGACCAGATCGACAAGGCCCCCGAGGAGAAGGCGCGCGGGATCACGATCTCGACCGCGCACGTCGAGTACGAGACGACGAACCGCCACTACGCGCACGTCGACTGCCCCGGCCACGCCGACTACGTGAAGAACATGATCACGGGCGCGGCGCAGATGGACGGCGCGATCCTGGTGGTGTCGGCGGCCGACGGCCCGATGCCGCAGACCCGCGAGCACATCCTGCTGGCCCGTCAGGTCGGCGTGCCGGCGCTGGTGGTGTTCCTGAACAAGGTCGACCTCGTGGACGACGAGGAGCTCCTCGAGCTCGTCGAGATGGAGGTGCGCGAGCTTCTGTCGAAGTACGACTTCCCCGGCGACGACATCCCGATCACCAAGGGCTCGGCCAAGGTGGCGCTGGACAACGGCGACAAGGCGATCGGCCACGACGCCGTGCTGAAGCTGATGCAGTCGGTGGACGAGTACATCCCGCAGCCGGAGCGCCCGATCGACCTGCCGTTCCTGATGCCGATCGAGGACGTGTTCTCGATCTCGGGTCGCGGCACGGTGGTGACGGGCCGCGTCGAGCGCGGGATCGTGAAGGTCGGTGAGGAAGTCGAGATCGTGGGCATCCGCCCGACGACGAAGACGACGGTGACCGGCGTCGAGATGTTCCGCAAGCTGCTCGACCAGGGCCAGGCGGGCGACAACGTGGGCGTTCTGCTGCGCGGCACGAAGCGCGAGGACGTGGAGCGCGGCCAGGTGGTGTGCAAGCCGGGTTCGGTGAAGCCGCACTCGAAGTTCAAGGCCGAGGCGTACATCCTGACGAAGGAGGAGGGCGGCCGCCACACGCCGTTCTTCACGAACTACCGTCCGCAGTTCTACTTCCGCACGACGGACGTGACCGGCGTGTGCACGCTGCCCGAGGGCACCGAGATGGTGATGCCGGGCGACAACGTGACCATGGACGTGGTGCTGATCGTGCCGGTGGCCATGGAAGAGAAGCTGCGCTTCGCCATCCGCGAGGGCGGCCGCACCGTCGGCGCCGGCGTCGTCGCCGCCATCAACGACTGATCGCTTCCACAGCGATGACGGGAAGGGCCGGCCTCGTGCCGGCCTTTTCCTTTTTCGGCCTCCGGGTGGCGCGGCGGCCCTTGCATCCGCGATGCGGTTGCGGCATGGAGCCTTCGCGCCGCGCGAGCGGTGCACACAGGAGTGTAGCTCAACTGGTCAGAGCGCCGGTCTCCAAAACCGGAGGTTGCGGGTTCGAGTCCCTCCACTCCTGCCAGTCCGGGCGCCTGCCGCTCCTCGGTCGACAAGTCTCCCGACTTGCGCTAGAGCGGCTTCGATCCGAGATCTGAAACGACCGTCGGTGTGGGCCGGAATGGCCCTCGGCGCCGGTCGTTCGCGTTTTTGAACGCGGCCGAAAGGCACGAATCCGTCAACGAATCTGGCGCCATGGCATCGAACGAAGCGACGAAGAAGGTGGACCTCGCCCGCGGCACGAACCGCGGCCGCGATGTTGCGCCGCCGGCCCGTCAGACTCCGCCTGCCAAGGTGCCCCAGAAGCGTGTCGGGCCCGGCGAGTTCTTCTCGCAGGTGCGCGACGAGGGACGCAAGGTCACGTGGCCGTCCCGCCGCGAGACCACGATCACCACGATGATGGTCTTCATCATGGTGGTGGTGACGAGCCTGTTCTTCACCGTGGTCGATCAGGCCATGCGCTTCATCGTCGGCCTGATCCTCGGGCTCTGAGGGGCGTCACGCCCCGGACTTCATCGGAGTTGAGCGAAAGCCGTGTCCAAGCGCTGGTATATCGTCCACGCCTATTCGAATTTCGAGAACAAGGTCGCCCAGTCCATCAAGGACCAGGCCGCGCAACGCGGGCTGACCGACCTGTTCGACGAGGTGATGGTCCCGACCGAGAAGGTCGTCGAGGTTCGTCGCGGCCGTAAGGTCGATGCCGAGCGCAAGTTCTTCCCGGGCTACGTGCTGGTGAAGTGCGACCTGACCGACGAGGTCTACCACCTCATCAAGAACACCCCGAAGGTCACGGGCTTCCTCGGCGCGGACAAGTCCAAGCCGGTGCCGATCCCGGACGCCGAGGCCGAGCGCATCAAGGGTCAGGTCGCCGAAGGCGTCGACCGTCCCAAGCCCTCGATCTCCTTCGAGATCGGCGAGACCGTCCGCGTGGCGGATGGCCCGTTCGCGAGCTTCAACGGCACCGTCGAGGAAATCGACGATGCCCGTTCCCGCCTGAAGGTGGCCGTGTCGATCTTCGGCCGCGCCACCCCGGTGGAACTGGAATACGCCCAGGTCGAGAAGGCCTGAGCGTAACACCCGCGGGAGATCCGCCCGGCTTCGCCTCCGGGAGCTTCGGATCGCACCGCGACCTGCAACCGTCCGACCCGCCGCGCCTCGGCAGCGTGGGGGCGGATGAACATTGGGAGCAGTCCCTATGGCGAAGAAGATCACGGGCTACGTGAAGCTTCAGGTCCCGGCCGGCGCCGCCAACCCGTCGCCGCCGATCGGCCCCGCGCTCGGTCAGCGCGGCCTCAACATCATGGAATTCTGCAAGGCCTTCAACGCGAAGACCGCGCAGATGGAGAAGGGCACCCCGATTCCGGTGATCATCACCGCGTATCAGGACCGGTCCTTCACCTTCGAGATGAAGCAGCCCCCGGTCACGTTCTTCCTCAAGAAGGCGGTTGGCCTGAAGATCGGCAAGAAGCCGGCCTCCGGCTCCAAGACCCCGGGCAAGGGCCCGACGGTCGGCAAGATCACCGAGGCCCAGCTTCGCGAGATCGCCGAGAAGAAGATGCCCGACCTCAACTGTGATTCCGTCGAGGCGGCCGTTGCCATGATCCGGGGTTCCGCCCGGGCCATGGGCCTCGAAATTACGGCCTGAGGAGGGACACATGGCACGCGAAGGAAAGCGCATCCGCGCCGCCCGCGAGGGCCTGGAGCCGACCAAGCTCTATTCGATCGCCGAGGCGGTCAAGCTCGTGAAGGAGCGGGCGACCGCGAAGTTCGACGAGACCGTCGAGGTCTCCATGAACCTCGGCGTCGATCCGCGCCACGCCGACCAGATGGTCCGCGGCGTCTGCAACCTGCCGAACGGTTCCGGCCGGACGGTGCGCGTGGCGGTCTTCGCCCGTGGCGCCAAGGCGGATGACGCCAAGGCGGCGGGTGCCGACATCGTCGGCGCCGAGGATCTCCTCGAGATCGTCCAGGGCGGCAAGATCGACTTCGACCGCTGCATCGCGACCCCGGACATGATGCCGCTGGTTGGCCGTCTCGGTAAGGTGCTGGGCCCGCGCGGCCTGATGCCGAACCCGAAGGTCGGCACCGTCACCATGGACGTGAAGGGCGCCGTGGCCGCCGCCAAGGGCGGCGCCGTGGAGTTCCGCGTCGAGAAGGCCGGCATCATCCATGCCGGCGTCGGCAAGGTCTCGTTCGACGTCGACAAGCTCGTCGAGAACATCAAGGCGTTCGCCGATGCGGTCGCCAAGGCCAAGCCGGCGGGGGCCAAGGGCACCTATGTCCAGCGCATCGCCGTCACCTCGACGATGGGTCCGGGCGTGAAGGTCGAGCCGAACACGGTTCTGACCGCCTGATCGCTCGCAACCTGCGACGTAGCGAAGCGCCCGGCCGGCAACGGCTGGGCGTTTTGTGTTTCCAGCGCAGGTCGGCGCGTTCAATCGCACCTTCGTGGCCGCGAAGGGGGCGCCGACGCGATTAGCTGTGCTAGATAGGCCCCCATGCGTAGCACCGTCTCCGTCACGTCCCGTCGACGCATCCTCTGCGTCTTCCCCGCCTACACGCCGTCCTTCGGCACATTCTCCCACGCCTATCCATTGATGGGCGGGGTGAAGGCGTTCATGCCGCCCCAGGGGCTCCTCGTCATCGCGGCCTACATGCCCGAGACCTGGGAGTGCCGTTTCATCGACGAGAACATCAAGCGCGCCACAGCGGCCGATTTCGCCTGGGCGGACGCGGTGTTCGTCTCCGGCATGCACATCCAGGAAGGGCAGATCCACGACATCTGCGAGCGGGCCCAGGCGGCCGGCAAGCTCGCGGTTCTCGGCGGCCCCTCGGTCTCCGGCGCGCCGGAGAAGTACCCGGATTTCGACTGTCTCCATATCGGTGAGATCGGCGATGCCACCGACCGGCTGATCGCCCGCCTCGATGCCGGCGTCCAACGCCCCGCCTCGCAGGAGACCTACGAGACCGGCGACCGTCTGGCCCTCGCCGATTTCCCGACGCCGGCCTACGAGGCCGTGCCGCTCAAGCGCTACCTGATCGGCTCGCTGCAATTCTCGTCGGGCTGCCCGTATCGCTGCGAGTTCTGCGATATCCCCCAGCTCTACGGCCGCCAGCCCCGTCTCAAGACGCCTGAGCAGCTCTGCGCCGAGCTCGATGCCATCGTCAGCCAGCCGGGCCACCCGGCGGTCGTCTACTTCGTGGACGACAATTTCATCGGCAACCGCAAGGCGACGCGCGAGATGCTGCCGGTGCTGGTGGAGTGGCAGAAGCGGAACAACTACCCGCTTCAGTTCGCCTGCGAGGCGACCCTCAACATGGCCAAGCAGCCCGAGATTCTCGAGCTGATGCGGCAGGCGAACTTCATGACGGTGTTCGTCGGCATCGAGACGCCGGAGGCCGAGGCGCTGAAGGGCATCGACAAGACCCACAACGCCGCCGTGCCGATGTACGAGGCCATCTCGACCCTCAACTCCTACGGGTTGGAGGTCACGTCGGGCATCATCCTCGGCCTCGACTCGGATTCCGACCAGTCCGAGCAGAACCTGATCGACTTCATCGATCGCTCTGCGATCCCCGTGCTGACGATCAATCTGCTCCAGGCCCTGCCGAAGACCCCCCTTTGGGACCGGCTGGAGAAGGAAGGCCGCCTCGTCCACGATGCGGCGCTCGAATCGAACGTCCTGTTCAAGCGCCCGCACGATACGGTGGTCTCCAGTTGGCGGCGGGCCATCGCCCACGCCTACGATCCGGAGAAGATCTTCGAGCGGTTCAAGCACCAGTGCGAGACGACTTATCCGCACCGGATCGTCACGCCGACGGCGGGAAAGCTCACCTTCACCAACCTGCGGCGCGGGCTGATCCTCGGCTTCAACATCATCACGCGGGTCGGCCTGTTCTCCGACTATCGCGGTCCGTTCTGGCGGGCGGCGGGTTTCGCCCTGAAGCGCGGGCAGATCGAGGCGGTGTTCAACATGGGCTTCGTCGCCCACCACCTGATCCGCTTCACGCGTGAGGCCCTGCGCGGCGAGCACAACGCCTCGTTCTACGCGGCCAAGGCCGCCGAGGCGAAAGAAGCGCAGGAGCGGACATGGTGGGAGAACGCCCGGCGGCGATTCGTGCCGGAGCGCGAGGCGGCCTAGGTCGCAACCACCGCGGGTTTTGTCCGGCCACCGAAAGACCAGTGTAAGTCGTGTGGATAAGCCATTGAGGCGAAGGAAGCTTTGCCTCGATGCGAAAATAGGCCCTCAAGGACGGGGCCAAGACGTGACAGTCTGAGACGCCGGTCCTAAGCTTGGCCGGTCAGTCGATCATCCTCCGATGCGACGGCTTCGGGCATGGAAGCCTGTGGCGGAGCTAGCCGGCCGCCGCCAGAGAGCAGGCCTGTCGGAGGAGGTGAGGACGTTGATCATGTTTCCGCTGATGGTGAGAATCACCATCGCGAAAACGCGAGATGGGTGGCGGTTCGCCATCCATCTCGCTTTGATGATCTAGCCCTGATCGTCTGATAAGAGAGCTCGCGGGGTGCCTCCCGCGGGTCCTCGCCAAGGAAGATATCCCCGACTCGCGAAAAAGCAAAGCCACCGGGATCGCCGCTGCCAGCTGCGCGAGGCGATGCATGGCAGCCATTCCGGCCTTTGCCCCTTGCCTGCGGCGGAAAAGTCGCGCTTCGGCTCTTGGCAGGCGGCTTGCTAGGTTCTATACACCGCGCCTCACGCTATTCACTTGACTAAGGGAGACGGCCGATAGGCCGGTTTCCGTTCGAAATGTCGTCCGGGCAACCGGGCGTCACTGGCCGGCGGGATCCAGTGGGCGACAAGCCCGGTGGAGCCCAGTCCGGCCGTGTCCTGTCCGAGACTGCAGGCGCCGGTTCGCCGGCTTAATCCCCCAGCCTGCACAGACGGGGATGACCGACGTTTGACGACAGCCGCGCCTTGGCTTCGGCCCAGGCAGGCAATCGGTTTGAACCAACTCACCCGCGGGGTCCCGCTCAGGGGTTCGTCGGGGACAGGGCCGCGAAGCGTCGTTCGGACGTTCACGGTCTTTCGCGAGGCCGAGCACGTCCGGGCGGCATGTGCAACCGGCGGAGCCAACCCAGGCTCCGCCAACCGGAGAGAGCCCAGTGGACAGGACAGCAAAGGCTGATCTCGTCTCGACGCTCAACGGCGTGTTCAATCAGAGCGCCGTCGTCGTCGTGGCCCACTACAAGGGCCTCACGGTCGCCGACATGCAGAAGCTGCGCTCGCAGATGAAGCAGGCCGGCGCCACCGTGAAGGTCGCCAAGAACAGCCTCGCCGGCATCGCTCTGGAAGGCACGGATGTCGCCTCCATCAAGCCGCTCCTGAAGGGCCCGACCCTGCTCGCCTATTCGGGCGATCCGGTCGCAGCCGCGAAGGTCGCGGTCGACTTCGCCAAGACCAACGACAAGCTCGTGATCCTTGGCGGCGCGATGGGCACGACCTCCCTGAACCCCGATGGTGTGAAGGCGCTCGCCTCGCTCCCGTCGCTCGACGAACTGCGCGCCAAGCTCGTGGGCCTCATCCAGGCTCCCGCGACCAAGATCGCTCAGCTCAGCACGGCGCCGGCGGCCAAGCTCGCCCGCGTGTTCGGGGCCTATGCCAAGAAGGACGAGGCCGCCTGAGGCCCCTTCAAATCCCAACCGTTCGAACCGATATTCTGAAAGGACATCACCATGGCTGATCTCGCCAAGATCGTCGACGACCTGTCGTCGCTGACCGTTCTCGAGGCCGCCGAGCTCGCCAAGATGCTCGAAGAGAAGTGGGGCGTCTCGGCTGCTGCCGCCGTCGCCGTCGCCGCCGGCCCGGCCGCCGGTGGTGGCGCTGCCGCCGCCGCCGAGGAGCAGACCGAGTTCACGGTCGTGCTCGCCAACGCCGGCGACAAGAAGATCGAGGTCATCAAGGAGGTCCGCGCGATCACCGGCCTCGGCCTCAAGGAAGCCAAGGACCTGGTCGAGGGCGCTCCGAAGCCGGTCAAGGAAGGCGTGTCCAAGGACGACGCCGCCAAGCTCAAGGCCCAGCTCGAGAAGGCTGGCGCCAAGGTCGAGCTCAAGTAAGACGGCGATGGGCCGGCATCGGCCCATCATTCCCCGGCGGTCCGCTCTGGGCTGACCGGGACCGGAGCCCGCGGGTGTTCGCACCCGCGGGCTAAGGTCGCTTCGGGCGACCGATGGGCCCTGGAACGGGTTCGGCGGAATTCTGGACGGGTGGCGTGGTCCGGCGGGGCGCGCGTCACAGCCACGGTGCGGGAGCCTCGCGCTTCCCCGGGCAACGGGCACGCGGAATGGAGCGAGGTCACATGGCCAATACGCTGGTCGGTCGCAAGCGCATTCGGAAGTTCTTCGGCAAGATCAAGGAAGTGGCGCAGATGCCGAACCTCATCGAGGTTCAGAAGGCATCCTACGACCAGTTCCTGATGGTCGACGAGCCGGAGGGCGGCCGCGCCGACGAGGGCCTGCAGAGCGTGTTCAAGTCGGTCTTCCCGATTTCGGACTTCGCCGCGACGGCCCTGCTCGAGTTCGTGCGCTACACGTTCGAGCCCCCGAAATACGACGTGGACGAGTGCCGCCAGCGCGGCATCACCTTCGCGGCTCCGCTGAAGGTGACGCTGCGCCTCATCGTGTTCGATGTCGATCCGGACACCCAGGCCAAGTCCGTGAAGGACATCAAGGAGCAGGACGTCTACATGGGCGACATGCCCCTGATGACGGAGAACGGCACCTTCATCGTCAACGGCACCGAGCGCGTCATCGTCTCGCAGATGCACCGCTCGCCGGGCGTCTTCTTCGACCATGACAAGGGCAAGACCCACTCCTCGGGCAAGCTCCTGTTCGCCGCCCGCATCATCCCGTACCGGGGTTCGTGGCTCGACGTGGAGTTCGACGCGAAGGACATCGTGCATGTCCGCATCGATCGGAAGCGCAAGCTGCCGGTGACTTCGCTGCTCTACGCTCTGGGCCTCGACGGCGAGGAAATCCTCTCGACCTTCTACAACCGCGTGGTCTACGACCGCGACGGCGCCGACTGGCGCGTGCCGTTCGATGCCGAGCGCATGAAGGGCATGAAGGCCACCACCGACCTGATCGACGCCGAATCCGGCGAGGTCGTGCTGGAGGCGGGCAAGAAGCTCAACGCCCGCAACGCCCGCCAGATCACCGATAAGGGTGTGAAGTTCCTCAAGGCGACCGACGAGGATCTCGTCAGCCAGTACATCGCCGAGGACCTCGTCAACATGCAGACGGGCGAGATCTGGGCCGAAGCCGGCGAGGAGATCACCGAGAAGCTGCTGAAGTCGCTGGATGATGTCGGCGTCACCGAATTGCCGGTGCTCGACATCGACCACGTCAACATCGGGCCGTACATCCGCAACACGCTGGCCGTGGACAAGAACTCCGGCCGTGAAGGCGCGCTGTTCGACATCTACCGGGTCATGCGTCCGGGCGAGCCGCCGACGCTCGACACCGCCGAGGCGATGTTCCACTCGCTGTTCTTCGATTCCGAGCGCTACGACCTCTCGGCGGTCGGCCGCGTGAAGATGAACATGCGTCTCGACCTCGACGCCGCCGACACCGTGCGCACGCTGCGCAAGGAAGACATGCTGGCGGTGGTGAAGGCCCTCGTGGAGCTGCGCGACGGCAAGGGCGAGATCGACGACATCGACCACCTCGGCAACCGCCGGGTGCGCTCGGTCGGCGAGCTCATGGAGAACCAGTACCGGCTGGGCCTGCTCCGCATGGAGCGCGCCATCCGCGAGCGCATGAGCCAGGTCGACATCGACACGGTGATGCCGCAGGACCTGATCAACGCGAAGCCGGCTGCGGCGGCGGTGCGCGAGTTCTTCGGCTCGTCGCAGCTGTCGCAGTTCATGGACCAGACCAACCCGCTCTCCGAGGTCACGCACAAGCGTCGTCTCTCGGCGCTCGGCCCGGGCGGTCTGACCCGCGAGCGCGCCGGCTTCGAGGTGCGCGACGTGCACCCGACCCATTACGGCCGCATCTGCCCGATCGAGACGCCGGAAGGCCCGAACATCGGCCTCATCAACTCGCTGGCGACCTTCGCCCGCGTGAACAAGTACGGCTTCATCGAGACCCCGTTCCGCCGCGTCCGCGACGGCGTGGTGACGGATGAGGTCGCCTACCTCTCGGCCATGGAAGAGGCGAAGTACTACGTCGCCCAGGCCAACGCGCAGATGGACGAGGCCCGCAAGCTCACGGAAGACCTCGTGGTCTGCCGCCGGGCGGGCGAGGTGATCGTCGTCGGCCCCGAGCGCGTCGACCTCATGGACGTGTCGCCGAAGCAGCTCGTGTCGGTGGCGGCGGCGCTCATCCCGTTCCTCGAGAACGACGACGCCAACCGCGCCCTCATGGGCTCGAACATGCAGCGCCAGGCGGTGCCGCTCGTCCGCGCCGACGCCCCGTTCGTGGGCACCGGCATGGAGGCGGTGGTCGCCCGCGATTCCGGCGCGGCCATCGCCGCCCGGCGCACGGGCATCGTCGATCAGGTGGACGCCACCCGTATCGTCATCCGCGCCACGGAAGAGGCCGACGCCAACAAGCCGGGCGTCGACATCTACCGGCTGCAGAAGTTCCAGCGCTCCAACCAGTCGACCTGCATCACGCAGAAGCCGCTGGTCCGCGTCGGCGAGTCGGTGAAGAAGGGCGAGATCATCGCCGACGGTCCCTCGACCGAGTTCGGCGAGCTGGCGCTCGGCCGGAACGTGCTCGTCGCGTTCATGCCGTGGAACGGCTACAACTTCGAGGACTCGATCCTGCTCTCCGAGCGGATCGTGAAGGATGACGTGTTCACCTCGATCCACATCGAGGAGTTCGAGGTGATGGCCCGCGACACCAAGCTGGGTCCGGAGGAAATCACCCGCGACATCCCGAACGTCTCGGAAGAGGCGCTCAAGAACCTCGATGAGGCGGGCATCGTCTACATCGGCGCCGAGGTCCATGCCGGCGACATCCTCGTCGGCAAGATCACGCCGAAGGGCGAGAGCCCGATGACGCCGGAGGAGAAGCTCCTCCGCGCCATCTTCGGCGAGAAGGCCTCGGACGTGCGCGACACGTCCCTGCGCGTGCCCCCGGGCGTCACCGGCACCATCGTCGAGGTGCGGGTGTTCAACCGGCACGGCGTCGACAAGGACGAGCGCGCCCAGGCGATCGAGCGCGAGGAGATCGAGCGTCTCGCGAAGGACCGCGACGACGAGCAGGCGATCCTCGACCGCAACACCTACGCCCGTCTGGCGGATGTGCTGATCGGTCAGGCGCCGGTGGCCGGGCCGAAGGGCTTCAAGAAGGACACCACGCTCACCCGCGAGCTGATCAACGACTACCCCCGTTCGCAATGGTGGCAGTTCGCCGTCATCGACGACCGTCTCATGACCGAGATGGAAGCGATGCAGAAGCAGTACGACGAGTCGAAGAAGCGCCTCGAGCAGCGCTTCCTCGACAAGGTCGAGAAGCTGCAGCGCGGCGATGAGCTGCCCCCCGGCGTCATGAAGATGGTCAAGGTCTTCGTGGCGGTGAAGCGCAAGATCCAGCCGGGCGACAAGATGGCCGGCCGTCACGGCAACAAGGGTGTCGTGTCGCGGATCGTGCCGATCGAGGACATGCCGTTCCTTGAGGACGGCACCCATGCCGATATCGTGCTCAACCCGCTCGGCGTGCCGAGCCGGATGAACGTCGGTCAGATCCTCGAGACGCACCTGGGCTGGGCTGCTGCGGGCTTGGGTCGCAAGGTCGCGAAGGCGGTCGATGCCTATCTGAAGAACCAGGACATCGCCCCCCTGAAGGAGGAGATGCAGTCCATCTACTCCCCCTCGGAGCTTGAAGGCCTGTCCGACGAGGATCTGCTGGAGGCGGGCAACAACGTCCGTCGCGGCGTGCCGATGGCCACTCCGGTGTTCAACGGCGCCAAGGAGGCGGATATCGAGCAGATGCTGGAGATGGCCGGGCTGGACCGCTCGGCGCAGTCGACGCTCTACGACGGGCGCACCGGCGAGCCCTTCGACCGCAAGGTCACGATGGGCTACATCTATATGCTGAAGCTCCACCACCTCGTGGACGACAAGATCCACGCCCGGTCGATCGGCCCGTACTCGCTCGTCACCCAGCAGCCGCTGGGCGGTAAGGCGCAGTTCGGCGGTCAGCGCTTCGGCGAGATGGAGGTCTGGGCGCTGGAAGCTTACGGCGCCGCCTACACCCTGCAGGAGATGCTCACCGTCAAGTCGGACGACGTGGCCGGCCGCACCAAGGTCTACGAGGCCATCGTGCGCGGCGACGACACGTTCGAGGCGGGCATCCCCGAGTCGTTCAACGTGCTCGTCAAGGAGATGCGCTCGCTCGGCCTCAACGTCGAGCTGACGTCCTCCAAGAAGGCGGCGAACGACCAGCTGGAGCCGCCCGCCGACGCGGCGGAGTGATCGTGTAGCAAAACACCTCCCGTGGCGGCGTTCGCGCCGCCACGGTCGAGCGGGGAGGGGAGGAGCCTCCGGCACGACGGCAGCAGAGCCCGTGAGGGCGCGGCGCCGGCCCTTTTTTTTGAAGACGCTGCGGCCCGGCGCGGGGCCGGCGGCGTCGAGCCGAGGAGCGGATCATGAACCAAGAGGTCATGAACCTTTTCAACCAGCAGCCCCAGCCGGTTAGCTTCGACCAGATCAAGATTTCGATCTCGTCGCCGGAGAAGATCCTCTCCTGGTCCTACGGGGAGATCAAGAAGCCCGAGACCATCAACTACCGGACCTTCAAGCCCGAGCGCGACGGCCTGTTCTGCGCGCGCATCTTCGGGCCGATCAAGGACTACGAGTGCTTGTGCGGCAAGTACAAGCGCATGAAGTACAAGGGCGTCATCTGTGAGAAGTGCGGCGTCGAGGTGACGCTGGCGCGCGTCCGGCGCGACCGCATGGGCCACATCGAGCTGGCCGCCCCCGTCGCGCACATCTGGTTCCTGAAGTCGCTGCCCTCGCGCATCGGCCTCCTGCTCGACATGGCCCTCAAGGACCTCGAGCGGATCCTGTACTTCGAGTCGTACTGCGTCATCGAGCCGGGCCTCACCCCCCTCAAGGAGCGTCAGCTCCTGACGGAGGAGGAGTACCTGCGCGCTCAGGAGGAGTACGGCGAGGACAGCTTCACCGCCATGATCGGCGCCGAGGCGATCCGCCGGATCCTCCAGGAGCTCGACCTCGACAAGATCGCCAACGACCTCCGCGAGGAGATCGCGGTCACGACCTCCGAGCTGAAGCCTAAGAAGCTGCTGAAGCGCCTCAAGATCATCGAGGCGTTCCAGATGTCCGGCAACAAGCCGGAGTGGATGATCCTGACGGTGATCCCCGTGATCCCGCCGGACCTGCGCCCGCTGGTCCCGCTGGACGGCGGCCGCTTCGCCACGTCCGACCTCAACGACCTGTACCGCCGCGTCATCAACCGCAACAACCGCCTGAAGCGGCTGATCGAGCTGCGCGCGCCGGACATCATCATCCGCAACGAGAAGCGGATGTTGCAGGAGGCGGTCGACGCCCTGTTCGACAACGGCCGCCGTGGTCGCGTCATCACGGGTGCCAACAAGCGTCCGCTGAAGTCGCTGGCCGACATGCTGAAGGGCAAGCAGGGCCGGTTCCGCCAGAACCTGCTCGGCAAGCGCGTCGACTACTCGGGCCGTTCGGTCATCGTGGTGGGCCCGGAGCTGAAGCTGCACCAGTGCGGCCTGCCGAAGAAGATGGCTCTGGAGCTGTTCAAGCCGTTCATCTACGCGCGCCTCGACGCCAAGGGTTTCTCGGCCACCGTCAAGCAGGCCAAGAAGCTCGTGGAGAAGGAGAAGCCGGAGGTTTGGGACATCCTCGATGAGGTGATCCGCGAGCACCCGGTGATGCTGAACCGCGCGCCGACGCTCCACCGTCTGGGCATCCAGGCCTTCGAGCCGAAGCTGATCGAGGGCAAGGCGATCCAGCTGCACCCGCTGGTCTGCGCCGCGTTCAACGCCGACTTCGACGGCGACCAGATGGCCGTGCACGTCCCTCTGTCGCTCGAGGCGCAGCTGGAAGCGCGCGTCCTCATGATGTCGACGAACAACATCCTGCATCCGGCCAACGGCCAGCCGATCATCGTGCCCTCGCAGGACATCGTGCTCGGCCTCTACTACCTGTCGATCGTGGGCGAGGGCCTTCCGGGCGCCTTCGACGCGACCAACAAGCAGAACCCGATGCAGGGCGTCTACGGCAATGTCGGCGAGCTCGAGCACGCTCTCGCCGCCGGCGCCGTGAAGCTGCACTCGAAGATCAAGTGGCGCTGGAAGGGCATCGGCCCCGATGGCGAGCCGCTGACCAAGACCTACGAGACCACCCCCGGCCGCGTGATCCTGTCGGGGGCGCTGCCCCTGCACCGGAAGGTGCCCTTCGACGTCGTCAACAAGCTGATGACCAAGAAGGAGATCTCGGCGATGATCGACACCGTCTACCGCCACTGCGGTCAGAAGGAGTCGGTGATCTTCTGTGACCGGATCATGGCGCTGGGCTTCAACCACGCGTTCAAGGCCGGCATCTCCTTCGGCAAGGACGACATGGTCGTGCCGGAGAACAAGTGGGAGATCGTCGAGGGCACGCGCACGCTCGTGAAGGATTACGAGCAGCAGTACAACGACGGCCTCATCACCCAGGGCGAGAAGTACAACAAGGTCGTCGATGCCTGGGCGAAGTGCTCGGACAAGCTGGCCCAGGAGATGATGGGCCGCATCTCGGCGGTGAAGAAGGACGAGAACGGGGCCGACAAGCAGGTCAACTCGATCTACATGATGTCCCACTCGGGCGCCCGTGGTTCGCCCGCGCAGATGAAGCAGCTCGCGGCGATGCGCGGCCTGATGGCCAAGCCCTCGGGCGAGATCATCGAGACGCCGATCATCTCGAACTTCAAGGAAGGTCTGGACGTGCTGGAGTACTTCAACTCCACGCACGGCGCCCGTAAGGGCCTCGCCGACACCGCCCTGAAGACCGCCAACTCCGGCTATCTGACCCGCCGCCTCGTCGACGTGGCGCAGGACGCGGTGATCCGCGAGGTGGATTGCGGCACGACCAACGGCATCAAGATGCGCGCCATCGTCGATGCCGGCCAGGTGGTCGCGACGCTGGCCACCCGCATCCTCGGCCGCGCGGCCGCGGAGGATCTGGTCGCGCAGGACGGCACGGTCATCGTGAAGACCGGCGAGACCATCGAGGAGAAGCACCTGCCGGCGATCAACGCCGCCGGCATCCAGGAGGTGAAGATCCGCTCCGTGCTGGTCTGCGCCACCCGCAGCGGCGTCTGCGCCACCTGCTACGGGCGCGATCTCGCCCGCGGCACGCCCGTCAACATGGGCGAGGCGGTCGGCGTCATCGCGGCGCAGTCCATCGGCGAGCCGGGCACCCAGCTCACGATGCGCACCTTCCACATCGGCGGCGCCGCTCAGATCGCCGACTCGTCGTTCATCGAGTCGAGCTTCGAGGGCACGATCAAGATCCGCAACCGGGCTCTGGCGAAGAACTCGGACGGCGATCTGGTCGCGACCGGCCGCAACGTGGCGGTGGTCATCGTCGGGGCGGACGGGGTCGAGCGGGCGGTCCACCGCCTGCAATACGGCGCCCGTGTCCGCGTGGACGAGGGCGACAAGATCAAGCGCGGCCAGCGGATCGCCGAGTGGGACCCCTATACCCGTCCGATCCTCACCGAGGTCGACGGCATCGTGGCCTACGAGGACCTCTACGACGGCCAGTCGATCACCGAGACGACCGACGAGTCGACGGGTATCGCCAAGCGCGTCGTGATCGATTGGCGCGGCTCCGCCCGGACGTCCGACCTGAAGCCTTCGATGGTAGTGGTCGACAAGGACGGGAAGGCCGTGAAGCTGCCGCGCGGGTCGGATGCCCGTTACGCGCTGCCGGTCGATGCCATCATCGGCTACGATCCGGGAGCCAAGGTGAAGGCCGGCGACATCCTCGCCCGCGTCTCCACCGACTCGGCCAAGACCCGCGACATCACCGGCGGTCTGCCGCGGGTGGCGGAGCTGTTCGAAGCCCGGCGCCCGAAGGACGCGGCGATCATCGCCGAGAAGTCGGGCACCATCGCCTTCGGGCGCGACTACAAGAACAAGCGTCGCCTGACGCTGACGCCGCATGACGGGTCGGAGGCGGTCGAGTACCTGATTCCCAAGGGCAAGCACATCCACTTGCAGGACGGGGACGTGGTCGAGATCGGCGACTACATCGTCGACGGCAACCCGGCGCCGCACGACATCCTGGCGATCAAGGGCGTGGAGGAGCTTGCCGCTTACCTCGTCAACGAGATCCAGGAGGTCTACCGGCTGCAGGGCGTGTCGATCAACGACAAGCACATCGAGGTGATCGTCCGGCAGATGCTGCAGAAGGTCGAAGTGACCGATGGCGGCGATTCGGACATCCTCTCGGGTGACCAGATCGACCGGACCGAACTCGCCGAGTTCAACGAGAAGCTAATTGCCGAGGGCAAGAAGCCGATCCAGGGCGTGCCGGTTCTGCTCGGCATCACCAAGGCGTCGCTCCAGACGAAGTCGTTCATCTCGGCGGCCTCGTTCCAGGAGACCACCCGCGTGCTCACCGAAGCCGCCGTTAACGGCAAGGTCGACACGCTGGAGGGGCTGAAGGAGAACGTCATCGTCGGCTCGCTCATCCCGGCCGGCACCGGTTCGCTCGTCGCCGACATCCGCTCGGTGGCCCGCCGCCGCGACAACCTCATCCTCCAGCAGCGCCAGACCGAGAGCGGGATCGACCCGGTCGAGGGCCTTCCGCCCGCCGCCGAGTGATCGCGGCACCATCGTGAGACCGAGAAGGGGCGGCCGAAAGGTCGCCCTTTTTCGTATCCGCCCCGTGCGCCCGGCCCGTTAACCACCGATCAACCATCCCGCCCGATAAATTTCGCGAGGGCCACTTGCCGCCGCCATCGGCGGGCAGCGTGGCGGTTGCGGCACTTCGGAACGGATCGGCGGGTCGTGGCGACGAGACGAGTGCGAAAGGAGACCCACCTGCGCTGGCTTTCGGCGGTGTTCACGCCGTGGATGGCTGGGCTCGGGTTGCTTGTTTCCTTCACCGCGAGCGCAGGCACCGAGAGCACCGTGGGCTCAGGTGTGCTCGGCGCCGCCGATATCCGCCGCGCCGTGCCTGCCATGCCCGGCGGTACCACGCTGATCGGCGCGGCCATCCGGCGGATCGGTGAGGATCCGCTGCGCCCGGAACCGATCGCCTTCACCCGCGAAACCGGCATGGCCATGCTGTTCGGCGACGTGACCGGCGGCGTCAGCGGCCTGCTCACCACCGGCTCGGCCGTGTGGGATGCGGAGGCCGAGCCGATCTCCGGCTTCGTCCCCGTCGCCGATCTCGGCCTGACGACGGGCGCCGGCACCGCCGAATCCACGGGCGCGGCCAGCGCCGACCTCACCGACGACGAGGACGGGAACCGCTTCGACGGCTCGACCCCGGCGGTGCCGAAGGCGGTCGCCCTGTCCTCCACCACGCCGGCCCCGGCGGACGCGATCCCGGTGGAGATCACCGCCGCGAGCCTCGCGATGCCGGAATATCCCCTGCGCAGCGGTGCCGAGATCGAGCCGGCGCCGACCGACGAGGCACGCAGCCGTTACGCCGACCTGATCGACCCGGAAGCCCAGGACAAGGAGCAGCGCTGCCTGTCCGAGGCGGTGTATTTCGAGGCCCGGAGCGAGTCCGAGACGGGGCAAGCCGCCGTTGCCCAGGTGGTGCTCAACCGGGTGAAGAGCGGCCTCTATCCGCCGAGCATCTGTGGGGTCGTCTACCAGAACCGGCACCATTACATGGGCTGCCAGTTCTCCTTCGCCTGCGAGGGCAAGTCGCTGCGCATCGGCGATGCCTCGGCCTGGTCGAACGCCACCCGCGTCGCCCGCTCCGTCCTCGAAGGGCGGACCTATGTCGCCGAGGTCGGCGGCGCGACCCACTACCACGCCGATTATGTCCGTCCCGGCTGGTCCCGCCGGATGCGCAAGCTCGACGTGATCGGCCGGCACATCTTCTACGGCCTGAAGCCCGGCCAGACCTGAGCCGACCGACGACCCGCGCCTTCAAGCCCCCCGCCCGGCCCAAGCCGGCGGGGGTTTTTGTTTGCCGGCGCGGGCGCAAGCTCATTTGGTTCCGGAATAACGCGAACAACAGTTAACGCGCGAATCATATGGGATCTACGCAGTTAGGCCCATAGATTAATTTTACTCTGATTGAGGATCTCGGTTGCTGCGAAGCTCGGGATACTGCTTTCCTTGATGAGCGTAGGGCGCGGAATTCACCGCGGCCCGGATTGTCCCGCGCTCGAAGAGGTTCGCAACGATGGCCGCGCCGGTCACCAAGACTGTTCTGATGGCCGCCGCCCTGGGCGGCCTGTTCTTCGCCGCCCCGGCCATGGCCGGAGGCTGCTACGGTGGCGGCTGCTACCGCTACGCGACCACGCCGCCGGTCTACGACACGGTGCAGCAGAACGTGCTCGTGCGCCCGCCGCGCACCGTCTACCGCACCATCCCGCCGGTCTACGACACGGTGCAGGAGCAGGTGATGGTCGCCCCCGGCGGTCGCGTCTGGCAGACGAGCCGTGGCCCCGGCGGCGAATTGATCGGCTGCTGGGTCGTCACCCCCCCGCGCTTCGCTCTGCGCCAGCGCACCGTGCTGGTGCGCCCGGCCGAGACGGTGCCGGAGACCTATCCGCCGGAATACGCCACGGTCAGCCGCCGGGTGCAGGTGGCCCCGGCGCGGGCGGGCTGGGTGCCGGTCGGCGGCGGCTACGGCGGCTACGGCGCCGGTTATGGCGGCCCGCTGGTCGGCTCGATCCCGGATGCGTTCGGCATCACCGGTGCCAGCTCGGCCGATATCGGCGTCGGCCTCGGCTTCTCCCGCGGCAGCATCTACGACGGCTATTGAGTGACGCGCGGCCCGGATCGACGATCCGGGCCGTCTTGATTCCGACGACGCATGGCGTACCTCCCCGCCAACACTGGGAGGAGCAGGCGATGGGCACGTTCAAAGCGTGGGTGGTCGACAAGACCGACGGGGGGCAGAGCCTCGCCTTCCGCGACTTCGACGAAGCCGACCTGATGGAGGGTGACGTCACCGTCCGCGTCGGCCACTCGACGCTCAACTACAAGGATGGTCTCGCCCTCACCGGCCGCTCCCCCGTGGTGCGCCGTTTCCCCATGATTCCCGGCATCGATTTCGCCGGTACGGTCGAGTCCTCGGATCATCCCGAATACAAGCCCGGCGATCAGGTGGTGCTCACCGGCTGGGGCGTCGGCGAGACGCATCTCGGCGCCTATGCCGAGAAGGCACGGGTGAAGGGCGACTGGCTGGTGCCCCTCCCGCAGGGCCTGACGCCGGAACAGGCCATGGCAGTCGGCACGGCCGGCTACACGGCCATGCTCTCCCTGATGGCCCTCGATGCCCACGGCGTCACGCCCGCCGATGGTCCGGCGCTGGTGACGGGGGCCTCGGGCGGCGTCGGCTCGGTGGCGGTCGCGCTGCTGGCGCGGGCGGGCTGGCACGTCATCGCCTCCACCGGCCGGGCGAACGAGGCCGACTATCTCAAGAGCCTCGGCGCCGCCGAGATCCTCGACCGGGCCGAGTTGGAGAAGCCCGGCCGCCCGCTCGGCAAGGAGCGCTGGGCGGCGGCCGTCGATGCGGTGGGCTCCGCGACCCTGGCCAACGTGCTGGCCATGACCAAGGCGGATGGTGCCGTCGCGGCCTGCGGCCTCGCCCAGGGCATGGATCTGCCGACCTCCGTCGCGCCCTTCATCCTGCGCGGGGTCTCGCTGCTCGGCATCAACAGCGTGACGACGCCGCAGAAGAAGCGGCGCGAGGCATGGGCGCGGATCGCGCGGGAGCTCGATCTCGACAAGCTCGCCTCCATGACCAGGACGGTCGGCCTGGAGGAGGTCGGCAGGCTCGGCGAGGAGATCCTGGCCGGACAGGTGCGCGGTCGCACGGTCGTGAGAGTGGCTTAAGGCGGATTTCGCGCGAATACTGGAACCGTCGCCATAACGAGCCTGTTGATGACTTCATGAGTGTCGCATTCGTCAAAGAACCCGAGGGCGGGGAAGCGTTCGAGAACCTTCCCGACCGTCCCATCTCGCCTCACACCAACTTCGTCACGCCCGAAGGCCTCGCGCAGATCGAGGCCGAGGTCGCGCGGCTGGAGAAGGAGGTCTCGTCGCTCGACCCGAGCGACAAGGCCGAGGATTCCCGCATCGGACGCGACCTGCGCTACTGGGCTTCGCGGAAGAACACCGCGCAGCTCGTGGAGCCGAAGGGTGGCGACACCGTGCATTTCGGCGCGACCGTGACGATCGTCCGCGAGGACGATGCCGGCAAGGAAACCAAGCAGACCTTCCGAATCGTCGGCGAGGACGAGGCCGATCCGCACAAGGGGTCGATCTCCTACGTGGCGCCGCTCGCCCGTGCCATCACGGGCAAGAGCGTCGGCGACGTGGTCGAGGTGAACGGCAACGAGGTCGAGATCCTCGAGATCAAGGGCTGATTGCCCGGCCCTCGAACAGGGGTCGCAGGGGCTGCATCGCCGCCGCGACGTGGTCCATGAACGCGCGGACTCGTGCCGACCGGCGCAGGTCCTGATGGGTGAGAAGCCATAGGTCCGTCTGCAACTCGGGCTCCAGATCGCCGAGGCGCCGCAGGCGGGGATCGGCATCGCCTTCGACGCAGGCGAGGGGGCCGATGCCGATGCCCGAGGCGATGGCCTCGCCCAACCCCGCCACACCGTTGAGACAGAGGGCGATGCGCTCCGGCGATGTCCGGTGCCGAATGAAGCGCGCGAACACCCCGCCGGCCACGTTCTCGCCGAGACCGACCCAATTCTCCTCGGCCAGCGGCCCATAGGTCCGGCCCGCCGCGCCGTAGAGCGCCCAGCCGATATTGGTCAGGCGCCGGCCGACCAGGGTCTCGTCCGGGCCGCGACTGGCGCGCAACGCCACGTCGGCGTCCCGGCGGGACAGGTTCAGGGTTTCCTCCGCCAGGATCAGGTGCAGCCGCACCGCCGGGTGCTTGCGCGAGAAGTCGGCCAGGATCGGCATGAGGAAGGTGCCGGCGAAGCTCGTCGGGGCAGTGATCCGCAGCTCTCCCGCCATTACATCCGATTGCCCGACGATATCGCGGGAGAAGCCATCGACATCGGCTTCCATCCGCGCGGCCGTGTCGAGCATCGCCTGGCCGGCGGCGGTGGCGGTGTATCCGCCCCGGTGGCGTTCGAAGAGGACGACGCCGAGGGATTTCTCGATGGCGCCGAGCCGCCGGAAAGCGGTCGAATGGTCGATGCCGAGGGCCTCGGCGGCGCCCGTCAACCCATGCTTGTCCGCCACGGTCTTTACGAAGCGGAAGTCGTCCCAGGTGGCGTGCATCCACAATCCTTGCAATCCTGCAAGGTCATTCTTGCACGTGATGGGCTTCCTGCAAGCGGCGGGAGGGGCGATGTGAGCGGCACCGTGCCCCTCCGGGGCCGACGAGAGGAGTTACCGCAATGGCCAAGATCCTTGTACTCTACTACTCGACCTACGGCCATGTGGAGCAGATGGCCTACGCCGTCGCCGAAGGCGCCCGCGAGACCGGCGCCGAGGTCGTGGTGAAGCGCGTGCCGGAACTGGTGCCGGACGAGATCGCCCGGCAGAATCATTTCAAGCTCGATCAGCAGGCGCCCGTCGCGACCGTGGCCGAGCTTCCGGACTACGATGCGATCATCTTCGGTACCCCGACCCGCTACGGCAACATGGCCTCGCAGATGAAGCAGTTCATCGACCAGACCGGCGGCCTGTGGATGAAGGGCGCCCTGGTCGGCAAGGTCGGCTCGGTCTTCACGTCCACCGCCTCGCAGCATGGCGGCCAGGAGACGACCCTCACCAGCTTCCATACGGTGCTGTTCCACCACGGCATGGTGGTGGTGGGCCTGCCTTACGCGTTCCAGGGCCAGGCTGGGCTCGAGCAGGTGAAGGGCGGCACGCCCTACGGAGCCAGCACGCTGGCCGATGGCGACGGTTCGCGCCAGCCGAGCCCGATCGAACTCGAGGGCGCCCGCTTCCAGGGCCGCCACGTCGCCGGCATCGCGGCGAAGCTGGCCTGAGGCCAAAAGAAAAGGCTCGGATTGCTCCGAGCCTCGAAAGGTTGAAGGCCGTATGGGGGCTGAGTGGCCTTCCTGAGCAATGAACGGGCTCGCGGCCGTCTTGTTCCATAAAAAAATCAGCGGGGCGCCGCGGCTCGGCCGAGCCGGTCGCGGATCGCCTCGCCGAGCCCTTCGGGCGGGATCGGCGCCACCGCGATGGTCTCGGCCCCCGAGGCATCGAGATCGCGCAGCGCCCCGAAGAGCCGCGCCGCCGCCTCGCCGGCATCCCCCGCCTCGCTGAGGTTCACGACCGCGCCGGCCTTCTCCCAGCCGTTCGGACGGTACGATCCAAACAGCATCAGCGCCTCGCCGGGGGTGATCCCCGTAGCGTCGAGGCGCACGCGGGCATTCGGTGCGTAATGCGAGGCGAGCAGGCCCGGCCCCACGGGGGCGTGGGTCTCGGCGGCGTCCGGCCCGGCGGGATCGTAGCCGAGCACATCGCGCAGGCGCTCACGGGTGATTCCCCCCGGCCGGAGCAGGCGTGCCCGCCCGCCGAGGCAGGCCACCACCGTCGATTCCAACCCGACTTGCGTATCGCCGCCGTCGAGCACGGCCGCGATACGTCCATCCAGATCCGCCAGCACATGGGCGGCCCGTGTCGGGCTGACCCGGCCGGATCGGTTGGCCGAGGGGCCGGCGATCGGGCGACCGACGGCGGCGAGCAGGGCGCGGGCCGTCTCGCTGCCCGGCACGCGCAGGGCGAGGCTCGGCAGGCCGGCGCGGGCGAGGTCGCAGACCCGCGTCCCACCCGAGGCAGGCACGACGAGGGTGAGCGGGCCGGGCCAGAACGCCTCCGCGAGGCGATCCGCCTCGGCGTCGAAGCCGCCCTGCGCGCGGGCGGACTCGGTGTCGGGGACGTGCGAGATCAGCGGGTTGAAGCTCGGGCGGGTCTTGGCCGAGTAGATGGCGGCGACCGCCGCAGGGTCGGTGGCGTCGCCGCCGAGGCCGTAGACCGTCTCCGTCGGGAAGGCGACGAGGCGTCCCGCGCGCAGGAGCGAGGCCGCCTCCGCGATGCCGGCCGCATCGGCGGCCAGCAGCCGGGTTTCGACCGGGAATGTTGACCCCGGATTGTTCATGCGGGATGCCATCTCCGGCGGCCTCGCGCCGCCCCGTGGTTTGAGACCTTACCCGCCGTAGCGCCGGCAGCGTGGCGGGGTCAAACCGAGGCAATGCCGGAGCAGATGGTGAGGACCACCCGATGAGCTATCGCGCGCCCGTCTCCGAGATGCTGTTCGCCCTGCGCCACATCGCGGGGCTCGAAAGCGTCGACCCGGACGACGCGCGGGCGATCCTCACCGAGGCCGGGCGCATCGCCGCCGACGTGCTGGCTCCCCTGAACCGGGTCGGCGACCGGCACGGGACGCGCTTCGAGGATGGCCGCGTGACCACGCCGCCGGGCTGGCGGGAGGCCTACGCCACCTTCACCGCAGGCGGCTGGAACGGCCTCTCGGCCGACGCGGACCATGGCGGCCAAGGCCTGCCCAAGGCCATCGAGGCGGCCTGCACCGAGATGTGGAGCGCGGCGAACCTCTCCTTCGGCCTGTGTCCGCTGCTGACGCAGGGCGGTATCGAGGCGGTGGCCGCCCATGGCTCGGACGACTTGAAAACGCGCTATCTGGAAAAGCTCGTCTCGGGCGAGTGGCCCGCCACGATGAACCTCACCGAGCCGCAGGCGGGCTCGGACCTCGCCCTGCTGCGCACCCGCGCCGAACCGGCCGGCGACGGCAGCTACCGGATCACCGGCTCGAAGATCTACATCACCTACGGCGAGCACGACCTTTCGGAGAACATCGTCCACCTCGTCCTCGCCCGGCTGAAGGACGCGCCGGCCGGTACGCGGGGCATCTCCCTCTTCCTCGTGCCGAAGGTGCTGCCGGACGGGTCGCTCAACGATCTCCGCTGCTCCGGCATCGAGCACAAGCTCGGCATCCACGCCTCGCCGACCTGCTCCATGGCCTTCGGCGACAACGGCGGCGCCATCGGCTGGCTGATCGGCCAGGAGAACAAGGGGCTGGCCTGCATGTTCACGATGATGAACGCGGCCCGCCTCAGCGTCGGGGTTCAGGGCGTCGGCATCGCGGAGGCCGCGACGCAGAAGGCGCTCGCTTATGCTCAAGAGCGGCGCCAGGGGAAGGCCATCGGTTCCGCCGAGGCCACGAGTTCCATCGTGGCTCACCCGGACGTGCAGCGGATGCTGCTCACCATGAAGGCCTACACCTCGGTCTCGCGCAGCCTTTGCTTCCTCACCGCCGCCGCGCTCGATGCCGCCCATGACGGCGACCCTGGGCCAGAGAGGCAGGCCGCCCATGACAGGGCCTCGCTCCTCACCCCCATCGCGAAGGCCTTCTCCACCGACATCGCCAACGAGGTCGCCTCGCTCGGCGTGCAGGTCCATGGCGGCATGGGCTTCGTGGAGGAGACCGGCGCGGCGCAGCTCATGCGCGACGCCCGCATCCTCGGCATCTACGAGGGCACCAACGGCATCCAGGCGATCGACCTCACCGCCCGCAAGCTGCCCCTGAACGGCGGGGCGACGGCGCGCTCGCAGATCGCCTGGATGCGCCGGGCCGCCGAGGGCCTGCTCAAGAACACGGACCCGGCCTTCGGGCAGATGGCCCCCCGCCTGCGCGCTTCCATCGAATCCCTCGACCGGGCGACGAGCCACCAACTGGCGGCGTTGGGCTCCAACCGGCCGGAGGCGGCGCTGGCCGGGGCGGCGCCGTATCTGCGCCTGTTCGGGCTGGCGCTCGGCGGCGCCTGCCATGCCCGCGCGGCCCTGGCCTCGGCGGCGGCGCTGAAGGACGGCGAGACCGATCCGGCCCACCGCGCCCGCATCGTGCTCGCCCGCTTCTACGCAGAGAACCTGCTGCCGGCGGCCTCCGGCCTGGAGGAGGCGGTACTGGGCGGTGGCGCCTTCACCGAGGATGCCGCCCTGGCGCTCGCCGTTTGAGGAGGGGGGATATGTCCGACACCATCACCATCACCGACGGCGAGAACGGCGTTCGCCTGATCGTCATCGACCGGCCCGAGAAGAAGAACGCCCTGACCGGCGCCATGTACGACGCGCTGCGGAGGGGACTCGAGGAGGCCGACGCCTCAGCGGCGATCCGGGCCGTGGTCTTCGCCGGGCAGCCGGGCGTGTTCAGTGCCGGCAACGACCTCGCGGATTTCCTCGGGCAGGCCCGGAACGGCTTCAGCGACGCGCCCGCGCTGCGCTTCATCCGCCAGCTCGCCCGCACCGACACGCCCATGGTGGCGGCGGTGGATGGGATCGCGGTCGGCATCGGCGCGACGCTGACGCTCCACTGCGACCTCGTCTATGCGAGCCCGGCGGCGCGGCTGCGGATGCCCTTCGTGGAACTCGGCCTCGTGCCCGAGGCCGCGTCGAGCTACCTGCTGCCGCTGCGGGTCGGGCGGCTCAAGGCCACGGAACTGCTGCTCCTCTCCGAAACCCTGGATGCCGACGCCGCCTATGCGCTCGGCCTCGTCAACGCGGTGATGCCCGCCGACATGGTGGTCGAGCACGCCCTCGCGCAGGCGGGCCGCCTCGCGGCCCTGCCGCAGGGGGCGCTGGCCGCCTCGCGAAAGCTGATCCGGGGCGACCGGGAGCGGGTGGAAGCCGCCCTGGAGGAGGAGGCCAAGGCCTTCGACGCGCAGTTGCAATCACCGGAGTCACAGCAGCGGCTGCAAGCCTTCCTGTCGCGCGCCAAGCCCGCCTGAGCCGTGGCCGCGCCCGATCTTTCCGGCAAGGTCTGTCTCGTGGCCGGCGCCTCGCGGGGCGTCGGGCGGGGTCTCGCCCAGGCCCTGGGGGAGGGCGGCGCGACGGTCATCGTCACCGCCCGGTCGAGCGAGACCGGGCCACGTACCGAGATGCGCTCCGAGGCCGTCGAGGACACCGCCCGGATGGTCGACCTCGCCGGGGGGAGGGGCCACCATTACCTCTGCGATCACCGTTCCGAGCGGGCGACGGACGAGATGGTCCACTGGGTGCTCCGTCGCTTCGGCCGGATCGATGTCGCCGCCTGCGCCGTCTGGGGCGGGAACGAGGGGTTCGACGGCGAGCGCTACGCCGACGGCACCGCCTGGGGCACGCCGTTCTGGCGACGCTCGGCCGAACCCTATCTCGCCTTCATGCAGGCCGGACCTTTGCCGGCTTTGCTCTTCGCCCGCGCCGTGGCGCCGGCCATGGTCGCCGCGCGTTCGGGGCTGCTCGCCCTGGTCTCGTTCGGGACGGCGGAGGCCTATCTCGGCGACGTGTTCTACGATTCCGCCAAGGCCGCCGAGAACCGCCTCGCCCTGGCCTTCGCCCGGGAACTCGCGCCCCATGGGGTGACGGCGCTCGGCCTCTCGCCCGGCGCCGTCGCGACCGAGCGCGCGCGCGAGATCGGCGAGGGCGATGTGCCCGAAGAGACCCCGCTCTATGCCGGCCGGGCGCTCGCGGCGCTCGCCGCCGACCCGGGCGTGTCGGCCGTCGCCGGTCAGGTGCTCCATGCGGGCGACCTCGCCCGGCGCTACGGCTTCACCGATGTGAACGGCACCCAGCCCGAGCGACTGCAGATCGGGTGATCGAGCGCGCCCGCGCAAAACGGCCTCAATTGCAGCTCAGGGTTTTTGCCGTGGGGTGTTATGATGCCGAAGGATTTATTTTCCTCGGCTCAGGTTGCGAGGCACTGATGGACCGTAAGTCGGACGTGAACACGGCTCCGCGGGTTCTGCTCGTGTTCCCGAAGTTCTACGAAAACTCGATGTGGAACTTCAAGGAAGCCATGGAGATTCAGGGCGCCCGCGCTGCTGCGCCTCCGTTGGGCCTGATAACCTTGGCCGCAATGCTGCCAGATAGCTGGCAGATCGGCCTGATCAACGCCAATTGCGAGCCCCTCACCGACGACGCGATCCGTGCCGCCGACCTCGTGCTCACGGGCGGGATGCTGCCGCAGGAGCCGGATTGCCTGGGCATCATCGAGCGGTGCCGGGCGCTCGGCACGCCGGTCTGCGTCGGCGGACCCGCGCCGACCTCGACGCCGGAGGTCTATCATCGCGCCGATTTCATCGTGGCTGGCGAGGCCGAGGGGATCCTGCCGGACTTCATCGCCGCCTGGGAGCGCGGCGAGCGCGAGGGCCGCTTCACCGCCGCGAAGTTCAAGGCGGACGTGACGCAGAGCCCGATCCCGCGCTTCGACCTGCTGACCTTCAGCCACTACCTCTACATCGGCGTACAATTCTCGCGCGGCTGTCCGTTCACCTGTGAGTTCTGCGACATCATCGAGCTCTACGGCCGCTCGCCGCGCACCAAGACCGCGCCGCAGATGCTGGCCGAACTCGATCGCCTCTTCGCGCTCGGCTATCGCGGCCATGTCGATTTCGTCGACGACAACCTCATCGGCAACAAGAAGGCGATCAAGCTGTTCCTGCCCCACCTGATCGCGTGGCAGGAGGCGCACGGCTACCCGTTCAAGTTCTCGACCGAGGCGTCCCTCAACCTCGCGGACGATGACGAACTCCTCGACCTGATGCGTCGGGCGAATTTCTTCGCCCTGTTCACCGGCATCGAGACGCCGGACGAGGCGACGCTGATCCAGACGCAGAAGAAGCAGAACACCCGCCGGTCCATCGCGGAGAGCGTGCACAAGCTCTACGAGGCCGGGATGTTCGTGACGGCGGGCTTCATCGTCGGCTTCGACAGCGAGAAGGACAGCATCACCCGCGCCATGGCGACCTGCATCGCCGACACGGGCATTCCCATCGCCATGGTCGGGCTGCTGTTCGCGCTGCCGAACACGCAGCTCTCCCGGCGGCTGCGGCGCGAGGGGCGTCTCTACGCGAACTACGCCGAGACCACGGCCGACCAGGGCGATCAATGCACCCAGGGGCTGAACTTCGTCACCTCACGCCCGCAGCGGGACGTTCTGGCCGATTATCGCGGCGTGCTGGAACAGGTCTACGAGCCGGAGGCCTTCTTCGCCCGCGTGCGCGAACTCGGACGCCGCCTGAACCGGCCGCGTTTCACGGCGCAGCGGATCCGCTGGGGGGCCGTCGCGAAGGATCTCGCCTCCCTCACGCGGATCATGTGGCGGATCACCGTGCGGCGGCCGGACCTCGCCAAGCACGCCTGGAGCGTGTTCGCCGAAACGGCCCGGCGCAACCCGGCCGCGCTTGAGGCGGTGGTCACGAACATCGTGATCTACCTCCACGTCTATCCGTTCTCCCGCTACGTGATGCGGGAGATCGACGCCCGCGTCGCCGCCATCGATGCCGGGACCTGGGTGCAGCCGCCGGTCCTGGCGCCGGACGTGGAGGGCGGCACCAGGGGCAAGGTGGGGAAAGTCGCGGTGGAGCATTTCGCGGCTGTGGCCTGATGGGCTCCGGCGAAGGTCCAACGTTCAGAAAGTCGTGACCTTCGTAACCGCAAATGGGATTGCGCGCGGACGGCTTCGACCGGCGCCGTGACAAATTGTCAGCGGGCGGCTAAGCTTGCGGGAACTCGCGCCTCACCGTGTGGGTCCGGAAGCAGTCAGGAGGTCCGAGAGTTTCTCGATGGCAGGCCAGAAAACGGACCAGCGCGACGTCTATATCGGGCAGCGAATCGCCGAGCAGCGGCGGAAGGCCTCGCTGACTCAACGCCGGGTCGCTCAGAGCTTCGGCATGTCCGCGGCACAACTCCAGAAATACGAGAAGGGGACCAACCGCATCAGCGCGGTCCATCTCGATATCTTCTCCCGGATGATCGGCGTCCCGATGGAGTACTTCTTCCGGGGTATGCCGAATAACGAAGCGGGACCGGACGGGTTTGCCGAAGAGGCACAGGTTCCGTTCGTAGAGGGCGGGCTGACCGGCCTCGCCGACCTCGTGGGCCGCCACATCAACGAGACTTTCCCGGACGACAAGCGACGGGACATCGCCGCCGCCGTTCACATTTTGGAGCGTCGACTGCGCCCCTGAAGGACACACTGTCGTCCTTTAAAACGAACGAGTTCGATGTATCGTCTTGACCGTGCGAAAGACGGGTGGGAAAAGGCCCGCCCTAAGGGTGCGGAGCCGCGACGGCCGGGCGCCCGCGACCACTAGGCGACGAGAGAACCGATGGCGCGCTCGAATTACCTCTTCACCAGCGAATCGGTGTCCGAGGGACATCCCGACAAGGTCAGCGACCGCATCTCCGACACCGTCGTCGATGCCTACATCGCCGCCATGCCGGAGGCCCGGCTCGGCGTCGAGACGCTGACCACGACGAACCGCGTCGTGATCGCCGGTGAGGTGCGCGGCCCCGATTCGGTGACCTTCAAGGATCTCGAGGAACTGACCCGCGCGGCCGTGAAGGACATCGGCTACGAGCAGGACGGCTTCCACTGGAAGAACAACGACGTGCAGATCTACCTGCACGCCCAGTCGGCCGACATCGCCCAGGGCGTGGACGCGGCCGGCAACAAGGATGAGGGTGCCGGCGACCAGGGCATCATGTTCGGCTACGCCTCGGACGAGACGCCCGAGCTGATGCCAGCCCCGCTGTTCTACGCCCACAAGATCCTCAAGGACCTCGCCGACGCCCGCAAGGGCAAGGATGGCGATGCCGCCAAGCTCGGGCCCGATGCCAAGAGCCAGGTGACGGTGCGCTACGAGAACGGCCGCCCGGTCGAGGTGACGCAGATCGTGCTCTCGACCCAGCACCTCGACGAGAGCCTGGACTCGGCCGACGTCCGCGCCATCGTGGAGCCCTACATCCTCAAGGCCCTGCCGCAGGGCTGGGTGAACGAGGGCACCGTCTGGCACGTCAACCCGACCGGCAAGTTCGTGATCGGCGGCCCCGACGGCGATTGCGGGCTGACCGGCCGCAAGATCATCGTGGACACCTACGGCGGTGCGGCTCCGCATGGCGGCGGCGCCTTCTCCGGCAAGGATCCGACGAAGGTCGACCGCTCGGCCGCCTACGCCGCGCGCTATCTCGCCAAGAACGTGGTGGCCGCCGGCCTCGCCTCGCGGGCGACGATCCAGCTCTCCTACGCCATCGGCGTCTCGAAGCCGCTGTCGATCTACGTCGACCTGCACGGCACGGGGAAGGTGGACGAAGCCAAGCTCGAATCCGTCCTGATGGACGCCATCGATCTCTCGCCCCGCGGCATCCGCACGGCGCTCGGCCTCAACAAGCCGATCTACGCCCGCACCGCCGCCTACGGCCATTTCGGCCGGGCGCCCGAGGCGGATGGTGGCTTCTCCTGGGAGCGCACCGACCTCGCCGACAAGCTCCGCTCGACCCTCGCCTGACCCTGCCATGACCGGGAGGGCGGATGTCCCTCCCGCGCTGGAGGGTGAACACGATGACGGCCCGGAGGAGGCGGATCGCGCCTTCTTCGGCCGTCGCAAGGGCAAGCGCCTGCGGGACGCGCAGGAAACCCGCCTCGAAACCCTGCTGCCGGCCCTGAGGATCGACCTGCCGCCGGGGGGCGGCCGGATCGTTCCCCGGACCCTCTTCGGGCAGATGGATGCCCCGCCGGAGGAGATCTGGCTCGAGATCGGCTTCGGCGGCGGCGAGCATCTCGCCGCCCGCGCCGCCGCACACCCCGGGATCGGCTTCATCGGCGCCGAGGCGTTCGTGAACGGCGTGGTGAAGCTCCTCGCCGATATCGAGGCGCGGGGCCTGCCCAACGTCCGCGTCCGCGACGGCGACGTGGCGCCGCTTCTCGCCCGCCTGCCGGATGCCTGCCTCGGGCAGGTCAGCCTACTCTATCCCGATCCCTGGCCGAAGCGGCGGCAGCGCAAGCGGCGCTTCGTCTCCGACGAATCCCTGGCCCAGATCGCCCGCCTCCTGAAGGATGGCGGCGTGTTCCGCTTCGCCAGCGACATCGACGATTACGCCGGATGGACCCTGGCGCGGGTCGCTCGCTGCCCCGATCTGCGCTGGGAGGCGGCCACCTCGCGCGATTGGTTGCAGCCCTTTCCCGGCTGGCCCGGCACCCGCTACGAGGCGAAGGCCATCGCCACCGGACGGCGCCCGACCTACCTCGAATTCGTCCGGAATACCCGCTGACAAGTCGGCCCGGCGACACAGGCAGCCTTGCCGCCGCCACGCTTGAGCCCCATCCTTGGGGCGCGGGGTGGCTGGAATGGATGGCGGCTGAGGACGCTTCGGTCCGGTCGAGCCGCGCGTCCGAGGATTCCTGGCGTGACGGGAAGGACAAAGCACGCGACTGACGCGCGCCAAGCGGCCTTCGATGGCGCGCTGGTCGGCCTCGCCCTGCTCGCGGGCGACGGCGAGAGCGTGCTCGTGGCCAATCCGGCGCTGCACGCCCTCCTGGCGCGGCCGTCGGGCAGCCTCGACGGGGCGCCCGTCTCGGACCTCGCCGCCGATGCGGCCTCTCTCCAGTCCGGCATCCGCGTCTGGCAGCGGGCGGACGGCGTCGAGATCGACGTGCGCGTGCGCCGCTCCGGCGACACGCTGGTGGTCGAGGCGGTAGACCCGGACGAGGCCGCCCATTCCGAGGCGAACCGCGATGCCATGGCCGCGGCCGGGCTCGGCGAATGGCGCTGGGACCGGGCGAGCGGCGACCTAACCCTGTCCCACCGGGCCGCGCGCATCCTCGGCCAGCCGCCGGGACGTTCCGTCACCTGGGGCGTGCTGCGGCCCTTCCTCATCGAGCCCGAGCGGGTCTCGCGGCTGATGGAAGCGGCGGTGGAGAGCCTGGAGCCCTACCGGTTCGAGACGCGCCTCGCCATCGAGGGGCGCGGGATCGTCGTGCAGGTGAGCGGGCAGGCCCTCACCGACGAGGCGGGCGCGTTCAGCGGCATGGTCGGCGTGGTGCAGGACATCACCACCCGCATCGAGACCCGCAGCGAGTTGCAGGCCCACGACCACCGCCTGCGCGCCGCGACGGCGGTGGCCAAGCTCGGCATCTTCGAGTGGCACATGCTCGACGACCACGCGGTCTGGGAGAATGACCGCATGTACGAGATCTTCGGGCACGCGCCCGAGGACGGCACGATCGGCAAGACCGAGTTCCTGAGCGGCATCCTCCATCCCGACGACCGGGCGGCGGTGCGCAAGGCGATCTCGGCGGCCCTGCGCGAGGACCGCGACCTCCACATCAGCGGGCGCATCCGGCGCAAGTCCGATGGGGCGTGGCGCACCATCGACATGGCGGGCCGGTTCGAGCGCGACGCCCCCGACCGGCTGCCCCGTCGCCTGATCGGCGTGGTCGCCGACGTGACCGACCGCCGCCTCGCCGAGGAACGGCAGACCCTGCTGATCCGCGAGTTGCACCACCGGGTGAAGAATACCCTGGCCACGGTGCAGGCCATCGTCGGCTCGACGGCGCGGACGGCGACCGACATCGACAGCTTCTATGAGGCGTTCGTCGGCCGCATCAAATCGCTGGCCCACACCCACTCGGTTCTCACCGAGGCGACGTGGCAGACGGCCTCCCTCACCGGCCTCCTCGTCAACGAACTGCGCCCCTACGCCGAGGTGGCCGAGGCCGGCGGCGAGGACGGGCGCGTCGTCCTCGAAGGGCCATCCATCGATCTGCCCTCCGACATCGCGGTGCCGGTGGGCATGGCGATCCACGAGCTCACCACCAACGCCGCGAAGTACGGGGCGCTCTCGAACCGCACCGGCCGCGTCACCGTCGCCTGGGGTCTGGAACCCGGCGGCCCCGCCGGCACGCTGCGCCTCACTTGGCGCGAGAGCGGCGGACCCGTGGTGCAACCGCCCCGCCGCCAGGGCTTCGGCTCAAGGCTGCTGCACCGGGTGCTGATCACCCAGGTCCAGGCCGAGGTGACGACCGATTATTCGCCCGACGGGTTCTCCCTCACCATGCGCGCGCCGCTGCCGGTGCGGAACGCGAGCCTCAACCCGCTGGCCTGAAGCAGGGCTCCGCCATTGACTTCCGCGCCGCAGCGCAGCATATGCGGCATGCAGCGTCAGCGGCCGCATCGATGGACCGCCTGAGGGGGCTGCGTGACGGACGGGCTTCAGCGCCGCGGTCCGGCCCCCCTCTTCATAACGTGCATGCACCCGGACGGCCCCATCACGCGGGCTTTCCCCACTCGATGGACCGCCCAAACGGTGCCGCAGCCTCTCGCGCGGCCGGCCGGTCTGCTGCGACGGATATCACCTTGACTCAATTCTCCGATTTCGGCCTCGCCACGCCCGTGCTCCGGGCGCTCGAGGAGGCCGGCTACACCACGCCGACGCCGATCCAGGCGCAGGCCATCCGCCCCGCCATGGAAGGCCGCGACCTCTGCGGCATCGCTCAGACCGGCACCGGCAAGACCGCCGCCTTCGCCCTTCCGATCCTCCACCGCCTCAGCTTGGAAGACCGCCGCCCGCCCCGTCGCGGCTGCCGCGTCCTCGTCCTGTCGCCGACCCGCGAGCTGGCCAACCAGATCGCCGATTCGTTCTCCGAGTACGGCAAGCACCTGCGCTACACGAACACCGTGGTGTTCGGCGGCGTCACCATCGGCCGCCAGGAGCGGGCGCTGGCGCCGGGCGTCGACATCCTCGTGGCCACGCCGGGCCGGCTGATCGACCTCGTCGACCGCCGCTCGCTGACCCTCGAAGGCGTCGAGATCCTCGTCCTCGACGAGGCCGACCAGATGCTCGACCTCGGCTTCATCCACGCCCTGAAGCGCATCGTGCGGATGCTCCCCGCGAAGCGCCAGAGCCTGTTCTTCTCGGCCACCATGCCGAAGAACATCGCCGGCCTTGCCGCGCAGTACCTCAATGACCCGGTGCAGGTCGCGGTGACGCCCGTCGCCACCACGGCCGAGCGCGTCGAGCAGCAGGTGATCTTCGCCCATACCGGCGCGAAGCAGGCGCTGCTCGCCCACATCCTGCGCGATCCGGCCATCGACCGGGTGCTGGTCTTCACCCGTACCAAGCACGGCGCCGACCGGGTGGTGCGTGGCCTCGACAAGTCCGGCATCGCCGGCGCCGCCATCCACGGCAACAAGAGCCAGCCCCAGCGCGAGCGCGCCCTCCAGGCCTTTCGCGATGGCGAGTGCCGCGTGCTCGTCGCCACCGACATCGCCGCGCGCGGCATCGATGTCGATGGCGTCAGCCACGTCGTGAACTTCGACCTGCCGAACGTGCCGGAGAGCTACGTCCACCGGATCGGCCGCACGGCCCGCGCCGGCAAGGATGGTCTCGCCATCTCGTTCTGCAACGACGAGGAGCGCGCCTACCTCCGCGACATCGAGCGCCTGACCCGCCAGAAGGTGCCGGTCGTCGGCTTCCCCGAGGGGTTCACGGCTCCCTCCGGCGAGGCTGCCGCCGAGATCGCCCGCGAGGAGGCCCGCCGGCCCCCGCGCCAGCAGCAGCAGCCGCGCGGCGCTCGCCCGCAGGACGGTCGCGGCCGTCCGGGCCAGGGCCGTCCGCAGCAGGGTCGCGCCGAGGGCTCCCGTCCCGGTGCCGGCCCCGGCCAGCATCGCCAGGGTCAGAACGGCCAGGCGCGTCCGGCCGAGGGACGTCCGCACGGCCGCCCCGCGCAGGGCGCTCGCCCGGCGCAGGGTCGTGACGGCCAGGGCCGCGACGCCCGCCCGCAGCAGCCGCGCTCCGGCCGGGACAACCGTCCGCGCCAGGGCGAGGCGTCCGGCCGTGGCGGCAATGACGGCCGCAGCATCGGCTGGCTCGACCGCGCCCCGCGCTCGTAACCGCCCCGTCTTCCGACGGGCCGCATCGACCTTATCTTGAGGCCACCCGGCCGCGACGCGTCCCGCGTCGCGGCCTTTTTCGTGGGAGACGGTGATGCGCTTCGAACTCTACCGGGATGCCGGCGGCCAATGGCGCTGGCGCCTGCGCGCCCGCAACGGCGAGATCATCGCCGAATCGGGCGAGGGCTATGTCCGCCGCGAGGATTGCGAGCACGGCATCAACCTCGTGCGCCAGAGCGCCGAGGCGAAGATCGAGGACATGACGACGAAGATCGCCTGAGAGCCGTTTGACTCCCTCCTCACGCCGCCGATATTATGACCATATGGTCATTCTCTGGAGGGTGGCGTGAGGAGCGTTCCGATCGTCGAGGCCAAGGCGCATTTCTCGGCTCTGCTGGCCGAAGTCGAGGCCGGCGCGGAAATCGCCGTGACGCGCCATGGCAGGATCGTGGCGCGGATCGTCCCGGATCACCCCCGGAGTGCGGCCGACCTGTTCCGCGACTTCTGGCCCTCCGCAGACTCGATCGATCTGACGGCGCCCGAGGACCCTCCGGCGGAACCGGTGGCGTCCTGGGACGCGTGAGCCGTGCCGCTCCTGTTCCTGCTGGACGCGAACATCGTCATCGCCGCGCTGAAGGGACACCGTGAGGTACGCAGGCGCCTGGAAGCCGAACCGGCGGCGGCGCTGCGCCTCTCTACCATCGTGCTGGGCGAACTGGAGTTCGGCGCGGAGAAGAGCGCCTATGGCGACCGCAACCGCGCCAACTTGGCCGCTCTGACGGAGCGCATTCCCGTGGTCGGGATCGATGCGGAGACGGCCCGTTGCTATGGCCGCATCCGCGCGCATCTCGAACGGCAGGGCACGCCGATCGGGGCAAACGACACTTGGATCGCCGCCCAGTCCGTCGCCATCGGCGCAACGCTGGTGACGGACAATCTCCGCGAGTTCTCCCGCGTGCCCGACCTTCGTGTGGAGACGTGGCTGACGACGCCGGAGAAGTGACGCGAACCGCCCATCGCGTCCGGGCCCGCCCTGCGCTATGGTGCCGGTTCGGCACGGTCGGCGTCAGATCCGGCTGGCCGCGAGGAAACGCGGACCTTTCGCCATGAACGATATCGCCGAGCGTCACGCGGAGGCGCGTGCGTCGCGTGACCTCTGGCAATCGATCCCGCTCGATTGCATCCTGTGCGCGGTGTTCGTGTTCGTCGCGGCGGGGCTCACGCTCGCCGGGGTGTTTCCTTGAGGGCGGCCCGATGCAGGTTTCCGGCACTGCGGACGAGACCACCGAGGGGATGCCTCAGGGCGACCTGACGGTGCGCACCATCGCCATGCCCGCCGACACCAACGCCAACGGCGACATCTTCGGCGGCTGGGTGCTGTCGCAGATGGATCAGGCGGGCGGCATCGCCGGGGTCGAGCGGGCGCGGGGCCGGGTCGTCACCGTGGCCCTCGACGGCATGACCTTCCTGCGCCCCGTCTCCGTGGGCGACGTGCTCTGCGTCTATACCCGCGTGTCGCATGTGGGCCGCACCTCGATGAAGATCGAGGTCGAGGCCTGGGCGCGGCGCTTCCGTACCCAGCACCGGGAGAAGGTCACGCGGGCGACCTTCACCTTCGTCGCCATCGACGACGAGGGCCGCCCGCGCGCGATTTCTACTTGATCACCCCGCAGGCGATGCGGTCGCCCGCGCCGCCGATGGGCTGGGTGGTGTGGTCGTCCTCGTTGGCGTGGATGATCAGCGCCGAGCCGTCGCCATCCTTCAGCCCGCCCTCGCCGGTCAGGGCCGTCTCGGACGAGACCTCGGCATTGGCCGAGCCATCCTGATTGGCGAAGATGTTCGGCAGGTCGCCCTCGTCCGGCCCGTCCGGGTTGAGCAGGCCGTGCTTGCTCTGATCGTGATTCACGTGGGCCTTGGAGTTCATGAACTTCGGATCGGAGCAATCTCCGACCGCGTGGAAATGGATGCCGTGCCAGCCGGGCGGCAGGCCGCCGGGCTGGATGGTGACGCGCATGACCAGGGAATTCGCCCCGTCGCGGATCGCGAGCTTGCCGATCGTATCGCCCTTGGCGTTCTTGATCGGGCTCTCATAGGTCTCGGGGGTGGCGGGTTTGGCCGCGTCCTTCGCTGGCTCCTGCGCCAGAGCCCCGCCTGCCGCGAAACATCCCAGTGCGGCGAGCAGCGTCAACGTGCGTGTCATGCGATGGCCCTCTTCTCTGGCCGCGGTTAGGTAGGGGTCGCGGGCGGCGCCGACACCCCCGCATGAGACCGGAGCACGATGACCCGCGAGCGGCAGAGGGCCGACCTCTATCTGGTGGAGCACGGCCATTTCGAGAGCCGCGCCCGGGCGCAGGCCGCCATCCGCGCCGGGCGCGTGCGGGTGGGCGGGCGCGTGCTCGCCCGCGCCTCCGAGACGATCCCGCCGGGCGCGTCGGTGGAGGCGGAGCCCGAGCACCCCTTCGCCTCGCGCGGCGGGCTGAAGCTCAGCGCCGCCCTCGACGCCTTCGGCCTCGATCCGGCGGGCCTGCCCTGCCTCGATGTCGGCGCCTCGACCGGCGGCTTCACCGATGTGCTGCTCACGCGCGGGGCGGCCCATGTCGACGCGGTCGATGTCGGGCGCGATCAGCTCCACCCGCGCCTGCGGGCCGATCCGAGGGTGACGAGCCGCGAGGGTGTCGATATCCGCAACCTCGAACCCGGCAGCCTCGATCCGGCCCCGCGCCTGGCGAGTGTCGATGTGAGCTTCATCTCCCTGCGACTCGTCCTGCCGGCCCTGTGGCCGCTGCTGGCGCCGGGGGCGTCCCTCGTCGCGCTGATCAAGCCGCAATTCGAGGCGGGGCGCGAGCGGGTCGGGCGCGGCGGGATCGTCCGCGATCCCGAGATCCATGCGGAGGTCTGCGCGATGGTGCGCGGGCTCCTGGAAGGCCGGGGGGCCGTGATCCTCGGCCTCGTGCCGTCGCCCGTCGAGGGTGGGGACGGCAATGTCGAATTCCTGATTGGGGCGAAGCTGCCGTGAGCGAAAGCGTCGAGATCATCCGCCTGGGCGCACGCGGCGACGGCATCGCGCAGGACGGCACCATCGTGCCCTACACCCTGCCGGGGGAGCGCGCGTCGATCCGCCGGGAGGGCCAGAGGGCCGAACTCGTGGAGATCGAGCGGGCGTCGCCGGAGCGGGTGGAGCCGTTCTGCCCCTACTTCATGCGCTGCGGCGGGTGCCGCACGCAGCACCTCGCCCGCGATGCGGAGCTCGCCTGGAAGCGCGGGATCGTGGCGAACGGCCTCGCGCAGGCGGGGCTTCCCGTGGCGCCGGAGCCGACCCTCGACGCTCACGGGGCGGGGCGACGGCGGATCACGCTGCATGTCCGCTTCGTCGAAGGGCGGACGGAGGCGGGGCTGATGGAGGCGCGCAGCCACGCCCTGGTCGATCTCGATCATTGCCCGATCACCGTGCTGGCCCTGCACCGCGCGCCGGATATCGCCCGCGCCCTGTCGGTGCCGATCGGCGGCGGGCGCAAGCCCCTCGACGTGGCGATGACCGCCACCGACCAGGGGCTCGACGTCGACATACGCGGCCACGGGCCGGTCTCTCCGGGTTCGAGTGCCGCCCTCGTGCGCATCGCGGGGGAACTCGGCCTCGCCCGGCTTTCCCTTCACGGTGAGCGGCTGATGGAGGCGGAGCCGGTCTCGGTCTCCGGCGAAGGCGGGCGGCTCTTCCCGTCACCCGGCGGCTTCCTTCAGGCGACGGCGGCGGGGCAGGCGGTGCTCACCGGCCTCGTCCTCGACGCCCTCGGCCCGAAGGTGAAGAAGGTCGCCGACCTGTTCTGCGGCTGCGGCCCGCTGGCGCTCGCCATGGCGAGCCGGGCCTCCGTCCACGCGGTGGAGGGCGAGGCCTCGGCGCTCGCCGGGCTCGACCGCTCCGTGCGGGCGGCGACCGGCCTGAAGCGCATCACCCAGGAGCGGCGCGACCTGTTCCGCCGCCCGCTCCTGCCCCTCGAACTCAAGGCCTACGACGCCGTGGTGTTCGATCCGCCCCGCGCGGGCGCCGAGGCGCAGGCGAAGCAGCTTGCCGCCTCCATCGTGCCCCTCGTCGTCGGCGTCGCCTGCGATGCCGGCACCTTCGCGCGCGATGCGGCGACCCTGGTCGCGGGGGGCTATCGGCTGGAGCGGGTGACGCCGGTCGATCAATTCCGCCACGCCGGCCATGTCGAGATGGTCGGCCTGTTCCGGCGGGAGAAGCCGAAGCGATAGGGCGAGGCAACTGCCGCGCGCATCGCACGTTTTGCCCGGCGACGGAGACCCGGACGATGCGTGCCAAAAGCCTTTCCCACAAGCGCCTTGCCCTGCTGATCATCTCGCTCGTCCTGCCGGGTTCGGCCCTGGCTCAAGCCCGAGTGGCCCCGGACGAGACCGGCACGGGAGGCGGCCCGCGCTCGACCATCACGGCCCCCAACACGAACAGCCTCGGCGTGACGAAGCCCCCGGGCACGTCGATGGGACCGGGTGAGGTTCCCTCCGCGCGCGAGCGCCGGGAGGAGCGCAGCCAGACGAACCGGATCGAGAACAGCATCTGCAGCGGCTGCAACTGAGCCGCGCGGACAGCGCGGCTGTCACTGAAGCTTCAAGAAACGGCGCCACATGCCCTCGGCCCCTTGCGCCTTCCGCTCGCCTGCGGGATGCGAGGTCCGCCACAGCCGCCGCGTCCCTGAAGAGATTCCCGCGTGATCTTCATCCATCAGCCCGCCACGGAGGCCGGGCAGCGTCTGCTCGAACGCCGGGCCGTGAACCTTCAGGACGTGATCCCGGAGGACACGATCTGGCTCGACCTGATCCGGCCCACCCGCGAGGAGGAGCTGAAGGTCGAGGAATTCGCCGGGATCGAGGTGCCGACCCGCGAGGAGATGAAGGACATCGAGCCGTCCGAACTCCTCTATATCGAGGACGGCGCCCGCTACATGACCGGGCGCGTGCTCTCGAAGGTCAGCGATTCGGAGGAGCCGGGGCTCGCCGGCATCACCTTCATCCTGCGCGGGACCCGGCTCATCACCGTCCGCTACGAGGAGCCGCAATCGTTCCGCATGTTCGCGCAGCGGGCCGGGCGGGCCATGGGCAACGGCCAGCCCACCATCGCCACCGGCGACGCCATCCTCGCCGGGCTGATCGAATCGGTGATCGACCGGGCGGCGGACGTGCTCCAGCTCCAGGGTGAGCGGATCGACCGCCTGTCGGGGTCGATCTTCGAAGTGCAGGACGACCCGAGCGCCCGCAACACCGCGCTGCAGGATACCCTCCGGGCGCTCGGCCGGCACGGGGACCTGATCTCGAAGCAGCGCGAGAGCCTCGTCTCGATGGAGCGCATCCTGCTCTCGCTCTCGGCGACCTACCGCACCAACAAGGCGCCCCGCGACCTGCGCGAGGACGTGCGCTCCACCCTGCGCGATCTGCAATCGCTGGAGGAGCACGCGACTTTTCTCTCCACCAAGATCCAGTTCCTGCTCGACGCGACCCTCGGCCTCGTGAACCTGGAACAGAACAACATCATCAAGCTGTTCTCGGTCATGGCCGTGGTGTTCATGCCGCCGACGCTGATCGCGTCGATCTACGGCATGAACTTCAAGAGCATCCCCGAACTGGATTGGTCCTTCGGCTACCCGATGGCCGTGGTGATGATGGTGGTGGCGGCCGTGCTGCCCTACGCCTTCTTCCGCTGGAAGAAGTGGCTGTAGCGGGCGGGACCCCGAGGGGCGTAGCGCCCCCCGGAGGACGGCGTCCTCACGCGGTGGTGATGTACTCGCGCAGGGCCTGATGCTCGGCCTCGACGGTGGCGATGCGGCGGGCCACCACGTCGCCGATGGAGACGATGCCGATGAGGCGTCCGTTCTCGCAGACAGGGAGGTGGCGGAAGCGGCCGTTGGTCATCAGCTCCATCACGTCCTCGATCGTCGTGGAGCGGTTGCAGGTCGTGACGGTGGTGGTCATGTGGTCGCCGACCGGGGCGTCGAAGGTGGCGGCGCCGAGCCGCGCCAGCGCACGCATGATGTCGCGCTCCGAGACGATGCCGGCGACCGTCCCGTCGGGATGCGCGACGACGAGGGCGCCGATCCGCTTCTCCGCCAGGATGTGAATGACGTCCCCGAGAGACTTGTCCGGGCTCACCGTGGCCACGGAAGTCCCCTTCTCGGATAGGATACGCGCGACGGTCATCGACCCCTCCCTTTTTCGCCGGTTGGGTGCGCCGTCAGCCCCGGCGCACCGGTTGCGACATCCGGCCGGGTTCGTCCCGGCTCTCGATCGTTCCGGAGTGTGTGACCGTTCCACCGCCCTGGCAAGGGCGCCGGTCACGGCCGTGGGGGAGATTTCCTGTCGAGGAGGGGGAAGAGCAGGAAGCCGGCGACGAAGCCGCCGAGATGCGCGTCCCAGGCCACGGAGGCGTTCTCCGCGCCGAGCGGCAGGCTGACGAGGCCGAACAGCAGGTTGGTCACGAGCCAGATCGCCAGGAACGACACCGCCGTGCGGTTTCGCAGCAATTCGGGGATCGTCTCGGCCGGGCGGTGCACCGGGACCTGCCAGGGCTGGGCGCCGTAGGCCGAGGCCGGCGGCTGGAACACGAACCGCGCGGCGGCGGCCATCAGGGCCGAGATGCCCGCTGAGGCGCCGACCAGCGGCGTCGCGCTCAGCGGGTCGACGAGGATGTGCAGCACGCCGCCCGCGAGGATGCCCGCCAGCGCGACCGCGCCGTAGCGCCACGCGCCGCAGCGCCGGGCCACGGGCGTGCCGAAGGCCGCGAGCCACACGCAATTGAACAGGACATGCATCCACGAGCCGTGGAGCAGGCCGTAGGTCGCCAGCGTCCACGGCTCCAGGCTCTGCTGGCCGGTGACGTAGCGCGCGAAGGCCTCGCGCATCGCGCCGAGATCGGCATCGCCCGAACCGGCCGCCTGGATCACCTCCGCGACGCGGCTCGGGTCGAACCACACCGTCCAGCGGGCGGGGACCAGGGCGAGATCGAGCACGACCTCGATGTCGCGGACGTCGGAGATCAGGTACTCCCGAATCGCCTGGATCGCGATGAGCACCGCGATGGAGGCTGTGACCACCCCCGGCATGTTGAAAACCGGGGCACGGCTCTGGCGGGGGAGGTCGGGCGAAGCGTCCATCGCCCCACATGTTGGCACGCGGGAGTTGCGGACAAGCCCACTCTGCTGTGAGAAGGCGATTCCGCAGGGCGCAACCTCTTCTTCCCGTTGTGTTGTGCGACTCGACACACGCTTCAGTGGTGATCAACCTTAACCAAAGCGTAACTCGTCGGATGCATCGGCGCGCCCGAGGGCATAGGGATTGCGGAATGGGCCGGTAACCGCCCGATGCGCGGTCGGGAACGTCGTTCAGGCGTTTCGGAACGGGCATCCACGAGGCATCTTTGTACCGATCCGGGACAGATATGAAGCATCCCACGAGTCATCTGCTTCACGCTTACTGGGAAAAGCTCCGCGGTGATCGTGCCGCGCCGGAGCGGGCCGAGATCGAGCCCGGCGAAATCCGTCACCTGCTGGCGGATAGCCTGATTCTGGAACTCGACGTGCCGGCGCGCTCCGCGATCATTCGCCTCGCGGGAACGCGGGTCTGTGCCCTCTACGGCCGGGAGCTGCGCGGGCAGCCCTTCTCCGCCCTGTGGGGCGACCGGGCCGCCGATGCGTGGCGCCTCGCGGAGACGGTCGCCCTCGACACGCTCGGCGTCGTGGCGGGCCTGCGCGGCGTGAACCGCGCGGAAGAGGGGGTCGATCTCGAACTCCTCCTCCTTCCCCTCCGGCATCGGGGCCGCCCGCATGTCCGTGCGCTCGGGGCGCTGAGCTTCGTCGGCGCGCCGCCCTGGCTCGGCCTGAAGCCGGTGGAGCGGGCGGAAACCACCTCCTTGCGAATCCTGGCACCGCGCAGCCGCGGCGCCCGCCCGCCCGCGTCCGGGCCCGGCGAGGGGATACGCCGGGTGCTGATGCCTGACACACCAGTTCGGCGCGGGCATCTGATGGTCCACCCCGGCGGCCGTGCATGATTGACGCGCAGCAATCCGCGAAAGGATCGACAGGAACCGTAGCGGTGAAGGCTTTCCGTAACTGGTGATCTCTAGGGTTGCCGTAGCGAAGCTTATACGGCGACTGATCTAGGCATGATCGCGGTGGATGCCGGCCCACTCCAGACTTTGAGAAGCCGCCCCGTCGTGGGCGTGGCGTCGGATCGTCGCCAGCACCAGCGCGTGCGCGTGTCCGTCCTCGGCCGCTACATGCTGTCCGACCGGCGCGAATACCCCTGCCAGACCGTGGACATGTCTCCCGGCGGCGTCCGCCTGACCTGCGCCGTCCTGGGCGAGATCGGCGAGCGGGTGGTGCTCTACCTCGAATTCATCGGCCGGATCGAAGGGGTCGTGGCCCGGCACACGGCCGGCGGCTTCGCGGTGCGGCTCGCGGCGACGGCACGCAAGCGCGACAAGCTCGCCTCTCAGCTCACGTGGCTCGCCAACCGCGAGATTCTCGGCCTGCCCGAAGGCCGGAGCCACGAGCGTGTCGTGCCGGACAAGCCCGGCGTCATCCTCAAATTGGAGAACGGCCGCGAGGTCGCGGCGCGGCTCATCGACATCTCGCTTTCGGGCGCGGCCATCTCCTGCAGCGCGACCCCGCCCATGGGCAGCATCGTCACGGTGGGCAGTACGCCCGGGCGGCTGGTGCGCGTGTTCGAGGGCGGCATCGGCGTGCAGTTCATGCTGCCGCTCTCCCCCGACCGCTTCCATGCGGGGATGACCCTGTAAGAATACGGCTCAGATCTTCTTGGCAAGTTCCGCCGCCGTCTGGTCGGCCGGGCGGGAGATGTCGAGGGCGCCGAGGAAGCGGTTCTGCGCGTCCATCACGTACACGATGGCCGTGTGCTCCATGACGTAGTCGCCCTTCTGGTCCGGCACCTTGCGGGCATAGGCCCGGTACGCCTTCTCGACGGCGGTGATCTGCTCCGGCGTGCCGGTGAGGCCGGTGATGCGCGGATCGAAGCTCGACAGATAGGTCTTCAGGCTCGCAGGGTCATCGCGCTCGGGATCGACGGTCACGAAGGCGACCTTCATGTTCTTGCCCTTGGGGCCGAGGGCGGCGAGCACGTCGGAAATCTGTTGGAGCGTCGTCGGGCAGACGTCGGGGCAATGGGTGAAGCCGAAGAAGACGAGGTGCGTCGCCCCGCCGAAATCCTTCTCCGTCACCGTGCGCCCGTCCTGATCGACGAGGGTGAACGGGCCGCCGACGGTGGCGGTGCCGACGGATGTCGCCTCCGGCCGCAGCATGACGAAGGCGGCGGCGGTGATGCCGACGAGGCCGAGGCAGAAGGCGAGGAGCGGGATGAGGGCGCGGCGCATGGCGTGTAAGGACCCCGGCACTGGTGTGCCGGGGTGGTGCACGGAACCAACCCACTCTTCAACCCCGCACGTCGCCGCCGGGCCATGCGGACCGGCTCAGGGCTTACGGGCGGGCTCGGCGGACTGTGCGTCCTTCGGCTTCTCCTTGCCGAGGTAGATGTATTCCGGCGCCGCGCGAAGCTGATCCTTCGTGGTGTCGATGGTGGCCTTCAATGTATCGTTGTCGCCCCGCGCGACCTTGATCGCGGTGGGATCGATGGCGACGTATTTCGCGCCGATCCCCAGGAAGCCGCCGACGCCGACGATCCAGGCCTTCACCTGCTGCTTCTCGTCGAGGACGAGATCGGCGATCTGGCCGATCGTCTCGTTGGCGCCGTTGGTGACGCTGAGGCCCACGAGCTTGCTCGACACCATGTCGGAGGGCGCCTGGGCGACGAATTTCGGGCGCAGGTCGTCGGAGAGGGTCGCCGGCTTGGCGGCCACGGGACCGCCGGCCGCCGGGGTGTCGGCGTTCTGGGCGAGGGCCGGGACGAGGGCGGCGGTGACGAGGGCCGTCGCCAGGGCGACGGTCGCGAGCGTGTTGCGCATGGTGCGGGAGCCTTCCGGTCGGGCAGCCGCGTCGGCTGCGACGCCCGCTCAAGGGCCAGCGACGGCGCCCGGTTCCACGCGCGATGTTGAAAACATTGCGCTTTGCCGGCTGAGCGGCGATAGCCCATGGTCGATGCCCCGCCTGACCCTCTACCAGCCCGACATCCCGCAGAATGCCGGCACGATGATGCGCATGGCCGCCTGCCTCGGCCTGCCCGTGGAGATCGTTGAACCGGCGGGGTTCGACGTGTCGGACCGGCACCTGCGCCGCTCCGGCCTCGATTATCTCGACCATGTCGCCATCACCCGTCACCGCTCCTTCGCGGCCTTCGAGGCGTGGCGGCGGGAGGCGGGGGCGCGGCTCGTGCTCGCCACCACGAGCGGGGCCGTGCCCTACACGGCATTCGCCTTCCGCCCCGGCGATTGCGTGATGGTCGGGCGTGAATCGGCCGGCGTGCCCGAGGCGGTCCACGCCGCCGCCGATGCCCGCGTTCTGGTGCCGATGCGCTCCGGGATGCGCTCCCTCAACGTCGCCGTGGCGGCGGCGATGATCATCGGCGAAGCCCTCCGTCAGGTCGGGGACGCAACGGATCGCCCCGAGCGGGCTTGACCCGTCAGATATCGCCCGACGCGCCCGACAGAGAGCAGCCTTGCCGGACCAGCCAAGCCCCCGCCCGTCCCGTCGCCACGCCGATCTCGGACCCGACTTCTACGATGTCGTGGCCCCGGCGCGCTTCCCGACGACGGTGCTGCGCCATCGCAACCAGCCCTGGGCCGAGCGGGTGGGCCTCGGCGGGCTCACCGACGAGCAATGGATCGCGCATTTCGGCCGGTTCGAGCCGTTGCCGGGCAGCTTCGAGCAGCCCCTGGCGCTGCGCTACCACGGGCACCAGTTCCGCTCGTACAACCCCGAACTCGGGGATGGGCGCGGCTTCCTCTTCGCGCAACTCCACGACCTGAAGGACGGGCGGCTCCTCGACCTCGGCACCAAGGGCAGCGGCACCACGCCGTGGTCGCGCACCGCCGACGGGCGCCTCACCCTCAAGGGCGGCGTGCGCGAGGTGCTGGCGACCGCCATGCTGGAAGCGCTGGGCGTCTACACGTCGAAGTCCTTCAGCCTGATCGAGACCGGCGAGGACCTGATCCGGGGCGACGAGCCGTCGCCGACGCGCTCCTCGGTGCTGGTGCGGCTCTCGCATGGGCATATCCGCATCGGCACGTTCCAGCGCTTCCTCGCGCTGGAGCAGCCGGAGAACGTCGGCAAGCTCCTCGATCACACTATCGCCACCCACATGCCGGAACTCTGGCGCGACAGCGTCGAAAATCGGGCCGCCGCCTTCCTGGAGAGCGTGACGGAACGGGTGGCGCGGATGGGCGCGCAATGGGCGGCGGCGGGCTTCGTCCACGGGGTGCTCAACACCGACAACATCAACGTGACCGGCGAGAGCTTCGATTACGGGCCATGGCGCTTCCTGCCGGCCTTCGACCCGAACTTCACGGCGGCGTATTTCGACCAATCCGGCCTCTATAGCTTCGGCCGCCAGCCCGAGGCCCTGTTCTGGAACCTGTGCCGGCTGGCCGATTGCCTGCTCGCGCTCACCCCGCAGGCGCGGCTGGAAAAGGCCCTCGAAGGGTTCGGCCCGGCCCTGCAAGACGGCTTCGCGCGGGCGCTGTTCGCCCGGCTCGGCCTCGCTCCGGCGCCTCAGCCCGAGACCGACCGCCTCGTCGCCGCGATCTGGCGCTTCCTCGGCGACAGCCGGGCGCCGTTCGAGCGGTTCTTCTTCGATTGGCGCGGGGGCCTCGCCAGCGCCGAGCGTGCCGCCGCGAGCCCGAGCGCGGGCCATTACGCCTCCGAGGGTTTCGCCCCGGTGCGGGCCGCCCTCGAGGGCGTCGAGGCGTCGGCGGAGGCGAGGCTGGACCACCCGTATTTCGTGGGCGAGCCCTGCACGATGCTGATCGATGAGGTCGAGGCGCTCTGGGCCCCCATCGCGGAGCGGGACGATTGGTCGGTCTACGAGGCCAAGCTCGGGCGGATCGCCGCGATGGCGGATGCCTACGGCACCGCGCCCGCGCCGGTCTGATCGGCCTGCGCCTCGGCTTCGATCCGGCGGCGCTCCTCGGCATGGCCGGCGGCGATGGCCATTTCCATCAGCCGCCGCGTCAGGCGCAGGACCAGCCAGAACAGGGCGAGGCAGAACAGGGTGGCGGCGGCGGCCTTGAGTGGATCCACGCGTCTCCCCTATTGCGGCATGGCCGACCGGAATGGACGGTTGCGCCCCACATAGAGCAGGTGCCCCCGGTTGCGCGAGACTTTCCATATCGAAGTGATCGGGCCGGATGGCGAGGAAGTCGTCACCCGGACCTCGGTCCGCGTGGCGAATCTGGAGACGGCGCAGGAGAGGGCGCTGCGCCTTTTCGCCCGGGCGCGGGTGCCGCAGCGGCGCGACGAGCCGGCCCAGGCCGTGCGGGTGATCGACGGCGCCGGCCGGGAAGTGTTCCACCGCACACGGTTCGAGGAAGGCGACTGAGGGTGCCGAGAGCAGCGACCGATCATGGTGAGGCGGCTCCCACCCTCTCCCCTCATCCTGAGGTGCCCGCGTCAGCGGGCCTCGAAGGAGGGGTCCAGCCTGCCGCGCGATCCCTGGAGCCCTCCTTCGAGGCGGCTTCGCCGCACCTCAGGATGAGGGGACGATCTGGAGAAAGCTGGCTGAACCAACATGATCGGAGGCCGCCCTAGCCTCTCGCCCGCCGCTCCCGCAGCCTGAGCCGCAGCCGCGCCAGAGTCTCACGCCCGCGTTCCAGCCGGGCGGCGAGGGGAAAGAGCGGGTCACGACCCGATTCCACCAGCCGGTGCGCGATGGCTCTGCGCTCCGTCCAGAACAGGGTGGCGAGTTCGAAATCCGGCGGGGCGCAGGAATCGATCCGGTCGATCCCCGGCGTCGCCAGCACAGCCTCGGTCAGGCGATGGACGAGCTGGACGCCCGTCGCGGCGGCCGGGTCGGTGTCGTCGTGCGCGACCTTCAGGACGAAGGCATCCCGGCCCGCGAGCGGCAGGACCATGGAGGCGACGAGCCTGTCCCCCTGGCGCAGCCGCGCGATGCGGACCCGCCCTCGTTCCGCCAGGGCCGCGACGGCGGCGCGCAGGAATGCGGCCTCCTCGGGTCGCTGGGCGAGGGCGGTGCCGGCGCGACCCTTCCAGCTCGCCGCTTCGAGGGCGACATGCGCGTCGAGGGCGGCGGGGAAGGCGGCCGGATCGGCCAGCATGTCAAAGGCGACGGACCCATCCGCGTCGAGGCGGCGGCGCGCCCGGCGCAGCCTGCGGCGGCGTTGGCCGGACAGGTGGTCGAGATAGGCGTCGCGCTCGGCCGGACCGAGGCCGGTGGCGTCGAGCATCCCGCGTTCATGCGCCCAATAGGCCTCGTGCCGGATGCCCGCCCCGTCGAGGAGGCTGCGGAAGGGGCCATCGGCGGGGGCATTCTGCAGGAGCAGGCGCGGCGGCTCGCCGAGGGCGCGCGGCGCGGCGAGGAAAGCCGCCAGGGCACCAGCCGGGTCTCCACCGTCGAGGAGGGGGATGCCGAGCGGCGCATAGCCATGGGTCCAGCCCATCAGCACCGGAAGGGGCAGGCCCCAGCGACGGATGATCCGGCGATGCGGCCACGCGGCCAGCAGGCGCGCACCGGGTTCCTCGGGCGGCCTGTCCGCCACGAGCAGCATCCGCACGCCGGCGCCGAAGCCCGGCGCGGCGGCCAGGGCGTAGGGCGCCTCGTAGAACGGGTTGGCGACGAGGGCGCGGGCGCCCAGGGCGTCCCAGGCCGGCACCCAGGGCGCGGCCGGATCGAGGGGCCGGATCGCGGCGACGAGGCCGCCGGGCAGGGGGGCCGTCGCCGACGCGGGGCGGGGTTCCGGCGTCTGGCGCTCCGGCATCGGCGCGGGCGCGATCATGCCGCGAGCCGGCGGCGGATCGCTCCGGCCAGACCCAGCATGTCGAGGCGCCACGCCACGGCGATGAAGGCCGCGCCGAGGATGAGGATCCCGAGCGCCTGTCCGGGCGGCTGCGTCCCGCCGGGCAGGAGGCCGATGCCGAGCACCGCCAGCCCCGCCGCGAGGGCGGCGGCGAGGATGCCGCCCATATCGGTGAGCGGCAGCGGCATCGCGGTGCCGGCCCACTTCGCACCGACCACGAGGACGATGCAGGCGGCGGCCTGTCCGCCCGCGAAGGCCACGGCGGCGCCCATGGCACCGAGCCTCGGGATCAGCAGCAGCGAGGCGGCGGCGACCGTCACGAGCGTGGCGAAGGCGGCCGCCGCCTCGAGCCGGCTGGTCCGGGTGAAGTAGATGACCTGCCCGAAGTAATACGACCGGAACATCATCAGGATGCTCGCCAGGATCAGGACCGGGGCGAGGCGGCGCGCCTCCTCGCGGTAGCCCGGCCCGAGCAGGATCGTGACCACGAGGTCGTCGAAGCACAGGAAGAATACGGCGCCGAAGGCGGCGATGGCGGTCATGGCCCTCGCGGCGTCGCAGAGCACGCCCGACGCCGCCGCCATGCCGCCGATCCGCGCCTCGCGCTTGGCGATGGACATGAGCGAGAGGGCCAGGGCCTCGCCGAACACGATGAAGCTCTGGCGCAGGAAGTCGGCGATGGCGCCATAGGCGCCGAGACCCGACGGGCCGACCGTCTTGGCGATGATGAGGCGGTCGAGGCTCTGGGCCAGGGCGGCCGTGCCGAAGGACAGGACCAGGGGCCAGCCATAGGCCAGCAGGCGCAGGGCCTCGTCGCGGCTCCCCCGTCCGCGCATCAGCGGAGCGATGGTGATCAGCGCCGGCAGGGCGCCGAGGGCGTTCGCCGCCGCGATGGCCATGGCGAGGTCGATGGGGTCGCCCGTCGCCTTGAGCACCGCGCTGCCGAGGGCGAGCATCAGCACCGCGCGGCACAGGACGGCGGCGGCCACGGCGCCCGCCGCGAGGCGCGTGCGGGCGATCTCGGTGGACCCCTCGAACAGGACGAAGCCGAGGGCCAGGAGCAGGATCGCCCAGGCCGCCTGGGGGGAAATCAACCCGAGGAAGGCCGCGAGCGAGGCCGCGATGCCCGCGAGCAGCAGCGAGGCGCCGAGAAGGCGCACCACCGTCGCGATCTGCGCCGAGGCGCGGTGCTCGTCATAGAGGGCGAAGAACGCGAATTTCGGCCATTGGCACGTCGCGCCGTAGAGCACGAGCGCCCACGAGAGCAGGTAGAGATAACTGCCGTAGATTTCCGTCGGCGCGAGGCGCGTGAACACCGCCACGGAGGCCATGTTCAAGGCCGCCGCGATCCCGCGCGAGCCGACATAGATCAGGCTGTGCCGGGCGATCATGGCATCGCGTTCGGTGCGCGGCCCAAATCCCCGGATGGGGCGGGTCCGTGCCGTCGTGGGTCGAAACGGAGGGCGAAGCTGTCGGTCACGCTTCTCCGCTGCAGATGCCGTGCCGGGCGGCGCTCGGGTGCGGTCAGGCGGCGCCCCGCGCGCCCGCCTCGCCGCCGCCGTCCACGAAAGCCTTCAACTCGTCCAGGGAGGCGAAGGAGAAGCGGCCGTTCGGCGTGTCCGCCTCGATCGCTCCGTTGTCGTACATCATGTAGGTGTTGCCGCCCGAACTGTAGCGGCCGACGACCGTGCGCTCGGTCTTCGCCTCGGGCGCCGCATCGAGGCTCGACCGGAGGGGCGGCTCCGGTGCGGGCTCCGGCTTCACTGGCTCGGGCCGCCCGGGCACGAACAGATCGTCGGCGTCCGCCACCGCCTCGGCCGGCTTGGCGGGTTCCTCGGCGGGCCTCTCCTCCGGCGGATGCACGATCGGTGCGACGAGGCCCGGCATCGGCAGTTCCGGTTCGGCGGGCAGTGCGCGCGACGGGACGCCGAGGGACGGCTCGATCCTCGGGCGTTCGGACGACGGCGCCGCCGCCGGGATCGAGAGGGCGGAGGCCGACAGGTCGAAGCCGGGCTCGGAAGCGGGGGCGGATGCCGCCTCGGCGGGCGTGCTGTCGACGCGCGACGGGGCTTCGCGCAGCGCGGTCTCGATCCGGCGCAGCCATGTGGCGACCACGGCGAGGCCGAACAGCAGGATGCCGGAGGAGGCGACGACGGCGCCCCCGTAGACCATCGCCATCCCGCTCTCGAGACGCACGTAGGGGAAGCCCTCGACGACTGCGATCACCCCGGTGATGAGCATGGCGGCGGCGAGCGCGAACAGCGCAGCGATCATTGTACTCTCTGGACGCGGGCGGAATGGGCCCCGAAATCGGCCGGCACGATAAGGCGCTGCACAGGTTTTGCAAAACCTGTTCGCGCCGCTCTTCCGGCGTTGCCGATGACGCAGACCCGACTTACGTACCTGACGTCAACCCGGGGACCCCCGCCGGGGGCATGCGGTTGCCCCCGGCCGCACGGAGACACACGATGACCTTCACCCTGCCGGAACTGCCCTACGCCTATGACGCCCTCGGGCCGTACATGTCGAAGGAGACCTTGGAGTTTCACCACGACAAGCACCACAAGGCTTATGTGGATACCGGCAACAAGCTGCTCGAAGGCACCGATCTGGCCGGCAAGAGCGTCGAGGAGATCGTGAAGGCCGCCTACAACACGAATCAGGCGCTCTTCAACAATGCCGGCCAACATTACAACCACATCCATTTCTGGCAGTGGATGAAGCCGAACGGTGGTGGTGCCATTCCCGGCACGCTCGCCAAGAAGATCGATGAGGATCTCGGCGGCGCCGAGAAGTTCAAGGCCGACTTCATCCAGGCCGGCGTCACGCAGTTCGGCTCGGGCTGGGCGTGGCTCGTCGTGAAGGACGGCAAGCTCGCCCTGATGAAGACCCCGAACGGCGAGAACCCCCTGGTCCACGGCGCGAAGCCGATCCTCGGCGTCGACGTGTGGGAGCACTCCTACTACATCGACTACCGCAACCGTCGCCCCGACTACCTGAAGGCGTTCATCGAGAACCTCGTAAACTGGGAGCACGTCGAGAAGATGTACGCCGAGGCCACCGCCTGAGCGTATCCCTCCGGGCGCCGCGCCTTGCGGTTGTGGCGCCCGGGCCCTTGAGATGAAAGCCGAAACCCGTTCTTGATGCGCCCGCCGGGCCGACCCGGCGAGACGGGGGCGCGGCCATTTCCGACAATCGTTTCGAGCCGGTCGCGCGCCCGGATTGCCACTCATGATCCGCTCCATCCTCTCCGTCGGCGGGTGGACGCTCGTCTCGCGTGTGACCGGCTTCGCCCGCGATGTGGTGATGGCCGCCGTGATGGGTGCCGGCCCCATCGCCGACGCCTTCGTCGTCGCTTTCCGGCTCCCCAACCATTTCCGGGCGATCTTCGGCGAGGGGGCGTTCAACACCGCCTTCGTGCCCTCCTACGCCTCCCTGGAGGAGGCGGGGGCGACAGGCGCCGCGCGGCGCTTCGCGGACCGCGTGTTCACGCTGATGCTGATCGTGCAGCTCGTGCTGCTCAACCTCGCCCTGCCGCTGATGCCCTGGGTGGTCCACGCCCTGGCGCCCGGCTTCGAGGAGGGGGGCGAGCGTTTCCAGCTCGCGGTGGCGCTGACGCGCATCACCTTCCCCTACCTGCTGTTCATGACCCTGGTGACGCTGCTGTCGGGCATCCTCAACGCCCATCGCCGCTTCGCCGTGGCGGCGGGCGCGCCGGTCCTGCTCAACCTCGCCATGCTGGCGGCCCTGAGCCTGACGGCCCTGTTCCCCAACGCTGCCTACGCCGCCGCCTGGGGCGTCGCGGTCTCGGGCCTGCTCCAGTTCGGCCTGCTCTGGTGGGGCTGCCGCCGCGTGGGTGTGATGCCGGACCTCGCCGTGCCGCGCCTCGATCCGGCGCTGAAGCGCTTCTTCGCGGTGCTCGGCCCGGCGGTGATCGGTTCGGCCGGGTTCCAGATCGCGGCCTTCGCCGACACGATCATCGCCAGCTGGCTGCCGACCGGGGCGGTCTCGGCGCTGTATTACGCCGACCGGCTCTATCAGCTTCCGTTCGGCGTCATCGCCATCGCGGCGGGCACGGTGCTGCTGCCGGAGATGAGCCGCCGCATCGCAGCCGGGGACGTGGCCGGCGCGCATGGGGCACAGAACCGGGCGGCGGGGTTCTCCCTGGCCCTGTCGGCGCCCTTCACCGTCGCGTTCCTGACGATCCCCGGCCTGATCATGGCCGCCCTGTTCCAGCGGGGCGAATTCAGCGGCGAGGACGCCGCCCGCGCCGCGTCGGTGCTTGCGGCCTACGGGCTGGCGCTCCCGGCGGTGGTGCTGGTGCGCAGCGCCGTGGCGAGCTTCTACGCCCGCCAGGACACCAAGACGCCGCTCTGGGCCTCGCTCACCGCCATCGCCGTGAACGTGGTGCTGAAGCTGTGGCTCACCGGCCCCTACGGCGTTACCGGCCTCGCCATGGCGACGGCGGTGAGCCAGTGGGTCAACCTCGCGATCCTCGTCGGCCTCGCCCTGCGGAGGGGATGGACGGCGCCGGGACGGACTCTCGGCCTGACCCTCGCGGGGGTGGTGGTCGCCTGCCTCGCCCTGACCGGCGTGGCCCTGTTCGGCCGTCCCGTCGCCGAGGCGCTGGTGCCGGCCCTGTCCCATGGGCGGGAGATCGCGGTGCTCGCCCTTCTCGGCATCGCGGGGGCCGTGGTCTATGGTGGCCTGCTCCTCGGGCTGCTGCACCTGTTCGGCCTACGCCTGCGCCGCGCGTGAACGGAGGACCGCCGGCCGAGTTGATGGCGGAGAATGCGAGGGAGACCGCATGTCCGACTTGAACCTTCTGGACGGGATCCGCGCGGCGGTCTTCGACGCCTACGGCACGCTGTTCGACGTCAACGCGGCGGTCCAGCGCCACGCCGCCGCTGTCGGCCCGCAGGCCACTTCCCTGTCCGAGCTCTGGCGCACCAAGCAGATCGAATACAGCTGGATCCACGGCCTGATGGGCCGCTACGAGCCGTTCTGGACGCTGACCGAGCGCGCCCTCGATTTTGCACTGGCCAGGCACCCGGAGGTGGACCGGGGTTTGCGCGAGCGGCTGCTCGACGCCTATCGCGATCTCGATGCCTACGAGGAAGTGCCGGGCGTACTCTCGGCGCTCCGGGAACGGGGCCTGCGGACGGCGATCCTCACCAACGGCGACACTGCGATGATCGAGCGGGCGGTGGCCTCGGCCGGGCTGGCGGGGCATCTCGATGCGGTGCTGACGGTGGATGCGGTGCGGATGTTCAAGACGCACCCGGACGCCTACCGGATCGCCCTCGATCATTTCGGTGTGAGCCGCGAGGAGGTGCTGTTCAGCTCCTCCAACCGCTGGGACATCGCGGGCGCCGCCGCCTACGGCTTCCGTCCGGTCTGGATCAACCGGAAGGGCCTGCCCGACGAGTACCCGGATTTCGCCCCGGTGGCGGTGCTCGGCTCCCTCGACGGGTTGCTGCCGGCTTAGGGCCTTCCGACAAAATTAAGGCTCTCGCGCTCTCATCCGCTCAACACGAGCAGGAGAGTTCTCGCGTGTCCGTCCACCGTTCCTTCACCACGCTCCGTGCCGGCGCCCTCGCGCTGGCCGGTCTTCTCACCGTCACCGCCATGCCCGCCACCGCCCGCGACGGGCAGAACGGCGCGATCATCGGCGGCCTCGCGGCCGGCGTCGTCGGCGGCATGGTCGGCAGCGCCATCGTGAACGGCGCCAACAACCCGCCGCCGCCGCCCCCGCCGGAGTACCGCCCGCGCCGGGTGCTGGTGGAAGACGAGCCCGAGACCGTCATCGTCCGCGAGCGTCGCGGGCCGATCTGCCATTACGAGCGCCGCAAGGTGTGGCTCGACGACGAGAACTTCACCTTCAAGCGCGTGCAGGTCTGCGAGTAGGGGCGGCGGGCTGCGGGCACCCCGCCCGCAGCCTCACACCCGCATCGGCATCAGCACGTAGAGGGCCGAGGCGCCCTCGCGGTCCTGGATCAGCGTCGGCGAGCCGGGATCGGCGAGCTTGAACAGGGCGGTGTCGCCCTCGAGCTGCGCCGTGATGTCGAGCAGGTAGCGGGCGTTGAAGCCGATATCGAGGGCGGACGCCGCGTAGTCGACGTCCAGTTCCTCGGTGGCGCTGCCCGCGTCGGGATTGTTCACGGAGAGGGCGAGGCGCCCGTCCGTCAGCCCGAGCTTCACCGCCCGGCCCCGCTCCGACGAGATGGTCGAGACGCGGTCCACCGCCTTGGCGAAGGTATCGCGTTCGACGGTCAGGCGCTTGTCGTTGTTGGCCGGGATCACCCGCTGATAATCGGGGAAGGTGCCGTCGATCAGCTTCGAGATCAGCGTCAGCCCGTCCGCGAAGCGCAGGCGGATCTTCGCCGGAGAGAGGTCGATGCCGACCGTCTCGCCGCCGTCGTCGAGGAGCTTCTGGATCTCGGCCACCGCCTTGCGCGGCACGATCACCCCCGGCATCCCGACGCTGCCCGCCGGGGCAGGGATCTCGACGCGGGCGAGGCGGTGCCCGTCGGTCGCCACCGCGCGCAGGACCGGCGCGCCGTCCGCCTCCAGAACGTGCAGGTAGATGCCGTTCAGGTAATAGCGCGTCTCCTCGGTGGAGATCGCGAATTGCGTCTTGTCGATCAGGCGCTTGAGGTCGGCGGCGCCGATCTCGAACCCATGCGGCATCTCGCCCGTGGCGAGATCGGGGAAATCGCCCTCCGGCAGGGCACCTAGCGCGAAGCGCGAGCGGCCGGAGCGGATCGTCATCTGCCCGCCTTCGCCGCCGGTCTCCAGCGAGACTTGCGCGCCCTCGGGGAGCTTGCGCACGATGTCGTAGAGGACGTGCGCCGGCACCGTGGTGGCGCCGGGATCGGACACGTCGGCGGCGATGCCCTCCGTCACCTCGATGTCGAGGTCGGTCGCCTTCAGCTGGAGCGTCGATCCCTCGCCGCGCAGGAGCACGTTCGACAGGATCGGAATGGTGTTGCGACGCTCCACCACCCGGTGGACGTGGCCGAGCGACCTGAGAAGGGCCGCGCGCTCGACGATGACTTTCATCGCACAAACTCTGATCATTCGGGGCCGCGGCGGCCCCAGGAAAACGGTCGTTCAGCTTGGCGAAGCACCGGAGCGAAGGCAAGGCCGTCGCGCCCGACTCGCACAAGCGAGGCGCTTATGCCCCCGTCCTAGCTACGCTTGTCGAGGGGGCGGCCGAGAAGCCGGGCGAATTCCGCCTCGATCTCCTCCACCGAAAACGGGTTGCCCGGGGATTTCGGCTCGGGCATCGCCGCCGCCGGTTCCGGGCGCGGCACGGTGGGCTTCCGCTCGGGGCGCGGGGGCGGGGGCGGTTCGAAGGTTGGGGCCGGCTCGGGCTCCACCTCCGCCTTCGACATGCCGGAGGCGACAGGGTCGAGCGCCGGTGGAACCAGGGCCGCCATCGCGGCGGCGATCGGATCGACCTGCGGCGCTCCTTGCGGCGGTGGCTGGACGGCGGGGGCCGGCGGGGCCGGCGGCGGGGCGACGGCCGAGCTCGGACGGGCGATGGCGGCCTGAAGCTGCCGCGCCATGTCCGAAAGGATCGCCGGATCCACCGGACGCGGACTGGCCGGCGGCGGCGTCAGGTTCGGCGGCGGCGTCAGCGGGGGCGGGGTGATCGGGGGCGAGCTGATCGAGGGCCTGGCAGGGACGGCATCCGGCAGGCGGATGGGCTCGGCCGGGCTCTCGGCTTCCGGCTTGCGGTCGAGGGTCGGAGTGGCGCCGCGCGGCGGACGGGGGCGCATCAGGGCCTCCCGCACCGGGGGCGGCGGGGCGGGCAGGATCGGCGCGGCCGGAGGGGCGGGGTTCGGCGGCGGCACGGGAATGTCCCGTCCCGGTTCGTCGCCGTCGAGCAAGGCGGCGTCGAGGGGGAGGCGCACCGGCGGCGGCGCGTTGGAGCCGGGGACTGGTGGGGGCACCACCACCGGCATCTCGAAGGCCGGCTCGGTCCGGCGTGGCGGCGTCTCGATGATCGGACGCGCGGCCTCGGCGATGGCGCGGGGCGGCTCGGGCAGGCGCCCGGCTTCCGCCAGCGGATCGGGCAGGGGCTCGGCGGCGGGCTCGGCGCGCAGCGTCGCCTCGGGCAGGGGCCGCTGCCCGCGCTGGATGTTGCGCTCGATCACCACGTCGTTCGGGCCGCCGACGAGGAGAAGGTGCTCCACATTGTCCCGCCGCAGCAGGATCAGTTGGCGGGCGCGGTCGAGCTCGTACACGTCCACGATCCCCAGGCGCGGCTGGCGCGAGCGGCCGCTGCGCCCCTGGAGCGCGCCCCCGCCTCCGGTGAGGCGGCGGACCACGAACACGATCGCGGCGAGGGCCGAGAAGATGATCGCGAAGATGACGAGGTACTGGATGACCGGGGAGCCGTCAGAGCCGAACACGGATCGTAGCCATGACAAGGTTACGCACTCACACAATCCTGCCGTGGCGGGTTCCGCGGCAGGCCTCGCGTCATAACACGAGGCCGCATCAATCGGGCAGGCCGAATTAAGGCTTCGTTAACAGCTCGTTGGAGGGCCGAGGACCCGTTCGTACCGCTTCGGGCAAGGACGATCCGGCATTCGCGGCTCGAGAGGCCGGAGAGGAGCCGGCTTTAACGGCGCGTTAACCATGCAGGCGGCAGTTTTTGCCGACCCCGGATCTGCGGGGTTCCGCCGCGCGAGGGGGCCATGGCCATTTCCGACCTGCCCATGCTGGCGATGCTGCGCACCCGGATGCAGTGGAACCAGGCGCGCCAGACCGTCATCGCCGAGAACGTCGCCAACGCCGACACGCCGGGCTTCAAGCCGCACGACCTCGCGGAGCTGCGCTTCGACAGGGCGACGGGGCAGGCGCAGCGGACATCCCCGGGGCTCGCCCTCACGGCGGCGGGCCACATGGCGCCGATCGGGCAGCCGGAAGCCGGTGCCGACCCGAGGAAGGTGAAGGATTTCGAGATCCGGCCCAGCGGCAACGGCGTCAATCTCGAGGACGAGATGATGAAGGCCGGCGATATCCAGACCGATTACCAGCTCGCCGCCTCGCTCTACCAGCACAGCCTGACGACCCTGAAGATCGCCATCGGCAAGAGCTGATCGAACGGGCTCCTAGAGCGTGCGGAAACCTTGAAGGAAGGGGCGGGCGATGGAATTCTCGAAATCCCTGGCGGCATCGACCTCCGGCCTGAAGGCCCAATCGGGCCGGATGCGCATCATCGCGGAAAACATCGCGAACGCGGATTCCGCGCCGGCGAGCAAGGGCGCCGAGCCCTATCGCCGCAAGATCCCGACCTTCACCAGCCATCTCGACCGCGAGACCGGCGCCAACGTCGTGGAGACGGGCCGCGTGCGGCGCGATTCGAGCGCTTTCCGCATGAAGCACGACCCCGGCAACCCCGTCGCGGACGCGAAGGGCGACGTGTCGATGCCGAACGTGAATCCGCTGATCGAGAACATGGACATGCGCGAGGCCCAGCGCAGCTACGAGGCGAATCTCAACATGGTCACGACGACGCGCAAGATGATCGCGCAGACCCTCGCGATCCTGAAGTAGGGGCGGCGCCATGGCTTCGAGCAACTTCGCGGCGGGCGCCTACGCCGCCGTCCAGGGCCTCGCCTCCGGGCGGCCGGCGCCCCGCGTCCAGCAGACCCAATCGCCCGGCGAGGGTTTCGCCGGCCTCCTGGGCCAAGCCATCGACGGGGTCGGCGATGCCGGCCGCCGGGCCGATGCCCAGGCGATCACCGCCGCCTCGGGCAAGGCGAATGTGGTCGATGTCGTCACCGCCGTCGCCGAGAGCGAGACGGCCCTTCAAACCATGGTCGCCGTCCGCGACCGCATGATCTCGGCCTACGAGGAAATCATGCGGATGCAGATCTGACACCGCGCGGAACCCCACGATGACCGGCCTCGCCATCCTCGACGTCGCCCGCGACGGCATCTTCGTCTTCCTGAAGGTCGCCGGCCCGCTGATGCTCGTCGCCCTGTTCGTGGGTCTCGTCGTCTCGCTGGTGCAGGCGCTGACGCAGATCCAGGAGCAGACGCTGATCTACGTGCCCAAGATCGTCGCGGTCTTCGCGACCCTCCTGCTGATGCTCCCGTTCATGGGCGATGCCATGGCCGGCTACATGACCCGCATCGCCGCGCGGATCGCGGCGGGCGGGTGATGGCGCCCGTCATGCGCTATAGGGAGGCGCATGAACCTCCTCCTGCCGGGCGTGGCCTCGGCCTTCCTCCTCGTCTTCGCGCGGGTCGGCACGCTGATCATGCTGATGCCGGGCGTCGGCGAGCAGACCGTCTCGCCGCGCCTGCGTCTCGCCTTCGCGCTGATGGTCACGCTGGTGCTCTATCCCATGGCGCGCCCGCTGCTCGGCGGCACCGAGGGGATCGCCGGGCCCCGGCTGATCGCGCTCCTGTTCGGGGAGACGATCATCGGCCTCGTCATCGGGCTGACGGTGCGGATGGTGCTCGCCGCGCTGCAGACGGCGGGGCTCATCATCTCGCAGCAGCTCGGCCTGTCCTACGCCATGACCGTGGACCCGACCGTGGGCGGGCAATCGGCGGCGGTGGGCAACTTCCTGTCGCTGCTCGGCATCACGCTGATCTTCGCCGCCGACCTGCACCACCTCGCCATCGCGGCCATCGCCCGGAGCTATCAGGTGCTGCCGCCGGACGGCGTGCCGGCCTTCGGCGACGCGCTGATGCTGGCCCTCAAGGCCGTGGCGCGGGGCTTCACCCTGGCCGTGCAGATCTCCGGCCCGTTCATCGCCTTCGGCATCCTGTTCAACCTCGGGCTCGGGGTGCTCTCGCGGCTGATGCCGCAATTGCAGGTGTTCTTCCTGGCGGTGCCGGCCTCGGTGCTGATCGGGATGCTGATCCTCGCCGGGTCGCTCGGCGTGATGATGGGTGTCTTCCTCGACGACATGGGCCGGTATCTCAACGAGTTCGTCGGGCGCTGACCCCCGACGGCCGGAGGCGCTGAGCCATGGCCGAGGGCGCGGAGCAGGAAGACAAGACCGAAGAGCCGACCCAGCGGCGGATCGATCAGGCGATCGAGCGCGGCGACGTCGCCAAGAGCGTGGAGGTGAACACCCTCGCGATCCTCGGCGCGTTCACCCTCGCCCTGCTCGTGGCCGCGCCGGGCATCGCCAGCGGCCTGATGCACAGCCTCACCGGCTTCCTCGCCAACGCCCATCAAGTGCCGGACGGCCCCTGGGCCATGGCGCGGGCGGCCCGCAGCGGCCTGTGGATCTGGCTCGAAGCCGTGGCCGTGCCGGTGGGAGTCGCCCTCGTGGCGGGCGTCGCGGCCGGCTATCTCCAGCATCCGCCGGTGTTCAACGCCGAGGCGCTGATGCCGAAATTCGAGCGCATCTCGCCCATGGCGGGGCTCAAGCGCATCGTCGGCGTCGAGGCCCTGTTCCAGTTCGGCAAGGGCTTGGCGAAGATGATCGCCGTCGGCGTCGTCGGCGGCTCCATCCTGTGGCGGGACCGCGACCGGCTGGAGGTCTTCGCCCGGCTCGATCCCGGCGCCTGCCTGCCGGCGATCCTGACCCTCAGCCTCAAGCTCCTCGCGGGGATGCTCGCGGTCCACGTGACCATCGCGGGGGCGGATTACCTCTATGCGCGGCTGCGCTGGCGCGGCCGGCTGCGCATGTCGAAGGAAGAGATCAAGCAGGAGATGAAGGAATCCGAGGGCAACCCCGAGGTGAAGGGCAAGCTCAAGCAGTTGCGCATGGCCCGCGCCAAGAAGCGCATGATGGCCGCCGTGCCGAGCGCCACCGTCATCGTCACCAACCCGACCCACTACGCCGTCGCCCTGCGCTACGAGGCGGGGATGCCGGCCCCGATCTGCGTCGCGAAGGGGGTCGATGCCCTGGCGCTGCGCATCCGCGAGGTCGCCAAGGCGCATGACGTCGCCATCGTCGAGAACCCGCCGCTTGCCCGCGCCCTGCACGCCACCGTCGAGATCGACCGGGAGATCCCGACCGAGCACTACAAGGCGGTGGCCGAGGTGATCGGCTTCGTGATGCGCCTGCGCCGCCGGGCCGCGTGAGGGCGGGGCTACCCTTCCTCCACCATTTTGCGCGAAGCTCTTGATGGGCTTGGTACCGTCCGTGGTCCGACGCCCCTTGCCGTGGGGCGGGCCGCGGGCCAAACCGGAGCCCGTTTCTGGAAAGATCCCGATGGCCGACGTGACCGGATCCCCGGCCCCGACTTTGAAGGCAGACCCGGCGAGGCCGGAGAGCGCGTCCGAGATCCTGGCGGTTCAGCCGCCGGTGAACGGGTCCATCGACCGTTCGGAGCAGCCCGGCCGCGTCGGCCTGCTGCTGATGCTCGCCGGCCTGCTGGTGGGCGCGGCGATCGGCCTGTCCTTCGTCGCCAACGAGCAGGCGCAGGCGCTTATCGTGTGGCTGCTGGCGCTGCTCGCCATGGCCGGCGTGTTCTTCCTCTTCGCCCTCGCCATCGGCGCGATCCAGCTCTCCGGCAGCAGCGCCCGCGACGACATCACCCGCGCCATCGTGGATGGCGGGCCTGACGGTGCCCTCGTGGTCGAAGATGGGGGGCGGCTGATCTATGCCAACGCCTCGTATCTGCGCCTCGCCGGCGGTGACAGCTTCTCGAACCTCGCCCCCGTGGAGCGGATCTTCGTCGGCTCGCCGGAAGTGTCGGAGGCGGTCTACCGCCTCTCCCAGGCCGCCCGCGACGGGCGCCCGCACACCGAGGAGATGCGCATGGCGCCGCCCCTCGGGCAGGTGGCCGGCGTGGCGGGCGAGCGCGATTTCGGCTGGTACCGGGTCTCGGTGCGGCCCCTGCCGCGCCCGCGCCGGGCCGCCTCCCTCTGGACGGTCGCCGACGTCACCGCCGAGCGCGAGCGCCAGGAGAACGTCTTCCAGGAATTGCAGCACGCCATCGATTACCTCGATCACGCCCCGGCGGGCTTCCTGTCGATCAGCCCTACGGGCACCATCGTCTACATGAACGCCACGCTGGCCGCGTGGCTCGGCTACGACCTCGCCAGCGTCGGCTCGGGCGGCCTGCACCTCACCGAGATCGCGCCCAGCGCCGACGTCCTGATTCGCACCGCCGGCCTGCCCGGCGAGGTCCGCACCGACCGGTTCGACCTCGATTTGCGCCGCCGCAACGGCCACACGGTGCCCGTGCGCCTCTACCACCGGGTCGCCTTCGGTAAGGACGGCAAGCCCGGCGCCTCGCGCACCTTCGTCATCAACCGCTCGGCCGGGGCCGACGCGGACGAGCCCCAGCGCGCCGCCGAGGTGCGGCTCGCGCGGTTCCTCAACAACTCGCCCATCGCCATCGCGACGCTCGATCGCTCGGGGCGGATCGCCCGCGCCAACGCCTCGTTCACGCGGCTGTTCGGCACCGCGCCGCTCACGTCGGACGGGGCGGAGCTGGACGGGGAGGGCGGCACCCGCGCCGAGCCGAATCTCGCCGATTCGGTCCTCGACAAGACCGCGCTGGAAACCGGCCTCAACCGCGCGGCCAGCGGCATCACCGAAGCCGAGCCCATCGAGGTGCTGTTGCAGGGGCCGGGCGGTCGCTCGGCGCGCCTGTGGCTGAGCCCGGCCGATGGCGGCGCGGAGGGCGAGCAGGCCGACGAGGCCGAGCGGGTGATCCTTTACGCCCTCGACACGACGGCCCAGCGCCAGCTGGAGCAACAGGTCGCGCAGGCGCAGAAGATGAACGCGGTCGGCCAGCTGGCCGGCGGCATCGCGCACGACTTCAACAACGTCCTGCAGGCGATCATCGGCTATTCCGACCTGCTCCTGGCGAGCCACAGGCCGAACGATCCGGCCTTCCAGGACATCATGCAGATCAAGCAGAACGCCAACCGGGCGGCGGGCCTCGTCCGCCAGCTCCTGGCGTTCTCGCGGCGGCAGACCCTGCGGCCGGAGGTGATGAATGTCGGCGAAAGCCTCTCCGAACTCACCCTGCTGCTGAAGCGTCTCCTCGGGGAGCGCGTGACCCTCGAACTCAAGCACGGGCGCGATGTCTGGCCGGTGAAGGCCGATGTGAACCAGTTCGAACAGGTGATCGTGAACCTGGCGGTGAACGCCCGCGACGCGATGCCGGAAGGCGGCAAGCTGACGATCCGCACCGAGAACGTGGTCGATCCCGGCCAGAAGGCGGTCACGGACGGGCGCGGCGGCCCGCCGGCCGGCGACCATGTGCTCATCGAGGTGTGCGACACCGGCCAGGGCATCCCCCCCGAACTGATGGAGAAGATCTTCGAGCCGTTCTTCACCACCAAGGAGATCGGCAAGGGCACGGGCCTCGGCCTGTCGACGGTGTTCGGCATCGTCAAGCAATCGGGCGGCACCATCGACGTGCAGTCGACGGTGGGCCAGGGCACGGCCTTCAAGATCTATCTGCCCCGGCACATCCCCGCTCCCGAGGTGGTGCCCGTCGAGGCTGCGGCCCCGGCCGATGCGAAATCGCCAAACGGAACGGCCGCTGCGCCGGGTGCCAAGGCCGCCGAGCCGCCGGCTCCGCGCCGCCCGGCGACCGACCATACCGGCCAGGGCGTCATCCTCCTCGTGGAGGACGAGGACCCGGTGCGGGCCGTCAACAGCCGTGCCCTCTCGGCCCGGGGATACACCGTGCTGGAAGCGGCCTCGGGCCTCGAGGCGCTGGCGATCGTCCGCGACGGCGAACAGCCCATCGACCTCGTGGTCTCCGACGTGGTGATGCCGGAAATGGACGGCCCGTCGCTGCTGCGCGAGGTGCGCAAGCATCAACCGCACCTGAAGGTGATCTTCGTTTCGGGTTACGCCGAGGACGCCTTCCGCAAGAACCTGCCCGAAGGCGAAGCCTTCAACTTCCTCCCCAAGCCCTTCAGCCTGAAGCAGCTGGTCGAGACGGTGAAGAAGACGATGGCGGATTGAGGCGCGGTCTTGCCGTCCTCGACGGGTGTGACGGGCAAACACCCCCTGCCGTCATTGCGAACGCAGTGAAGCAATCCAGGGCAGCGGGCCGTTTACGGACGTGGCGGAACCCTGGATTGCTTCGCTCCCCCTCGCAATGACGGGGGAGGCTGGGGAACCGGGCGATTCCAACGATACAACCCAAACGAAAAAGGCCGCCCCGAATGAATCGGGGCGGCCTTTAAAATGGAACGGCGAATGCCTCAGGCGGCGTCGGCGATCTGCGACGGGCCGGAATCCTTGCCGCGCGCATCGACGTCGCGATCCACGAACTCGATCACGGCGAGCGGGGCGTTGTCGCCCTGGCGGAAGCCGGCCTTCATGATGCGGCAGTAGCCACCCGGACGACCCTGGTAGCGCGGGCCGAGCACCGAGAAGAGCTTCTTGACCATGTCGGCGTCGCGCAGCTTCGACATGGCGAGGCGGCGGGTGTGCACGCTGTCGATGCGGGCGAGCGTGATCAGCTTCTCGACGACCGGACGCAGGTCCTTGGCCTTCGGCAGGGTGGTGATGATCTGCTCGTGCTTGATCAGCGCGGCGGACATGTTGGCGAACATCGCCTGGCGATGCTCGGCGGTGCGGTTGAAACGACGACCGCGATAACCGTGACGCATGGTGGCTCTCCTGTTGTTCGCGACCGCCGTGCCAAGGGTCGGCCGCCTGTTGAGCGAATAGGGAGTGGCGAATAGCGAGTAGCTGAGCCCTGAGGCGTTCAACCGTTCCGCTTCTCCGACACCCCTATTCGCTATTCCCTATTCGCCCCTGAGCGCCGCAGGCGCTCAGTAATGCTCTTCGAAGCGCTTGGCGAGGTCCTCGATGTTCTCCGGCGGCCAGCCGGGAACATCCATGCCGAGGTGCAGGCCCATGCCGGCCAGCACTTCCTTGATCTCGTTGAGCGACTTGCGGCCGAAGTTCGGGGTGCGCAGCATCTCGCCCTCCGACTTCTGGATGAGGTCGCCGATGTAGACGATGTTGTCGTTCTTCAGGCAGTTCGCCGAACGGACCGACAGTTCCAGCTCGTCCACCTTCTTGAGCAGCGCCGGGTTGAAGGGCAGCTGCGGCGTGAGCGGCGCGGCCTCTTCCTTGCGCGGATCCTCGAAGTTCACGAACACCTGGAGCTGGTCCTGGATGATGCGGGCGGCATAGGCCAGCGCATCCTCGGGGCTCACGGCGCCGTTGGTCTCGACCGTCATGGTCAGCTTGTCCTTATCGAGATCCTGGCCCTCGCGGGTGGTCTCGACGCGGTAGCTGACCTTGGTCACCGGGGAGAACAGGGAGTCCACCGGGATCAGGCCGATCGGCGCGTCCTCGGGGCGGTTGCGCTCGGCCGGGACGTAGCCCTTGCCGGTCGAAACCGTGAACTCCATGCGGATCTCGGCACCGTCATCCAGCGTGCAGATGACGAGCTCGGGGTTGAGGATCTGGATGTCGCCGACCGTGCCGATGTCGCCCGCCGTCACCGTGCCCGGGCCGGTCTTGCGCAGGGTCATGCGCTTGGGGGCGTCGGTCTGGGAGCGGATGGCGATCGTCTTGATGTTCAGGACGATGTCGGTCACGTCCTCGCGGACGCCCGGGATCGACGAGAACTCGTGCAGCACGCCGTCGATCTGCACCGAAGTTACCGCCGCGCCCTGCAGCGAGGACAGCAGAACACGCCGCAGGGCGTTGCCCAGGGTGGTGCCGAAGCCGCGCTCAAGCGGCTCGGCGACGACCGTCGCGATCCGCTTGGGGTCGTCGCCGGTCGAGACCTGCAGCTTGTTCGGCTTGATGAGTTCCTGCCAATTCTTCTGAATGACCACGGTCCTACCTCTCACGCCTCGCGGATCCGCATCGTCCGGTATCCGCGTTCCGGCCGGGTGGAGGCGCCCCCTGGCACACCGCCCGGTCTCGATTCGTCTGACTTAAACCCTACTCGCCGCCGACCCACAGGGCCGGGACGAAGCTGTACCCGGCACCGTCGCGGTCGACGTAGCCGAGGGCTGGGAATTCCAGGTGACAGCCGGCGATGAAGCTCCGCTCCGACGCCGCCTGGTCCATGATCCGCTTGCGGGTCTGCCGGGCCTGATCGCCGTCGACGTCGAAGCCGACACCCGCGTCCGGATTCTTGAACTGAATCGCCGGCAGGTGGACCACGTCGGTCCAGATCAGCAGCGACTCGGAACCCGACGTCACCCGGAAACCGCAATGCCCCGGCGTGTGGCCGGGGAGATGTACCGCCTCGATGCCCGAGAGCACCTCACCGCCGCGATGCTCGCGCATCCGGCCGGCATAGGGCGCCACGGCATTCCGCGCGCCCTCGAAATACGATTTGGCATCCTGGGGCGCCTTGGAGAGCGCCTCGTCGGGAAGCCAGAACGCCGCTTCGTCCGAATGGACGACGATCTCGGCATTCGGGTAGACGGCCCGGCCATCCTCGGCGAGACCGCCGCAATGGTCGGGATGCAGGTGCGTGATCAGCACCGTCTCCACGTCCTCCGGCTTCACGCCGGTGGTCGCCAAAGCGGCCCCCAAACGCCCCATCGTCTCGACCGGCGCCAGGGCGCCGTAGCCGGTATCCACCAGAACCGGCTTGCGGCCGGCTCCGGTGATCAGGAAGGCGTTCAGGGTGATCTTCGGCTGCTCGGTGCGGAAACCGGCCCGCTGCAGGCGCGCCGCCTCCGCCTTGTCGATGCCCGTGACGAGATCGAGGCTCGCCTGGAACCAGCCGTCGTTGAGCGCGGTGACCGTGAGGTCGCCGAGGTTCCAACGCAGCACGCCGGGCAGTGGCTTCGATCCCGCCATAAGCTTCTCCCTGTTCGCCGAAGGATGATCGATCAGACGCGACGACGCTTGCGCGGACGGCAGCCGTTGTGCGGGATCGAGGTGACGTCACGGATCGAGGTCACGGTGAAGCCCGCGGCCTGGAGGGCTCGGAGCGCCGACTCACGGCCGGAGCCGGGACCCGAAACCTCGACCTCGAGGGTGCGCATGCCGTGCTCGGCGGCCTTGCGGCCGGCGTCTTCGGCGGCGACCTGGGCGGCGTAGGGTGTCGACTTGCGCGAGCCCTTGAAGCCCATCGCGCCGGCGGACGACCACGAGATGGTGTTGCCCTGGGCGTCGGTGATGGTGATCATCGTGTTGTTGAACGAGGCGTTCACGTGGGCGACGCCCGACACGATGTTCTTGCGTTCACGACGACGAACGCGTTGCGGTTCCTTGGCCATCTGACTTCCACTCTTCCTTCAGGCACGCCCGTAATACCAGGCGCTCGGGATTCTTTAGGGACTTAGCCTCGCGGTCCTGCGGGACCGGCGAGGCTGAGCGGGATCCGCCGAGGGACACCCGCCGCGACAAGGAGGCCGAGCGAAGCACGGCCTCCCGATCTGAAAAAATTACTTCTTCTTGCCGGCGATCGGCTTCGCCTTGCCCTTGCGGGTGCGGGCGTTGGTGTGGGTCCGCTGGCCGCGCACGGGCAGCTGCTTGCGGTGACGCAGGCCACGGTAGCAGCCGAGGTCCATCAGCCGCTTGATGTTCATCGAGATCTCGCGGCGCAGGTCGCCTTCCACGATGTAATCGCGGTCGATGGCCTCACGGATCGAGAGAACCTCGGCGTCGGTCAGTTCGTTGACACGACGCTCGGCGGGGATGCCCACCTTGCCGGTGATCTCTTCAGCCTTCTTGGGGCCGATGCCGTGGATGTACTGAAGCGCGATGACGACGCGCTTGCCAGTCGGGATATTGACGCCTGCGATACGGGCCACAGTCTCACTCCATGTGAGGCCCGGCGAAGCCGGGCTCGGGGTTTCGCGCGCGTCCGGTGGAGGCCGGCCCCTGCGCGCGTGCAACGACGACGCGGCCCGAGGGCGGCCCCTCGACAGGGCACCTCGAACCATCGTTCGGTTGGACGAAGGGGGGTCTGCTACTCCGCGCGCGGCGGCCTGTCAATCACATGGGAACGAAAAGCAATGGCACGGGCCACGCATCACGGTGAGACACTCAAAGCCTTCGTGGCCGGCGTCATGCAAGCGGCCGAGTCGAATGCCGAGGAGGTCGTGCCGGTCATCCTCGCCGTGGCCGGTGGCGTTCTCGCCTCGGCCGAGCCGGAGAGCGTCAGTCTCCGGGATGCCGATGACGGCGCGGGCGGGACACTATGGGCGTCGTTCGGCGGCGAGCGAATGGCCTTCCGGTACAACCCGATGACCGCGATGATCGAATTGCGGTCGGGGGATCTCGAAGAGCATCCCATACGCCGATTCGGGCGGCGCTCCCTCCCGATGGACATCGTCAACTTCTTCGGGCCGAGCCGCGAGGCCGAAGCCGCGCGCACCCGGCCCTGACGACTCAGTGCATCCGCTGGTTCGACAGGCGGCAGGTGCGGCCTTCGTTGCGATAGCCGGCGGGGCAGCGGCGGACGCAGGCGCCGGCGGCGTATTTCAGCGGCGGCCGGCAGGCGTTGCGGAACTGCTTCTGGCCGTAGACGAAGGATTGGGCCGGGCTCTGCGCGGAAGCGGGCAGGGCACTCCCGGCAACGAGGAGAGCAGCGGCAAGGGTCAGGCGGGCAATCATCGAGGCTGTCCGGCATGGAAAAGGGGCGCCCGCCGTCTGGCGAACGCCCCTCGGATGACCCGCCCAACGCGTCAGGACGCGATGCGCTCCCGGTGCGGCTCCAGGATTCCCGTCAGATCCTCGGTCACCGAATCGATGGGCTTCATGCCGTCGACGGTCTTCAGCATGCCGAGCTTGTCGTAATAGGCCGAGAGCGGCGCCGTCTGGGCCCGGTAGGCTTCCAGGCGCTGCTTGAACACTTCCGGCGTGTCGTCCTTGCGCACGGCCTCGCCGCGGGCGGCAGCCTCGGCGGCGCGGTTGGCGATGCGGCCGACCAGGGCATCCTCATCGACCTTCAGTTCGATGACGGACGAGAGTTCCAGGCCCTTGCCGGCGAGCATCTTCCCAAGCGCCTCGGCCTGGGCGACCGTCCGGGGGAAGCCGTCGAGGATGAAGCCCGGCTTGGCGTCGGCCTGTTCGATCCGGTCGGCGACGATGCCGACCACGATCTCGTCCGAGACGAGCCCGCCCGATTCCATCACGGCCTTGGCCTTCAGCCCCACGGGCGTCCCGGCGGCCACGGCGGCGCGGAGCATGTCTCCGGTCGAGAGCTGCGGGATGCCGTACTTCTTCACGATCCGCTCGGATTGCGTGCCCTTCCCCGCGCCGGGCGGTCCGAGCAGAATGATGCGCATGGCGTTGTCCTCTTAGGGCCCGCTTTCCCGGGCTCCGGATTCATTCGACGACGCCATCCCGGGCATCGCCCCCTCAGGTCTTTTTCTAACGCCTCGCGCGGACGGCGATAGCCCGCCTTTGGGCGGACTTCGCTCATTTTCCGGCTTCTGTTGCCCGATCAGCGGCGGCGCTGGCCGGCCGAGGCGCCCCGGAGCTTCGCGCGCTTCACGAGGCCCTCGTACTGGTGCGCCATCAGGTGCCCGTGGATCTGCGCCACGGTGTCCATCGTCACCGTCACGAGGATCAGCAGGGAGGTGCCGCCGAAGCCCAGGCTCGCCGAGGCGTAGGAGGACAGGATCTCCGGGGCGAGGCACACGAGGGTCAGGTACAGGGCGCCGATCACCGTGATGCGGGTCAGCACCTTGTCGAGGAAGGCCGCCGTGCGCTCGCCGGGCCGGATGCCGGGGATGAAGCCGCCATGCTTCTTCAGGTTGTCGGCGGTCTCCTGCGGGTTGAAGACGACGGCCGTGTAGAAGAACGTGAAGAAGATGATGAGGGCCGCGTAGAGGGCCATGAACAGCGGCGTTCCGTGGCCGAGATAGGCCGTGACCGCGCCGAGCCAGCCGCTGCCGTTGTTCGCCGAGAAGCTGGCGGCGGTGGCCGGCAGCAGCAGCAGCGAGGAGGCGAAGATCGGCGGGATGACACCCGACGTGTTGAGCTTCAGCGGCAGGAACGAGGTCTGGCCCTCGTACATGCGGTTGCCGACCTGGCGCTTCGGGTAGTTGATCAGGATGCGGCGCTGGGCGCGCTCCATGAACACGATGAAGTAGACAAGGGCGACGGCGGCCACGGCCACCCCGAGGATGATGGCGGGCGAGAGGGCGCCGGTGCGGCCGAGCTCCAGGGCGCCGATGATCGTCACCGGAAGGTGCGCGACGATGCCCGAGAAGATGATCAGCGACGAGCCGTTGCCGATGCCGCGCGAGGTGATCTGCTCGCCGAGCCACATCAGGAACAGCGTGCCGCCGGTCAGGGTGATGACCGTCGAGGCGAGGAAGAACGGTCCCGGATCGATCGCCGCCGAGGAGCTCTGTAGGCCCACCGCGATGCCCCAGGACTGAACCAGGGCCAGCACCACCGTCAGGTAGCGGGTGTACTGGTTGATGACCTTGCGGCCGGACTCGCCCTCCTTCTTCAGCGCTTCCAGGCTCGGGATGACCGAGGTGAGGAGCTGCACGATGATCGAGGCCGAGATGTACGGCATGATGTTGAGCGCGAAGATCGCCATGCGCTCGACGGCACCGCCGGAGAACATGTTGAACAGGCCGAGCACGCCGCCCGATTGCTGCTGGAAGTTCCGCGCAAACTGCTCCGGATCGATGCCGGGAATCGGCACGTAGGTGCCGAGCCGGAACACCATCAGCGCGCCGATCGTGAACCAGATGCGCTTCTTCAGCTCATCGGCCTTGGCGATGGCGCCGAAGTTGAGATTGGCGGCAAGCTGCTCGGCGGCTGAGGCCATAGCGTCGCGTCCTACGCGTGTCGCCGGGCGAGTGCCCGGATGAAACGAAAAAAGCGGCGGCCCGCGCGAGGTCGCGTGGGGCCGCCGCTCGATGGTCACCGACTTAAAGGCCGGGGACGTGCCGCGCAATGTGTCGCGCGGCCGCCGTCTGCCTCAGGCGGTCGCCTCGGCCTCGGCCTTGCCGCGGGTCGAGACGCCGGAGGCGTAGACCACGCTGACCGAGCCGCCGGCCTTCTCGACGGCCTCGATGGCCGACTTGGAGGCGCGGGTGACTTCGAAGCTGAGCTTCGAGGTCAGCTCGCCGACACCCAGCAGCTTCACGCCGTCGCGGGGACGGGCGAGGATGCCGGCGGCGACGAGGGTCTCGACCGTGATGGTCGCGCCGGCCTCGAGCTGCCCCGTATCCACCGCGGCCTGGATCCGGCCGAGGTTCACCTCGTTCAGGTCAGCCGCGTGGATGTTGTTGAAGCCGCGCTTCGGAAGGCGACGGTGGAGCGGCATCTGGCCACCCTCGAAGCCCTTGATGGCCACGCCGGTCCGGGCCTTCTGACCCTTCACGCCGCGTCCGGCGGTCTTGCCCTTGCCGGAGCCGATGCCCCGGCCGACACGCATCCGGTCCTTGGTGGCGCCGGGATTGTCGCTGATCTGGTTAAGCTTCATCGGTCGCCTCCTCAGGCCTCGAGGACGCGCACAAGGTGATTCACCTTGCGGATCATGCCGCGTACCGCCGGCGTGTCCTCAAGCTCGGCGACCCGGTGGAGCTTGTTCAGCTTGAGGCCGATCAGCGTCGCGCGCTGGCTGGCCTCGCGGCGGATCGGCGAGCCGATCTGCTCGATGCGGACGGTCTTGGTGTTGTCAGCCATGCCATCCTCCCTTACGCGACCGCAGCTTCGGACGTATCGGCCGGATCGGCATCGCGGCGGCGCGACTGAAGCGCGGACACCTTGAGGCCCCGGCGAGCCGCCACGGCGCGCGGGCTGTCCTCGTTCTTCAGCGCCTCGAAGGTGGCGCGAACGAGGTTGTAGGGGTTCGAGGAACCGAGGCTCTTGGCCACGACGTCCTGCATGCCGAGCGTCTCGAACACGGCGCGCATCGGGCCGCCGGCGATGATGCCGGTACCCTGCGGGGCCGCGCGGAGGATCACCTTGCCGGCGCCGTGACGTCCGTTGACGTCGTGGTGCAGGGTGCGGCCCTCGCGGAGCGACACGCGGATGAGCCCGCGCTTGGCGGCCTCGGTCGCCTTCCGGATGGCCTCCGGCACCTCGCGGGCCTTGCCGTGGCCGAAGCCGACGCGGCCCTTCTGGTCGCCGACCACGACCAAGGCGGCGAAGCCGAAGCGACGGCCACCCTTCACAACCTTCGCGACGCGGTTGATGTGGACGAGCTTGTCCACGAACTCGCTGTCGTGCTCCTCGCGGTCGTCGCGGCGGCCGCGGCCCCCGCCTTCACGTTCACGTGCCATAATCTCTGCCTATCTCACTGGCGCGAGCCCTGAGGCCCGCTCGCTCGATAGTCCCTCCCCGAACGGGGGAGGGACAGTTTCACTCAGAATTCCAGGCCACCCTCGCGGGCGGCTTCGGCCACGGCCTTCACACGGCCGTGGTAGATGTAGCCGGACCGGTCGAAGATCACCTTGGTGACCCCGGCGGCCTTGGCGCGCTCCGCGAGGAGCTTGCCCACGGCGGTCGCGGCGGCAACGTCGGCACCGGTCTTCAGATCGCCCTTGAGCGACTTGTCGATGGTGGACGCGGCGGCCAGCGTGTGGCCCTTCACGTCGTCGATGACCTGCGCATAGATCTGCTTCGACGAACGAAACACCGAGAGACGCGGACGGCCGTTGGCAGCCGCCTTGATCGCCCGACGAACGCGCGCCTTGCGCCGATCGAGGGCTTCGAGCTTACGAGACATCTTCGCCCTCCTTTACTTCTTCTTGCCTTCCTTGCGGAAGATGAACTCACCCTCGTACCGAACGCCCTTGCCCTTGTAGGGCTCGGGGCCGCGATAGTCGCGGATCTCGGCGGCGACCTGGCCCACCTTCTGCCGGTCGATGCCGGTGATGGTGATCTCGGTCGGCTTCGGGGTGGCGATGGTGATGCCCTCCGGCACGGCGTACTCGATGTCGTGGCTGTAGCCGAGCGACAGCTTGAGCGCCTTGCCGGCCATGGCGGCACGGTAACCGACGCCGGTGATCTCAAGCTTCTTGGAGAAGCCGTTCGACACGCCGGTGGCGATGTTGGCGATCTGGGCCCGCGACGTGCCCCAGAGGGACCGGGCGGGCTTCGACTGGTTGACGGGCTCGACCTCGATCGCGCCGTCCTTCATGGCGACGTTCACGAGGGACGGAACGACGAACTGAAGTTCGCCCTTCGAGCCCTTCATCTTCACGGTCTGGCCCGTGACGGTGGCGGTAACGCCAGCCGGAACAGGAACCGGCTTCTTGCCTACGCGAGACATGGGATGTCCTCCTCCGTCCCGATCAGAACACGGTGCAGAGCACTTCACCGCCGACGTTGCGCTCGCGCGCCTCGTGGTCGGCCATGACGCCCTGCGGGGTGGAGACGATGGTGACGCCGAGGCCGTCGGCCACGCGCGGCAGCTCGCCGACCGACGAGTAAACCCGGCGGCCCGGCTTCGACACGCGCTGGATCTCACGGATCACGGGCTTGCCGTCGTAGTACTTGAGCTCGATGGCGAACTCGGTGCGACCGTTGCCCAGCTCGGTCTGCGCGAAGTCGCGGATGTAGCCCTCGCGCTTCAGCACGTTGAGCACGCTTGCGCGGAGCTTCGAGCCGGGCGTCTGGACGACGTTGCGACGGCGCAGCTGGCCGTTGCGGATACGGGTGAGCATGTCACCCACGGGATCGTTGACCATGTGGGGACCTCCTTACCAGCTCGACTTGACGAGGCCGGGGATGAGACCCCGGTTGCCGAGCTCCCGCAGCGCGACGCGCGAGATGCCCATCTTGCGGTAGTAGGCCCGCGGACGGCCCGTGATCTCGCAGCGGTTGCGGATGCGGGTGGCCGACGAGTTGCGCGGCAGTTCGGCGAGCTTCAAGCGCGCCTCGAAGCGCTCCTGCATCTCGATCGACTCGTTGTTCGCGATATCGAGCAGCGCCTTCCGCTTGGCAGCGAAGCGCTTCACGAGATCCTTGCGATGGTTGTTCTTCTCGACTGAGCTTTTCTTCGACATCTGTCTATCTCCAGTGTCCGCGTCTGACGTCCGGGGACGTCACTGCCGGAACGGGAATTGAAAGGCCGCGAGCAGTGCCTTGGCCTCGGCATCGGTCTGGGCGGAGGTCGCCACGACGATGTCCATGCCCCACATCTGCTCCGCCTTGTCGTAGGAGATCTCCGGGAACACGAGGTGCTCCTTGAGACCCAGGGCGTAGTTGCCGCGACCGTCGAACGAGCGCGGGTTTAGGCCGCGGAAGTCACGCACGCGCGGGAGCGCGATCGTGATCAGACGGTCCATGAATTCGTACATGCGCTGCTTGCGCAACGTCACCTTGCAGCCGATCGGCATCCCCTCGCGGACCTTGAAGGTCGCGATGGCCTTGCGGGCCCGGGTGATGACCGGCTTCTGGCCGGCGATGAGGGCGAGGTCGCCCGCCGCCACCGAGGCCTTCTTCGAGTCCGCGGTGGACTCGCCGACGCCCATGTTGATGACGATCTTCTCGATCTGCGGCACCTGCATGGGGTTCTTGTAGCCGAACTCTTCGATCAGCTTCTGGCGAACCACCTCGTCGTAGTGCTTGCGCAGACGGGGGACGTACGCGTTCTTGTCGGCCTCAGCCATCGATCTGATCCCCCGTGCTCTTGGCGAACCGGACCTTGCGCCCGTCTTCGAGGATGCGGAAACCCACGCGGGTCGGCTTGCCGTTGGCATCCGCGACCGCGATGTTCGAGAGTTGGATGGCGGCCTCCTTGGAGATGATCCCGCCTTCCTGGTTCTGGGTCTGCTTCTGGTGCTTCTTGACGAGGTTCACGCCGCGCACGAACGCGCGGCCTTCCTTCGGCAGCACCTGGATCACTTCGCCCGAGCGGCCGGCGTCACGGCCGGTCAGCACGACGACCTTGTCGCCCTTGCGGATCTTGGCAGCCATCACAGCACCTCCGGGGCGAGCGAGATGATCTTCATGTGGTTGCGGGCGCGCAGCTCGCGCGGCACCGGTCCGAAGATGCGGGTGCCGATCGGCTCCTTCTGATTGTTGATCAGGACGGCCGCGTTCTTGTCGAACCGGATCACCGAGCCGTCGGCGCGCTTCACGTCCTTGGCGGTGCGCACGACCACCGCCTTCATGACGTCGCCCTTCTTCACACGACCCCGCGGGATCGCCTCCTTGACCGACACGACGATCACGTCGCCGACGCCGGCATACTTGCGCTTCGACCCGCCGAGAACCTTGATGCACATCACACGGCGTGCACCAGAGTTGTCGGCGACGTCCAGATTCGTTTGCATCTGGATCACGTGCGTGACTCCTTCTCTCAGGCGGGTTTCCGCACGCGGGCGGTATTGCCCGGCGGACGACGCCTGATGGGGATCTGTGGTCCCCGGCTCATGTGAACGACCGCGCTATCGGCATCAGGGACGCCGGCGCGGTCACCGCGGTGGAACGGGCGCGAGGCCCATCCAAAATGTCGCGAAGGTCGGGGCCATACATCGGCGGAACGGGAAACGCAACCGCAGGACGGGCAAAATCAGGCCAGTCCGTCTCGGCCCGAATGGAAACGGCGCCGACTCGCGGGAGCCGGCGCCGTCTCAGAGTTCGGGTTGGGACGTTGCGTCGAATCAGGCCGGCTGATTGACGGGCTCGGCTTCGAACAGGAACCCGTCGAGATTCGGGATCGTGACGGCGGCCATGGCCGGCTTCGAGAGGCGCCAGGGGCGGTCGGTGCGGGCACGAATCGCCTCGGACGGGCGCAGCCGGCGGCCGCGGCCGTCCTCGCCCAGCTCCTCGATGGTCACGAAGCCGTAGACCTGGAGCCTAGAGGCGGTCAGCTTGGTCTCCCGGTCGTCGGCGCCGAGCACCATGGAGCCGAGGGCATAGACCGTCTCCATCAGCACCCGCTGCTCGCCTCTGCGGCGGAGTCCGGCCTCGCGCTCGCCCATCGGCGGGGGAGCGGAGACCCGGCGGAAGGGGACGACGTTGCTCGCTGCGACGCAACCCATACGCGACTATCCTCGAACGCCACTGGGTGCCCTCGACTCGGGAGCACCGTCGATGCGGACAATTCGACGAATCGGATTAACCTCCCGTGGACCGTGTTTGGCCGCGACTGCCCCGATCCGGCACGGGTCGCGCCCTCCTCAGGGCGGTCACTCTTCTTTAATGGCTCTCGGGGGTGCAATTTTCCCGCGACGGTGCATTGACCGGGGCGGGTGATGCGTCTAGAAGCGCCCCACTTCGGTCGGCCCTCGGCTGCCGACGGCCTGCGGGTTAGCCCGAACCGCCGTCCTCGCCCCCGACGCGACCTGAAGGCTCAAATCGCCTGACGCTTAAGTCAGATCCGTAGGTACGAACGCGTCTCCCGAGGCGCGATCCTCTGCCCACACCGCGCCGAGGGGCTTTGACTAGCCCTTCCGGCGCATATTCGTTTTGCGGACTGCAGTTGCAGTTCGGAAGGGACCGAGGAAGAGGGCACAGGATGCCGACGATCAATCAGCTGATCGCCCAGCCGCGGAAGATCCAGCGGAGCCGTAACAAGGTTCCTGCTCTGGACGCTTGCCCGCAGAAGCGTGGCGTGTGCACCCGCGTCTATACCACGACGCCTAAGAAGCCGAACTCGGCTCTGCGTAAGGTCGCCAAGGTGCGCCTGACGAACGGCTTCGAGGTGATCGGTTATATCCCGGGTGAGGGGCACAACCTTCAGGAGCACTCCGTGGTGATGATCCGCGGCGGCCGCGTGAAGGATCTTCCGGGCGTGCGCTACCATATCCTTCGCGGCGTGCTCGATACGCAGGGCGTGAAGAACCGCAAGCAGCGCCGTTCGAAGTACGGTGCAAAGCGTCCGAAGTAATTTCTTCGGCACGCAGTCAGCTTTTCCACTGCCTGACAAGGATGCCACCGGCTTACGCTCAAGGTGGCCTGCGTCAGGTGCTTAAGTTCTACTCATTGGAAGTTTAGCCAATGTCCCGTCGTCACTCAGCCGAGAAGCGCGAGATCATCCCGGACCCGAAGTACGGGGACGTGGTGCTGACGAAGTTCATGAACTCGATCATGTACGAAGGTAAGAAGTCGACCGCCGAGCGGATCGTCTACGGCGCCTTCGACATCGTCGAGAACCGTGCCCGCGCCAACCCGATCGAGGTGTTCCGCGCCGCGCTCGACAACGTCGCCCCGATGATCGAGGTCCGCTCCCGCCGCGTCGGCGGCGCGACCTACCAGGTCCCCGTCGAGGTGCGCACCGAGCGCCGCCAGGCCCTGGCGATCCGCTGGCTGATCCAGGCCGCCCGCTCGCGCAACGACCGCACGATGGTTGAGCGCCTGTCGGCCGAGCTGCTCGACGCCGCGAACAATCGCGGCAACGCCGTCAAGAAGCGGGAAGACACGCACCGGATGGCGGAAGCCAACCGCGCCTTCTCGCACTACCGCTGGTAAGCGGCCCACCCGTCTCTCAGGAGCAGTCCGATGCCCCGCACGCACGCGATCGAGGACTACCGCAACTTCGGCATCATGGCCCACATTGATGCCGGCAAGACCACGACCACGGAGCGGATCCTCTACTACACCGGAAAGTCCCATAAGATCGGCGAGGTCCATGAGGGCGCCGCCACGATGGACTGGATGGAACAGGAGCAGGAGCGCGGCATCACGATCACGTCCGCCGCGACGACGTGCTTCTGGCGCGAGAAGCGCCTGAACATCATCGACACGCCCGGCCACGTCGACTTCACCATCGAAGTCGAGCGTTCCCTTCGCGTGCTCGACGGCGCGGTGTGTGTGCTCGACGGCAACCAGGGCGTCGAGCCGCAGACCGAGACCGTGTGGCGTCAGGCCGACAAGTACGACGTGCCGCGCGTCGTGTTCGTCAACAAGATGGACAAGATCGGCGCCGACTTCTTCAAGTGCGTGGCCGACATCATCGACCGCGTCGCCGGCAAGCCGGTGTGCCTGCAGCTGCCGATCGGCGCCGAGAGCACCTTCAAGGGTGTGATCGACCTGATCAAGATGAAGGCCGTCGTGTGGTCGGGCGAGGCGCTCGGCGCCAACTACACCGAGGAAGAGATCCCGGCCGACCTGCAGGATCAGGCTGTCGAGTACCGCGCCAAGCTGGTCGAAGCCTGCGTGGAGATGGATGACGAGGCCATGATGGCCTACCTCGACGGCCAGGAGCCGAGCGAGGAGGGTCTTCGCAAGCTCGTCCGCACGGCCGTGCAGCGCCGCGCGTTCCATCCCGTGCTCTGCGGCTCGGCCTTCAAGAACAAGGGCGTGCAGCCGCTCCTCGACGCCGTCGTCGATTACCTGCCGTCCCCGGCGGATCGCGGCGAGATCAAGGGCATCGACTTCAAGACCGAGGAAGAGGTGGTCCGCCACCCGACCGACTCGGATCCCTTCGCCATGCTCGCGTTCAAGATCATGGACGATCCCCACGTCGGCACGATCACCTTCTGCCGCGTGTATTCGGGCAAGGTCGAGTCGGGCGCCAACGTCATCAACTCGACGCGCGACAAGAAGGAGCGCGTCGGCCGCATGCTCCTGATGCACGCCAACAACCGTGAGGACGTCAAGGAGGCCTTCGCCGGCGACATCGTCGCCCTGGCCGGCCTCAAGGACACCCGCACGGGCGACACCCTCTGCGACCCGCAGAAGGCCGTCATCCTCGAGAAGATGGAATTCCCCGAGCCGGTGATCGAGATCGCCGTCGAGCCGAAGTCCAAGGCGGACCAGGAAAAGCTCGGCATCGCGCTCTCGAAGCTCGCCGCCGAGGACCCGTCCTTCCGCGTCTCGACGGACCAGGAATCGGGCCAGACCATCCTCAAGGGGATGGGCGAGCTCCACCTGGACATCAAGGTCGACATCCTGCGCCGCACCTACAAGGTCGACGCGAATATCGGCCAGCCGCAAGTGGCGTACCGCGAGAAGCTGACCCGTCGGACCGAGATCGACTACACCCACAAGAAGCAGACCGGTGGTACCGGTCAGTTCGCCCGGGTGAAGTTCGTGGTCGAGCCGAACGAGCCGGGTGCCGGCTTCGCCTTCGAGTCGAAGATCGTCGGCGGCGCGGTGCCGAAGGAGTACATCCCCGGCGTCGAAAAGGGCCTCAACTCGGTCCTGACCGCCGGTATCCTCGCCGGCTTCCCGGTGGTCGACATCAAGGTGGAGCTGGTCGACGGCGCCTACCACGACGTCGACTCGTCGGCCCTGGCCTTCGAGATCGCGTCCCGCGCGGCGCTCCGTGAAGCCCTCCAGAAGGGCGGCTCGGTGTTGCTGGAGCCGGTCATGAAGGTCGAGGTGGTGTCTCCCGAGGAGTACACCGGCTCGGTCATCGGCGACCTCAACTCCCGCCGTGGCCAGATCCAGGGCCAGGACATGCGCGGCAACGCCAACGTCATCAACGCGATGGTGCCGCTGGCCAACATGTTCGGCTACGTGAATCAGCTGCGCTCCTTCTCGCAGGGACGCGCCAACTTCACGATGCAGTTCGATCACTACGAAGAGGTGCCGCGCGGCGAAGCCGACAAGGTCATCGCCAAGTACGCGTAAGCTCCATCTCTTCGTCCAACCGCAATTCGTATTAGGAGGCTCTTATGGGCAAGGAAAAGTTCTCCCGCACCAAGCCGCATTGCAACATCGGCACGATCGGGCACGTGGATCACGGCAAGACGTCGCTGACGGCGGCGATCACGAAGGTGCTGGCCGAGACGGGCGGCGCGACGTTCACGGCCTACGACCAGATCGACAAGGCTCCCGAGGAGAAGGCGCGCGGGATCACGATCTCGACCGCGCACGTGGAGTACGAGACGACGAACCGCCACTACGCGCACGTCGACTGCCCCGGCCACGCCGACTACGTGAAGAACATGATCACGGGCGCGGCGCAGATGGACGGCGCGATCCTGGTGGTGTCGGCGGCCGACGGCCCGATGCCGCAGACCCGCGAGCACATCCTGCTGGCCCGTCAGGTCGGCGTGCCGGCGCTGGTGGTGTTCCTGAACAAGGTCGACCTCGTGGACGACGAGGAGCTCCTCGAGCTCGTCGAGATGGAGGTGCGCGAGCTTCTGTCGAAGTACGACTTCCCCGGCGACGACATCCCGATCACCAAGGGCTCGGCCAAGGTGGCGCTGGACAACGGCGACAAGGCGATCGGCCACGACGCCGTGCTGAAGCTGATGCAGTCGGTGGACGAGTACATCCCGCAGCCGGAGCGCCCGATCGACCTGCCGTTCCTGATGCCGATCGAGGACGTGTTCTCGATCTCGGGTCGCGGCACGGTGGTGACGGGCCGCGTCGAGCGCGGGATCGTGAAGGTCGGTGAGGAAGTCGAGATCGTGGGCATCCGCCCGACGACGAAGACGACGGTGACCGGCGTCGAGATGTTCCGCAAGCTGCTCGACCAGGGCCAGGCGGGCGACAACGTGGGCGTTCTGCTGCGCGGCACGAAGCGCGAGGACGTGGAGCGCGGCCAGGTGGTGTGCAAGCCGGGTTCGGTGAAGCCGCACTCGAAGTTCAAGGCCGAGGCGTACATCCTGACGAAGGAGGAGGGCGGCCGCCACACGCCGTTCTTCACGAACTACCGTCCGCAGTTCTACTTCCGCACGACGGACGTGACCGGCGTGTGCACGCTGCCCGAGGGCACCGAGATGGTGATGCCGGGCGACAACGTGACCATGGACGTGGTGCTGATCGTGCCGGTGGCCATGGAAGAGAAGCTGCGCTTCGCCATCCGCGAGGGCGGCCGCACCGTCGGCGCCGGCGTCGTCGCCGCCATCAACGACTGATCCGGTCGCAACAGAACCTGAAGGGAGGGGCGGGGATCCGCCTCCCCGTCCTCCCTCTCAAGGCCCAAAGGTCATGAACGGTCAAAATATTCGCATTCGCCTTAAGGCGTTCGATCACCGCATCCTCGATGCCTCGACCCGCGAGATCGTCTCGACGGCGAAGCGGACGGGCGCGCAGATCCGGGGCCCGATCCCGCTGCCGACGCACATCGCTCGCTTTACCGTCAACCGCTCGCCGCACATCGACAAGAAGTCGCGCGAGCAGTTCGAGATGCGCACGCACAAGCGTGTCCTCGATATCGTCGATCCGACTCCCCAGACCGTGGACGCGCTGATGAAGCTCGACCTCGCTGCCGGCGTCGACGTGGAGATCAAGCTCTGACCCTTTGAGGGTTAGAGCTTACCGTTTCACCGCGCGGGGGAGATACCTATGCGCTCAGGGGTCATTGCACAGAAGGTCGGCATGACCCGCGTCTTTACGGACGCGGGGGAGCATGTGCCGGTCACGGTGCTCAAGGTCGATCAGTGTCAGGTGGTTGCCCACCGCACGATCGAGAAGAACGGCTACGTCGCGCTGCAGGTCGGTGTCGGCAAGGCCAAGGTCAAGAACGTCTCCGCCGCCGAGCGTGGCCGCTTCGCGGTCGCCAAGGTGGAGCCGAAGAAGAAGCTCGCCGAGTTCCGTGTGTCCGAGGACGCGCTGATCCCGGTCGGCGCCGAGATCACCGCCGATCACTTCATCCCGGGCCAGTTCGTCGACGTGACGGGCACGACCACGGGTAAGGGCTTCGCCGGTGGTATGAAGCGCTGGAACTTCGGCGGTCTGCGTGCCACTCACGGCGTGTCCGTGTCGCACCGTTCGATCGGTTCGACCGGTGGCCGTCAGGATCCGGGCAAGACCTTCAAGAACAAGAAGATGCCGGGCCATCTCGGCGTCGAGCGGGTCACGACCCAGAACCTGCGCGTCGTGCGCACCGATCCCGAGCGGGGCCTGATCCTCGTCGAGGGCGCGGTGCCGGGCGTTGCTGGCGGCTGGATCCAGATCCGCGATGCGGTGAAGCGCAAGCTCCCCGCCGACGTTCCGCTGCCGGGCAAGTTCCGTGAGAACGGTTCCTCCGCCCCGGCCACCGAAGCCCCTGCGGCTGAGGAGACCGCGTGATGAAGCTCGATGTCACCACCCTCGACGGAGCCGGTGCCGGTTCGGTCGAGCTGAACGAAGAGATCTTCGGCCTGGAGCCGCGTGCCGACCTGCTTCAGCGCATGGTCCGCTGGCAGCTCGCCAAGCGTCGCGCCGGCACTCACGCCGTGCAGAACCGCTCGGACGTGAACCGGACCCGCAAGAAGCTCTACAAGCAGAAGGGCACCGGTAACGCCCGCCACGGCGCGGCGTCCGCGCCGCAGTTCCGCGGCGGTGGCCGTGCCTTCGGTCCGGTCGTGCGCGACCACAGCCATGACCTTCCCAAGAAGGTCCGTGCGCTGGCGCTGCGTCACGCCCTGTCCGCCAAGGCGAAGGCCGAAACCCTGATCGTCGTCGACGACATCACGATCGACAACCACAAGACGAAGGGCCTCATCGAGACCTTCGGCAAGATGGGTCTGTCGAACGCCCTGATCATCGGCGGTGCCGAGGTCGACGTGAACTTCGGCCGGGCGGCTCGCGCCATTCCGCAGATCGACGTGCTGCCCGTTCAGGGCATCAACGTCTACGACATCCTGCGCCGCGAGAAGCTCGTGCTCACGAAGGCGGCGGTCGACGCGCTGGAGGAGCGTTTCAAATGAGTGCCGATCCGCGCCACTACGACATCATCGTCTCCCCGGTCATCACCGAGAAGGCGACGAATCTCACCGAACAGAACAAGGTTGTCTTCCGGGTCGCCCCGAAGGCCACCAAGCCGCAGATCAAGGAAGCGGTCGAGAAGCTGTTCGACGTCAAGGTGACGGGCGTCAACACGCTCATCACCAAGGGCAAGAAGAAGGTTTTCCGCGGGCTTCGCGGCCAGCGCTCGGATGTGAAGAAAGCGATCGTGACCCTGGCCGAAGGCCACACGATCGACGTCACCACCGGGCTCTGAGGCAGGATCGAGGACGAGCCGATGGCTTTGAAGACATTCAAACCGGTCACGCCGAGCCTGCGTCAGCTCGTGCTCGTTGACCGCCGTGAGCTTTACAAGGGCAAGCCGGTGAAGGCGCTGACCGAGGGCAAGAGCTCCTCGGGCGGCCGCAACAATCTCGGCCGCATCACCGTGCGTTTCCGCGGTGGTGGGCACAAGCGTTCGCTGCGCAACGTCGATTTCAAGCGTCGTGACCAGCTCAACGTGACCGCGACCGTGGAGCGGATCGAGTACGATCCGAACCGCACCGCGTTCATCGCGCTGATCAACTACCCTGACGGCAAGCAGAGCTACATCCTGGCTCCGCAGCGGCTCGCCGCCGGCGACAAGGTGGTGGCCGGCGAGAACGTGGACATCAAGCCGGGTAATGCCGGCCCGATCGGCTCCATGCCGGTCGGCACGATCGTCCACAACGTCGAGCTGAAGATCGGCAAGGGCGGCGCGATTGCCCGCTCCGCCGGCAACTACGCTCAGATCGTGGGCCGCGACCAGGGCTACGTGACCGTTCGCCTGAACTCGGGCGAGCAGCGTCTCGTGCATGGACAGTGCTTCGCGAGCGTCGGTGCGGTGTCGAACCCGGACCACATGAACATCTCGCTCGGCAAGGCCGGGCGGAACCGCTGGCTCGGCAAGCGCCCGCACAACCGCGGCGTGGCGATGAACCCGGTCGACCACCCGCATGGCGGCGGCGAAGGCCGCACCTCCGGCGGCCGTAACCCGGTCACGCCGTGGGGTGTGCCCACCAAGGGCAAGAAGACCCGGTCCAACAAGCGGACCGACGTCTTCATCCTGTCCAGCCGTCATAACCGCAAGAAGTAACCACCATGGCACGCTCTCTCTGGAAGGGGCCGTTCGTCGACGGCTACCTCTTCAAGAAGGCCGAGGCGGCGCGGGGTTCCTCGCGCTCCGAGGTCATCAAGATCTGGAGCCGCCGCTCCACGATCCTGCCGCAGTTCGTCGGGCTCACGTTCGGCGTTCACAACGGCCAGAAGCACATTCCGGTCTACGTCACCGAGGAAATGGTCGGCCACAAGTTTGGCGAGTTCTCGCCGACCCGCACCTTCCCCGGCCACGCGGCCGACAAGAAGGCGAAGAGGCGCTGATATGGGCAAGCAGGCTACCCCCCGCGCGCTCCCCGAGAACGAAGCCAAGGCGGTTGCGCGCATGCTGCGCGTGTCCCCGCAGAAGCTGAATCTCGTGGCGCAGCTCATCCGTGGGAAGAAGGTGGAGACGGCGCTCGCCGATCTCCAGTTCTCCCGCAAGCGCATCGCCACCGATGTGAAGAAGTGCCTCGAAAGCGCGATCGCCAACGCCGAGAACAACCACGATCTGGATGTCGACGATCTCGTCGTCAGCCAGGCCTTCGTGGGCAAGGCGTTGGTCCTGAAGCGGTTCCACGCCCGTGCCCGCGGCCGCGGCGCGCGCATCCTGAAGCCCTTTTCGAACCTCACCATCGTGGTTCGCGAAGTGCGCGCGGCTGAAGCGGCCTGAGGAGGATCTGATGGGTCAGAAAGTCAACCCGATCGGTCTCCGGCTCGGCATCAACCGGACCTGGGACTCCCGCTGGTTCGCCAACAAGGGCGAATACGCGAAACTCATGCACGAGGACGTCGCGATCCGCGCCGCCCTCATGAAGCAGCTCAAGCAGGCGGCGGTCTCCAAGATCGTCATTGAGCGTCCGCACCGGAAGTGCCGCGTCACCATCCACTCGGGTCGTCCGGGCGTGGTGATCGGCAAGAAGGGCGCGGACATCGAGAAGCTGCGCAAGCTCGTCGGCACCATGACCAAGGCCGACGTGACCATCAACATCGTCGAGGTGCGCAAGCCCGAGATCGACGCCACCCTGGTGGCCGACTCGATCGCCCAGCAGCTCGAGCGTCGTGTCGCCTTCCGTCGCGCCATGAAGCGCGCCGTGCAGTCGGCGATGCGTCTTGGCGCCGAAGGCATCCGGATCAACTGCTCCGGTCGTCTCGGCGGCGCCGAGATCGCCCGTCAGGAGTGGTACCGCGAGGGCCGCGTTCCGCTGCACACCCTGCGTGCGGACGTGGATTACGGGACCGCCACGGCGTTCACGACCTACGGCACCTGCGGTATCAAGGTGTGGGTGTTCAAGGGCGAGATCCTTGAGCACGATCCGATGGCCCAGGACAAGAAGGCCCAGGAAGAGGGCGGCCGCTCCGGCGGGCGCCGCGAGCGCGACGGTGAGGGTGGTCGTGACCGCCCGCGTCGCGAGCGCGAGCACGCGTGAGGTAAGCCATGCTGCAACCCAAGAAGACCAAGTTCCGCAAGCAGTTCAAGGGCCGCATCCACGGTGCGGCCAAGGGCGGCTTCGACCTGAACTTCGGGCAATTCGGCCTGAAGGCGATGGAGCCCGAGCGCGTCACCGCCCGCCAGATCGAAGCTGCCCGCCGCGCCATCACGCGTGAGATGAAGCGTCAGGGCCGTGTCTGGATCCGGGTGTTCCCGGACGTCCCGGTCTCGACCAAGCCGACCGAAGTCCGCATGGGCTCGGGTAAGGGTGCGCCGGACTTCTGGGCCGCGCGCATCCATCCCGGCCGTATCATGTTCGAGGTCGACGGTGTCACCGCCGACATCGCCCGCGAGGCCCTGCGCCTCGGCGCGGCGAAGCTGCCGGTGCGGACCCGCATCATCACGCGCATCGCCGATTAAGGAGATCGTTCGTGAAGACCATCCAACGCCATGCCGACCTGAAGGCGCTCTCCGCCGATCAGCTCGCCGACGAGTTGCTGAACCTGAAGAAGGAGCAGTTCAACCTGCGCTTCCAGGGTGCCACCGGCCAGCTCGAGAACGTTTCCCGCATCCGTGAGGTGCGGCGGGACATCGCCCGGGTGCGTACGCTGCAGCGTCAGCAGACGCTCGCGTCCGCCAAGGCCTGAGGAGAAAACCATGCCGAAGCGCGTCCTGCAGGGCACTGTCGTCAGCGACAAGGGCGAGAAGACCATCGTCGTGAAGGTGGAGCGCCGCTTCACCCACCCGGTGATGAAGAAGACCGTCCGCCGTTCGAAGAACTACCATGCGCACGACGAGGCCAATTCGGCCAAGGTCGGGCAGACGGTGTTCATCGAGGAGTGCCGCCCCTTCTCGAAGCTCAAGACCTGGAAGCTGGTCGAGGGCGAAGCCGCTCCTCAGACTGAGGCCGGCGAAGCCGCCTGAGGCGCGGTCGGGCTCACCGCTCGACCACGCCGCTTTCTCGTAGCTTGACGGCGAAGCGATCCCCCGTGGGATCGCTTCGCCGTTTTGCGTTCGTATCGTCCTCGTCCGTTTCGTCATTGCGAGCGTAGCGAAGCAATCCAGAGAAGCGCCCCGCTTGTGAAGCGCACCCCCGTCCCTGGATTGCTTCGCTACGCTCGCAATGACGGGGTCGGTAACCGAAACAAAAGCGGCCCCGGATTTCTCCGGGGCCGCTCTGCCGAGGCCGGTGGGATGAGGCTTACGCCTCGCCGGGGTCGAGATCGTCTTCGGTCGGCTTGGCGTTCTCGAGGATCTTCTCGGCGACGAGGCCCGAGTTCTGGCGGATCATGCCCTCGATCTTGGCGGCGACCGCCGGGTTGTCCCGCAGGAAACCCTTCGAGTTCTCGCGGCCCTGGCCGAGACGCTGGCTGTCGTGGGAGAACCACGCGCCCGACTTCTCGACGATGCCGGCCTTCACGCCGAGATCGATCAGCTCGCCGACCTTCGAGATGCCCTCGCCGAACATGATGTCGAACTCGACCTGCTTGAACGGCGGAGCGACCTTGTTCTTCACCACCTTCACGCGGACCTGGTTGCCGATGGCCTCGTCGCGCTCCTTGAGCGTCGAGATGCGGCGGATATCCAGGCGCACGGAGGCGTAGAACTTCAGGGCGTTGCCGCCCGTCGTGGTCTCCGGCGAGCCGTACATCACGCCGATCTTCATGCGGATCTGGTTGATGAAGATGACCATGCAGTTCGAGCGGGAGATCGATCCGGTCAGCTTGCGCAGGGCCTGGCTCATCAGGCGGGCCTGAAGGCCGGGCTGGCTCTCGCCCATCTCGCCCTCGATCTCGGCACGGGGCGTCAGCGCCGCCACCGAGTCGACCACCAGCACGTCGATGGCGCCGGAGCGCACCAGCGTGTCGGTGATCTCCAGGGCCTGCTCGCCCGTGTCGGGCTGGGAGATCAGCAGGTCATCGAGGTTCACGCCGAGCTTGCGGGCGTAGACCGGATCGAGGGCGTGCTCGGCATCCACGAAGGCGCAGACGCCGCCCTTCTTCTGGGCCTCGGCGATGGTGTGCAGGGCGAGCGTGGTCTTGCCCGACGATTCCGGGCCGTACACCTCGATCACGCGACCGCGCGGCAAGCCGCCGACGCCCAGCGCGATGTCGAGGCCCAGCGACCCGGTGGAAATCGTCTCGACTTCCTGCACCTTGTCGTTCTTGCCGAGGCGCATGATCGAGCCTTTGCCGAAGGCCCGCTCGATCTGCGACAGGGCGGCGTCGATCGCCTTGGACTTGTCCTTGTCTGCGGGGGGCATATCCAACACTTTCAGCGCGGGCTGGGCCATCTGGCGACGCTCCTTATGGAGAGGATGGGCGCCGATCACAACGCGCCCGCCGGAGCGATTTTGTACTCTCTTTGTTCTCAATCGGCAAGAGCGGGAGCGGCGTTCTCGTCGGCTGGACGGCTGTTTCCAATCTGGGATTGAGAACGCAATCTGCCTGCACGCCGTGGTGCGTCAGGTGCCGCGAATCATGGTCGGGTCCTTCACGACGATCCAATCCTCCACCACGAGGGCGTCGAGGCCGGTGGTGTAGAACATGAGGATCGCGTCCTCCGCCGTGTGGAGGATCGGCTTGCCCATCACGTTGAAGCTCGTGTTGAGCAGCACCGGCACGCCCGTCAGTTCGCGGAACGCCTCGATGAGGGCGGCGTAGGCCGGGTTGCGCTTGGCCGTGACGGTCTGAAGGCGCCCGGTGCCGTCCTCGTGGACGACGGCGGGCACCTTGTCCCGCACGCTCTCCTTCCAGACCAGCGTGCGCTCCATGTAGGGGCTGTCGGCGAAGTCCTCGAACCAGTCCGGTCCGGCGACCGCCAGGATGGACGGGGCGAAGGGGCGGAAGGCCTCGCGGTACTTCACCTTGGCGTTCAGGGCGTCCTTGGCGCCGGCGGGGCGCGGATCGGCCAGAATCGAGCGGTTGCCGAGGGAGCGGGGGCCGAACTCGGCCTGCCCCTGTACCCAGCCGACGAGGCCTCCCGCGGCCAGGATGCGCGCGGCCTCGCGGGTCACGGCGCCGTGGCCGAGCTTGCGGGCGCGGGGCTCGTGCTCGGCGAGGCGTTCCATCGGCGCGGTTGAGACCCGCGCGCCGAGATAGGGCGTCAGCGGCCGGGCTTCCTCCGGCGGGCCGGACCAGTCGGGATGGTCCTCCTGGAAGGCGAGCCACGCCGCGCCGACCGCGTTGCCGTCATCCGCCGGGGCCGAGGGCACGTGCAGCCGGGTGAAGGGCGAGCGGCCGAGCACGCGGCCGTTGTAGGAGGAGTTCAGCCCGCAGCCCCCCGCGATCACGAGGTTTTCGGAGGGGGCGAGGGCATGGGCCTCGGCGACGAGGGCGTCCATGAGGGTGCCGAACAGGTCCTGCCCGCAGCGGGCGAGGTCCGCCCAGCCGTTCTCGATGGCATCGGCGGGGCGGCGGGCCAGGAGTTCGGCGGCGACGCCCCGGATCGTGTCCGCATTGGCGAAGCGCAGGCGCGTGCCCTCCACCCGGCAGAGGCGGGCGAGGATGGCGGCGAGGTCGGGATCGGGGCGGCCATAGGGGGCAAGCCCCATGATCTTCCACTCCTCGCCCTTCACCTGATCGAACCCGGCGAGATCGGTGATGAGGCCGTAGAGGAAGCCCAGCGACCCGCGTCCGCGATGGCGCTTCACCTCCTCGATCCGGCCGTCCCTCAGGCGGTGGATCGCCGAGGCGCCGGTCTCGCCCATGCCGTCGACGGTGAGGGCCGTGGCCTCCGCGAAGGGGCTTCCCCACAATCCGTAGGCGGCGTGGCAGAGGTGGTGCGCATAGCGCCGTTGCCCGACGATGCGCGCGCGGGGCGGGCTGCCGCCGGTCCGCACGTCCTGCGTGAGGGCGAGGAGCGTGCCGAGGCCCGCCCGCGCTTGCGCGAGGTGCAGATCGGCGATGAAGACCCGCTCGGCCTGTTCCGGCACGAAGGACGCGTTGAGATCGACCGGATGCGCGGCGAGCGTCGGCAGGTCGAAGGTGCCCGCCTGGGCCTGCCCCTTCAGGAAGCCGCTGAACTGGTCGCCCCAGGTCGAGGCGACGACGATCTCCGAGCCCGGCGGGACGAATTCGCGGAGCAGGGGCGCGATCCGCGCCGGAGCGTCGGGTTCGCAATTCGGCGCGCGCTTGTATTGCAGGAAGCGCTCCGTCGCCTCGGCGAAGAGCAACGTTCCGTCCGGCCCCACCAGGGCGAGGGCCGGATCGTGGAAGGTGGTCGCGAGACCGAGATAGAACCGCATCCCTGCGGGGTAGCCCGCGCCGCCCCTGCGATCAACGGCCCAGCGCGGCGCGGATCAGGGCGAGGCCGTCCGGGCTCGACCACTCGGCCCCGCCCTTCATCACGCCGATGGTGCAGCCGGCGCCGTCGACCAGCAGCGTCGTGGGCAGGCCCGCCGAATCCGCATGGCGCTGGACGATGGGCAGGACGCGACCACCGGGATCGGCGTAGAACGGCAGGTGGGTGATGCCCGCCTGTTTCAGCCATTCCGGCGGCTTGTCGAGGTTGCGCGTGTCGACGTTGATCGCCACCACGTCGAAGTCCTTGCCCCCCATCTCCGCCTGGAGCCTGTCCAGGGCCGGCATCTCCGCCTTGCAGGGGGCGCACCACGTCGCCCACAGGTTCACCAGCAGCAGCCGGCCCTTCATGGCGGCGAGGCTGGTGTCGGCCCCGTCCGGCCCCTTGAAGGTGAGGTCGGGGGCGGGCTTCGCCTGCTTCGGGGCCTGCATCGCGGCGACTTGGCCTTTCGCGGCGGCATCGACCCGGACGAGAGCAGGGGCGGCGGCGGCGCAGGGGCCGGAGGCCGGACCCCCGTTGCCGCCCACGAGACCGCTCCCGTATAGGGCAAGGCCGGCAAGGCCGAGCGCTGCGAGGCCGCCGCCCGCGATGAGACCTTTGCGGACGGGCATCAGGCTTGCCTCTTGGAATTGGCGCGGCGCGGAAGGATCGACATGAGCAACCGGATGTGGGGCGGGCGCTTCGCGAGCGGCCCCGCCGAGATCATGGAGGAGATCAACGCCTCCATCGGGTTCGACAAGCGCTTGGCGCCCCAGGATATCCGCGGCTCGCTGGCGCATGTCGCGATGCTGGGCAAGGCGGGGATCCTGCCCGCAGAGGATGTGGCGGCGATCGAGGCCGGGCTCAAGTCCGTCCGCGACGAGATCGAGGCTGGCACCTTCGTGTTCAAGCGCGAGCTCGAGGACATCCACATGTCGGTCGAGAGCCGGCTGACGGAGATCGTCGGGCCGGGGGCAGGGCGCCTGCATACGGCGCGCTCGCGCAACGATCAGGTCGCCACCGACATGAAGCTGTGGGTGCGCGACACCCTCGATTCCCTCGACGCCCAGGCCGCCGACCTGCAGCGGGCGCTGGCCGAGAAGGCGCTGGCCCATGCCGGCACGGTGATGCCGGGCTTCACCCACCTGCAATCCGCCCAGCCGGTGACGTTCGGGCATCATTGCCTCGCCTATGTCGAGATGCTGGCCCGTGACCGGGGCCGCTTCCGCGACGCGCGGGCGCGGCTCAACGAATGCCCCCTCGGGGCGGCGGCGCTGGCGGGCACCTCGTTCCCCATCGATCGGCACGCCACGGCGGCGGCCCTGGGCTTCGACCGCCCGACGGCCAATTCCCTCGATTCCGTGGCCGACCGCGACTTCGCCCTGGAATCCCTCGCCGCCGCCTCGATCTGCGCCGTCCACCTGTCGCGCTTCGCGGAGGAACTGGTGGTGTGGACCTCGGCCCAGTTCGGTTTCGTGAAGCTGTCGGACGGCTACACGACCGGCTCCTCGATCATGCCGCAGAAGCGCAACCCGGATGCGGCCGAACTGGTCCGCGCCAAGGCGGGGCGGATCGTGGGCGCGCTCACCGGCCTGCTCATCGTGATGAAGGGCCTGCCGCTCGCCTATTCGAAGGACATGCAGGAGGACAAGGAAGGCACGTTCGATGCCCTCCAGGCCCTCTCGCTCTGCCTCGCGGCCATGACCGGCATGGTGCGGGACCTCGAGCCGGCGGCGGACGTGCTCGCCAAGGCGGCAGGGGCCGGCTTCAGCACCGCCACCGACCTCGCCGACTGGCTCGTGCGCGAACTCGGCATGCCGTTCCGGCAGGCGCACCACGTCACCGGGCGCCTCGTCGGTGCGGCCGCCGCGAAGGGCGTGGGTCTCGAAGACCTCTCGCTCGCGGAGATGCAGGAAGCCGAGCCGAAGATCACCGAGGCGATCTACGCGGTGCTCGGCGTCGAGAACTCGGTGGCGAGCCGCACCAGCTACGGCGGCACGGCACCGGACAACGTCCGCACCCAGGCGCAGGCCTGGCTCGGCCGTCTCGACGAATCCTCACGCTGAGATGATGCGGCGCAACCGGCGAGGCGGTGGTGCGTTCACCGTCTAGCTAGGTGCGTTGCGTTATGGGGGTTGAGCGCGCGACCGGAGAGACCGCACAGCATGTCGATCGAGAGTTGGATGACGCCCGAAGAGGTTGCCGATCTCGCCGCTCATGCGAGCGCCGTCATCGACGCCGCCTTGGTAGGCACTGATCTGGCGCGCGAGACCTATTGGGCCGCCGTCCGGAAGGGCTACAACACCCCCTACAACGATCCCCCGAAGCGTCGGGCGCTCCCCGGGGCCGTGACGGTTCCCGTCGAGGTGGCCGTGCAGGCGGATCTGGCGGAGGAGCCGTCGCCGGCTCTCGTCGTCCCGGCCATCGCCGCCGCCGAGATTCGCGCGGTCTGAGCTGTCCGACGGCTGATCGGTCCACGGCGCTCGTCGCCGGCTGCCTTGCTGTTGTCCCGAGGCGGGTTCATTAATCGATCCCTAACGGCACAGCTCGCTCCGGCTTGCGCCCGCAGGGAATGAATATGGTCCGCGTCTCCCATCTGGTTCCGGTCGGCATCGTCGCTCTCCTCGCCTTTGCCGCCCCACCGGATTCGGTGGCAAGCCGCCTGATCGGCGTCGGATCGGCCGTGGCGCAGGATGCCGAGGCCCCGGCGGCCGATGCGGCGCCGAGTCGCCGCTCCCGCCATGCCTCTCGCCGAAGCAGCCGGAAGGCCGAAAAGAGCCAAGTGACCCCGCCGGGGATGCAGCAGGCGGTGCCGGTGGCGATCTTCGGGGATTGGAACGTCTTCGTGAACGGCGAGGCGCGCAGCCGCATCTGCTACGCCATCGCCCAGCCGCAGACCCGCTCGCCCAAGACCCTGAAGCGCGACAGCGCCTATCTGTTCGTCACGGTGCGCAAGGCCGAGAACGTCCCCAACGAGGTGGCGGTGATGCTCGGCTTCCCCCCGAAGCCCGCCGCCGCGCAGATCAAGGCCGGCTCCCCGGCCGCTCCGACCGACCCGACCCTCAATCTCGGCACGTCCCGCTATGGGCTCGTCGTGAAGGAGGGCAATGCGTGGTTGCAGAACCCGTCGGACGAGACGCGCGTGGTGACGGAAATGAGCGGTCGCGCGCCGAAGCTCACGATCAAGACCACGTCGATGCGTGGCAACCCGACCAGCGACGAATACGAGCTGGCCGGTTTCGCGGACGCGATCAAGCGCGCCCGCGAGGAATGCGCGAAGTAGCCCGGTTGATACGGGCGCGCTTCGCACGCTCATCCTGAGAGACCGGCTGGAAAGGCCGGTTGCAACTCACACGGCGACGGGGCGCGGAGCCTTGCGCGCGCCGGGGCGAGCCAGATCGCGGACGGCGCGGGCCGCCTGCTCCGGGCTGCGGAACAACATGCCGTCGAGGCCGTCGAAATCCCGAGAGGCGGAGAAGAACCGCACGCCGCGATCCTCCGGCACGGCGATCCCGGCCGCGACCTCACCCACTTCGATCACCCGCGCGAGAGCAGGCTCCGTCGTGAAGGGCAGGGGCGGCGGTTCGCCGGAGGGGAGGGGCGTGTCTGTGTGATTCACGGGCGTGACGAACGAGAGGGATATGGGCATCGGACGAGCGACTCCCTGCGGCCGGCGCAAAAGCCGTGCCTGATTGCGGTGACGGGCCGGTGACTTCCGAGACGATCGGAGGCGGCTAGCGTCGACAGCGCGGTTGAGGGTGGTTCGAGATCCGATGCGGGACGAGCATGTCAGTCACGTTGTCCTCCAGACCGAAGGACCGCGAGGCGCAAACGAGCACTCGCAGTGCTTTAGCGTTTGGTGACGCGGCGCAAGCGACGCTTATCAAATCACCGCGGCCGCCCTTTGCAAGGTCGGCACAGTCATGATGATCCCACGTTCACCGAACGTCAACGGAATTGTCTTCCGTTTTTGCGGCCAAGGCGAGTGGAATTGTGACAGTCTAGTTTCGTTGCGTAGCTACACAACGTGGGAATGTAACTTCAACGTGAAATGACTTTAGACAAATTCGAATAATCAGAGAAAATCGAACCAGCGCCGGCGCGCAACAGATCGATACCTTCCGGATCGTGGCCCCAATGCCCGCCGCCGGTGAAGCCGACGACCCGCATCCCCGCCGCCACGGCCGCCGTCACCCCCGGCACGCTGTCCTCGATGACGAGACAGGTGGCCGGAGGGGCGCCCATCCGGTCGGCGGCGAACAGGAACAGGTCCGGGAATGGCTTTCCGCGCGCCACCTGCGCCGAGGAGAAGACGTTGCCGGAGAAGAGCGGCAGCAGGCCTGTGAGAGTCAGGGAGTGGCGCAGCCGCACGGGATCGCTGCTCGACGCGACGCAGATCGGCAGGCCGATCCCCCGGATCGCCTCCGCGACGCCGCGCATCGCCTTCAACTCGCGGTCGAAGGTGGCGAGCGTCTCGGCCTTCACGTCGTCCACGAACCCGTCCGGGGCGGGGATACCGTAATCGCGCTCGATATGGCCCATGATCGAGACCATGGACGTGCCCGCGAAGCGGCTGCGCACCGTGTCGAGGTCGATCGGCACGCCGATGCGGTTGAGGCCGGCGGTGAGGCAGGCGAGGCTCAGGGGCTCGCTGTCCACGAGCACGCCATCGCAATCGAAGATCACGAGGGCGGGTGCCGTCGTTGCCATGCGCGCTCTCTGGCGTTCACCGGAGGGTCGTCCTCCGAAGCGGGGCTGTGGCACGGGGCCCGGCGGCAGGCAACCGCTTGCACCCGCCCGCCGCAGACCGTAGGCGGAATGCCGCGCCGCCCCGGCGCGGTTCGATGACCCGGTGATGCTCCGTTTCCTCGCCCGCCTGCTCGGACTCGTGTTCATGGCCGGCGGCTTCGTCGCCCTCGTCTATGACGGCGCCCGCTCCATCGCGAATAACGGTCTGCGCGTCACCTCCGTGTCGGACGTGATCACCACCCTGTTCAAGGACAAGGCGGGCGCCTTGCAGACGGGGGTGGAGGGCGCGGCGCCCTGGCTGTGGCACGTGCTCGGCCTGCCGCTCACCCTGGCGCCGGCCTCCCTGGTCGGGCTCGTCCTCGGCGCGGTCCTGCTGTGGCTGGGTCAGCCCGGCCGTGAGCCGATCGGCTTCCTGACACGGCCCTGAGGCAGTCCCTCAGCGGCGATCGAGCCGCGCCTCGGCCTCGGCGAGGCGCGCCTTCAGATCGTCGATCTCCGCTTGCATCCGGTGATGCTCCGAGACGTCGAGCTGAGAGGCGAAGAAGTAGACTAGCTTGCCCTTCTCGTCGCGCACGGGGCCGACATACAGGGCGTTGTGGAAGGTCGAGCCGTCCTTGCGGTAGTTCAGGACGTCGATCTTGATGTCGACTTCCTCGCGGATCGCCTTGCGGATCCGGTCGATGGCCTCGGGGTCGGTATCGGGACCCTGCAGGAAGCGGCAATTGCGCCCCGTCACCTCGAGCCGGCTGTAGCCCGTGAGCTTGAGGAAGGCGTCGTTGGCGAACACGATCGGGTTATCGAACTGGCGGGGGTCGGTGACGATCATCGGCATCCGCGTCGCCCGCACCGCCGCCGCGAAGGGATCACCGAGCTGCGCCTCGCCTTCGAGGCTGCCCAGGAGACGGGTGGTGGCTTGGTCCGATCCCACCTGTACCACCCCCTCACCGGGCGCCGCGCCGCCCCACGGACGAGTACAACCAGAAATACGCACCCATGGTCTAGTGCCTGGGGAGAGCTTTCCTGCTGCGGCGAAGAGGAGACTTCGCTTTCGCGACGGAACGCGCCACCCCATATTGACGACAGTCCGATCAATTCGAGGGGGCGAGCGATGTTCCTATTCCGCAAGAAGGTTGAGATGCCGAACGCGGCCGAAGCTCTGCCGGGGCGTCCGACGCCCCTCCCGACCGCCGAGCGGCATTACGTGAACGGCCATCCGCTGAAAGGCCCCTATCCCGCGGGCACCGAGACCATCGTGCTCGGTCTCGGCTGTTTCTGGGGCGCGGAGCGGCGCTTCTGGCAGGTGCCGGAGGGCGTGTTCGTGACGGCGGTCGGCTATGCGGGCGGCTACACGCCGAACCCGACCTACGAGGAAGTGTGCACCGGCCGCACCGGCCATAACGAGGTGGTGCTGGTCGCCTTCGACCCAGCCGTCCTGCCCCTCGACGCGCTGCTGCGCATCTTCTTCGAGAGCCACAACCCGACCCAGGGCATGCGCCAGGGCAACGATGTCGGCACGCAGTACCGCTCCGGCATCTACACCAACGGCCCGGAGCAGGCCGGCACCGCCGAGGCCGTGCGCGCGGCCTATGCCGGCGCCCTGCGCGAGCGGGGTTTCGGCGACGTGACGACCGAGATCGTACCGCTCGAGACGTTCTACTTCGCCGAGGAGTATCATCAGCAATATCTGGCCAAGAACCCCGGCGGCTATTGCGGCCTCGGCGGCACGGGCGTCAGTTGCCCCATCGGCGTCGGCGTTCCGGCCTGAGCCTCAGCCGGCCGGCTTCCTCGTCACCGGCTTCAGGATCCCCGTCGCGCTCGCCACCGGGACGCCCTCGGCGTCCCGGATCTCGGCCTCGCAGAACAGGATCGAGCGCCCGCCCTTCGTGACGCGGCCCATCGCTTCCAGCGTGCCCCGGCCAGGGCTGAGAAAGCGGGTCTGCATGTCGAGGGTCACGACCGGGCAGCCCGAGGCGAGCCGGGCGGCGGTCCCCAGGGCGACGTCGAGCAGCGTGCAGAGGATGCCTCCATGGGCGATGCCGAGATTGTTGGTATGCTCAGGGCGCATGACAAGCCTGAGTCTCGTGCGGCCCTCCGTGACATCTATTGCTTCTATTCCACAGAACCGCACGAACGGAATCTGTGCTCCGAAAATGCTGTCGGGATCCCACTCATTCATCGCTGGGCTTCTCCGCCGCGACCCGGTAGCGCCTCGGCAGCCTGACGCATGCCACGGTTACACAGTGCAGGCATACCAGGTACGGCAAGTTTAGACCTATAAATCTCGAGGTCGGTACTACTCACGCGAAGCCCCTGAAAAGGGAGAGCCGGCACGAAGGCGAACGGAAGCGTGTCAGAGGTTGCTTCGAGCAGGAAGTTCCGTTTCGGACGACTGCGCCTGGAGCCTTTGCGAATAATCATGACAGATTTCTATGGGACTGACGAAAATTCTGTTCTCATGTCTCTTGATTTTGGCACGCAAACGTTAGAACCGTCGCTGAAGCCCCAAGGAGAGGGAATCAAAGATGGACGATACGGCAGCAGTCCCCTACGAGAGCTTGATCGAGCAAGCGTCGGATATCGTGTCCGCCTATGTCTCGAATAATTCAGTCCCGGTCGGGGAACTGCCAGCGCTTCTGGCCGGCGTGCATGAAGCGCTTCTCAAGCTTGCTTCGCCCGCGCCGGCCACGCCGGAGGTCGCCGACAAGCCGACACCCGCACAGATCCGCAAATCCATCACGCCGGATGCGCTGATTTCGTTCATTGACGGCAAGCCCTACAAGACCCTGAAGCGTCACCTCTCACGCAATGGTCTGACGATCGAGCAGTACCGTGAGCGGTATGGCTTGCCGCGTGACTATCCCTCCACCGCCGCCAGCTATTCGGCCCAGCGGTCCGAGCTCGCCCGCAGCCTGGGCCTCGGCCAGCAGCGCCGCAAGTCGGCCGCCTCCGCGGTCGAGGAGGAGCCTGCCGCGCAGGAGGAGCCGGCCGAGAAGCCGAAGCGCGCCCCCCGCGCCCGCAAGACGAAGGAGCCGGCCTAGTCGCCGCGGTCTTCCCGCTGGGAAGACCTTCCGAGATGGGGGCGCAGCGCCCCCGTTCTCATCGGGACCATGCCGCTTCCTCAAGGTGCCGGCCCTTCGGGGTCAGGCACCTTTTGTGTATCAGCGGGCGCCGCCGCCGCCACCGGTGCTGCCGTTCGGCACGGCGAGCTCGGGCCGTCCGGCATTGCCGCCCGCCGCCGAATTCGAGGTGTAGGTCTCCGCGCCCGTCGCGCCCCGAGGGATCGTCACGCTCACGTCGCCGCCCGTGTTGTTGCGGTTGATGATCGCGAAGCCGCCCGGCGGGGGCGGCGGGGCGAAGCCGGGCGGGAGGGGCTGGGCCATGACGCTTCCCGCCGCCATCGGCAGGGCGACCAGCGCCGCGAGGCGAATGCCCATCGTCTTCATGCTCTGCTCCTTCGTTTCTCTTGTCGAAGACATGTGAGCCAAGACATGGGACCGGGCGGCCACCCGTGGAAGAGCGACCGATGCGCCGCTATCTGTCCGTGACGGCCGGTACATCCGGCCCCGTGTCCCGGAGATCGGATTGGGCCAACGTTACGGGCTGGAGATCCGCGCCGCCTCCGCCGCCGACGCGCCGGGCCTCGCCGCCCTCTTCGCGGACCTCGGTCGCAGCGCCGATCACATCGCCCTCGCGAGCCAGATCGAAGCCCTGACGAGGGCGGGCGGAAGCGCGCTGATCGCCGTGGAATGGGGGCCGCCGAGCGGGCTCATCGCCCTGCAGATCCTGCACGACCTTGCCACCGCCCGTCCGGCCGGCCTCATCGTCACCCTCGCCGTCGCGCCGGAGTCCCGCCGACGTGGGATCGGGCGGCTGCTCGTGAAGGCCGCCTCTCGCTCGGCCCGTCTCGCGGGCTGCGACCGGCTGCTCGTGGTGCCGGATCGCGGAGCGGCGGGTCTCGCGGAGTTCGCGGGCGCGACCGGCTTCCTGCCGGAAGGGGGCTTCCTCGTCCGGCCGCTGCTGCGGCGCGGCGGCCAGGAGGAGTGAGGCGGTCCCGCGCTGGTGCAGGTCGGTTCGGGCACAGCTTAAAGGTCGATTCACGCCGCTGCCTTAGGTTCGGCTAACGGTACTCGTGCGTAAACCGGTCCCTGATGCCTGCATCCGATGCGCTGCCGGACCTTTCCGGGCTCCTCGAACTGTCGAGGATCGAACAGCTCGATCTCAAGCCCGTCATCCTGCGCGTGCAGACGGACCTCTACTTGCGCGCACCTCGCCGGGACCGGGCGATGCGCGAGACTTTCGCGTCCCTGGCCTGCGGACTGATCCCCACCGTCGATCAGGAGACCGTTCGGATCGTCGCGGAGAAGCTCCGCGATCATCCCGAGACGCCACCTTCCGTCCTAGAGGCCCTGGCCGCGCGCGGCAACGGCGCGGTGCCGGCGGCGGGAACGGGGACGACGGACAAGACGGGGGATGAGGCGCCGCTGGCGGCCATGCTGACGGCCCGTCTCGCCGCGCTGCCCACCCTGCGGCGCGAGGCGGTCGAGGATCTGTCCTGCGATGGGCGACCGGAAGTCGATCTGGCCCTTGCGCTCAATCAGGGGGTGACGCTCGACGGCGAGCCCCTGCGCCGGCTGGTCGGCCGGGCACGCCGCGCCGCGGATCTCGCCCGCATCATCCTGAAGCGGCCCGAACTCGCGCCGGCCGAACTGACGCCCCTCTACCTTCATGCCGATCCGGCCATGCGTGAGGCCATCGTCAGGGCCGTCGAGGCAACCGCTGGATTGCGGCCGTGTCCGCCGGTGCCGCGCGGCCTCGGCGCGGCGCTCACGGCCCTTTCTACCGACCGGGACGTGCCCGCCTTTGTCGAAACGCTCGCCGCATCCCTCGGCCTGCCGGGCGATTTCGTGACCGAAGCCGACGAACCCGATGCCCGATACGACCTCCTGACGCTGGCCATGCGCGCGGCAGGCTTGCACGAGGACGAGGCGGTCTACGTCTTCCTGACCCTGAACCAGGGCGTCGCGCGTTCGGCGCAGCGGGTTTCGGCGCTGGTGGCCGTGTTCCGCTCCATGAGCCGCGCCGCAGCCCGCGACCTGCTGGCCGCCCTCCTCGACAGGCCCGTCGCCGAGCGGACGCCGGACCTTCACAGGCCCTATCACGGGCCGGAAGCCTCCTTCCGCCACGGCGCGGAACGCGCGGCCCCGCAGCGCACGGCGCCGCCCGTGCGAAACCGGCTCGACGGCAGCCGCTAGGTTTCGCGTCGAGCCCCCGGCCTCAAGGCCGCGCCACGCCGCGCCAGGCGGGATTGCGATCGGCCTCGCTGAGCGTATCGCGGGAGGCCGATGGTTCCTCGGCGCCGGCCCTTCGGCTCAGTTCGGCGATCAGGCCCTTGGCGAGGACGTCGCGAGCCACGCGCTCGCGGGTCTCGACCGGCACGAGGGCCGAGACGGACGGGGCGATTGCCTTCGCGGAGGGGAGGGGGGCGAGCTTGCGCGCCTCTTCGACGGGGTCGGCGCCACCGCGCAGCAGCGCGAAATAGGACAGCGCCCCGACCACCAGGACGATGCGCAGGACGAACAGCATCGGGCGACCCTTCGTGAATCTGACGCGCACGATTGGCCGGGTTCGGTGAAGCGGGCGTCAACCGTTCGCGCCATTTCCGCGGCATGGTGAACGTATTCACCATCGATCTCGGTTACTTCGTGGAAAGCATCTCCAGCGGTCGTCGAAGTCCCGCAACACTCGTTTAAGGGCGGTCTGAGAGCTTATTCGTGTCGTTCGAAGTCGAACAGGAAGCGTTTCGGGTGTCTGACAAGCACCTCGGCGCCGCGCGTGTGAGTCTTGACCATTCATAAAGTCCTGACCAGCCTGTTCGACGAGCGCCTCGCCGGTCTCGTTCACCGCTCGGCGAGCGAGGATTCGGGCATGCGGCACCGCCACGAGCGGTTCCTCGTCTCCCGCCTCGCCACCGGTCTCGTCACCATGGCCGCGCTGCCGCCCTATCTGCTGTGGCGGGGTGTCCCCTCCGCCATCGAGGCCGCGGCCTTCGCGAGCCTGCTCCTGCCGGTCCTCGCCGCCGTCCTTCTCTCGCGCACCGGCTCGCTCTGGATCGCCCACGCGGTCTCATCGGCCGGGCTCACCGGCCTCGTCGTCTGCCTCGCCATGATGACCGGCGGCCCGGCCTCGCCCGCCGCCGTGTGGCTGGCGGTCATTCCCCTGGAAGCCCTGGTCTCGGGTTCGTGGCGCGCCACCATGGCGGCGACGGTGCTCGCCGCCCTCGGCATCGGGGCCGTGCTGCTCGGTGCGCTCTGGCTCGGCTCGGAGCCGGTGATCCCCCTCCCGGTGAACATCGCCCTTCCGGTCTTCGCCCTGGCCGCCCTCGGCCATGTCGCGGCCCAGGCCCTCGAGCACCTGCGCAACGAGGGCGCGTGGCGCGAGCGTCTACGCAGCAACGAAGCCCGTGACCGCCTGCTGCTCTCGGCCATCGACGATCTGGTCACATGGCACGATTGCAACGGCCGGGTGATCGAGGCCTCGGCCTCCGCGATCAAGCTTGTCGGCAGCGAGGCGGCGAGCCTGCGCGGCCATGGCCTGCTGAAGCGCGTCCATGTCGCCGACCGTCCGGCCCTGCTCAGTGCGCTGAGCGACGTCGCGGCCACCGGCCGCCCGGCGACGCTGGCCGTGCGGCTCCATGTCGACCCGGCCGCCCGCCGCACCGACCGCGCCGACCTGATCCATGTCGAGATGCGCGCCCACCGCATCGCCGATGCGGGCGTCGCCGGCGAGATGACGGTCGTCGCCGTCACCCGCGACATGACCGAGCATCACCGCCACGCCCAGGAACTGGAGGCGGCGCGCACGGCCGCCGAACTCGCCGACGCAGTGAAGGGTCGCTTCCTGGCGAACGTCACCCACGAGCTGCGCACGCCGCTCAACGCCATCATCGGCTTCTCCGAGGTCCTGTCCGGGGCCGGCGGCATCAAGCTCGGGCCGGATCAATCGCGGGAATACGCCGGAGTCATCCAGCAATCGGGCCGCCACCTCCTCGACGTGGTCAACACGCTGCTCGACATGAGCCGGATCCAGAGCGGCAATTTCGACTACAAGCCGGACATGATGGACGCGTCCGAACTGGTGCTGTCCTGCTGCAACCTGATGAAGCTCAAGGCCGGCGAGGGCGAGGTCCAGCTCATCGCCAACCCGACCGGTCCGCAGGAGATCGTGGCCGATCCCCGCGCCTGCCGTCAGGTGCTCATCAACCTCATCTCGAACGCCCTGAAATACACGGGCGCGGGCGGCACCGTGGCGGTCAGCCTGCACCGGGCGGTGGACGGGCTCGAGATCACCGTTGCCGATACCGGCGTCGGCATCGCCGCCGACGATCTGCCGCGCCTCGGCACCCCGTTCTTCCAGGCGGGCACCAGCGGCTATGCGCGCAGCCACGAGGGCACGGGCCTCGGACTCTCGGTTGTACAGGGTCTCGTCGGCCTGCACGGCGGCACGATCCGCATCGAGAGCGCGCCGGGCCTCGGAACCATCGTGACGGTGACACTTCCTTATGCCGGTTGCGACCAAGATGCGCCGGGCGGCCCCGCGCCGATCTTCACCGCCATCCGCGGTGCGGCGCAGGCAAAGCCCAAGGTTGTGAGGCTTCCCCTCGGCCTGTTCGACCCCGAGCCGATTTCCGGCGCGGTGGCGGCGTCCGATCTGACCGCATCGGTTCCGTTCCGGCGGGCCGGCTGAGGAGAGCCTGGAAGGAGATTCGATGGCTGGCTATCGCGAGATCACCGTCGCGAGCGAGGGGCGCCAGCGGCGCCCGGCGCGGGCCGCTCGGAGACCGATGCCGCCGGCCCGGACGGGCGGCTGGAAGGGCGTCGCGGCCCAGCTGCTTCGCCACGGCCTCGCCGAGGGCAAGGTCCATTGCCGCGAGCGGCCGGGAACGGTCTTCGGCGCGGTGATCGCCATCGGTGCCGCCGGCTTCATCTGCGTCAACGCCCTCGACGCCCAGAAAACCCGCCATCCGGCGCCGATCCTGCCGCAGGTGCCCGCCAAGGTCGCCGCCAAGGTCGCCGAGAAGGCGCCCGCGCCGGCCCCCGCGCCGGTCGTGCGGGAGGCGGCCAGGGAGGTGCCCAAGGAGACGGCGAAGCCTGCCGGGGATTCCATCGGCGACCTGATCCGGGCCGAGGACACGACCGCCTCGGTCAATCCGCGCGTGAAGCCCGCCGCCGTGAAGGCCGAGGCGCCCGCTCAGGACGCCGCCGTGACGCGGGCGCAGCGCGCGCTGTCGAAACTCGGATACGGGCCGATCAAGGCCGATGGCGCCATGGGTCCCGCCACCAAGGCGGCCATCGAGAAGTTCGAGCGCGACCGCAAGCTGCCGGTAACGGGCGAGGCGACCGGGCGCACGCTGAAGGCCCTCGAAGCCGGGGCGGCGAAGGGGTAGGCTCGCGCCCATGCCCCGCCTGCGTTCCGATTTCTGGGTCTCCGCGCATCTGCGCCGGCTCAACGACCTCGCCATTCCCGCCGTCCTCCGGCGTCGCGGCGCGGCGGAAGCAGGCGCGATCTTCGTGAAGGTCGACCGCCTCGACGGCACCGCCGATCTCTACGGCCCGGCACCCCAGGCGCTGATGGCCGAGGCAGAGGATCTGGGCGAGCGGCGCTTCACCCCCGTGCTCACGGGTGCGATGCCCCTCGATGTGGAGGAGCGTCTCACGCGGGAGATCCGCTTCGATTCCGACCTGTGGATCATCGAGATCGATGACCGCGCGGGCCGGCACTTCCTCGACATCGCCGAGGAGTGAGCCTCAGCGCAGGCGGTTGCCGACGGCGCCGGCCTCCACCGCGACGGAGAGGCGGTCGGTCACGGCCCACTCCAGCCCGACCCGGGCATCTGGCAGGACGGCGACGTCGTCGCGGGTGAAGGGCGGCGAGAACGGGGTCGGCCCGGCGCGCAGGGTCTCGTGGACCGCGAAGCCGCCGACCTTGCCGTAGAGGAGCACGTTCGGCGTCAGCAGCGTCCCGACCTGCGCGTGGACGGCGCCCGCGAAATCGCGGGAATAGGCGAGCCGGCCGAACCCGGGGTTCAGCGAGCCCCCGGACGGCATCAGGGCATCGACGCCGCCGGAGATGCCGTAGACGAAGCGCCCCTCCTGCCAGAACCGGCCGCCCTCGAAGCCGAGGGTCGGGCCGGAATAGCCGCCGTATCGCTTCGAGGAGACGGCTTCGAACCCGGTGGAGAGCCGCGCGTAGGAACCCTCCCACCGGCTCGGCCGGTCGCTCTCCGGTCCCGGCCACGCGAAGGAGGGCAGGGGGCCGAAGCCCGCCGAGAAGGGCACGAACTGCGCCGCCGCAGGCCCCGCGCCGCAGAGCAGGGCGAGGCAGGCGACGAGCGGGCGAAGGGCGGCCGATCCGGTCATGCCGGCATGATACAGCCGCCGGACCGATCGCGACAGACGGCCAAGCTCACGACCCGGCGAGCCGCGACTACCCCCACAAACTCGGCTCGGGCGGAAAGATGGTGCTGCCCTCGTAGCGGAGCGGCGGCGTCCGGTCCCGCGCCAGCAGAAGCGGGCCGTCGAGGTCGATGAAGGCGGCGCCTCCCGTCAGCAGCGTGGCCGGGGCCATGCCGAGCGAGGTGCCGAGCATGCAGCCGACCATCACGGTCAGCCCCCGCGCCCGCGCCTCGGCCGCGAGCATCGCCGCCTCGGTCAACCCGCCGGTCTTGTCGAGCTTGATGTTGATCGCATCGTAGCGCCCGGCCAGGGCATCGAGCCCCGCGCGGTCGTGCAGGCTCTCGTCGGCGCAGACCGGCACGGGATGGGGGATCTCGGCGAGCAGGTCGTCCTCGCCCGCCGGCAGCGGCTGCTCGATCAGCGCGACACCCGCCGCAAGGCAGGCCGCGAGGTTAGCCTCGAGGTTCGACGGTCGCCATGCCTCGTTCGCATCCACGATCAGGCGCGCATCCGGCGCGCCGGCCCGGACGGCGGCGATCCGCTCCGGGTCGCCGTCGCCGCCGAGCTTCACCTTGAGAAGCGGGCGCGCGGCCGCCTTCCGCGCCGCCTCGCCCATGCTCTCCGGCGTGCCGAGGCTCAGCGTGTAGGCGGTGACGGCCGGCACGGGAGCGGGGAGGCCCAGGATCTCCCAGGCGCGGCGGCCGGATTGCTTGGACTCCAGGTCGAGGAGGGCGCAGTCGAGGGCGTTGCGCGCCGCACCCGCCGGCATCGACCGGCTCAAGGCCTCGCGGTCGATGCCCCCGGCCAGGGCGTCTCGCTGAGCCTCGATGAGGGCCGATACGCTCTCGACGCTCTCGCCGTAGCGCGGATAGGGCACGCACTCGCCGTGGCCGGCATGGGCGCCGTCCTCGATCCGCGCCACCACGACGGCGATCTCGGTGCGGCTGCCGCGCGAGATGGTGAAAGCCCCCGCGATGGGGAAACGCTCGACCGACAGGCTGAGGCGGCGCGCCATGGTCAGGCCTCCGGGAAGTCGGCGACGATCCTGTCGACCAAAGCGTCGACGCCGAACCGCACCGGGTCGGTGGCCGGCAGGCCGTGCTCGGCGGCGAGCGCATCGAGGAGCGCGCGGGCCGCGTCCTCGTCGAGCGCCTGCGTGTTCACGGCGATGCCCACGGGGCGGATGCCGGAATTCGTCAGGCTGCCGAGCTGCACCGTGAGGTCGATGACCTGTTGGATCGTGGGGAGCTTGTGGGCGACCCCGCGCATCGTGGTCCGGGTCGGCTCGTGGCAGACCACGAAGGCATCGGGCTGCGCGCCGTGCAGCAGCCCGAGGCTCACCCCCGCGAAGGACGGGTGGTAGAGCGATCCCTGGCCCTCGATGAGGTCCCAATGGTTCGGCGCGGCCTCGGGCGAGATCGTCTCGACGGCGCCGGAGATGAAATCGGCCACCACCGCGTCGATGGCGACACCCTTGCCGGAGATGAATACGCCGGTCTGGCCGGTGGCGCGGAAATCCGCGTCGAGCCCGCGGGCGCGCATGCCCTTCTCCAGGGCCAGCGTCGTGTACTTCTTGCCCACCGAGCAGTCGGTCCCCACGGTCAGCAGGCGGCGGCCCGTGCGGCGCGTTCCCTTGCCGGTGGGGAAGGTCTCGCTGCTGTGGCGCACGTCGTGGAGGCGGCTGCCCCTCCGCGCGGCGGCGTCGGCGATGGCGGGCACGGCACCGAGGCGCACGTGCAGGCCGCTCGCCACATCGAACCCGGCCTCGACGGCGGCGACGATCTCCTTCACCCAATGATCCGGCAGGACGCCGCCCGCGTTCGCCACGCCGACCACCAGGGTGCGGCATCCCTTGGCGAGGGCTTCCGGCAGGGTGAGGTCGGGGATGCCGAGATCGGCCTTGCAGCCCGGCAGGCGCATCTGGCCGATGCACCATTCCGGCCGCCAATCCTTGATGCCGTAGGCGGTCTTCGCCGCCAGCGCATCGGGCACGTCGCCCAGGAACATCAGATAGGGCGTGGCGATCTGCATCGGACGGACCTCTCGCTTCGATCCGTCTATGCGGGATCGGAGCGCCGTCCCGCAAGGAGGAAGCCAAGCGGTTCCGCGCAAGCCATGTCGTGCGATGGTCCGGGTTTCAACCTGTCATGCCCCAAGCAAAATCGGACACAACCGGCGGGACGAATCACCAATCATAACCTGTGTGGTGGTCGCTGCTTGGCTCACGGCTAGGCGAGACATCGCATCTTCAACAAGTCCGCGGCCCTGATGGATACCCCCCTGTCGCGAAAGCTAAAAAACTTCGTTCCCTTGACGACCACCGACAGGGACATGCTTGCGGAGGTCGTAGAGCCGCCGAGGATGATCGAGCCCCGGGTCGATATTGTGGAGGAGGGAGAGGATCCGCGCGCCGTCAACGTCGTGCTGAGCGGGTGGGCCTGCCGTTACAGGCAGTTCGAGGATGGCCGCCGCCAGATCATTTCGATCCTTCTTCCGGGGGATTGCTGCGATCCGCACATCTTCCTGCTCGATCGGCGCGATCACGCCATCGGAGCGCTCACCCAGGTGGCCATCGCCCGCATCCCCGGCCCGGCCATGGTCGACCTCACGAACCGCAATCCTGCCCTCGGCCTCGCCTTCCACCGCGAAGCCCTGGCCGCCACCGCGATTCAGCGGGAATGGACGGTGAGCCTCGGGCGCCGCTCGGGCGTGGAGCGCCTCGCCCATCTGTTCTGCGAATTGCACGCGCGGCTCGCTGCCGTGGGGCTCGCGGACGGGACGAGCTGCCCGATGCCGCTCACCCAGCCCGACCTCGCGGACGCTCTGGGCCAGACCACGGTCCACATCAACCGGACGCTGCAGGACCTGCGCGCGGCCCGGCTGCTCAGCCTGAAGAGCCGCCGCCTGACCCTGCTCGATCCCGAGGGGCTGCGCCGGCTCGCGAAGTTCGATCCGTCCTATCTGCATCTCCAGGCCGCGCGCGACACGACGCGCGGCCTGGAGGTGGTCAGGCAGTAAGCAGCGCCTAGAAGACCGGCATCGCGCCGGCTACCGTGATCAGGGCGCCGGAGGTGTAGCTGCTCTCCTCGGAGGCGAGCATCACGTAGGCCGAGGCGAGTTCGGCGGGCTGGCCGGGGCGGCCGAAGGGCACCTGGCTGCCGAAGGTCTTCACCGCGTCCTCGCTCATCCCGCTCGGGATGAACGGCGTCCAGATCGGGCCTGGCAGCACGCCGTTCACGCGGATGCCCTTCTCCGCAAGAAGCTGCGACAGGCTGAGCACCATGTTGCTCAGGGCGCCCTTGGTGGCGCTGTAGGCCATGAGCGTCGGCATCGGGTGCTTCGAATTCACCGACGAGGTGAAGATCACCGAGGCACCGGGCTTCAGATGCGCGAGCGCCGCCTTGGTGACGTAGAACGAGCCGAACACGTTGGTCCTGAAGTGGTCCTCGAAGATGTGGTCCTCGATCTCTTCCAGGCTTTTGCCCGGCTGCTGGAAGGCGCCGTTGTTCACGACGATGTCGAGCCCACCGAACGCCTCGGCGGTCTTCGACACGATCTCCCTGGCGTAGCCCGCCTGCTTCAGGTCGCCCGGCAGGAGCAGCGCCCTGCGGCCCGTCTTCTCGATCCACTGGCCGACCGCCTCGGCATCCTTCTGTTCCTCGGGGAGGTAGGAGATCGCCACGTCCGCGCCCTCGCGGGCATAGGCGATGGCCACCGCCCGGCCGATGCCGGAATCGCCGCCGGTGATCAGCGCGGCCTTGCCCGTGAGCTTGCCCGAGCCCTTGTAGCTCTCCTCGCCGTGGTCCGGCTCGGGGCTCATCTTGCCGGTCTTGCCGGGGAAGCTCTGCGGCTGGCCCTCGAAGGGCGGACGGGGATACTTGTGGAGCGGATCGGTCATGGGAGGTCCTTTTCCGTGCGCCTTGCACCGGTTACCCCGCCAACGGGACCCGGATCGCTCACGTTCCAAGCCGGTCCCGTGGCGATGGGACGCGAACAGGAAGCCCGACCATGCCCGTCGACCTGACCGGACGCCGCATCGCCTGTCTCGGCGAATGCATGCTCGAACTGCGCACGCGGCCCGACGGGCTTCTCTCGCGCGGGTTCGGCGGCGACACGCTCAACACGGCCCTGTACCTCGCCCGGTTGGGAGCTGCGGTCGATTACGTCACCGCCCTCGGCGACGACGATTTCAGCGACGGGATGCTGCGCACCTGGGACGACGAGGGCATCGGCACCGGCCATGTCCGCCGGATTCCCGGGTGCCTGCCGGGCCTCTACGTCATCGAGACCGACCCGTCCGGCGAGCGGCGGTTCCTCTACTGGCGTGACGCGGCGCCCGTGCGCCGGCTGTTCGACCCGCCCCATCGCGCGGCGACCGATGCGGCCCTCGCGGGGGCGGGGCTCGTCTACCTCTCAGGGATCAGCCTGTCGCTCTTCGCCGGGCCGGCGCGGGAGGCGCTGTTCGACGCCCTGGACCGAGCCCGCGCGGCCGGCGCCGCGATCGCCTTCGACACGAATTTCCGGCCGCGCGGCTGGCCCGATCTCGCCGAGGCGCGGGAGGCCTACGACCGCATGGCCGGCGTGAGCGATGTGGTGCTCGCCGGCTGCGAGGATTGGGCCGCGCTCGCGGGGGACGGCTCACCCGATGCGGTGCTGGCCTGGCTCGACGAAGCCGGCGTCGCAGAGGCGGTGGTGAAGCTCGCCGAGCCCGGGTGCCTCGTGCGCGGCGATGGCCCCGCCGAAGCGGTGCCGGTGCCGGAGAAGGTTTCGCCCATGGACACCACCGCTGCCGGGGACAGCTTCGCGGCCGGCTATCTCGCGGCCCGCCTGCGCGGCGAGGCCCCGGCCGCCGCGGCGCTCGCCGGGCACCGGCTCGCCGCCGTGGTCATCACCCATCCCGGCGCGATCATCCCGCGCGAGGCGATGCCGGGCTGAAGTCCGCTCACAACCTTCGTCCGAACCCCCCACCTCATCCTGAGGTGCCCGCGCCAGCGGGCCGCGAAGGAGGGCTCCAGATGGCTCTACGCTCCCTGGAGCGATCCTTCGAGGCGGCTTCGCCGCACCTTAGGATGAGGCAGAGAGTGGGACAATCGCCCCTCGGTCGTCACGGCGCCTTCAGCACCGCGCGGCAAGCGGCGGGGAGGGCCGCCATGGTCATCGGCGGCTTGGGCTTCGGCTTCACCTTCGGCGGCTTCGGGTGGAGCACAGCGTCGGAGAACCAGTAGCCGAGGTCGTCGCAGCCGTCGCCGGAGGGCGGCGGGTCCTGCGATTGGCAATCGCCCTGGCCCGCCGGGCAGCTCAGGCGGATATGGTAGTGGTAATTGTGCCCGTACATCGGGCGCACCTTCGACAGCCAGCGCCCGCCGCCGGATTCCCGGCACAGGGCCTTCTTGATCGCCGCGTTGACGAAGATGCGCTCCACCTCCGGCTGCTCGGCGGTGAGCTTGATCAGTTGCAGGTGGTTCGGCGTCCAGACATCCGGGTCGATGTCGAGGCGGTCGCTGCGCACCATGTCCGTGGCGGAGGTCTCCTCGCGCTCGGCGCGGCTCATGCGATGGTCGGGCATCGGCGTCAGCCACACGTCGGCGTCGATGCCGATCTGGTGCGAGGCGTGGCCGGTGATCATCGGCCCGCCGCGCGGCTGCGCCATGTCGCCGACGAGGAGGCCGGGCCAGCCGACCCGCGTCGCCTTCTCGGACAGCCGCTCGAGGAAATCGACCATCACCGGCAGCCCGTACATCCGGTTGCGGGAGGGGCGCATCACCTGCCAGTGCGGCCCGTCGAGAGCCAGCGCCTCACCGCCGGAGAAGCAGCCCTTGGCGTAGAAGCCGTAGATGTGCGGCGCCCCCGAGCTCGGGCGGGTGACGCGGCCGAACAGGGCCTTGGCCGGCGTCGAGGGGTCGTCGGGATTGGCGAGCGGCGGCAGGGGCTTCGGGTTCACGCTCCCCCTGTCCTGGGCATACGCCGCGCCGGTCACGGCCAGGGCGGCGAGGGTCGAGAGGCAGGCTAGGCGCGGAAGCGTCATGCGGGGCGTCGGTCCGGGAGCGGCAAAGGCTGCAGCGTCGCGGGTCAGCGCGGCGATTTTCGGGCGGACCCCGACACCCGTACCGTCTTGGTGAGGCGAAGCAATCCCGGGCGCGGCTCAACCGAGCCGGGCGGTGCCGTCTGGATTGCCTCGCTGATCTCGCGATGACGGGGAGGCGGCCGGGAACCCCCAGCCGCCTGTCTCGCCGTGTCCGCTCAACCCTTCGAGGGGCCGCACCAGCCGGGCAGGTAGCCGGCATCGGCCGACTTCGCCAGGGACAACGCCTTCTCCAGCGCGGCCGAGAAGTCGTCCTCGACCTGCTTGCCCTTGATGTTCCGGCGCAGGAAATCCGCCCACAGGAACTCGCTGAACGGCGTCGTGTCCTTGGCGAAGCCACCGGCCCGGCGCAATTCTCCCGCGAGGCTGCGGAAGGGATCGTCCTTCAAGTCCGAGATGGATTTCGGGATGTCCTTGAATTGCTGCCGGACACCATCGGCGTCGTAGGGATGCGACCACGATTTGTGATCGCAGACCGTCCAGAATGCATCCTTGCTGAGGTGATGCAGGTCGGCGACGACAGTCACCAGCACTTGCTCCACCCCTTCCTCGTGCAGGGCGCGCGACAGGTGGTGATGATCGATGACGTAGTGCCGCTTCTTCGGCCCGAGCAGCGTCGGGATCATGTGCGCGCCGAGGAAGGCCCGCTTCTTCTCCGCATCGTATTCCTGCCAGCGCCGCCGCTTCTCGGCGACTTCCCTCAAGCCGACCGTCATCTGTGTCGGGCGCAGTTCGGTGATCGGGACGGGGGACAGAAGCGGTTCGCGGTTGGCCATTTAAGTCTCGCGTAAGGATGCGTCGAAACCGCGCAGCTTAAGTCACACGAGTGTCATAAACTACCACTGAGCGTGGCCGTCGCGGTGTACGGCGCATCACGATATGCGGAGCAGGCCCTTCCGCGCGGCTTCGAGAACATGGACCCGGATCGCGGAGGAGAGGTTCTGCTCCCCGCGTTCGCCGTCGATGGCGCCGATCAGCGCCTGGACGGACCGCCCCTCGTCGGTGGCGAGGGTGGTCAGCGCCTGCCAAAACGGATCTTCGAGGGACACGCTGGTGCGGTGGCCGGCGATCATCACCGACCGTTTGACGATACGGCTCAAGGGGGCGGCCTAGTCCTTGGCCTCGTCCTCCAGGCCTTCCAGGCGGTGGCCCTCGTGGCGGGTTTCGTCCAGCGCCTTGCGCTTCTGCTGAAGGGTCTTCGTCTTCTTCGGGGTGCCGAAGGCGATGCGGTTCGTTTCCGCTTGCGCGTCGGCCTCGGCGCGGGCGCGGGCCTTGCGGACCTGACGAAGGTTGATGACCTCACCCATCCCGCGACCCCTCCGTGTCACTGCGCATCGCCCGGGCCGGCGCAAGAAGCGCGCCGGCCCGTCGCGGTCTTACTCGGCGCTGGGCGCCAGCATGGTCTCCGGCCGCACGACGCGCTCGAACTCTTCCTCGGTCACGTAGCCGAGGCGCAGAGCCTCTTCCTTGAGGGTCGTGCCGTTCTTGTGCGCGGTCTTGGCGATGGTCGCGGCCTTGTCGTAGCCGATCGAGGGCGCCAGCGCCGTGACCAGCATGAGCGAACGGCTCATCAGATCGGCGATCTTGTCCTCGTTGGCCTTGATGCCGACGACGCAATTGTCGGTGAAGCTCACCGCCGCGTCCGCCAGCAGACGCACCGATTGCAGCACGGCGTTGGCGATCACCGGCTTGAACACGTTGAGCTCGAAGTTGCCCTGCGAGCCGGCGAAGCTCACCGTGGTGGCGTTGCCGATCACCTGCGCGCAGACCATCGTCAGCGCCTCGCACTGGGTCGGGTTCACCTTGCCCGGCATGATCGAGGAGCCCGGCTCGTTCTCCGGCAGGGAGAGTTCGCCGAGGCCCGAGCGCGGGCCGGAGCCGAGCAGGCGGATGTCCTGCGCGATCTTGAACAGGCCGGCGGCGAGCGCCGAGAGCGCACCCTGCGTGAAGACCAGGGCATCGTGCGTCGCCAGCGCCTCGAACTTGTTCTGCGCCGAGGTGAAGGGCAGGCCGGTCAATTCCGCGACCTTCGCCGCGAAGCGGTCAGCGAATTCGGGATGGGCGTTCAGGCCCGTGCCCACCGCCGTGCCGCCCTGGGCGAGGGCGAGCACGCCCGGCAGGGTCGCGGCGACGCGGGCGCCGCCGAGCGCCACCTGGGTAGCGTAGCCGGAGAATTCCTGGCCCAGCGAGACCGGGGTCGCGTCCTGCAGGTGGGTGCGGCCGATCTTCACGATGCTCTCGAAGGCCTTCGCCTTGGCATCGAGCGCCGAATGCAGATGCGTGAGGGCGGGCATCAGCCGGCCCTCGATCTCCCGCGCCACGGCGATGTGCATCGCGGTGGGGAAGGTGTCGTTGGAGGACTGGCCCCGGTTGCAATGGTCGTTGGGGTGGATCGGGCTCTTGCCGCCGCGCTGGCCACCGAGCGCCTCGTTGGCGAGGCTCGCGATCACCTCGTTGGCGTTCATGTTCGATTGCGTGCCCGAGCCGGTCTGCCAGACCACCAGGGGGAACTCGTCGTCGTACTCGCCCGCCACGACGGTCGCGGCGGCGGCGGCGATGGCGTCGGCGAGCTGCGGCTCGAGGACGCCGAGATCCTTGTTCACCAGGGCGGCGGCCTGTTTCACGAGACCAAGCGCGTGGACCAGCGGCGCGGGCATGTGCTCGGTGCCGATCTTGAAGTTCTGGATCGAGCGCTGCGTCTGCGCACCCCAGTAGCGATGGGCCGGAACCTCGATCGGGCCGAAGGTATCGGATTCGGTGCGGGTCGCGGTTTCGGTGGGCGACATCGTGGCCTCTACGTCTGGTGCAGTGCGGTGCCTACTTAACGGAGGCGGGGGCTGAGCGCGATGCCGCAAGGTCGGGGCCGCCCGACATCCATGCCGCTCTGTCCACCGTAAACGGTGGGGCGGCGAAGGCCACCACGAGCCCGGGAGCGACGAGCCTGCCCACCGACCTGACCGATCCCGTCCAGGGACACGCCGCCGCGACTCGCTTTCGCCCGCCGGTCCCGCCGCCGCTGACGCAGCCGCTCGGCCTGCTCGACTTCCTGAAGGCCGCCCGGCGCAACCCGATCACCACCTGGGCGGATGCGCATTTCCGCCTGCCCGTGGTGGCGGCCGAGGGCGTCATGGGGCGCATCACCGTGGTGAGCGAGCCGTCGCTGATCCGGCAGGTGCTGATCGACAACGCCGAATCCTACCGCAAGGACGACCTCCAGCGCCGCGTGCTCGCGCCGGGGCTCGGCAACGGGCTCCTCAGCGCCGAGGGCGACGAGTGGCGGCTTCAGCGGCGGACCCTCGCGCCGATCTTCTCCGCGCGCACCGTGCGGAGCTTCGAGGCGGCGATGAACGCGGCCGGTGCCCGCATCGCCAAGCGCCTGCGCCGCCGCGACGGGATGCGCGTCGACGTCGCCCTGGAGATGACCCGCGCCACCCTCGATGTGCTGGAACGGACGATCTTCACGCAAGGGCTGCCCGGTGACCCGGACGCCCTGGGCCGTGCGATCACCCGCTTTCTCGAAGCGGTCGGACCCATCGACCCCCTCGACGTGTTCGGCATGCCGGACTTCATCCCGCGCATCGGTCGGCTGCGGGCGCGCCCCGCCGGGCGATACTTCGCGGAGGTCGTCGACGAACTCATCACGCGGCGTCGCAGGCTGATGGAGACCGCTGAAGCGCCGCAGGATCTTCTGACCCTGCTCCTCGCCGCGCAGGATCCTGAAACCGGCAACGGCCTTTCGGACCTCGCCGTGCGGGCGAACATCGTCACCTTCATCGCCGCCGGCCACGAGACCACGGCCAACGCGCTGACCTGGGCGCTCTACTGCCTGTCGCAGGACGAGGCGGCGCAGGAGCGTGTCGAGGCCGAGATCGACGCGGCCGGAGAGGGGGATTTCGCGCTCGACGCGCTGCCCTTCATCCGCGCCATCGTGGAGGAGGGGATGCGCCTGTTCCCGCCGGTGCCCTTCCTCAGCCGTCAGGCCATCGAGCCGGACCGCTTCGGTCGGATTAAGGTGCCCAAGGGCTCGCTGGTGCTGATCGCCCCGTGGGTGCTGCATCGCCACCACCTTCTCTGGGACGAGCCGGACGCCTTCATGCCGGAGCGATTCCTGCCGGAAAACCGTGACCGGATCGCGCGTTTCACCTACCTGCCGTTCGGGGCGGGTCCGCGGGTGTGCATCGGCCAGAGCTTCTCGGTGCAGGAGGCGACGATCCTCCTCGCCCATGTCCTGCGCGTCGTCCGCTTCCGCCTGCCGTCGGATCACCCGCCGGTCATGCCCCTGCACAGGGTCACGCTCCGGCCGGAGCACGGGTTGCGCATGGATGCGACGGTGAGGGGATAGGACGCGTCGTCATTGCGTGGCCGACGCACGCAAGTGACGGCAGCCGTCAGCTCTTCTTGCGGAACGCGTCCAGGCTGACGACCTCGGCGGTGCCTTCTTCGCCGTCCTTCTTGGCGGCGGGGCGGGGCGCCTTCTCGTCGCCCTTGCCGCCCTGGGCCGCCGGGGCCGGAAGAACGGTCGGGATGCCCGAGGCGCCGATGGTCGCGAGGCCGGTGCCGGTCTTGGGCTTCACCTCGCCCGGCTCGGAGGCCGCGCCGCGCGGACCGTTCTTGGCGACCGGCGCCTCGCCCTCGACCGGCATGTCGTTGCCCGCCTCGCCGAGATCGAACTTGAGGCCGAACTGCACGGACGGGTCGAAGAAGCCGGAGAGCGCATCGAACGGCACGAGCAGCCGCTCCGGCACGCCGGAGAAGGACAGCCCGACCTCGAAGGCGTGCTCGGTGACGTTCAGGTCCCAGAACTGGTGCTGCAGGACGATCGTCATGTCCTGCGGGTACTTGTCGCGCAGGGCCTGGGAGATGCGCACGCCCGGCGCCTCGGTGCGGAACGAGACGTAGAAGTGGTGCTCGCCCATCAGGCCGTTCTGGGCCGCATCCGAGAGCACCTTGCGGACGACGCCGCGCAGGGCGTCCTGAACCAGCAGGTCGTAGCGAATCAGGTCGTCTGCCATTCTGCGTTCGCTTTGCCCGACCCGTCCGCCGCCTCGGCCCGGTGCCGGAGCCGTGGAATTCTGAAGTGGAGGCTTCTGTTGCCAGGTGCCTCCGAACCCCGCCTATGCGGTGCTACCCGCTAGGACTTCAGATCGGTATTGAGGACCGCTTACGCGGCCACCGCCACCGGAGCAAAGTTGTCGTTGGCAACTATTGCAAAGGCCCGATAACGGCGGAACCATGCCGAGCGAAAGCTCAACCTTTACGCCCTCGTCGATCCTATTTCGCCCCCGCCGAAGCCCAGTGGGTGGTCCCGCGGCCTTGCGGCCATCGGTCCTGGGCTTGGGTGGAGGCGCCGGGTACCGCCCCCGGGTCCGATAGGTTTATTTCGAAGAACGTTTATCGCCATAGCCGGCCTTGCGACCGGCAAAACGAATATAGAGGGGATCGGCCCGGTTTTGAAGCCCGATCACGCCGCAACCGTGCCGGAAGCGATGGGGGATCCGGTGAGTGTGGCCGCCGACGCGCAGTCGCGCGATCGGACGGCCTCGCGCGGGCTGGGTTCGACCCTCCTCGCCCTCGGCCGGATGGCCGCCTTCGGCATCGTCTGCCTCGGCGCCGCGAGCCTCGCCGCCCTCGGCATCGTGCGGGTGGGATTCGATGTCTGGTACGGGATCGACCCGTTCCTGCCGCTCTCCCGGCGGCCCTTCGTCGGGGTGGTGCAACTCGCTCACCGGGCCTTCGCCGTCGACGTGCTGCGGCAGGTGCTCCTCGCCTCGATGGTCATCGGCTGGGCGTGGTGGCGCGACCGCCGCTTCTGGCGCCGCCGCCTCGCCCTCGACCGGGAAAAGCCGAACGGCTTGCGGCCCGTGGTCCTGCTCAGCATCCTGCTGTTCTGGCCGGTGCTGCACATCGCCTGGGTGACGGGCACGGCCGAATTGATGGGCGGCGGGTTCGGGCGCGGCCTGCGCCTTTCGCCCTTCATGGACCGGACGGCGGTGGTGGCGTGGCTCGCCTACCTCACCATCCTCGCGCCGCTGGCCGAGGAATTGCTGGTGCGCGGCGAGATGTATCACATCGTCAACCGCGCTCTCGGGCCGGTCTGGGCGGTGACGGCGACGGCGCTGGCCTTCGCGCTGGCGCATGTCTCGTCGTTCGGTTTCGCCCGGCCGATCTCGCTGCTGCCACTGGCCTTTGCCCTGGGGTTCATGCGCTGGCGCACCGGCCGGCTCTGGCCCGGCATCGCCCTGCACGGATGGTCGAACCTCGCCCTGGTCGTGTACCTGCTCTGGCCCCACTGACCCTGGGGACAGGCCTCCGTCGTCATTGCTAGCGCAGCGAAGCAATCCAGGGCGGCGGATCATCTCAGGACGTGGCGCTACCCTGGATTGCTTCGCTGCGCTCGCAAAGACGGTGCGGGAGAACGAGCGTCGTGCGTCGCTCGTCGCTGGACTCGGACGGACGAATCTCCTTAAGCGTGCCGGATCGGCACGGAGCCGAAAACGGCTCCTCTCCGGACGATTAACGAGCCTGCCGCCATCGTTCGCGGGCAGGAGTGCCCATGGACGCGTATCACAGCCTACTCCGACGGATCCTCGACGAGGGCACGGCCAAGGAGGACCGCACCGGCACCGGGACCCTCTCGGTCTTCGGGCACCAGATGCGCTTCGACCTCAGCCAGGGCTTCCCTCTCGTCACGACGAAGCGGCTGCATCTGAAGTCCATCGTCCACGAATTGCTGTGGTTCCTCGCGGGCGACACCAACGTCGCCTACCTGCGTGAGAACGGCGTGACGATCTGGGACGAATGGGCCGACGAGCAGGGCGATCTCGGCCCGGTCTATGGCCGGCAATGGCGCTCCTGGGCGAAGCCCGATGGCGGCAGCGTCGATCAGATCCGTTGGGTCCTGGACGAGATCGCCCGCAATCCGGATTCCCGCCGCCTCGTGGTCTCGGCCTGGAACCCGGCCGATCTCGACCGGATGGCGCTGGCGCCCTGCCACTGCCTGTTCCAGTTCTACGTGGCCGAGGGGCGGCTGTCGTGCCAGCTCTATCAGCGCTCGGCCGATGCCTTCCTCGGCGTGCCCTTCAACATCGCGAGCTACGCCCTGCTGACTCATATGGTCGCGCAGGTCTCGGGGCTGGCCCCCGGCGACTTCGTGCACAGCTTCGGTGACGTGCATCTCTACCGGAACCACCTCGACCAGACCCGGACCCTGTTGCAGCGCGAGCCCCGGCCCCTGCCGCAGCTGCGCCTGAACCCGGCCGTGCGCGATCTCTTCGCCTTCCGCTTCGAGGACATCGCGGTGGAGGGCTACGCGCCGCACCCAGCGATTGCCGCGCCGGTCGCGGTCTGACCATGGCCGTGCCGACCATCGCCCTCGTCGTCGCCGTCGCCCGCAACGGCGTGATCGGGCGCGACAACGGCCTCGCGTGGCACCTGTCGAGCGATCTCAAGCGCTTCAAGGCGCTGACCATGGGCACGACGCTGCTGATGGGCCGGCGCACATGGGAGTCCATCGGGCGGCCCTTGCCCGGCCGGCGGACGCTGGTGCTCACCCGCGATCCCGGCTTCCGGGTCGAGGGCGCGGAGACGGTGCACGATTGGGACAGCGCCGTCGCGGCCGCGGGCGAGCAACTGATGGTGGTGGGCGGCGCGGAGATCTACGCACTCTCCCTGCCGCACGCGGAAACCATCCACCTGACGGAGGTCGAGGCCGAGCCCGAGGGCGACGTGCGTTTCCCGGATTTCGACCGCTCCGCCTATCGCGAGGTGTTCCGGGAGTCGCACCCGGCCGGTCCCAGAGACGATTATCCTTACGCATTCGTCGACTTGCAGCGTTTGCGCTGAGGCGGCCCGTCGCGGTTGCGCTCGGCGCTCCGCGTGCCCACCTGCCAGCCTTGACAGCGAGGGGGGCGGACCCGCAGGTGCCACGGGGGGTCTGCCATCGCCTTCGCATCTGCGGATGTCCGCGGTGCGGGTCCCCAGCGATGGGGCGGCACTCGGGATTGACCCGGCGGGTGCGACCGTTGGCAGGGGGCGCCCCGAACTCGATGCCTCGATGGGGGCGCGGCGGGTGCGGCAGGTCAGGAGACGACGGCCAGGATGCCTTGGAGCAATCAGAATGGCGGTGGCGGCGGCCCATGGGGGCGCCCCAACGGCAACGGCGGTGGACCCTGGGGTGGGGGCGGCGGCGGTGGCAACACGCCTCCGAACCTCGAGGACTTGCTGAGGCGCGGCCAGGATCGCCTGCGGCGGATCATCCCCGGCGGCGGCGGACCGGGCGGCCCTTCGGGCAGCGGCTCCGGCTTCGGGGGCGGTCGCGGCGCGCTGGTGATCGGCGCGCTGGCCGTGGCCGTGTGGCTCGCCACCGGCTTCTACAAGGTCGAGCCGTATCAGGTCGGCATCGAGACCATCTTCGGCCGCTATGTCGGCTCGACGGCCGAGGGCCTTCGCTACAACTTCCCCTATCCGATCGGCGGCGTCGTGAAGCCGAATGTCGGGCAGGTGAATTCCATTCAGGTCGGCTACCGCACCGGGCCGGGCCAGACGCGCAACCGCGATGTGCCCGACGAGAGCCTGATGCTCACCGGCGACGAGAACATCGTCGATCTGGACTTCGAGGTGCAGTGGCGGGTGAACCCGCTGAAGGCCTCGGACTTCGTGTTCAACATCCAGAACCCCGAAGGCACCATCAAGGCCATCGCCGAGAGCGCCATGCGCGAGGTGATCGGCCGCCGGAACATCCAGGCGATCCTCACCAACGAGCAGGCGAGCATCGCCCAGGAGGTGAAGGAAATGGTCCAGAAGGCGCTGGACGAATACGGCGCGGGTGTGCGCATCGAGGTGGTGCAGCTCGTCTCGGTGAACCCGCCGCCGGAGGTGCGCCCCGCCTTCGTGGACGTGAACGCCGCGCAGCAGGACGCGGATACCGCCCAGAACGAGGCGAAGACCTACGCGAGCCGTGAGGTACCGCAGGCCCGAGGCAAGGCCTCGCAGATCGTCCAGGCCTCCGAGGCCTACAAGACGAAGGCCACCGCCGACGCCACCGGACAGGCGGCGCGCTTCAACGAGGTCTACGCCTCCTACAAGCTCGCTCCGGCGATCAGCCGCGAGCGGATCTTCCTGGAGACGATGGAGAAGGTTCTGGGCTCCGTGAACAAGGTGATCATCGATCAGAACGGATCGCCCGGCTCCGCGACGGCGGCGGGTGTGCTGCCCGTGCTGCCCCTCTCCGAGTTCGGCGCCCGTGGCCCGGCCCAGACGGGAGCCGCCCGATGAACCAGGCACTCCGTACCGGCCTCATCGTCGTCGCGGCGATTGTGGCCATCGGCCTCTACGCGTCGGTGTTCGTCGTCGGCCAGATGCAGCAGGCGCTCGTCCTGCAATTCGGCCGCGTCCGCGCCGTCCTCAACGCCACCGGCGAGGACAAGCCGGGCCTCTACTTCAAGGTTCCGTTCGCGGAGACGGTCGTCACCTTCGACAAGCGCGTGCTCGATCTCGACCTGCCGGTCCAGACGATCCTCACCGCCGACCGTCAGAACCTCGAGGTCGATGCCTTCGCCCGCTACCGGATCCTCGATCCGCTGCGCTTCTACCAGTCGGTGGGCAATGTCGGGATCGCCAACCAGCGCCTGCAGAGCTTCACGAATTCGAGCCTGCGCAGCGTGCTCGCCCGGTCGACCCGCGACGCCATCGTCAAGAACGAGCGCGGCCAGCTGATGCACAACATCCAGGAAGATGTGAACCGGCAGGCCAGGGCACTGGGCATCGAGATCGTCGACCTGCGCATGACCCGCGTCGATCTTCCCGCGCAGAACTCGGCCGCCGTCTACCGGCGGATGAAGACCGAGCGCGAGCGCGAGGCGGCGGACATCCGCGCCAACGGCGAGCAGGCGGCGGCGACCATTCGCGCCAAGGCCGATCGCGAGGTGACGGTGATCCTCGCCGAAGCGACGCAGAAGTCCGAGCAGCTGCGCGGCCAGGGCGACGCCGACAAGAACCGCATCCTCGCCGACGCCTTCGCCAAGGACCCGGACTTCTTCGCGTTCTACCGCTCGATGCAGGCCTACGAGACCGGGCTGAAGGGCCCCGACACGCGCCTCGTCATCAGCCCGAACACGGACTTCTTCCGGTACTTCAGCGATCCGCAGGGCCACGGCGTGCCGCAGCCGGCGAACGGGCGCCCCGGCCAGGACCCGGCCGCCGCGACCGGCTCGACGGCGGGCGCGGCGCGCTGACCCCCGTGCTGGACGCCCCGCATTCGGGGGCTACCTTTGCGGGAGCCATCTTTGCACGGGCATGACCCGTGACGACTCGCCGGCCGCCATCGAGCGGCCGGCGCCTGAGGGAAACGCTTTGCTGAAGAGGTCCGCCATGAACCCCGTCGAGGCATCCCGTCCGGGGCCGTTCACCCGCCTGCGCCCCGTCGCGACGGCGATCATGCTGGGCGTCACCGTGCTGGGCGCGACCCTGCCGGCGCCGGCCTTCGCCAAGGGGCCGGCCTCCCTCGCCGACCTCTCCGAGCAGGTCACCGACGCGGTGGTGAACATCTCGGCCTCGACCACCGTCGAGGCGCGCTCCAGCCGCACCATGCCGCAGCTTCCGCCGGGCACCCCGTTCGAGGACCTGTTCGAGGAGTTCTTCAACAAGCGCGGCGGCCGTGGCGGCGGCGGCAACGACGAGGCGCCGCGGGCGCGCAAGTCGAACTCGCTCGGCTCCGGCTTTATCATCGACGCCTCGGGCATCGTGGTGACGAACAACCACGTCATCGGCGACGCCAACGACATCCAGGTGATCCTGCACGACGGCACGAAGCTGAAGGCGGAGATCATCGGCAAGGATTCTAAGGTCGACCTCGCCGTGCTGCGGGTGAAGCCCGCCGCCGACCACCCGCTCAAGGCGGTGCCGTTCGGTGATTCCGACAAGATGCGTCCGGGCGATTGGGTGATCGCCATCGGCAACCCGTTCGGCCTCGGCGGCTCGGTTTCGGCCGGCATCGTCTCGGCCCGGGGCCGCAACATCGAGTCCGGCCCCTACGACAATTACATCCAGACCGACGCGGCCATCAACAAGGGCAATTCCGGCGGCCCGCTGTTCAACATGGACGGCGAGGTCATCGGCATCAACACGGCGATCCTGTCGCCGACCGGCGGCTCGGTGGGCATCGGCTTCGCCGTGCCGTCGAACACCGGCAAGCAGGTGATCGACCAGCTGCGCGAGTACGGCGAGGTCCGTCGCGGCTGGCTCGGCGTGCGCATCCAGAACGTGGACGACGCCACCGCCGAGGCGCTCGGCCTCAAGGGCGGCGCGCGCGGCGCCCTCATCGCGGGCGTGGACGAGAAGGGCCCGGCCAAGGCCGCCGGCCTCGATGTCGGCGACGTCATCGTGAAGTTCAACGGCATGGCGGTGAAGGCGTCGAGCGACCTGCCGCGCATCGTCGCCTCGACGCCGGTCGGGCAGAAGGTCGATGTCGTGGTCGTGCGCAAGGGCGACGAGGTGACGAAGCCCGTCACCCTCGGCCGCCTGGAGGACACCGACAAGCCGACCCAGGCGAACCTGAAGCAGCCCGATACCGAGAGCGCCGTGCGGCAGGCGCTGGGCCTGACCCTGTCCAGCCTCACCGACGAGCTGCGCAAGCGCTACACCATCAAGGATGGCCAGAAGGGCGTCGTCGTGACCCGCGTCGATCCCAGTTCGAATGCCGCCGACAAGCGCATTCAGCCGGGCGAGCTGATCGTGGAGGTCGGCCAGGAAGCCGTCTCGACGCCGGCCGATGTCACGAAGCGCATCGAGGCCCTGAAGAAGGACGGGCGCAAGTCCGTGCTTCTGCTGGTCGCTGCGGCGAATGGCGACGTGCGCTTCGTGGCCCTCGGGCTCGACTGAGACCCTCGGCGCTGGTCTCAGGCCGCCCCAAGGGCGAGGCCGCTTTGACCGGTGCCGCCGTGGACGAACTGGTGATCGACTATCAGCGGCGGATCTTCGCCGCTGATCAGCCGACGAATTCGGCGGCGGTATAGCCCTGCAGGTAGAGGAGGGCGGTGAGGTCGGCGTGCTCCACGCGCACCTGCGCGGCGGCGGCGACCGCCGGCTTGGCGCGGAAGGCGACGCCGAGCCCGGCTTCGCCCAGCATGTCGAGATCGTTGGCGCCGTCGCCCACGGCCATCGTCTCGGCGGGCGCGAGGCCGAAGCGGTCACGCAGTTCGATGAGGGTGGCGCGCTTCTCGGCCTTGCCGACGATAGGGTCTTCCACCGCCCCGGTGAGCTTGCCATCCGCCACCGCGAGGCGGTTCGCCCGATGCTCGGCGAAACCGAGCTTGCCCGCGATGGGGCCGGTGAACAGGGTGAAGCCGCCGGAGACGAGGCAGGTATGGGCGCCATGCGCGGCCATGGTCCGCACCAGGGTGCGCCCGCCGGGCGTCAGCGTCAGCGTGTCGGCGATCAACCCGTCGACGACGCCGACCGGGATGTCCTTCAACAGCGCGACCCGCTCGCGCAGCGCCGGCTCGAAGGCGATCTCGCCGCGCATCGCCCGTTCGGTGATCGCGGCGACATGCACCTTCAGGCCGAGGGTGCCGGCCAATTCATCGATGCATTCCTGCTCGATCATGGTCGAATCCATGTCGGCCAGGAACAGGCGCTTGCGGCGGTGGGAATCGGCCGGCATCACGGCGAGGTCGATGGGCTCGCCGCCCAGCGCCGCCCGCAGGCGCGCCGTGAGGGCGGAGGCGTCGGACGGCGCGCCGTCCACGAGGATCTCGGCGGCGACCTCGCGGTGGAGAATGCGGGCCGGATGCGCGGTGGCGAGAACCCTGCGGGCTTCGGCCAGCACCGCATCCGTGATGGCCGGGCGGTCCGGGTTTGCTATCAGGACCGCGACCAGCATGCGGAGGAAAGCCTTGCCGTTGTGGGAAGCCGGGGAGCGCCCGGCGGCGGTTCTCATCGCAGGCCCGACTGCCTCGGGCAAGTCGGCATTGGCCAGCCGCATCGCCCGCGAGGCCGGCGGTGTCGTCGTCAACACGGATTCGATGCAGGTCTACGCGGATCTGCGCATCCTGTCCGCCCGGCCCGATGCGGCGGAGGAAGCGGCCGTGCCGCATCGCCTCTACGGTCATGTCGATGGGGCAACGAACTATTCGCTCGGCCATTTCGCCCGTGACGCGGCGGCCCTGCTGGCCGAACTCGGTGGCCGGATGCCGGTCTTCGTCGGCGGTACCGGCCTGTATTTCCGGGCGCTGGAACAGGGCTTCTCGGAATTGCCGCCGGTGCCGGATGCGATCCGCGCGGAGATCCGCCGCGACGCCGAGGGCCGCCCGACCGAGGCGCTGCACGCCGACCTCGCCCGCATCGATCCCGAAGGCGCGGCGCGGCTGCGCCCGAGCGACCGCATGCGGGTGATGCGCGCGCTGGAGATTCACGCCGCGACTGGCCGCCCCATCGCGAGCTTCTACGGCGACCCGGTTCCCGGCCCCCTGGCGGGGTTGCGCCTGACCAAGCTGTTCCTCGCCCCCGACCGGGCGGTCCTGCGCCAGCGGATCGATGCCCGCTTCCGCACGATGATCGCGGCCGGGGCGCTCGATGAGGTGGCGGCCCTCCATGCCCGGCGGCTCGATCCGATGTTGCCGGTGATGCGCGCCCACGGCGTACCGGGCCTGATCGCCCATCTCGACGGGGCGCTCGGTCTGGAGGAGGCCATCACCCGGGGGCAGGCGGATACCCGCGCCTATGCCAAGCGGCAATTCACGTGGTTCCGCCACCAGATGGGCGAGGAATGGCGCTGGATCGATCCCGAGGCGGAACGGGATGATCCGCCTCGGTCGTAGGCCCGTCCCGCGCGCTTAGGATTGCGACTTCAGGTAGGCGATCACGTCGGTGAGCTTCTTGTCGTCGGAGATGCCCTGGAAGATCATCTTGTTGCCGGGCACCTTCGCCTTCGGGTTCTTCAGCCACTCGCGCAGGTTGGCCTCGTCCCAGGTCAGCCCCGAGTTCTTGAGGGCGGCCGAGTAGGTGTAGCCCTCATAGGTGCCCGCCTTGCGGCCGACGACGCCCTTCAGGTCAGGCCCGACGCCGTTCTTCTGGAAGTTGTGGCACGCCTTGCACGGCGCGAACGCCTTCTCGCCGGCCGCGACATCGCCCGAGTCCTGGGCGTAGGCCGGTAGGCCGAGCAGTGCGATCAGAATGGCGCCGAACACAGGTGAACGCATCTTGTCCCCTCATATTTGTTGATGGGCCATGCAGGCACCACCGTCCGTCGACAGACGGAGCCGACGGGATGCACCGCATGCCGGAAGGTAGACGGGCGCTCGGTCCGCTTAATCCCGGCTCGCTTGGCCGGTTCTGCTCGCCGGACGGCGCTGCGGGTGCCGTGCGGCCTCTCTTCTGCTAGAAGCCGGCGCGTCCACCCGATCCCCACGCGCCGCCGCAGACGCCACCCGTGATTTCTCCCGCTTCCTTCGCGGACGAGCCCGCCCTCCTTCCGGGCTGGCGGTTCTCTGTCGCTCCCATGATGGACTGGACGGACCGGCATTGCCGCGCCTTCCACCGGGCGCTGTCGGGGCGGGCGCGGCTTTATACCGAGATGGTCACGACCGGCGCGGTGATCCACGGCGACAGGGAGCGGCTCCTCGGCTTCTCGGGCATCGAGCATCCGGTCGCGGTTCAGCTCGGTGGGTCGAACCCGGGCGATCTCGCCGAGTCGGCGCGGATCGCGGAAGGGTTCGGCTACGACGAGATCAACCTCAATGTCGGCTGCCCGTCCGACCGGGTCCAGGACGGCCGCTTCGGCGCCTGCCTGATGCGCGAGCCCGCCCTCGTGGGGGAGTGCGTCGCCGCCATGAAGGCGGCCGTGCGGGTGCCGGTGACGGTGAAGTGCCGCATCGGCGTCGATGACCAGGACCCCGAAACCGCCCTCGACGCCCTCGCTGAGGCCGTCGTGGCGGCGGGGGTGGACGGGCTCATCGTCCATGCCCGCAAGGCGTGGCTGAAGGGCCTATCGCCCAAGGAGAACCGGGACGTGCCGCCCCTCGATTACGGCCGGGCGGCCCGTCTCAAGCAGGCGCGGCCCACGCTGCCGCTGGCGGTGAACGGGGGCCTGCGCACCATCGCGGAGGTGCAGGCGCGCCTCGCCGAGGTCGACGGCGCCATGGTCGGCCGCGCGGCCTACATGGAGCCCGCCCTGCTCCTGCGGGTCGATCCCGATCTCTACGGCGTGCCTGCGCCGGCTCCCGATGCCTTCGCGGCGCTGGCGGCGTTCGAGCCTTACGTGGCGGGCGTGCTGCAATCGGGCGAGCGGCTTCATGCCGTCACGCGCCACATGCTCGGCCTGTTCAACGGGCGGCCCGGCGCCCGCGCCTTCCGTCGCCATCTCTCGACGCACGGGATGCGGCCGGAGGCGGACCTCGACACCCTGCGCGCGGCCATCGCGCTGGTCTCGCGGGAGCGGGGCGACGCGCGAGAAGCCGCCTAGCGCGTTTTCGGGAAAATCCGGATCATGCTGCGTCTCCCGTCTTTGCGAGCGAAGCGAAGCAATCCAGGGATCCGCCACATCCGTTCAGGTCCCGCTGCCCTGGATTGCTTCGCTGTCGCTCGCAAAGAC
>NZ_JBWJYL010000008.1:0-356841 GCF_056430985.1 Methylobacterium sp. Gmos3
CGTCGATCATCTCGGCGCGCACGGCATCGGCCACCGCCTGCAGCTCGCCTTCCGGCACCGTCCGCAGATCCGACGGCTCGTTCACACGATCCAGCAACGCTGATTGCTCAGGGGTGATCGCCAATGCTCGCACTCGCTTGTCTATTGTGCCGCCCGTCGCGCCGATCCAGACCGAACACCGCACGGGCCTTGAGCGGGGCGAAACCGTATGAGATCCCGGATGCCGCCGCTATCAGGATAGTTCCAGTTACGAACGATCGGCGCCTGGATCAATGTCGGAGAGACGCTTTTTTCCAGTTTAGTGCCCTTGCCGCCACATGAGGTCATCCGTTGAGCGTCGCTCGTCTGTGCAAGATCCTGCTCATCTCAGTCTTCCCATACTGTGGCCAAGCTTTGGCCGAACCACGCGCGCCGGACGGCAACCTGGATTTTCCGTGTAACTTCCTCGGCCTCTGCCCCGCCCGCACGGTACCGGGCGGCCCCGACCGTGATGTGCGGCCCTTTGTCGACAGCCTCGGCCGGCCCTGCGCCCGCCGCGACCGGCCGACCCCGGAGGGCACGCGCCACGTCAGGGCCTGCTGGTGAGGATTGTCCGTTTCGCGGTCCTTGTCCTCGCCGCCGTCACGCTCACAGAAACGGCCGCGGCGCAGACCTGCCCCGCGCTGTTCGCGGACGGGCAGGCGCCGGTACTGGTCAACCCGAAGCTCGTCGAGCGCACGCAGGCCCTGTGCTTCGAGGCCTTCGCGGTGCTGCATTCCGGTGTGACCCGGACGCCACTCTACTCCGCCGAACACCTGACCCGCGACAGCGTCGCCGCCGCGCGGAGCGTTGCGCGGGACGATTCCTTCCACGAGGAGACACGCCTGCCCCCGGAATGGCGCGCGCGCCTGGAGGATTACGTCCGCAGCGGCTTCGACCGGGGCCATCTCTCCCCGGCCGGCGACATGCCGACGGAATCGGCGCAGGCACAATCCTTCAGCCTCGCCAACATCGTTCCGCAGGACAGGACGATGAACCGCGGCATCTGGAGCGACATCGAGGAAGGCACCCGCCGCCTCGCGACCCGGCGCGGTTCGCTCTATGTCGTGACCGGCGTGGTCTTCGGAGGCGAGTCCTTGCGCGAGATCGGCGCGGGCGTCCTCGTGCCGACGCAGCTCTACAAGGCGCTCTACGACCCCGCGAGCGGGGAGGCGGGCGCCTATCTCGTCGCGAATGCCGCCGGACGGGACTATCGGACCCTGTCCCTCGAAGAGCTTCGCACGGCGACGGGCGTCGACGTGTTTCCAAATCTCCCGCCAGCCGCAAAGGCGAAGGCGATGCCTCTCCCGGAGCCTCGTGCCCTGTCGCGCGAAGGCGGGGAGCGACGACCGAACGGGACGCATGAGACCGCCTGGCGCGACTGGCTGTGGCGCGAGGCGATGCGGATCGTCAGAAAGGCCATCCGCGATCTGTTGCGTGGCATCTTCTGAGGCGACGATGACGAAATCGAAGGCCGAGCATTTCGAACCCTTCGCGGACGATGCCTCCGTGCGCAGTATCGGCGGGCTGTCCATCGAGAACGGGACGGAGCGGATCGCCCTGCACGGGTCCCTCGACATCACCCGCGACCAAGCGGGGCTCGCGGCGGCACGGACGCTCCGCGAGACGTTCGACGCCATCGTGCGCAGTCTCGAAGGGCATGACCTGCCGGAGCAGGTGGCCGAAGCCGCCGAGGCGCCGCCGCGCGAGGTGAAGAACCCCTTCGCCTGAGCGGGGAGGGCGGGAGCGATCCTTGCCGCTCTCCGACCGTCCTGATACTCGGGGCGGATCATAAATTCTGACTCGCGCGACAGGGCCGGCCGAGATGCCCGCCGCCGCACGCCGCGACTCGAACCTTACCCCGAACGCAAGGACGACCCGCGATGGCCCGCGAATTCATCTATCACATGAAGGGGCTGACCAAGGCCTATACCGGCGGCAAGAAGATCCTCGATAACGTCAACCTGTCGTTCTACCCCGATGCCAAGATCGGCGTGCTGGGCGTCAACGGCGCCGGCAAGTCGACCCTGCTCAAGATCATGGCCGGCATCGACACGGATTTCACCGGCGACGGCTGGGTCGCCCAGGGCGCCCGCGTCGGCTACCTGCCGCAGGAGCCGCATCTCGATCCGAACAAGTCGGTCCGCGAGAACGTGATGGAGGGCGTGGCCGAGAAGCAGGCGATGCTCGACCGCTACAACGAGCTCGCCATGAACTACTCGGAGGAAACCGCCGACGAGATGACCGAGCTTCAGGACCGGATCGAGACCCTCGGCCTGTGGGAGCTCGACTCGAAGGTCGATCAGGCGATGGAGGCCCTCGGCTGCCCGAGCGATGAGCAGCCCGTCGCCACCCTCTCGGGCGGCGAGCGCCGCCGCATCGCCCTGTGCCGCCTGCTGCTGTGGGAGCCGGAGCTTCTGCTCCTCGACGAGCCGACCAACCACCTCGACGCCGAGACGGTGAACTGGCTGGAAGGCCACCTGCGCCAGTATCCCGGCGCCATCCTGATCGTGACCCACGATCGCTACTTCCTCGACAACGTGACGAGCTGGATCCTCGAACTGGATCGCGGCAAGGGTATCCCCTACGAGGGCAACTACTCTTCCTGGCTGGTGCAGAAGCAGAAGCGCCTGGAGCAGGAGGGCCGCGAGGACATGGCCCGCCAGCGCTCCATCGCCCGCGAGCAGGAATGGATCTCGGCCTCTCCGAAGGCCCGCCAGACCAAGTCCAAGGCGCGCATCACCCGTTACGAGGAACTCGTGGCGAAGCAGGCACAGAAGGTCGACGCCACGGCGCAGATCGTTATCCCGATCACCGAGCGGCTGGGCCAGAACGTCATCGAGTTCAACAAGCTCTCGAAGGCCTTCGGTGACCGCCTGCTGATCGAGGACCTGTCGTTCAAGCTGCCGCCGGGCGGCATCGTCGGCGTGATCGGCCCGAACGGCGCCGGCAAGACCACCCTGTTCAAGATGATCACCGGCCAGGAGAAGCCCGACGACGGGGAGATCAAGGTCGGCGAAAGCGTCCACCTCGGCTACGTCGACCAGAGCCGCGACGCCCTCGACCCCAACTCGACCGTCTGGCAGGAGATCTCGGGCGGCAACGACATCCTGTATTTCAACAAGCGCGAGATCAATTCGCGGGCCTATTGCGCGGCCTTCGCCTTCAAGGGTCCCGATCAGCAGAAGAAGGTCGGCACCCTTTCGGGCGGCGAGCGCAACCGCGTCCACCTCGCCGCGACCCTGCGCAAGGGCGGCAACGTCCTGCTCCTCGACGAGCCGACCAACGACCTCGACATGGAAACCCTCCGCGCCCTCGAAGAGGGTCTGGAGGATTACGCCGGCTGCGCGGTGATCATCAGCCACGATCGCTGGTTCCTGAACCGCATCGCGACCCACATCCTCGCCTTCGAGGGCGACAGCCACGTCGAGTGGTTCGAGGGCAACTTCTCGGATTACGAGCAGGACAAGATGCGCCGCCTCGGCGCGGATTCGATCATGCCGAAGAAGATCAAGTACAAGCGGTTCTCCCGCTGAGGCGCCAAGTCCCGGCGGCATCGCGCCGCCGGGGCCGTTTACGCGGAACCTTCATGGCCCGCCGGGCTTGCTTGGCGGCGGCGGCGACGGGATGCAGCGGCCGTTGGACAGCCGCATGCCGGATCGCCGTTCACTCTTCCTCGGCCTCGCGGCCGCCCTGGCCGTGTCGCCCGCGCGGGCGGTCGGCGCGCCGGAACGCATAAGCCTGTGGCCCTCGACGCCCCCCGGCGGGGGAGGGCCCATGGGTCCGCTGCGCCGTGACGACAGCGGTGCCGCGAGCAACATCTCGATCCCCATTCTCGAAGCCTTCGTGCCGGAGAAGCCGACCGGCGTCGCCATGCTCGTCGCGGGCGGTGGCGGCTATGCCCGGATCGGCCTCGTGAAGGAGGCTTATCCGGCCGCCTATTGGCTCGCCGCCCAGGGGATTACCGCCTTCGTCCTCACCTATCGCCTGCCGCGCGAGGGTTGGAACGACGGACCGATCGTCTCCCTTCAGGATGTGCAGCGTGGGCTTCGCCTGATCCGCGCGCAGGCCGACCGGTTCCGCATCGATCCCGCGCGCATCGGGGTGATGGGCTTCTCGGCCGGCGGCCACCTCGCCGGCATGGCCGCCGCCCGCTCGGCCTTCCGCTCGTATGAGCCCGTCGATGCGGCGGACGAGGGCTCGGCCCGGCCGGATTTCGCGAGCCTCATCTATCCGGTCGTCTCGGTGCAGGCGCCGAACGACAGGACCACCACCCGCCGCTCGCTTGTCGGCGAGACACCGAGCCAAGCGGACAGCGAGGCATGGTCGCTGCAGACCTATGTCCGGGCCGGCTGCCCGCCGATCTTCCTCGTCCAGGCGGACGACGACAAGGTGATCAGCGCCGAGCACAGCCGCATTCTCGATGCGGCCTGCAAGGCGGCCCAGGTGCCGGTGGAGTATCACCGCTTCGCCGTGGGCGGTCACGGATTTGGGATCGGCCAGTCGGACACCCCCGTCGCCCTCTGGCCCCGCCTGTGCAGGCTGTGGCTCTCCAGCATCGCGCTGATGCGGTGAGTGATGGACGCCCCGGCACCGAACAGGACGGGCGGCGCATGGATCGATGCGGCCCCCAAGCAGGCGGCGCGCAAGCGCGATCCGCGGGTCGATGTGCTGCGCGGACTCGCGTTGCTGATGATCTTCATCGACCACATTCCGCGCAACGTGCCGGCGAACTTCACGCTGCATAATCTCGGATTCTCGGACGCCGCCGAAATCTTCGTGCTGCTCGCGGGCTACTCCTCGATGGTGGCCTATGGCGGGATGTTCCGAAGAGCGGGCATCGCGACCACGCTGAAGCGGATCGCGAAGCGCTGCTTTCGGATCTACCTGTTTCAGGCGGGGCTGCTGATCGCGACGCTGCTCATCGTCCGCGTCTGGATGAACATGACCGGTCTGGTGCCGCGCTTCGGGGTGAAGCCGCTGCTCGAAATGGGGCTGTGGGAGGGAATGCTGCGCGGCCTCTCCCTCAACGCCCTGCCGAACTATCTCGACATCCTGCCGCTCTACATCATCCTGCTGGCGCTGTTCCCCCTCGTCTATCTCGGCATCACGCGGGGCATGTGGGGGGCGCTCGCGCTATCGGGGACGATCTGGCTCGCGGCCAATGTCGATCACCAGCTCAACCTGCCGAACGCCGCCGCCGTCGATGACGGGTGGTACTTCAATCCGTTCGCGTGGCAGTTCCTGTTCGTGATCGGCGCCTGTCTCGCCGTGGCGGTGCGGAACGGCGGGGGCTTCCTGCCCCGATACCCCGTGCTGATCGTGCTGGCCGCCTGCTACCTGATCTTCTCGTTCTTCCAGGCCGGATCCTGGGCCGAATGGGGCCTGCCCGACCTCCGGCCCTTTGCGATGGAGCCTCCCGACAAAAGCCATGTCGTGCCGTTGCGGCTCATCGACATCCTGGCGCTCGGCTACCTGCTCTTCTGTTTCCCGGCGATCCGCGCGCTGTCGGAGCGGCCGTTCTTGCGTGCGGCGGAGGCCTGCGGAAAGCATTCGCTGGAGATCTTCGCGGCGGGATGCCTCGCCGCCCTGATCGGCCGCATCCTCTATCGGACCTTCGAGCCGCTCTGGTGGTTGCAGATCCTCGTCAACGCAGGCGGGCTCGCGCTGATGCTGGGCCTCGGCCTCTGGTTCGATGCGCGGGAGAAGCGCCGCGCCGCCCGGAAAGAGAGGGCCTGATGCCGCCGATGCGCCGCAAGGGCGACTTGCCCACGAAGATCTGCGCGCAATGCGGTCGCCCCTTCGCGTGGCGCAAGAAGTGGGAGCGTGTCTGGGACGAGGTTCGCTACTGCTCCGACCGCTGCCGCAGCGAGGCCAAGCGGGCGAAATGATCTTGCGCCTCCGCGAGCGTATCCCGCGTGTCGATGTCGAGGCAGGTCGAGGCATCGCCGTCGATCTCGACGACATCCGGGCGCCCGGCGAGAAGCGGGCCGGCGCCCCTGTCGCCCGCGAGCGAGCCGATCTCGTCTCGCAGCAGATGCAGGTTGAGCAGGACCGGGTTGCCCCGCCGCCCGCCATGGACCGGCACGATGGCTGCGGGTTTCGGCACTGCCTGCGCAAAGGTCTGCGCGAGCCGGTCGATGAGGTCGGGGCGCACCAGCGGCATATCGCCGAGCATGACGATTACAGCCTCGCACTCGGGCAGCGCGGCTAGTCCGGCCTTCAGTGAGGTGGAGAGCCCTTCCGCATAGGCGCCGTTTCGCACCAGCGTGAGATCGAGACCCGAGAGGGCCGCGTCCACCGCCGCGCCATGAGCGCCGAGCACTGCGACCACCGGCCTGGGCCGGGCGGCGAGGGCCGCCTCGGCCGCCCGCCGCACCAGGGGAACGCCGTCGAGCATTGCGAGGAGCTTCGGCTCCGCGCCGAACCGGCTGCCGTGCCCGGCGGCGAGGAGGATCGTGCCGATCCTACTCATCGTCGCCGGCCGCCGTGCCGCCGGCGCGGGGCTGGGGCCGGGAGACGATCTCCATCAGCAGCCCGCCGACGCCCAGCGCGACGATATCCGCCCGGCCGACCGCCACGTTCGCGAGCAGGCGGTGAAGGATCCAATCGAAGCCGTTCTCCTTGGGCGAGCGGGCGCAGCCCGGCGCGCCGATCACCGGCACGTCGCCCCGCGAGCCCAGAAGCAGAAGGTTTCCGGGATCGACCGGCATGCCGAGATGATCCACCCGCCCGCCGGCCTGTTCGATTCCGGTCGGGATCACGTCGCGCCGATCCGCGATGGCCGAAGCGCCGAACACGACGGCGAGGTCGGCCCCGGCGCCGTCGATGACCTCCGCGAGGCCGGAGGCGACGCCATCCGCCGTGTGAGCGACCCGTGTCTCGGAGACGATCTCCGCACCGGCCGGCGCGAGGCGTTCGGCCAGGACGCGGAGCGTCTTGTCGATGGTCGAATCCTTCAACGCGGCGAGCCGCGTCGAGACGACGCCGACGCGCCGCCGCCTGTAGGGCGCCACTGCGACGGCGCCGGCCTCGCCCTCGGCGCAGGCACGGGCCAGCGTCGCACTGCCGACCGCGTAGGGGATGATCTTCACCGTGGCGACCATCTCGCCCTCGGCGACCGGCTTGTAGGCCGGCAATGTCGCGACGGTCACGGATTCGTCCACGCCGTTCACGGCGTCGATCCGCCCCCGGTCGATGAGGAGGATGCCCGACGCCATCGCGAAGAGGTTGCAGCGGCCGGTGAACGGCTCCTCCACCCGCAGGTTCTCGCCGGCCAGGATCGCGGCGAGCCGCCCCGCTGCCGCGTCCTCGCCCACGTCGTCGGCGTCGAGGGAGACTGCCACCACGTCGCGCACGCCGTCCGCCGCCAGCTTGGAGGCTATGTCCGGGGTGATGATCGAGCCCTTGCGCAGGGTTTCGCCGCCGCTGCGCAGGGAGTGCGCGGAGATAAGCCCAGCGGATTCCGCCACCGGGACAAGACCGAACCTCACGCGACCTCCGGCCTGGGAGCGCGCCGCAACTCCGCAACGATCTCCGAGAGGACGGAGAGCGCGATCTCGGCCGGGCTCACCGCGCCGATGGCCAAGCCGATCGGCGCGTGGATGCGCCCGATCTCGGCGTCCGAGAATCCGGCTTGGGTGAGCCGCGCGACGCGGGCGGCATGGGTCTTCCGCGAGCCGAGGGCGCCGATATAGAAGCAGCCCGCCCGCAGGCCCGCCGCCAGGGCGGGATCGTCGATCTTCGGATCGTGGGTGAGGGCGGCCAGGGCGCAATAGCGGTCGAGGGGCGGCACCCGACCGCCGAACGCGGCATCCGGCCATTCCGCCACGAGGTCGACCCCGGGGAATCGCTCCGGCGTGGCGAAGGCGGTGCGCGGGTCGATCACCGTCAGCGCGAGATCGAGGGCGGCAGCCATCGGGGCCATCGCCTGCGAGATATGGACGGCGCCGATCACCACGAGCCGCACCGGGGGCACCTGCACGGTCAGGAAGGCTTGCCCCTCGCCGGTCTCGACGAGGCCGCTCTTGCCGGAGGCGAGGTGCCTGCGCAGCATTTCAGCCAGGGGATCGGCCTCGATCTCGGCTTCGCGCACGAGGCGCTGGCGTCCATCCGGGATCGCCGTAATGAGGATGGACGCCCGCCGGGCGGCGCGCTCCTCATTCAGGGCAGCGAGAATTGCGGCGCGCATCAGTCGACCCGTTCCACGAAGACGCGGATGCGCCCCCCGCAGGAGAGGCCCGCTCGCCACGCCGTTTCGTCGGCGACACCGAATTCGAGCACGCGCGGCTGGCCGTTCTCGATCACGTCGGCGGCCTCCACCATCACCTCGCCCTCGACGCAGCCGCCGGAAACCGAGCCGAGGAAATTGCCCTCTCCGTCGATGACGAGATGGCTGCCCACCGGCCGGGGCGCCGAGCCCCAGGTCTCGATGACGGTGGCGAGGGCGACGTCGCGGCCCTCGTGCCGCCAGGTTTGGGCGGCGGTGAGAATGTCGGTATCGGTGCTGAGCATGGCCGCGCGCCTTGTCGGGAGGCGGGCCGGGCCCGCTCGGACAGAGGTATGGCCGCCGCGCCGCAGCGCAAGTCGCCCGAGCTTGACGCCCGAGCTTGGCGCCCGACCTTGGCGCCTCATGCGCCGGCCGGTAGAAGGTGATCCCGCTTGGTGATCCCGCTTGGGGCCGGAGCCCATGCCGTTCAACGCCGAGATCACCCGCCGCCGGGGACGCGGCACGTGAACGCCGAGGATCCCGCCCTCGCGCGCATGCGGCGTGCGGCCGAGACGCCGGCCCGTGCCCTGTCCGCCCCGCGCCGCCAGCTGAAGCGCCTGTCCCGGGCCATCGGCGATGCCCTGCCCAAGGGCCTCTACGCGCGCTCGCTCATCATCATCATCGCGCCGATGGTGCTGCTGCAATCGGTGATTGCCTACACCTTCATGGAGCGCCACTGGCAGCTCGTGACGAAGCGGCTCTCCGCGTCCGTGGTGGCGGATGTCGCGGCGCTCATCGACATCTACGAGAGCTATCCGCAGGACAAGGACGCCGACACCCTCTCGCGGATCGCGGGCGAGCGCTTGAACCTCGATCTCGACATCCTCGACGGCGCCAAGCTGCCGCCGCCGGGGCCGAGGCCGTTCTTCTCGATTCTCGACGAGGCGCTCTCGGACGAGATCAAGCGGCAGATCCGGCGGCCGTTCTGGATCGACACGGTGGGACGCTCGAACCTGATCGAGATCCGCGTCGCGATTCCCCAGGGGGTGATGCGCATCACCGCCCGGCGCAGCCAGGCCTACGCCTCGAACTCGCACATCTTCCTCGTCTGGATGATGGGGTCGTCGCTGGTGCTGCTCGGCGTCGCGATCCTGTTCCTGCGCAACCAGATCAAGCCGATCCTGCGGCTCGCCGCCGTGGCGGAGGGCTTCGGCAAGGGCCGCGAGATCGAGTTCCGCCCCCGCGGCGCCCGCGAGGTGCGCCAAGCCGGGCACGCTTTCATCGAGATGAAACGGCGCATCGAGCGGGCGATGGAGCAGCGCACGACGATGCTCAACGGCGTCAGCCACGACCTGCGCACCATCCTCACGCGGTTCAGGCTCTCGCTCGCGCTCTTCGAGAGCAGCGACGAGATCGACGACCTGACGCGCGACGTCGATGAGATGAGCCGGATGCTCGAAGGCTACCTCGCCTTCGCGCGGGGCGATTCCGCGGAGACCGCCACGCAGACCGACATGCGTGCCCTCCTCGAAGACCTGCGCACCGATGTCGAGCGTCTGGGCGCCCATGTGCTGGAGGTCGAACTGGCGGGCCGCCCCTTCGTGACCGTCCGGCCCGATGCCTTCCGGCGCTGCCTGTTCAACCTCGCCTCCAACGCCGCCCGCTACGGCGAAACGGTGTCGATCACCGGCAAGCTGGAGACCCGCAGCCTCTTCGTCTCCATCGACGACGATGGCCCCGGTATTCCGCCGGAATGCCGGGAGGACGTGTTCAAGCCCTTCGTTCGCCTCGACGACGCGCGGCAGGATGCCGGCGGGTCCGGCCTCGGCCTCGCCATCGCCCGCGACATCGCCCGCGCCCATGGCGGCGACATCACCCTGCACGACAGCCCCCTCGGCGGCCTGCGCGCCACCGTCCGGGTGCCGGCCTGATCGCTCAGGCGTCGGCGGGACCGCGCAGCCGGGTATATTCGCTCTGGACGCTGCCCATCAGGTGATGGATGCTCGCGGGATCGAGCCGCGCCCGGGTCAGGCGCTCGAGGAGGCTTGCCTCGCCCTGCCACGCATAGCCGTGATCGAAGGGGAGGTGGCGCAGCAGCAGCGGGCTCACCACCCGATTCCGCCGGTAGGCAGGATGCCGCACGAGGCGCGCGATCTGGCGGACGAGGGAATCGAGGTCGCCCGATCCGCTGGGAGAACCCGACCGATTCGCGGACGAAAACTGCATAGCAATCCCCCTGTCTCCTCGTGATCTGTTTTGAAGCAGCTCCTGTAAATAAATCACTTGCATCGACATCCAGTGCCGCGATGCCGCCGCTCCGGCCAATCTCCCGCCGCACGGGGGGTGCCAACCGTCGCCGTGCGATGCTATGCAGGATACCTCACAGCCTGAGGCGCCCTTCGCGCCAGTTACCGAGTGCCCCGCATGAACCCGCTCGTCCCGCTGTTCATCCTCATCTGCCTGCCGCTCACGGCGATCGGTTTGGTGCTCTACACGGATACGGGCATCGAGCCGGCGCTGTTCTACGCCTCGGTGAAGACCTTCATCATCCTCGGCGCCGTCTCGGTCGGCATGTCCTTTGCGGCGATGAAGCTGTCCGAGCGCACGAAGCCCTGAGGCGCCTCAGGCGGCTCGGCTTTCGTAGACGACGTTTCCGGCCCGGAGGCCGCCATGCTCCACGTTGTTCCCGCCTTCTCCCGCATCGGCGAGGAGAACGCCTTCGCCGTGCTCGCCCGCGCCCAGGCGTTGGCGGCGCAGGGGCGCGATATCATCAACCTCGGCATCGGCCAGCCCGACATGCCGACCCCGGCCCATGTGGTCGAGGCCGGCATCAAGGCCCTGCGCGACGGGCACCATGGCTACACGCCGGCCACGGGCATCCTCCCCCTGCGGGAGGCGATCACGCGTGACATCCTCCGCCGCCACGGCGTCGAGGTCTCGCCCGAATCGGTGATGGTGGTACCGGGCGGCAAGGTCACCATGTTCATGGCGATCCTGATGTTCGGTGAGCCGGGCGCCGAGATCCTGTACCCGGACCCCGGCTTCCCGATCTACCGCTCGATGATCGAGTACACCGGCGCGACGCCGGTGCCGGTGCCGATCCGCGAGGAGAACGGCTTCGCCTTCTCGGCGGCGGAAACGCTCTCGCTCATCACGCCGAAGACGCGGCTCCTGATCGTCAACTCGCCGGCCAACCCGTGCGGCGGCGTCAGTCCGAAGACGGAGATCGACGCTCTCGTGAAGGGCCTCGCCGATCATCCCGATGTCGCGGTGCTCTCGGACGAGATCTACGGCACCATGACCTATGACGGGGAGGCGCATCACTCCCTGCTCAAGTATCCCGAGATCCGCGACAGGCTGATCTATCTCGACGGCGCATCGAAGACTTACGCCATGACCGGCTGGCGGCTCGGCTGGTCGGTGTGGCCGAAGCCCCTCTACGACAATGCGCGCAAGCTCGCGGTGAACGCCCATTCCTGCGTCAACGCCGCCACGCAATGGGCCGGCATTGCCGCCCTCGACGGCCCGCAGGATTGCGTGGCCGAGATGGTGGCCGAGTTCGACCGGCGCCGTTCCATCGTGGTCGACGGCCTGAACGCCCTGCCGGGAATCTCCTGCATAGTGCCCAAGGGCGCCTTCTACGCCTTCCCGAACGTCTCCCGCACCGGCTGGAAGGCCAAGGCGCTGGCCTCGGCGCTCTTGGACGAAGCGGGCGTCGCCACGATCGGCGGCCCGGATTTCGGAATTCACGGCGAAGGCTTCATCCGCCTGTCCTACGCCAACTCGGCGGAGAACATCCGCCGCGCGCTGGAAAGGATGAAGGAGTTCCTGGAAAGCCGGACGGCGGGTTAGCCTTCGCAGCGCATCGTCGTTGCGAGCGGAGCGAAGCAATCCAGGGATCCGCCATATCCGGTCAGGTCCCGCAGCCCTGGATTGCTTCGCTGTCGCTCGCAAAGACGGTCGAGCAGGCGATCCCAATCAAACCGAAACCGCTCTACCCCACCACCCGCAAATCGTCCCCAACCGCCAGCGCACCCCCGGCGATGATCTCCATGTAGACGCCGAGGTCGCGGTGGCCCTGGTGCTTGTCGATGGTCCAGGGAATGTCGAGGTCGCGGGTTCCGGTGTCCGGGTCGACATTGGTGGCAGCGCAGCGCACCGTCCGCTTCGTCACCTTGAACCGCAGCCCGCTCGGCGCCTCGATCACCCGACCGAGCATCTCGAGTTCGGCGAAGGGCGCCAAACCCTCCACCAGCAGGTTGCCCCGGAAGCGCAGGGGATTCACCGGCACGCCGAGTTCGTCCTCCAGCAACTGCACGCTCGCCCGGTTGATGAGCGAGACGTAGCCGATCGGCGAATCGGTGAACCGGTGCTGCGGCGGCGCCTCCAGCACCTTCGGCTCGCCTTTGAGGGAATTGGGCACGAAGCGGCGCAGGAAGTCTTCCAGCGCCCCGCGCCCCTCCGCCGTGTCGAGCTTGGCGGCGAGCGTTTCGCCGTTGCCCTCGACATGCAGGGTGGCGGTCTCGTCCTCATAGCGGGTGCGCAGCCGGGCGAGGGCTTCGTCCCGCATCAGCATCAGGTATTTCGTCTTCGGCTGGTGCAGGTAGGCCACCGGATTGAAGCCTGACGGTCCGTTCTCGATGGCATAGAGGCGGTCGCCGGGGAAGAACCCGCTCGTCTCCAGATCGACGCGCTCCACCCTCTCGGGGCTCAAGCCTTTCACCGGATAACGGTAGAGGGCGCTGATATGAATCAAATCGGTCATACGCGGATTGTGTCCCTAAATTAAGAGGGTGCGCAAGAGCGTGGGCAGGCCTTGTGGTGCGCATATGCAACACCACATCCTTGAGGTCGGCGGCCGTGTGGCGTCGATGCCCTCGCTCGGCGAAACGCCGGAGGGCGACGTTTCGGTGGCGCCGCGCCTCGCGTGGGCGGCGGATGCCGGTACGGGAGAGGCAACGGATGAATTTCGAGAAGTACACAGAACGGGCCCGCGGCTTCGTGCAGGCGGCGCAGAACCTCGCGATGCGCGAAGGGCACCCTCAATTGCAGCCGGGCCACCTGCTGAAGGTCCTGCTCGACGATCCCGAGGGTCTTTGCGCCGGCCTCATCGACCGGGCCGGCGGCCAGTCCCGCGTGGCCCTGGCGCAGACCGAGCAGTGGCTCGCCAAGCAGCCGAAGGTGTCCGGCAACGCGGCGGCTCCCCAGGCGACGCGCGAACTCGTGCGTCTGTTCGACACCGCCGAGAGCGCCGCGCAGAAGGCCGGCGATTCCTACGTCACCGTGGAGCGTCTTCTGCTCGCCGTCGCGGTGGAGAAGGACTCCGAAGCCGGCCGCGCGCTTCAGGCCGCCGGGGTGACACCTGCGTCGCTGAACGCGGCGATCAACGCCCTGCGCAAGGGTCGCACCGCCGACAATGCCAGCGCCGAGAACAGCTACGATGCGCTGAAGAAGTATGCCCGCGACCTCACCGAGGCGGCGCGTGAAGGCAAGCTCGATCCGGTCATCGGCCGGGACGAGGAGATCCGGCGCACCATCCAGGTCCTGTCCCGGCGCACCAAGAACAACCCGGTGCTGATCGGCGAGCCGGGCGTCGGCAAGACCGCCATCGTGGAGGGTCTGGCGCTGCGCATCGTCGATGGTGACGTGCCCGAATCCCTCAAGGAGAAAAGCCTGCTCGCCCTCGACATGGGTTCGCTGATCGCGGGTGCGAAGTATCGCGGCGAGTTCGAGGAGCGGCTGAAGGGCGTGCTCTCCGAGGTCACGGCGGCCGAGGGCGGGATCATCCTGTTCATCGACGAGATGCACACGCTGGTCGGCGCGGGCAAGGCGGATGGGGCGATGGATGCCTCGAACCTGCTGAAGCCCGCCCTGGCCCGTGGCGAGTTGCACTGCGTCGGCGCGACCACCCTTGAGGAGTACCGCAAGCACGTCGAGAAGGACGCGGCGCTCGCCCGCCGCTTCCAGCCGGTCTTCGTCTCGGAGCCCACCGTGGAGGACACGGTGTCGATCCTGCGCGGCCTGAAGGAGAAGTACGAGCAGCACCACGGCGTGCGCATCCAGGATTCGGCGCTGGTCGCGGCCGCGACGCTTTCGAACCGCTACATCACCGACCGCTTCCTGCCGGACAAGGCCATCGACCTCGTGGACGAGGCCGGCTCGCGGCTGCGGATGCAGGTCGATTCGAAGCCGGAGGAGCTGGACTCCATCGACCGCGAGATCGTGCGCCTCAAGATCGAGGGCGAGGCCCTGAAGAAGGAGACCGATTCCGCCTCCCGCGACCGCCTCGTACGGCTCGAGAAGGAACTCGGCGACCTGGAGGAGCGCTCGGCCGCGATCACGGCGCGCTGGAAGGCCGAGAAGGACAAGCTCGGCACGGCGGCCGACCTCAAGAAGAAGCTCGATGAAGCGCGCAACGAACTCGCCGCCGCCCAGCGGCAGGGGCAGTACCAGCGCGCGGGCGAACTCGCCTACGGCATCATCCCCGGGTTGGAGAAGCAGCTCGCGGACACCGAGAGCACCGAGAACGGTCGCGGCCTGATGGAGGAGGCGGTCACGCCCAGCCATATCGCGGGCGTCGTCTCGCGCTGGACCGGCGTGCCCGTCGACAAGATGCTCGAAGGCGAGCGCGAGAAGCTGCTGGCGATGGAGACGGCGCTGGGCAAGCGCGTCGTCGGCCAGCGCGAGGCGGTCGAGGCCGTGGCGACCGCGGTCCGCCGGGCGCGCGCCGGGTTGCAGGATCCGAACCGGCCCATCGGCTCGTTCATGTTCCTCGGCCCGACGGGTGTCGGCAAGACGGAGCTGACCAAGGCGCTGGCCGGCTTCCTGTTCGACGACGACACCGCGCTCGTGCGCATCGACATGTCCGAGTACATGGAGAAGCACGCGGTCGCCCGGCTGATCGGCGCGCCTCCCGGCTATGTCGGCTACGAGGAGGGCGGCGCGCTGACCGAGGCGGTGCGGCGCCGGCCATACCAGGTCGTGCTGTTCGATGAGGTCGAGAAGGCGCACCCGGACGTGTTCAACGTCCTGCTGCAGGTGCTCGACGACGGACGCCTGACGGACGGGCAGGGGCGGACGGTGGATTTCCGCAACACGCTCCTGATCATGACCTCGAATCTCGGGGCGGAATACCTCGTGAACCAGCCCGCCGGGCAGGACACGGAGGCCGTGCGCGACGAGGTGATGGGCGTGGTCCGCAGCCACTTCCGGCCGGAATTCCTGAACCGGGTCGATGAGATCATCCTGTTCCACCGCCTCAAGCGGGAGGAAATGGGGTCGATCGTGGAGATCCAGCTCGGGCGGCTCCAGAAGCTCCTGGACGAGCGCAAGATCGTCCTCGAAGTCGATGAGGACGCGCGCAACTGGCTCGCCGACAAGGGTTACGACCCGGCCTACGGGGCGCGACCGCTGAAGCGGGTGATCCAGAAGAACGTCCAGGATCCGCTGGCCGAATTGCTGCTCGCGGGAACCATCCACGACGGCGAGCACGTGCCGGTCCATCTCGGCCCGCTCGGCCTGATGATCGGCGATGTGTCGGTGGGCGCCGAGCGGCGCCCTGCGGATGCCACGTTGAACTGAGCGAACGAAGAGGGGGCATGACACCCCCCTCTTCTCGGATCGTCATTGCGAGGAACGAAGCAATCCAGGGAAGCGCCACGGCCGGATAGCGAGCCTCCGCCCCTGGATTGCTTCACTTCGTTCGCAATGACGCGACCAGTCGGAACTACCCGCGCCTCCGTCGCAGGTAAGCCTGCCGTTCGCCCTCGGCCCGCAGGGAGGCGGCGCGGATGCGCAGCAGATCGCGACGGGTCAGGATGCCGATCAGTGCGCCGTTCTCCGGCTCGGTGACGAGAAGGCGACCGCTTCCATCGGCCAGCATCACGTCGAGGGCGTGGGAGACCACGTCGCCCGGATGCACCACCGGCAGGCTCGCATCGGAGAGGCGCTCTCCCAGCGTCTCGTCCGCGCTCTCGCCGTCGCTCTCGGCCGTCCAAAGAAGGATCTCGGCCCGCGAGACGATGGCCACTGGGCGGCCCGCCGCGTCGGTGACGGGGTAGGCCTCGTGAGTGCCGGCCTCGATGGCGGCAGCGGCCTCCGCGACGGTCTGGTCCGCAGCGAGCGTTTCGACGTCCTTCGTCATCACCGCGCCGACGCGGGTGAACTCGTAGGGGTCGATCCCGTATTCCCGCGTCACGTGCAGGCCGCGCCGGGCGATCTTTTCCGTGAGGATCGAGCGCTTCAGCAGCAGCACACTGACGGCATAGGCCGCCATGGTGGCGGCGAGCAGCGGCGCCAGCGCACCGGCATCGCCCGTCGCCTCCACCGCGAAGACGATTCCCGTCAGCGGCGCGGGCAGGGTGCCGCCGAGCATCGCGGCCATGCCGAGGAGCGCCCAGAAGCCGTGCGCGCCGGGCAGCACGGCCGCCGCGAGCGAACCGAACGCACCGCCGAGGATCAGCAGCGGCGCCAGCACGCCGCCGGACGTGCCGGAGGCGAGGGCCACCAGCCAGATCACGGCCTTCACCGCGAGGATCGTGGCGACCGCCGACAGGGCCATGTGCCCGTCGAGGAAGCCCCGGATCACGTCGTAGCCGACGCCGAGGGCGCGGGGCTCGATGAGCCCGCCGAGGCCGACGACGATGGCACCCAATGCCGGCCACCACATCCAGTGAATGGGCAGCCGCCGAAACGCATCCTCCAGCCCGTAGAGCAGGCGGGTCAGGAGCCCCGAGAGTACTCCGCAGGCAAGGCCGAGGGCGACGCAGGCCGGCAGGCCCCACCAGGGGAGGGCGGGGTTGTCGCTGAAGGGGAAGAGCGGCCCGGTCTCGAACAGGGCAGGGCGCCAGGCCATGGCCGTCGCGGCGGCGACCGTCACCGGCACGAGGCTGCGCGGGCGCCATTCGAACAGCAGCACTTCCAGCGCGAGAAGCACTGCCGCGACGGGCGTGCCGAAGATCGCGGTCATGCCGGCGGCCGCGCCGGAGACCAGCAGCGTCCGCCGCTCGATGGCCGACAGGTGGAAGAACTGCGCGTAGAGCGAGCCGATGGCCCCGCCGGTGACGATGATCGGCCCCTCCGCGCCGAACGGCCCGCCGCTGCCGATGGCGACCGCCGACGAGAGCGGCTTCAGCACGGCGACCTTGGGCGACATCCGGCTGCCGCCGATGAGGATCGCCTCCATCGCCTCCGGGATGCCGTGGCCGCGGATCTTCTCCGAGCCGTACCGCGCCATCAGCCCGACGATGAGCGCACCGACGACCGGGATCGCGACCATCCACACCCCGCGCGGCGCCGTGGCCAGGGATGTCAGCGCGGTGTCGACCCGGCCGAACCATGCGAGGTTCGTCGCGAGGCCGATCAACGCCAGGAGTACCCAGGCGGCCCCGACCGCCGCCGAGCCGACGACGACCGCCATGCCGGTGAGCAGAAGGATCCGCCGGTCGACGGTGAAATCAGAGAGCGAGCGGCGAACCGGGCTGTGCCCTGTCGCCCTCATCGGTGTCATAGCCATTCCAACCTCCTGCGGAGGGAAATACATCGTGTTACGATATATTCCAGTGCGGGAGGCTTGGAGGCAGGTATGAGAGCCGAGCGGGACGATGGGCTCTCTCAGGGGCAATACGCGGCGCTGGCTGCGTTCCGGTACCGGCTGCGCCGCTTCCTCGCTTTCAGTGAAGCCGAGGCGGCCAAGCACGGCCTGCCCACGCAACAGCATCAGGCGCTGCTCACGCTTGCGGGGCACGAAGGTGGTGGTCCTGCCACGGTGGGGCTTCTCGCCGAGCAATTGCTGATCGCACCGCACACCGCCGCCGAGCTGGTGGCGCGGATGGTCGAGGCCGGGCTTCTCACTAAGGCGCGGGGCACTCAGGACCGGCGGCGCGCCGAACTCTCGCTCACGCCGCACGCCTCCGATCTGCTCCGTGATCTGACCGAGGCGCATCTGCGCGAATTGCGCGACCTCGGTCCCGCCCTCATCGCGGCCCTGTCGGAGGGCGCCGAAAAAGAGACGCAATCGCCGGTGAGTGGCGATGCGTGGAAACGCAGTCAGAACTAATGGAGGCCTGGTCGCGCTTCGTCCGCTGGACGCTGGTCGCGTCTTTTGTGGCCGGGCTCGCCATCGTCGCCTTCATCGCGTGGGCCGATCCCTATGGCCTCCGGGCGGCGCCGGGGCATCCGCCGGGGCCCATCGTCGACACGAACCAGCGGCTGTCCTACCCGGCCATCGCGCGGGGCGGCAATTTCGACGCGGCTTTGTTCGGCACCTCGACGGCGCGGCTCCTCGATCCGTCCGCCCTCGATGCGGCATTCGATGCGCGTTTCGCCAACCTTGCGGTAAATGCTGCGACACCCGACGAGCAGATGCGCCTCGCCGCCCTGTTCCTCGCCCGACGGCCGGTGAAGGCGGTGCTGTTCGGCCTCGATGCGCCCTGGTGCGCCGCGCGTCCGGCGGCGCGCACGGATCACGCCTTTCCGGATTGGCTCTACGAGAAGGATGCGCCTTGGGGCATCTTTCACCAAGCGAACCTGCGCGGGCTGACGGCGGCGGTGAACGCGGTGCAAGTGCGGTTCGGGCATGGACGCCCGCGGATCCGGGGCGACGGCTACGGCGTGTTCACGCCCCCGGAGGCGAGCTACGACGCCGCCCGCGCCAGCGCCCATATCGCGGCGGGCGCGAGCGATCCGAATGCACCCGCCGACCCGGCTGAGGCACCGTTCCCCGCCCTCGATGCCCTCGATACCGTGCTGGCCTCACTGCCGTCCGATACGACGAAGATCATCGCCTTCATGCCGGTCCACGCCCGCGCGCAGGGCCAGCCCGGCACGCCCGCCGGCCGACGCGAAGAGGCGTGCAAGGTAAAGGCTGCCGAGATCGGCGCACGGCGCCACGCCCTCGTCATCGACTTCCGCCGGATCTCGCCCGTCACCACCGAGAACACGAACTACTGGGACGCGCTGCATTACCGCCTGCCCATCGCGGCGCGGGTCGTCGCCGGGCTGAGGGACGCGGGGCACGGCGGCGCCGACGACCCGCAGGGCTTCTACTGGGTTCTGGCGCGCTGAGCCCTCAGGCGGCCTGACGCTCGGCGCGAGCCCATCCCTCGCGGGTCTCTGCACAATAATCGGCGTAGCGCCCCTGGCGGATGGCGGCGCGGGCGCCTGCCATCAGGTCTTGGTAGTAGGCGAGGTTGTTCCACGTCAGCAGCATCATCCCCAGGATCTCGTTCGAGCGGACGAGATGGTGGAGGTAGGCGCGGGAATAGTCGCGGGCGGCGGGGCAGGTCGATTGCTCGTCCAGGGGCTCGATGGCCTCGGCCCAGCGGGCATTGCGCAGGTTGACACGGCCGTGGCGTGTATAGGCCAAGCCGTGGCGGCCGGCGCGGGTCGGCATCACGCAATCGAACATGTCGATGCCCCGCGCCACCGAGCCGAGGATGTCGTCCGGCGTGCCGACGCCCATCAGGTAGCGCGGCTTGCCCTGCGGCAGGTGCGGCTCGGTGGCCTCGATCATCGCAAACATCACCGCCTGCGGCTCGCCCACCGCGAGGCCGCCGATGGCATAGCCCTTGAGGTCGAGATCCACGAGGGCGCGGGCGCTCTCGGCGCGGAGGTCGGGCAGGTCGCCCCCCTGCACGATGCCGAAAATCGCCTTGCCCGGCTGCTCGCCGAAGGCCACCTTGCAGCGCTCGGCCCAGCGCAGGGACAGGCGCATCGCCTTCTCGACCTCGATGCGCTCGGCCGGCAGGCGCACGCATTCATCGAGCTGCATCTGGATGTCCGAGCCGAGCAGGCCCTGGATCTCGATGGAGCGCTCCGGGCTCATGGCATGGGCCGTCCCGTCGATATGCGAGCGGAAGGTCACCCCGGTCTCGTCGATCTTGCGCAGGGCCGACAGGGACATGACCTGGAAGCCGCCGGAATCGGTGAGGATCGGCCCAGACCACTGCATGAATTTGTGCAGGCCGCCGAGGCGGGCCATCCGCTCGGCGCCGGGACGCAGCATCAGGTGGTAGGTGTTGCCGAGAACGACATCGGCCCCAAGATCGCGCACCTGATCGGCATACATCGCCTTTACCGTGGCGGCGGTGCCGACCGGCATGAAGGCCGGCGTACGGATCGTGCCGCGCGGCATGGTGATCGCGCCCGTGCGGGCGGCGCCGTCCTGTGCGTGGAGGGCGAAGCCGAACGTCGCCGGATTCTCGGAGGTCATGGCATGGCTCCGGGCGCGGCCGGGAACAGCAGGCTCGCATCGCCGTAGGAGTAGAAACGGTAGCCCGTCGCGATGGCATGCGCATAGGCGGCGCGCATCGTCTCGAGGCCGGAGAAGGCGCTCACCAGCATGAACAGCGTCGAGCGCGGCAGGTGGAAGTTCGTGACCAGCGCATCGACCGCCCGGAAGCGGTAGCCCGGCGTGATGAAGATGTCGGTGGGGCCGGAGAAGGGGGCGATCCGCCCGTCCTCGCTCGCCGCGCTTTCTAGGAGTCGCATGGCGGTGGTGCCCACGGCGACGATGCGCCCGCCCGCCGCCCGGGTGCGGTTCAACGCCTCGGCGGTGTCGGCGTCGAGATGGCCGACCTCGCTGTGCATCCGGTGGCCCTCGGTGTCGTCGGCCTTCACGGGCAGAAATGTGCCCGCGCCGACATGCAGGGTGACGTGGTGGCGGGTCAGCCCTGCGGCATCGATTGCGCCGAGCAGCGCATCGGAGAAATGCAGCCCAGCGGTCGGCGCGGCAACGGCGCCGGGCTCGCGCGCATAGACCGTCTGGTAATCGCTAGCATCGCGGGCATCGGCCGGGCGCTTGCCGGCGATGTAGGGCGGCAGCGGCAACTCGCCGAGGGCGGCAATCCGCTCGTCCAGGATCGGCCCCGCCAGTTCGAAGCGTAGGACGATCTCACCCGCATCGCCCTTCTCCACGACACTCGCGCGGAGGCGGGTAGCCTCGCAGACGGTACCCTCGGAGGCATGGCCGAAGGTCAGGTCGTCACCGGGGGCGAGGCGCTTCGCCGGGCGGGCGAAAGCGCGCCAGCGGTCGGGGGCCTCGCGCATGTGGAGCATCACCTCCGTACGCTGCCCCGGCGCACCGGGGCGCGTGCGGATGCCATGGAGACGCGCCGGAATCACGCGGGTGTCGTTGAAGACCAGGGCGTCACCCGGCCGCAGCAGGGACGGGAGATCGCGAATCGCCCTGTCGGACAGGGGCTCGCCGGGGGCCACCACCAGCATCCGCGCCGCATCCCGCGGCTCGGCGGGACGGAGCGCGATGCTCGCCTCCGGCAGTTCGAAATCGAAGAGGTCCACACGCATCGCAGGGTGCGTGCACCGAACGCCCCCGCGTTTCAACCGCACCCAAAAAGAAACCCGCCGCGGCCTACGCCGGGCGGGTTCCTGTCGAACGAGGGACGAAGCCCGATCAGCAGTCCTTGTCGGCCATGTTCGTGGTGGCCTTCGCGGCGGCGGCGTTGTTCATCGCGCCGACGGTGCCCGGCGAGGCCGGCTGGTTGCCACCGGCCATGTTCTTCGAGGCCGGATCGGTGTTGTCCTTGCTGGCGGTGCCGGCGGTCGCGGTCGGAGCCTGCGTCGAGCCGGCATTGTTCATCGCGCCGACGGTGCCCGGCGAAGCCGGCTGGTTGCCGCCCGCGAGGTTCGCGCTCGACTTGTCCACATCCGAGCTCTTCGGATTGACCTGCTTGTCCGGCGACTTGGAGGCCGTGGTGCCGGTGCTGCACGGGGCAGCATAGGCAGCGCCAGACATCATGACGAGAACGGCGGCAGCACCAAGCGCGCGAGTAACCTTCATCGGGTTTTCCTCCAAAAGTTGTAATCGCAGAAGCAATGGCTTGATGTGCCCGGAAGTTCCGAGACAATCCTCCCGAATGAGCTATGATGCAGGTTGGCGGCGCGGTCGCATCGTCCTCCTTGCCCAGGGAGGGCCGAACGGTTACGGCTTTCCGGCCGCGGATGGCCGTCGGGGTGTAGCGCAGTCTGGTAGCGCACCTGGTTTGGGACCAGGGGGTCGTAGGTTCGAATCCTATCGCCCCGACCATCCTCCGCAGGGCAGACCAACCAGGAGCTTTCGAAGGACCCATGCCGAGCGCCCGCATCTACCGCCCCGCCAAGGATGCGTCTCAATCGGGCCTTGCCCGCACCAAGCAATGGGTGCTGGTCTTCGATCAGACGAGCGCGCGCGAAACCGACCCGCTGATGGGCTGGTACGGCTCGAAGGACATGATGCAGCAGGTGCGCCTGGAATTCGACACGCGGGAGGAGGCGGTGGCCTATGCCCAGCGCGAGGGCATCACCTACCGCGTCGAGGAGCCGGGCAAGGAGACGGCGCGCAAGGGCCTGTCCTACTCCGACAATTTCAAGTTCAACCGCACGGCGCCCTGGACCCACTGAGCGCCGCCGGGTGCCGGCGCGTCAGCGTTTCTGGCGCGCTTCCCACTCCGGATAGGGCGAGGGTCCGTCCGGCCGCATCTGCTTGAGCTGCATCGGCTGCTCGTCGAGCGGACGGCAGAGTTCCGCATAGATCTCGGCGCTGCCCGCGCCGCATTCCTGCGCCTCCTCCGCGCTGAAGGCGAAGTAGCCCTCCTTGAAGCCGGCGAGGCGCATCGCCGCGTGGCACATTGGGCAAGGACGCCCGCTCGCGTACATCACGCAATCCGAGAGGTTCTTGCGCCCCAGCGCCTGGCTCGCCTTGTGAATGGCGACCATCTCGGCATGGTCGGTGGCATCCTTGGTGAGATGGACCGTGTTCGGCGCCGTGGCGACGACGGTGCCGTCGCGCACGATCACCGCGCCATAGGGCGTGCCGCCCTCCGCCACGTTGGCCCGGGCGATGCGTACCGCCTCGGCCATGTACTCTTCGTGCCGCCCCATCGCTTCTTCTCCGTTCTCACGCAAGACGTCGTCACGGCTGAGCCGAGAAGGCTGTGGCGCCACATCGAGCACCCCCCGTCTTTGCCCTTAGAGCCAAGCAACGAGGGCGGTGCCTGCGACCTTTCGAGCCCGAACGTCAGAACGTCGGAGGAAAGGCACGGTTCACGCCACCGTTCGCAAGGCACGCTTACTGTATGAATTATTTACGCTCGGTCTGTATTCCGACCATCGAGCAGGGAACGGGGCGATGGCCGCGAAAGCAGGCACAAGCTTAGAGCCGAGTGCTGATTTCGAGATCGACGCTCCTTCGGAGCGGATCCTCAAGCGCGCCATTCGGCGCGATCAGCTGGACGCGGCCAGACGAAGCGTCCTGCGCGCCCTCATCATCAACTTCGTCCTCGGCCTCACCTGCCTCGCCGTCGCGGTCCGCGCGGGCCACGGAGCGATGGGTGGCCTCTGGTTCGCGACCTCGACCTGCGCCAATCTCCTGCGGGTCTATCTGTGCAGGGCGCATTGCATCGGCCTCGATGACGACACGCCGATCGAGTCGGATGACGCCGCCGCAGCCATCGAGCGCCGCTTAGAGCTGATGGCGCTCGGCGCCCTCGCGTCCGGGGTGGTCTGGGCGTGCCTGCCTTTCCTGTGCGCGGGCTTCACCTCGGCGCAGGCGATCTTCTACCTCGTCGTCACCTGCGGCATCACCGCCGGAGCGGTGAGCTACGGCACGTCCTTCGCCCGCATCCCGATGTTCTTCATCACCCCGCCGCTTCTGACGGTGGTCGGATGCCTGCTCACGACCGGCGGGTTCGAGCGCGATTGCCTTGCCGCGACGTCGCTCGTCTACCTGCTGGCGCTCATGCGCACCTGCCTCGAGACGGAGTCGAACTTCCGCCGCACCAGCGGACTGAAGAACGAGGCCAAGGCCCTGGCGGCGCGCATGGCGAGCCGTGCGATCTGCGACGGGCTCACCGGCCTCCTCAATCGTGCCGGCTTCGTGGAACAGGCGGATCTCACGCCGGCACCGTGCCTGATGCTGCTCGATCTCGACGGCTTCAAATCGGTCAACGACATCTACGGCCACAATACCGGCGATCAGGTTCTGGCCGAGGTCGGCCGCCGCCTGCGGGCGCAGGTGCCTGCGAGCGGCCATGTCGGCCGGCTCGGCGGCGATGAATTCGCCATCCTCTACGATCCCGCCGCCACGGGCGTGTCCGTCAGCGAACTCGCGGAAGCGATCATCGCGGCGGTGGCCGAACCGTTCGACCGGTTCGACACCGACCGGGTCGGCATCAGCATCGGCATCCATATCGGCGCGGGGGAGAGCCTCACCGAACGCCTCGTGCGTGCCGACGAGGCGCTCTACGCGGCCAAGTCCACCGGCCGGAATCGCTCCCGCGTGTTCGACGACGAATTGCGCGCGCGCCTCGATATGCGCCGTGACGCCGAACGCGACCTACCCGATGCCCTGGCCGAGGGCGCGGTCGAGGTGTGGTTCCAGCCGATCTTCCGCGTCCATGAGGGCGACCTCGCCGGGCTCGAGGCGCTGGTCCGCTGGCGCCACCCGCGCCACGGCTGGGTCCCGCCGCCGGACATCATCGCCGCCGCCGGCGTGATCGGTCTGTCCGAGGCGCTGCTCCGCTACATCCTCGATTGCGTCTACCGGACGAAGCTCGCCCTGAGCGCGCGGGGCGTCGACGACATCCGCATCGCCATGAACGTCTGCCCGCGCGAGCTGACCCAGACACCGATCGAGGTGCTGATCCTCGAAAAGCTGGAAGCCTTCGGCCTGGCGGCGGACTGGCTGGAGATCGAACTGACGGAGGACACCGCCCTCGACGCCGCCGCCGTATCCGACAAGCTCGCCGCTCTGTCGCGGGCGGGAGTCAGCATCGCCATCGACGATTTCGGTGTGGGCTATTCGTCCCTGTCTCGGATCCGGCAATTGCGGGTGAACCGCGTGAAGATCGACCGCAGCCTCGTCACCGGCCTCAACGAGGCGGGCGACAAGCGCGGGCTCGTCAAGGCGGTGATCGACCTCGGCAAGGCGCTGAGCCTCGAAGTCGTGGCCGAGGGCGTCGAGACCGAGACCGACCTCATCGCCCTGCGCGAGATGGGCTGCCCCTTCGCGCAGGGCTACCATCTCGGCCGCCCGATGCCGGGCGAGGCCATGCTCGACACCTTCGCGGCGCCGCTCAGAAAGGTCGCCTGAGCCTCAGCGCAGGCGGTAATCGGACATCCGCGCTCGGCGGGCGCTGCGCCGATAGGCCAGCACCGAATCCGGCCACAGGGTCGTGTTGCGGCCCTGGTTGTCGAGATACCAACTGCGGCATCCGCCGGCCTGCCAGATGCTCTCCTTCATCCTGTTGCGGATGCGCTCGACGAAGCGCTCCTGCGCGGGCTCGCTGACCTCGATGGCCTGCCGCCCCTTAGCCAGCGCCTTCAGGCAATCGATCACGTGATCGACCTGGATCTCGATCATGGCGATGATCGAGTTGTGGCCGATGCCGGTGTTGGGGCCGAGCAGGATGAAGTAGTTCGGGAAGCCCGAGACGGTGATGCCCTGGAAGGCCTGCATCCCGTCCGCCCACGCCTCGGCGAGCCGGCGCCCCTGCCGGCCCACCACCTCCGTGCGCAGCGATCCGCCGAGCACGTCGAAGCCGGTGGCGAAGACGATGGCGTCGAGTCCGTGCTTCGTCCCGTCCGCCATCTCGACCCCGTCGGGGAGGATGCGGGCGATGGAGCCGGTCTCCAGGGTCACGTCGTCCCGCTGGAGGGCGGGGTAGTAATCGTCCGACAGGAGGACGCGCTTGCAGCCGAAGCGGTAGCGCGGCGTCAGCTTCTCGCGCAGGGCCTTGTCGGGCACCGCCTTGCGCAGATGGTGCTTCGCCAAGCCCTCGGCCTGCGCCGTCACCTTCGACACGCGGGTGAACCCGACGAGCGCGGGGAATTCCAGCCGCCAGAACAGGCGCCACCGTTCCAGCAGCCGCAGGATGGGGAAACGGGCGTAACGCGCCTTGCGCTCCTGCGGGATCGCCCTGTCGTTCTTCGGCATGATCCAGGGCGGCGTCCGCTGGAACACCGTGAGGTGTCCGGCATGGCCCGCCAGTTCCGGCACGACCTGGATCGCGCTCGCCCCCGTGCCGATGATGCCGACCCGGCGGCCCTTCAGGTCGACGGAATGGTCCCAGGCTGCCGTATGAAAGCTCGGGCCGGCGAAATCCGCGCGGCCGGGAATGTCTGGCATGGCCGGGTGATGCAGCCCGCCCGCGCCCGACACGATGGCGCGGGCCAGGATCTCGCCGCGATCTGTCTTTGCCCGCCACAGGGCGCGGGCCTCGTCCCAGACAGCCCGGCGCAGGGTGGTGCCGAAACGGATCAGCGGCATCAGCCCGTACTGCTCGGCGACGCCGCGCAGGTAATCCTCGATCTCCGGCTGCTTGGCGTAGAGCCGGCTCCAATCGGCCTTCGGCGCGAAGGACAGGGAGTAGAGATGCGAGGGCACGTCGCAGGCGGCACCGGGATAGGTGTTCTCCCGCCACGTCCCGCCGATGCCGGGCCCCTTCTCGATCACCGAAATCGGGCCGATGCCCTGCTGCCGGCAGCGGATCGCCATCGCCACGCCGGAGAAGCCGGCGCCGACGATGAGCACGGCGAGCACGCCGTCCGTGTCCGTGGGGGCGCTCATGCGTGAGTCTCCCGGCCGGCATGGTGCTTCAGGAACTCGGCCGCCTCGTCGAGGGAGGCCTTGGCTTCCGGAAGGACGTGATCCGCAAATTGCCACGCATGGGCGACGACGGGGAAGACCCGCAGCCGCGTCTCGACCCCGGCCGCCTGGGCCCGCTCGGCCATGCGCACGGCGTCGTCGCGCAGGATCTCGCGGTCTCCGACATGGAACAGCAGCGGCGGCAGGCCGGTCGGGTCGCCATAGACCGGCGAGGCGAGGGGCGTGCGCGGATCGCCCTCGCCGACATAGACGGGCGCCACCTCCACGATGGAGCGGGCGTGGAACATGGCATCCCGGCTTCCGTTCGAGACGCGCGAGCCGTCGACGGTCACAAGGTCGGTGACGGGGGAGAACAGGCAGGCCGCCGAGGGGAGGGGAAGGCCCCGGTCCCGCGCCGCGAGCAGGAGCGCCAGGGCGAGGTTGCCGCCCGCCGATTCGCCCGCGAGGCTCGCCGGCCCCGCCGCGCGGAATGCGCTCCACGCGGCGATGACGTCATCGAGCCCGGCCGGGAACGGATGCTCCGGCGCCAGCCGGTAATCCGGCGCGAAGACCTCGAAGCCCCGCCGCGCGAAGGCGCCCGTCACCGGGCGATGCGTCCGGGGCGAGCAGGCGACGAAGCCGCCGCCATGGACATAGAACAGCCGCCGCGACGCCTTTCCCGACACCGGCCGGATCCATTCGCCCGGCACGCCGCCGAGGCTGCCCGCCTCGAAGGTCGCGTCACGCGGGTCGGGGAACGAGGCGCCGCCGAGGATGCGGCGCACGTCGTCGATGCTCTTGGCGCCCGCCAGGGGGGCCTTCACCCGGCGGCGGACCATCCAGGAGCCGATATACGCACGCAGGCTCGCCATCTCAGACCTTTCCGCCGGAGAGTCGCATGATCGCCCGCCAATAGCCGGCGGGCAGCAGGCGCTGGATCAGCGCGGCATTGCGCGCATCCTTGCCGACGACGATGCGCGGCGCGCGCCGCTCGATGCCCCGCAGGATCGCGGCGGCGGCATCGTCCGCCGGCAGGGTCAGCAGCTTCTCGAAGGCGATCCGCCCGGCCTCCGCCGCCTGCCGCATCGTTTCCGCTTCCGCCGGATCGTGGGACGGGCGCGGGTTGCGGGCGTTGCGGGCGATGGAGGTCGCCACGCCGCCCGGGTGGACGACGCTGACACCGAGCCCCGTGCCGGCATATTCGTGGCGCAGGGATTCGGTGAAGCCGCGCACCCCGAACTTGCTGGTGCAATAGGCCGCCTGACCGGGCGGCGCGATCAGCCCGAACAGGCTGGATATGTTCACGATCTGCGCGGCGGGCCGCTCCTTCAGCATCGGCAGGAAGGCGTGGCACATGCGGATCACGGCCCGCAGGTTCACGTCGAGCACCCACTCGAAATCGTCGAGATGCGTCTCCTCGAAGCGCCCGCCCAAGGCGACGCCGGCATTGTTCACCAGGAGATCGAGCCGGCCAAACCGCTGCGCGACCGCCTCGGGCAGCGCGGCGATGGCCGAGGCATCCGCGAGGTCGAGAATGCGGCACTCGGTGTCCGCGCCGGCCGCCTTTGCGCGCGTGGCGGTGGCGGCCAAGCCCTCCCCGTCGCGGTCGATCAGCATAAGCGAAGCGCCCCGCGCCGCGAGCGCCGTGGACAGGGCCGCGCCGATACCGCTGGCGGCGCCTGTCACGAGGGCGACGCTTCCCTGCAGGCGGAATTGTTGAGCCAAGCTGCTCTCCCGGCCTCCCTCCGGCGGTGCCGGATCCGCGGCGGTGATAGGCCCGGTGGGCTTCCCTGTCTAGGGTGGATACCCTAAAGACGTTGCGTGATGACCCGCGCGACTCCGAGCCCGAGCGTTGCCGCCCCGCGTACCCGCGACCGGATCGTCGCGGCGAGCCTCGCGCTGTTCAACGCCCGTGGGATGGGTCGCGTCACCACGGCCGAGATCGCCGCCGCCTCGTCCATGCGCGAGGGGAATCTGCACTACCATTTCCCGCGCAAGAGCCTGCTGGTGGAGGCGATCTTCGCCGCCTTCGCGGCCGAGGCGGAAGCGGTGGCGGGGCGCCTCCCGGCGGATTTCGCGCAGGCCGATGCCCTGACGGCCTATCAGCGGGCGTGGTTCGACCTGATCTGGCGCTACCGCTGCATCTACCGCGATGGAATCGCCATGGTGGAGATCGCGCCCGCTCTGCGCGGCGAGGTCCGCGCTTTGCGGCAGCGGACGCAGGCCCTGGCCAGGGGGGTGTTCGAGGCCGCCGCCGAGGCGGGGCGCCTGCGCATCGATTCCGAGACGCTGACGCGGTTGCTCGACAATGCCTGGATCGTGTCGAGCCACTGGATGAGCTTCCGCTTGCAGGGCAAAGCGGATCTCGATGCGGCCGACCTCGAATGGGGGTTCGATCAGGTGAGGGCGCTGTTCCTGCCCTACATCGCCGCGCCGACCTGAAGACCGCTCCGCTCCCAAGAATCGAGGGGCATTCGCGCAGCACGGCCCAAACGAAAAACGCCGCCCCCCGAAGGAGGCGGCGCCCAGAGACCTAACGGTCGCCGATCGACTTAGTTGAAGGTGTCGATTTCAGCGGACTCGTAGCTCGTGACTTCCATGCCGACGCAGATCTCGGACACGACGGGAGCAGACCAAGCCATTATAATTCCTCCTGATAAGACTTCGGGTTGGGTGTGTAGCGTCAACCGGGCTGCGATCCGAAGATCGCGAACCGCTTAGTTGAAGGTGTCGATCTCGGCCGACTCGTAGCTGGTGACTTCCATGCCGACGCAGATCTCGGACACGACGGGGGCAGACCAAGCCATCTGAACCATCCTCAAGTGTTAGAGCCACCGGTCCGGCGAACGGACCGTCTGATTTTGCCGCAGTCATCCCGAAAGGCCCGCAATCCGGTCTCCCGGAGCGCTGTGCCTGTCGGCCCTGCGATATGCAGGATATAACCGTTTGTTGGCGCGCAATACAAGCGGACACGAGCTTATATTTCTCACAGCCACACCGGCGATCCGATAACCCTCGGTTGCTGCTTTGTGCTTGACGGACGCTGCGGGGCAGCGCACGACGCAGCCGCGCGGCACTGCCCAGGCGGGGCTGCGGTTCCTCCAATCCCAGACCCGTGAAGCGACGTGCCCGACCGATCGTGCCTGCCGCGCCCGGCCCTGCGCCGTCGCTTCCGCTAAGCCGTCTTCGCGCCGGCCTGCGGGACCGGCGAGCGGCCCGGGAGCGGCCTGACATCCTGAGGCGCGCCGCCTCGTCCCATGAGGCGCGTCATGAACGACATGGCTCCCTTCGACGCCCGCGTCGAACCCGCAGCCCTGGCCGCAAGGCTGGCTGACGAGCGCGCACCCGACATCGTCGAGGCGCTGAACAACGAGGCGCCCGAGGTCGCCGCGGCGATCCTCCTCGGCCTGCCGATCGAGAAGGCGGTCGAGGTGCTCGATCAGCCGGAGCTGGAGAGTGCCAGCGAGATCATCGAGATGCTGCCCCGCGACCGGGTGGCCTCGTTCCTGTCGGGCATGTCCGCCGACCGCGTGACCGACGTGTTCCGCGAGATCGAGGAGCCCGGCCGCTCCGACCTGCGCGCCCGCCTCGATGCCGAGACGCGGGGCGCCGTCGACCGGCTCTCGGCCTATGGCGAGGAGACCGTCGGCTCGCTGATGACGACGGAGTTCGTCACGGTGCCGGGCACGTGGACGGTGGGTCAGACCCTCGAATATTGCCGCCACGTCGAGAAGACGCGGGAGACGATCTACTCGATCTTCGTCCTCGATCCGCGCACCCGGGCGCTGACGAAGGCGGTGCCCCTGCGGCGGCTCATCTCCGGCAACCCGGAGGACAACGTGCTCACCGTGGCACCGGGCCGTGCGCCGCTCGCGGTCTCGCCCACGGCCAGCCGCGACGAGGCCGCGCGCCTCATCTCGAAATACGATCTCCTCGCCCTGCCGGTGGTGGATGCGGTGGGCCACGTCATCGGCATCGTCACCGTGGACGACATGATCGACGCGATGATCGAGAAGCAGACGCAGGAGGTGCAGCGCTTCGGCGGCATGGAGGCGCTGCCCGAGCCCTACATGGATATCGGCTTCCTCACGATGATCCGGAAGCGGGCCGGCTGGCTCTGCGCCCTGTTCCTCTCGGAGATGCTGACCGCCTCGGCGATGCAGGGCTTCGAGGGCGAATTGGAGAAGGCCATCGTCCTCACCCTGTTCATCCCGCTCATCATGAGCTCGGGCGGCAATTCCGGTTCGCAGGCGACCTCGCTCCTCATCCGCGCCCTCGCGCTGCATCAGGTGCGCCTGCGCGACTGGTGGAAGGTGGCGTTGCGCGAACTCCCCACCGGACTGGTGCTCGGCGGCATCCTCGGGGTGATCGCCGTGGTGCGCATCGTCGCGTGGCAGAAGCTCGGCCTCTACGATTACGGCGAGCACTGGCCGCTGGTAGCGGCGACGGTGGGGCTAGCCCTCGTGGGCATCGTGACCTTCGGATCACTCGCCGGCTCGATGCTGCCCTTCCTGCTTCAGCGCATCGGATTCGACCCCGCGACCGCCTCGGCGCCGTTCGTGGCGACGCTCGTCGATGTGACGGGGCTCGTGATCTACTTCTCGGTGGCGCTGCTGATCCTGCGCGGGACGCTGCTGTGAACCCACCGCCGTCATTGCGAACGCAGTGAAGCAATCCAGGGAAGCGCCTCATTCCGAGGCGGCCCGCTGCCCTGGATTGCTTCGCTATGCTCGCAAAGACGGGAGCGCCTAGCGAATTGCGTCGACCAGCCGTTTCCGCTGCACCTTGCCGTTGGCGGTCCTCGGCAGGGCGTCGAGGAAGCGGATCTCGCGGGGGCGCTTGTAGGCGGCGAGGCGGTCCGCGCACCAGTCGAGCAGCGCCCCGGCATCCGGGGTGGCGCCCGGTTGGAGCACCACGAAGCCGCAGATCACCGACACGTCGGCGCGCACCGGCAACTCGGCCACGCCCACCTCGGCGACAATGGGGTGCGCGCCGAGCACCACCTCGACCTCGTTCGGCGAGACGCGGTAGCCCATCGCCTTCATCAGGTCGTTGTTGCGGCCCTCGAACCAGAGGTAGCCGTCCTCATCGAACCGGGCGAGGTCGCCGCCGACGAACCACTCGCCACGGAACACCTCCGCCTCCTCGTCCGGCCGGTTCCAGTAGCCGAGCATCAGCGCCGGCTCGGAGCGGTGGACGGCGAGGAGCCCACTCTCGCCCACCGGCAACGGCTCCGGCTCGCCCTCGACGGGGAGGATCGCCACGCGCCGCCCCGGCTGCGGCTTGCCCGGCGATCCCGGACGCACGGGGATGGTCGGTCCGCTGGAGATGTAGGTCGAGATCTCGCTCATCCCGAGGGCTTCGTAGAGCGGCTTGCCGGTCGCCTCGGTCCAGGCGTCGAGCAACTCGACGGAGAGCGGTTCGCCCGCCGTGCAGCCGTGGCGCAGGCTGGTGAGGTCGTGGGCGGGCAGGTCGCCGTATTTCAGGATCTGCCGGTAGAGGGTCGGCACGGCGGCGAAGATCGTTGCGCCGTAGCGGGCGATCAGCCGGGGCCAGACGCCCGGATCGCGCGGGCCGTTATAGAGCACCGCCGTCGCGCCCACCGACCACGGGTCGGACAGGCCGACACCGAGCGTGTAGGTCCAATTCATCGTGCCGGCATGAAGCATCACATCGGATTCGGTGATGCCGATCCAGTGGGCAAGCATCGGCCGGCGGCCGTAAGTCGCCCGGTGGCCGTGCAGCACGCCCTTCGGCCGGCTGGTCGTGCCGGAGGTGTAGATCAGCATGGCCGGGTCGTCGGCAGCCGTGTCGGCGTAGTCTGCCAGCGGCTCGCCGGTCTTCAACGCCGCGATGGCGGCGGCGTCGAGGACGATGCGCCCGGCCAGGACATCCGGCTCGACGGTGCAGCCGCCGGCCAGCGCCACCGCCGCCGCGCCGGAATTCTCCATCAGGAAGGCAGCCTCGCCCTCCGTCAGCTGCGGCGACGAGGGCAGCGAGACGAGCCCCGCCGCCATCGCCCCGAAATGGAGGAGCGCATAATCCGCGTCGTTGCCCATGCGGATCATCACCCGGTCGCCGGGCTTGAGCCCCATCCGCAGAAGCCCCGCGCCGATGCCGCGCACCGCCCGGTCCACCTCGCCGAAGGTGAGCCGCGCCTCCGTCCCGTCGCCCACGAGGATGAGGGCGGTCTTCTCGGGCCGAAGGCGGGCGTTCTCGCCGATGCAATAGCGGGCCGCGTTGAAGCGGGCGGGCGGCTGGCGGCTTTCGTTCAACGGGCGTCTCTCTAGGGTGGCGGCGGATCTTACGTCCGCCGCTGGGTCTCCCGTTCTTCCAGCCCCTTGAGCACCTTGTCGAGGGTCATCGGGTAATCGCGGATGCGGATGCCCGTGGCGTTGTAGATCGCGTTCGCGACCGAGGCGCCCGCACCGCAGATGCCGAGTTCGCCCAAGCCCTTGCTCTTCAGCGGGTTCGCCTTGTCATCGAGTTCGGGCAGGAAGAACGCGTCGACGTTCGGCACGTCGGCATGGGTGGAGACGTGGTACTCCGCGAGGTCGTGGTTCACGTAGTAGCTGTAGCGCGGGTCGATCACGGCATCCTCCATCAGCGCCGCGCCGACGCCGAAGATCATGCCGCCGATGGCCTGAGACCTGGCCGTCTTCTCGTTGAGGATGCGCCCGCCGGTGAAGCAGCCGAGCATCCGCCGCAGCCGGATCTCGCCGGTATCGACGTCCACGCCCACCTCGGCGAAATGCGCGCCGTAGGAGTATTGCGAGAACTTCTTCTCCATCTCGCCGGGCTTGATCTCGCCCTTGGCCTCCAGACCCTCGGACCCGACGATGTCCTTGAGCGCCACCGAGCGTCCGCCGACGCTCACCGAGCCATTGGCGAAGGTCGCATCGCCGGAGCCGAGCCCCGCCTTCTCGACCAGCGCCTTCCGAAGGTTGTCGCAGGCGACGTAGAGGGCGGAGCCGGCCGAGCCGGCGCCGAACGAGCCGCCGGAGCCAGACGCCTTCGGGAAGTTCGTGTCGCCGAGTTCGACGCGCACCTTGTCGGCGGGCAGGCCCATCATCTCACCGCCGATCTGGGTGAGGATCGTGTAGGTGCCTGTGCCGAGATCGGTCATCGCCATGCGGACAACGAGCACGCCGTCCGGTCCGAGGCGCACCGAGGCCGAGGACGGCTTCAGCGGGTTCTGCCGCGCCGCCGCCGACATGCCGATACCGACGAGCCATTGCCCATCGCGGGTGGTGCCCGGCTTGGCGCGCTTGTCCCAGCCGAACCGTGCCGCGCCCTCCTTCATGCAATCGATGAGGCGGCGGGTGGAGTAGGGGATCTTCTTCTCCGGATCCTCCTTCGGCTCGTTGCGGACGCGCAGCTCGATCGGGTCGATGTTCAGCCGCTCGGCCATCTCGTCCATGGCGCATTCGAACGCGAGCTGACCCACGGCCTCGCCGGGCGCGCGCATCGAGGAAGCGATGGGCAGGTTCAGGTTGACCAGCCGGTGCGCGGTCATGCGGTTCGGCGCCGCGTAGAGCGAGCGCGTCACGTTGGCGGCAGATTCGTAGAACGCATCGCCGATAGCCGTGTCCGACCACGATTCGTGGCCGATGGCCGTGAGACGTCCGTCCTGATCGGCTCCGAGGCGGACGCGCTGGATCGTGTCGGTGCGGTGCGTCCCGACGTGGAACTCTTGCTGACGGGTCATCGCGACCTTCACCGGCCGCTTGACGACCTTCGAGGCCAGGGCGGCGAGCGTCGCCTCGGGCAGGGCCTGAAGCTTCGAGCCGAATCCGCCGCCGATATAGGGCGTGACGATCCGCACCTTCTCAGGCGGGAGCTTCAGCACCGAGCCGAGCGGCGGCTGGCCCCGGTTCGGCATCTGGTTGGCCGAATACAGCACCACGGCATCGCCGTCCGGCCCCGTCTGCCATTCCGCGATGGTGGCATGCGGCTCCATCTGCGCGTGGATCTGCGTCGGCGTGGTGTACTCGACGTCGATCTGGATCGGCGCCTTGGCGAAGGCGCCGTCGAAATCGCCAAGGGCGGAATCCGGCTTAACGCCGGGCGATGTCCCCATCGGCTTCGGCTCGTAGGCCGCGCCGAGGTTCGGCTTCAGCAGGCCCTTCGGCTTGGCGGCGTCGTAGCTCACCTTCACCAGCATGGCGGCGGCGCGGGCCTGCTCGAAGGTCTCCGCGACGACGAAGGCGACCGGCTGGCCGTAGAACGAGACCTCACGGCCCTGCAGCTGCGGCCAGACCTGTTCCTTCTTCTCGCCCTGCTCCGGCACGTTCTCGTGGGTCATCACGAGGATCGTGCCCGGCGCCTTGCGGGCGGCTTCGGCATCGATGGCCTTGATCGTCCCGGCGGCGACGGTCGCCGTGACGATGTAGCCGTAGGCCGGGTTCTTGAGCGCACGGTTCTCGTAGGCGTAGGGCGCGCGGCCCGTCACCTTGAGCGGCCCGTCGACGCGGTCGAGGGGCTTGCCGACGAGGCCGTCGGCGCGGTCATCGAGCGGCGTGCGGCCGATCGGCTGGTTCATCTCCATGGCGGATGTCCTGCGTTCGGCGTCAGGCGCGGGTCGCTTGCGCGACGACGGCGCGCAAGGTCCTGCGGGTGAGGGGGATCTTGAAGTCGTTGGCGCCGTAGCCGCGGGCGCCCTTCAGCACCCGGTCGGCGGCTTCGTCGGCGGAGCCGGTGCGGACCAGCGCCTCCTCGGCCGCCGCCACGCGCCACGGCTTGTGCGCGAGGCCGCCGAAAGCGAGACGCGCCGTGCCGATGCGGCCCTTGCCTTCCGCCGCGATCACCGCCGCGATGGAGATGGTGGCGAAGGCGTAGGAGGCCCGGTCCCGGACCTTCCGGTAGATGTGCGTGCCCTCGATCGGCTTCGGCAGCATCACCGCCGTGATGATCTCGCCCTTCTTCAGATCGGTCTCAATCTGCGGCGTGTCGCCCGGCAGCCGGTGGAAATCGGCCATGGCGATGTGGCGGGTCTGGCCCTCAGGGTTCATCGTCTCGACGGTGGCGTCGAGGGCGGCCATCGCGACGTTCATGTCGGACGGGTTGGTGGCGATGCACTGATCGCTCGCCCCGACCACCGCCATGATGCGGTTAAAGCCGCCGATGGCCGCGCAGCCCGAGCCCGGCTCGCGCTTATTGCAGGGCATCGACGTGTCGTAGAAGTAGTAGCAGCGGGTGCGCTGAAGCAGGTTGCCGGCGGTGGTCGCCTTGTTGCGCAACTGCCCCGAGGCCCCGGCGAGCAGGGCCCGCGAGAGCACCGCGTAATCCTTCCGCACGCGGGGATGGGCGGCGAGATCGGCATTGCGCACCAGGGCGCCGATGCGCAGCCCGCCGTCCTGCGTGTCCTCGACCTGCGCCAGGGGCAGGCGGTTGACGTCGACCAGGGTGGCGGGCGTCTCGACCTGAAGCTTCATCAGGTCGAGGAGGTTGGTGCCGCCGGCGATGAACGTGGCGTTCGGCCGCTCGGCGACGATCTTCGCCGCCTCCTGCACGGTCGCAGGACGCTCGTAGGTGAAGGCCTTCATTGTCCGACCCTCACAGCTTCGTGCCGGCGGTGTCGCGGATCGCCGCGACGATGTTCGGGTAGGCCGAGCAGCGGCAGATGTTGCCCGCCATCCGCTCGCGGATCTCGGCGTCGTTCAGGGAGGCCTTGGCCGTGAGGTCGTCGGTGACGTGGCTCGGAAAGCCGTCCTTGACCTCGTTCAGCATGCCCACCGCCGAGCAGATCTGCCCCGGCGTGCAGTAGCCGCACTGAAAGCCGTCGTGCTGGATGAAGGCGGCCTGCATCGGGTGCAGCGTCTCGCCCTGGGCCAGCCCTTCGATGGTCGTGATGTCGTCGCCCTCGTGCATGACAGCGAGAGTTAGGCAGGAATTGATGCGCCGCCCGTTCACCAGCACCGTGCAGGCGCCGCACTGGCCGTGATCGCAGCCCTTCTTCGAGCCCGTGAGCGCGAGATGCTCGCGCAGGGTGTCGAGCAGGGAGGTGCGGGTGTCGAGGTTCAGGTCGTGCGCCTGCCCGTTGATGGTGAGGCGCACCGGCATGGTCTGCGGCGCCGGGTCTCCGGCGGCGGGGGTTTCCGCCCGCGCGGAGGATGTGGGCAGGCCGAAGCCGCCGAGGCCGAGGGCGCCGACGACGGCGCATCCTTCCACGACCGCACGGCGCGTCGGCGCACCCGCCTTGCCCGGTGAGTGGTCTGTCATGCTGCAAATCCGCTGAGAGACAGCCAGCGCGACCGCGCGGCGTGATCCAGAAAGCGTCAGGGCAACGTCGCATGGCCCAGGCTGGATCCACTCCAGACTGCGCCCGATCCGCACGGGGTTCGGGCTCGCCCTGGCGATGGCGGCGTTGTCGCCACAGGTGAGGATCGATCCCTCACAGGCAGGAAAGGCCCGGCATGGCTTCCATCCCGACGCTGACGATGAACGACGGCCGCAGCATCCCGCAGATCGGCTACGGCTGCTGGCAGATCCCCGAGGACAAGGCACCGGGCCTCGTGGGCGATGCGCTGAAGGCAGGTTATCGGCTGATCGACACGGCCGCCGCCTATGGCAACGAGGCCGGGGTCGGAAAAGGCATCCGCGACTCGGGCGTGCCGCGCGACGAAGTCTTCCTGACGACGAAGCTCTGGAACGACCGGCAGGGCCCCGACGCCGCCAAGGCCTTCGAGGAAAGCCTCGCCAAGCTCGGCCTCGATTACGTCGATCTTTACCTCATCCACTGGCCGTGCCCGCAGCGCCGGCTCTTCGTTGAGACCTGGAAGGCGATGATCGCCCTGCGCGATGCCGGGAAGATCAGGTCCATCGGCGTCTCGAACTTCACGGACGAACACCTCGCCACCCTCGTCGGGGAAACCGGGGTGACGCCTGCAGTAAACCAGATCGAGTTGCACCCCTACTTCCAGCGGCAGGATGCCCGCGCCACCGACAAGGATCGCGGCATCGTGACGGAGGCCTGGAGCCCCCTCGGCCGGGGCGAGGAACTGAAGGATCCGGTGATCGCCGAGATCGCCAAGGCACGCGGGAAGAGCCCCGCCCAGGTGATCCTGCGGTGGCATATCCAGATCGGCGTGGTGGTGATCCCCAAGAGCGCCAACCCGCAGCGGATCGTCGAGAACATCTCGATCTTCGACTTCACGTTGAGCCCGGAGGAGATGGCGCGGATCAGCAAGCTCGATAAGCCGGGCGGGCGGATCGGACCCGACCCCGCCACCTTCTGCTGAGCTTCAGTAGGCTGCTAGAAAAGTCTTGTCGAGGAGAAGAGAGTTCTCCTTCGCCGACCACACCCTCTCCGTCTTTGCGAGCGCAGCGAAGCAATCCAGGGTCAGCGGGTCGTTTCCGAATGAGGCGCGTCCCTGGATTGCTTCGCTATCGCTCGCAAAGACGGCAGCGGTCGCATGCTAGCGCCGTATCCTACGAAGGCTCATCTCCCTCGCAGACTTTCTCGGCAGCCTACTAATGGTCGCGGACGCGCTTGTCGGGATGCTGCGATGCAACCTGACAATCGCGCCGCAAAAGATTTATGCTCAAAGCTAGCATATCTAGACAGAGGCATCCGGCACCCATAAGTTAGGCGGCACAATGCTCAAAGTGAGCATAATTGGAGGACGCCATGACGGCGACCATCGCGCCCGCCTCCCGGATGCCGGGGGCCCTTCCTCTGCCGGACCTGTACGCGCGGGTCTCTCGTCACGTCCCGGCCATCGAATGGCCGGCGCTAGCGCCGGACATCGAGGCGATCCTGCGCCTGAAGCGCGAGAAGAACGCGGTGATCCTGGCGCATAATTATCAAGCGCCGGAGATCTTCCACACGGTGGCGGATATCGTCGGTGACAGCCTCGCCCTGGCGCGTGAGGCCGTGACGGTCGATGCGGACATCATCGTGCTGGCGGGCGTCCACTTCATGGCCGAGACCGCCAAGCTCCTGAACCCGTCGAAGACGGTGCTCATCCCCGACATGGGCGCGGGGTGCTCGCTCGCCGATTCCATCACGGCCGAGGACGTCCGCGCCCTGCGCCGGAAGTATCCGGGCGTGCCGGTCGTCACCTACGTCAATACGTCGGCGGCGGTGAAGGCCGAGTCGGACCTCTGCTGCACCAGCGGCAACGCCGTGCAGGTGGTGCGCTCCCTGAATGCGCCCCGCGTGCTGATGATCCCCGACGAGTTCCTGGCGCAGAACGTCCAGGCCGAGGTGCCGGAGGTCGAGATCCTGACCTGGGCCGGGCATTGCGAAGTGCACGAGCGCTTCACGCCCGCCGACATCCGCGACGTGCGTGAGAGCTACCCCGGCGTCACGGTCATCGCCCACCCCGAATGCCCACCGGACGTGGTGGCCGAATCGGACTTCTCCGGCTCGACCGCGATGATGATGGACTTCGTGGTGCAGAAGCGGCCGGCGCAGGTGGTGCTCGTCACCGAATGCTCGATGGCCGACAATATCGCGGCAGCGAATCCGGACATCGAGTTCATCAAGCCCTGCAACATGTGCCCGCACATGAAGCGGATGAGCCTGCGCAACATCCGCCGCTCGCTCGAAACCCTGACCCACGAGGTCACGGTCGATCCGGCCCTCGCCGACCGGGCGCGGGCCGCCGTGGAACGGATGCTGGCAGTGAGGACGCGATGAACGCCTTCTCCCGCAACCCGGCGGACCGGGTGGTGGTGGTCGGCGGCGGCGTCGCCGGCCTCAGCACCGCCCTGCGCCTCGCCCCCCGTCCCGTCACGCTGGTGACTGCCTCTCCGCTGGGCCTCGGCACAGCCACCGGTTGGGCGCAGGGTGGCATCGCCTCGGCCATGGGCGCCGACGATTCGGCGGCGCTGCACGCCGCCGATACGGAACTGGCCGGCGCCGGCCTCACGGAGCCGGACGTGGCGCTCCGCATCGCCGCCGAGGGGCCGCGCCTGATCGACTGGCTGGTGAGCCTCGGCGCGCCGTTCGACCGGAGCGAGGACGGCGCGCTGGCGCTGGGCCTGGAAGCCGCCCACAGCCGCCGCCGCATCGTGCGGGCCGGCGGTGATTCGACCGGCGCACGGGTGCTCGAAACCCTCGTCGCGGCGGTGCTGAACGCGCCGTGGGTCGAGGTGGTGAGCGCCGCCGTCACCGATCTGCTCCGCGACGAGTCCGGCGCGGTGGCGGGCGTCGTCGCCGAGAGCGACGGAGCACGCTTCCGCATCCCCGCCCGCGCGGTGGTGCTGGCCACGGGCGGGCTCGGAGGGCTCTACGCCTCCACCACGAACCCGCCCGGCGCCATCGGGCGCGGCATCGCCCTGGCGGCGCGGGCCGGGGCGACGCTCCGCGACATGGAGTTCGTGCAGTTCCACCCGACGGCCATCGCGGCGGGGCGCGATCCCATGCCGCTTGCCACCGAGGCCCTGCGCGGGGAGGGCGCCCGCCTCATCGACGAGACCGGCGCCGCCGTGATGGCCGGCATCGCGGGAGGCGATCTGGCTCCGCGCGATGTCGTTGCCCGCGGCATCTTCCAGGCGCTGCAACGGGGGCGCACCGTCTATCTCGACACGCGCGGGGCGCTCGGCGCCGCGATGCCGACGCGCTTCCCCACCGTCGCGGCCCTCTGCGCCTCGGCGGGCATCGACCCGGCGACACAGGCGATCCCGGTTCGGCCGGCGGCCCACTACCACATGGGCGGCGTGAAGGTGGATGCCCACGGCGCGTCGAGCGTGCCCGGCCTCTATGCCTGCGGCGAGGTGTCCTCGACCGGCCTGCACGGGGCGAACCGGCTCGCCAGCAATTCGCTCCTCGAAGGTCTGGCCTATGCCGGCTTCATCGCGGATGGGCTCGACGTGCCGCCGCCGCGCCGGATCCTGCCCGACACCGCCCACCGCCGCGCGGGCTCGGACCTCGCGGCAATCCGCGCGGTGATGGAGACGAAGGTCGGCGTGGTGCGCGAGGAGGTGGGCCTTTCCGCTGCCGTGGCCGAGTTGTCGCCGCTGGCCGAGACCTGCGACGCGGCCCTGGTCGCCTCGCTGATCGCATCGAGCGCGCTGTCCCGGCAGGAGAGCCGTGGCGCCCACTGGCGTAGCGACCATCCCTATCCGGCGCCCGCCCGCCACACCGAGACGACGCCCGCCAGCGTCGCCGCGCCCGCTCTTGCGGAGTGAGACAGCCGTGACCGAGATCCTTCCCCTGCCGAGGCTCCTCGTGGAGCCGATCGTCCGCGCGGCCCTGGTCGAGGATCTCGGCCGGGCGGGCGACATCACCACCGATTCTATCGTGCCGCCGGGCGCGCGGATGAAGGGCGTCATCGCCGCCCGTCAGCCAGGTGTGATCTCCGGCACCGATGCGGCGTCCATCGCCTTCGCCCTGGTCGATCCCGAGGTGAGCGTCACCGTCGAGCGCGGGGACGGCACGAAGGTCGCCCCCGGCGACGTGGTGCTCCGCCTCGACGGTCCCGCGCGGGCGATCCTCACCGCCGAGCGGGTGGCGCTGAACCTGCTGTGCCGGATGTCGGGCGTCGCCACGGCCACGAACGGCCTCGTCGAGGCGGCCCGGCCGCACGGCAAGGCGTCCATCGTTTGCACCCGCAAGACGACGCCGGGCCTGCGCTCCCTGGAAAAGCACGCGGTGCGGGCCGGCGGCGGCTCGAACCACCGCTTCGGCCTCGATGACGCGGTGCTCATCAAGGACAACCACATCGCGGTGGCGGGCGGTGTCCGCGAGGCCATCGAGCGCGCCAAGGCGCGGGCCGGGCACCTCGTGAAGATCGAGTGCGAGGTCGACACCCTCGACCAGTTGCAGGAAGCCCTGTCGGTCGGCATCGATGCCGTGCTCCTCGACAACATGGACCCGGCGACTCTCGCCCGTGCCGTGGCGATGATCGACGGCCGGGCTCTGTCCGAGGCATCCGGCCGGATCACCGTCGAGACCGTCGGCGCGGTGGCGGGCTCGGGCGTGGACCTGATCTCCTGCGGCTGGATCACCCACTCGGCGGCGATCATCGACCTCGGGTTGGACGCGGCCTGACAGTCAGGCCGTCGCTGCCTCCAACCCTCCACCGTCATTGCGAGCGGCAGCGAAGCAATCCAGTCGGCACCGCCTTATCCAGATAGGGGGCGCCCTGAATTGCTTCGGCTCCGCCTCGCAATGACGGGAGTGGCCGTAGCGCATTGAAAACGGCCGCGCTCGCGCGCATATGCCCGGCGCGATTTCCCAACCTGACCCGGAGGTTCATTCCGTGAGCGAGACGATCGAGCGGCACGAATTCGGTGCGGAGGTGGGCCGCCTCCTCGACCTCGTGGTGCACGCGCTCTATTCCGACCGCGAAATCTTCCTGCGCGAGCTGGTCGCCAACGCCGCCGACGCCATGGACCGGCGGCGCTTCGAGGCCCTGACCAGCGCGTCGAGCGCCCTGCCGCCGGATGCGAAGGTCCGCATCGCCCCCGACAAGGAAGCCCGCACCCTCACCATCTCCGATGCGGGCATCGGCATGGCCAAGGACGACCTCGCGTCGAGCCTCGGCACCATCGCCCGCTCGGGCACCCGCGCCTTCTCGCAATCGCTGGAAGCCGCCAAGGCCGAGGACCGGCCGAGCCTGATCGGCCAGTTCGGCGTGGGGTTCTACTCCGCCTTCATGGTGGCCGACCGCGTCACCGTCACGTCGCGCAAGGTCGGCGCCGACGAGGCCTGGACCTGGGCCTCCGAGGGCCAGGGCAGCTACACCCTCGAACCCGGCACCCGCGCCGAGCCCGGCACCGACATCGTCCTCCACCTCAAGGAAGACGCGGACGAGTATCTCGAACCCTACCGGCTCGATCACCTCGTGCGGAAATGGGCGGACTTCATCACCGTCCCCGTCGCCATCGTGCGCGACGGCAAGGACGAGGCGGCGAACCAGGGCACCGCCCTGTGGCGCAAGCCGAAATCCGAGATCACCGAGGAGCAGTACACCGAGTTCTATCACTCGGTCGGCATGAACTTCGACAAGCCCTGGGCGACGTTGCATTGGCGTGCGGAAGGGCAGCTCGAATTCTCGGCGTTGCTGTTCGTGCCGGGCTCGAAGCCGTTCCAGCCGCTGGAGAACGACCGGAACAGCAAGGTGCGCCTGCATGTCCGGCGCATGTTCATCACCGACGAGGCCGAGTTGCTGCCGTCGTGGCTGCGCTTCGTGCAGGGCGTGGTGGACACCGAGGATCTGCCCCTCAACGTCTCCCGCGAGATGTTGCAGACCACTCCGGCGCTCGCCCGAATCCGCAAGGCCGTCACCGGCCGGGTGATCACCGAGCTCACGAACCGCGCCAAGAAGGGCGAGGATTACGAGAGCTTCTGGGAGAATTTCGGCCCGGTCCTCAAGGAAGGCATCTACGAGGATTTCGAGCGCCGCTCGGAGATCGCGCCGCTGCTCCGCTTCCGCTCCTCGGCGGTGGAGGGCTGGACGTCGCTGGCCGATTACATCGCCCGCATGAAGGACGGGCAGGATGCGATCTACTACCTCGTCGCCGACGATCAGGAGGCACTGAAGTCTTCGGCCCAATTGGAGGGCTTCAAGGCCCGTGGGCTCGAAGTGCTGCTCCTGTCCGACCACGTGGACGCGTTCTGGCCGGAGCAGCTCGGCACCTACGAGGGCAAGTCCCTGACCTCGGTGACGAAGGGCAATCTCGACCTGTCGAAGTTCGCCCCCGAGGGGGGCGATGCGGAGCCGGCCGAGGGGATCGACGCCTTCGTGGCGGCGGTGAAGTCGGCGCTCGGCGACGAGGTGGCGGATGTCCGCGTCACCGACCGTCTGGTCGACAGCGCGGTGGTCCTGTCCGCCGGCGGCCCCGGACCCGACCTTCAGATGCAGCGGCTGCTTCGGCGGGCCGGGCGGGTTGGTGCCGGCAAGCCGGCGCTGGAAATCAACCCGCGCCACGCGCTGATCCGCTCGCTCGCAGCTGCCCCCGAATCAGATCTGCCCGAGTCGGCCGGCATGCTCCTCGACCTCGCGCGGATCCAGGATGGCGACAGCCCCCGCGACCCCGCCGCCTTCGCGCGGAAGGTCGCTGCGGCCCTCGCATCGGCCCGCTCCGTAGGCGCGTAAGGGGATAAGGCGTGACGGGGCGCACCTGCCGCGCCCCGTCGTGATTGATCATTCCGAAACGTAGGAGCCATAACTTCGCCACCGGTCGGGGTCATTCCGACCGGATGCGCGGGCGCGGTGGGGGCCGCAGGCGCACTCTGATTTCCACGGCGAGGATCAAAAGTCCCGCCCATTGGACGCGACATGAATCTCGTCGAGGCTGAAGCCGGCAATGGACAGGCGGTCGCGGCAGCGCGCAGCCGTGTCCACGCCCATGCCTATCGCCACAGCGGACGCGTCCGGCGTCTGCGGCGGTTGATCCCCGTGGTGGCCGGCGGTGCCACGGCGGTGCTGCTTGCCTATCTCTTCAACCCGTTCGCGAGCGGCATCTCGGGCGTGTCCGTGGGGCCGGTGACGCTCGCGGGCTCCAAGGTGAGGATGGAGAATCCCCGCCTCTCCGGCTTCCGCAAGGGCAACCGCGCCTACGAGGTCACGGCGGATGCCGCGTTGCAGGACGTGCGCAAGCCGAGCCAGATCGAGCTGCAGCAGATGCGCGGCCACATCGCCACCGACGACCAGGGCGGGCTCGCCCGGCTCTCCGCGGCGTCCGGCCTGTTCGACAGCGCCCGCGAGGCTTTGGACCTCAAGGACGACATCCGCGTCTGGACCGACAAGGGCGAGGAAGCGCGCCTGAGGACGGCGGCCATCGCCTTCAAGACCGGCTCCATCGTCTCGAAGGAGCCCGTCACCGTCACGACACCCAAGGGCGTCGTCGATGCGGACGGGCTCGACGTGGTGGAGAACGGCAAGGTCATCTCGTTCATCGGCAACGTCCATGTGCTCATCAATGGGCAGGGCGCGGACGCGGCCAAGGGTGACGCGCTGAAGGGCACGATCCTCACCTCGGATGCCGAGCCTGTGGAGCGGCGGCCATGAGCGCGCTGAAGACGGTCGCCGCCGCGCTGGCGCTGGGGCTCGCCTTCGCCGCTCCGGCTCATGCCGAAAAGCCGGCCAAGGATACGTCCTCCGCGTTCGGCAACATCGGCGGCGGCGGCAAGGAGCCGATCAAGATCGACGCCGACCGGCTCGACGTTTTCGACAAGGAAAACAAGGCAATCTTCGCCGGCAACGTCGTCGCCGTGCAGGGCGAGAGCACGATCCGCTGCACGACCATGACGGTCTACTACAAGCGCGGGAAGGACAAGGCCGAGGGCGGCGACGAGCCGGCACCGAAGAACCCGGCCGAGAACGGCATCAAGAAGGTCGAGTGCGCCGGCCCGGTGACGGTGACGCAGAAGGATCAGGTCGCCACCGGCGACAACGCCGTGTTCGATCAGGATGCCAAGCGCATCGTGCTCACCGGCAACGTCGTGCTGAGCCAGTGCCAGAACGTCACGCGCGGCCAGCGGCTCGTCTACGACATGGCGAGCGGCCGGGCGAACATGGACCCCGTCGCCGGCGGACGCGTCTCGGCGATGTTCGTGCCGGGCGAAAAGTCCGACGGCAAGGAAACCAAGGCGAAGGGTTGCTCCGTGCCCCCGGCGAAGCCGCGGGCGCAAGCCAATTGAGCGACGCCGTGGCTTTCCAGGCCGGGCCGGCGGCAGCGGCCCGCCCCTCTCTCCTGTCGCGGCTGTTCGGCCGCAAGGCGCCGCCGCCGCAGGGCGTGGAGGCGCAGGCCGAGCCCGTCGCGGCCCAGGCCGATGGCGGCCCGGGCATCCTCTGCGTGCGCGGCCTGCGCAAGAGTTACGGCGCGCGCACCGTGGTCCATGAGGCGGGGCTGACGGTCCATACCGGCGAGGCGGTGGGGCTGCTCGGGCCGAACGGCGCGGGCAAGACCACGATCTTCTACATGATCACCGGCCTCGTCGCCGCCGACCGGGGTGATATCACCCTCGACGGCCTCCCGATCACCCACCTGCCCATGTATCAGCGGGCGCGTCTCGGCATCGGCTACCTGCCGCAGGAAGCCTCGATCTTTCGCGGCCTCTCCGTCGAGGACAATATCCGCGCGGTGCTCGAGGTGGCCGAGCCCGACCGCAAGGAGCGGGCGCGCAAGCTCGAATCCCTGCTGGAGGAGTTCGACATCGCGCGTCTGCGCAAGTCACCGTCCATCGCCCTCTCGGGCGGCGAGCGGCGGCGCTGCGAGATCGCCCGCGCGCTGGCCTCTTCGCCGACCTTCATGCTCCTCGACGAGCCCTTCGCCGGCATCGACCCGATTGCGGTGGGCGATATCCAGGATCTGGTTAAGCACCTGAAGCAACGCGGGATCGGCGTTCTCATCACCGATCACAACGTGCGCGAGACTCTAGGCCTGATCGACCGCGCCTACATCGCCCATTCGGGCCGGATCCTCACCGAGGGCACGCCCGAGGAGATCGTGGCGAACCCGGACGCGCGGCGCCTCTATCTCGGCGAGGATTTCCGGCTCTAACTGCCGAGCCTCAGCCCTTCCAGTTCTTAAGCGCCGCGAAGGGGCTGTCCGAGCCCGCCGGCTTGTCCGGGTTCAGCACCGGCTCGACCTGCGCAATCGCGTCGGCCAGCGAGAAGGCCGAACCGCTCTGCAACCGTCCTCCGGCCGCGTCCCGGTGTCCGCCGCCCCGGAACAGGCGCGCGCCATCGAGCGCGGTGCCGTCGACCGAGCGGAAGGAGAGCGTGCCCATCCGCTGAACGTTGACCACGCGCTTCGTCCGCCCGGCCTCCATGATCCGGTCGGACACCCGTTGGAACATGCCGGAATCGAGCCCGAAGGACAGGAGCGTGCCGTCCTTGAGCGGGCGGAACAAGGTGTCGGAGCGCGCGAGCGCGCGGGCAAGGCGCGAGCGGGTGGTGAGGCCGGAATCGTCGTCGGGCTCGCTCTTGAGCAGATCGTCGACGATGGTCGTGCGGATCGTCACCGCATCCTGCTCCAGTTGCGCCGGGGTGGCGCCCTCGCGCAGGCGCGTGCCGGCGGCGATGAGGAGGGCCGAAACGAACCGGTCGTGCCAGGGATGTCCGGGCGGGATCAGGCCGGTGGCGTTCTCCCAGAAGATCTCGTCGAGGGCGATGCCGCCGGGGAAGGCCGCGCTCTCCTTGCGCCACAGATCGAGGGCGTCGATGGCAGCGATCAGCGCCGCTAGATCCTCCGCCCGCTCGGGTTCGTGCGTGGCGAAGAGGGCGCGATGCGTCATCGTCATCGCCGTCGCGCAGGAATCCTCTTCGATCAGCACCGTGATCGCCGGATCGCCCAGATCGGACCGCGACAGGCCGGGGCGCTCGGCCACGGGGGCCGGCTCCAGGCCCTGGCGCGCCAGCTGCTCGCTGGAGGAGGCATGGTGATCGAGCACCACGAGCCTGTGCTTGTCGCCCTCCCGCTTCTTGTTCATCGCCGCGAAGCGCTTCAGGCCGGCGATGGTCTGCTCTTCGAGGCCGAGATCCGTCATCAGCAGCGTCTCGGCCGCTTGCGTCTTGCCGAGCCGCTTCACCTCTTCCTCGAAGACCGGGCCGACATCGCTGTAGCGCGGAACGTGGATGACGCGGTCCATCTCGGCGCAGGCGGCAGCGACGGTCGAGGCGCCGTAGCCGTCGAGGTCGTGATGGGTGATCTGGGTCAGGCGCACGCGCTCTCGGCTCCGGTCTTCGGGGTTCGGTGGTCTGTACGCTGCCTATACGCCGCAGGCGAGAGAGCCGTGGACGGATCTTTCGCCGGCCGCGTCGGGTCGCTTCATGCAAGCTGTGGTTAAGCAAGCCCTGAAAGGCAGCGCTCCGGCGGCCGTGAATGGCGTTCAAGTCGTCAAGCCCTTGGCGAACAAGCCGTTACTGTCGGCGTGCGCCGTTAACCAAAGTTAACGAAGGGAGTGCTCGGGGCAAGGAAAGTTCAGGCGCTGCCCGCTGCTCACAGCATTAACCTTTTGTTAAGGGGCCGATTGCCGTCAGGCCTCCGTCGTGAGAGCTTTCGTTAACGAGAGCTAAACGGTTGGGTCACGGCGATGCGGTTCGCGGCGAACACGATGAGGGATGCGGCCACGGCGCTTCGGCGCGGTCTGGCCGTCTTCGCCCTCGCCACGGCCGCTCTCACCGGTGCGGCCTCCGCCCAGGCGCTGGCGAGCCTTCCGAACGGCGATGTCGGAGCCCGCATCCGGGGCGATGCCAAGCCGATCGCCGCCTGGAGCACCTTCTGCCAGGATTACGCCGCCGAATGCGCCATCGACCGGACCGAGCCGGCGCGCATCACCCTCACGCCCGCCATCTGGAACACGATCGTCGCCGTCAACCGCCGGATCAACAAGTCGGTCGAGCCGATGACCGACATGGAACACCTCCACGTCGCGGATCGCTGGGACCTCGCCGAGGACGGCATCGGCGATTGTGAGGATTTCCAGCTCCTGAAGCGTCACCTGCTGGCCGAGGCCGGTCTGCCGCGCCGGGCCATGCGGATGACCGTCGTCATCGACGAGAAGGGCGAGGGCCACGCCGTGCTCACCCTCATCACGGATCGCGGCGACCTCGTGCTCGACAACAAGACCAACGCGATCCTGCCGTGGCACCGCACCGGCTACGTGTTCATCAAGCGCGAGAGCCAGGATGCAGTGGCGTGGGTGTCGCTCGGCGGCGCCACCTCGCCCGTCACCACCGCCAACCGCTAACGCATTGTAGTTTCGGCATTTTCTTGCGCCGAACCGGCATCCACTTCGGCGGAAAATGCTCTAACGCAGGAAGGTCGGGGCGATCCACCAGCCCGGATGGGCGGCGCGCAGGCGCTTGGCCGCGACCATCGCCGCCTGACGGTCCGCGAAGAGGCCGAACACCGTCGCGCCTGAACCCGACATGCGCGCGAGCCGGCTGTTCTGGCCGCGCAGGGCCGAGAGGCATTCCCCGATCACCGGCGCCACCGTGAGGGCCGGCCCTTCGAGGTCGTTTCGCGCCGGGGCGATGCACGCCAGCAGCGTATCGGCATCCGCATCGGCCGGGATGAACGGATGGTTGGTGCCGCTCAGGGTCTGGCCCACCGAGAGCCCGAGCGCCTTAAAGACCGGCGCCGTCGGCACTGGCACGCCGGGATTGATCAGCACCGCCGGCAGCGGCGCGATGCCGAGGGCGACGCCGACATCCTCCCCCGCGCCGCACATCATGCGCGCCAGCGGGTCGAGGCAGACCGGGACGTCGGCGCCGGTCTCCCGCGCCGCTTCCACGAGCGCGGGATGGTCGAGGGTGAGCCCGTTGAGGCGGGCAAGGAGCCGCAGGGCCGCCGCCGCATCGGACGATCCGCCGCCGATCCCCGCCGCCACCGGCAGGCGCTTCACGAGATGGAACGCCCCGACCTTCAGATCCGGCACCTTGGCCGCGAGGCCGCGCGCCGCGCGGATCACGAGGTTGTCCGCGTCCGGCCCGGCCGGGCCGGCGGTCGGACCGCTCACCGTCAGGGACAAGTCCGCGCCCGGACGCAGGGTGAGCCGGTCGGCGATGCCGGCGAAGGCCACGAGGCTTTCGAGCACATGGTAGCCATCCGCCGGGCGCCGTCCGAGGACGTGCAGCGTCAGGTTCACCTTGGCGGGGGCGCGGTCGGTCAGGAGGGTCACGGGGAGTCCGCCGGCAAAGTGGTCAGGCGCGGTCGGGGTACAGGCCGGAGGGACCGGCGGCAAGGTTGTCTCAGTCGAGGGGATGCGCCCGGAAGGGCAGCAGGTCTCCGGGGCGCACCGCCTCGATCTCCTCGGTGAGTTCCGCGAGCCCATCGCTCGCCGCTAGTCCCGAGAGGGCACCGCCGGGGGCGGGCACGACCTCGGATAGGCCATCCGTGCCCGTGCGCAGGCAGACCCGGAGATATTCCCGCCGCCCGAGGCGCTTCGTCATGGCGAAGCCGCTGCGCACCAGGGGGAGCGGCGGTTCCGCCCCCGCACCGCTCAGGTGCCGGAGCACCGGGAGCAGGATCGCCAGCGCCGTCACATAGGCCGCGCCGGGATTGCCGGGCAGGCCGATGAAGGGCGTGCCGCCGACGTCACCGAAGGCCAGGGGGCGGCCGGGCTTGATGGCGAGGCGCCACAGGGTCAAGGCGCCGGCCTCGCTCACCGCCGAGCGGACATGATCCTCCTCGCCGACGGAGACGCCGCCGGAGGTGACGATCAGATCGAACTCCTCCGCCGCCTCGGCCAATCTGGTCATGAGGGCCGATGGCTCGTCCCGCAGGATGCCGAGCGGGTGGGGCAGGGCGCCCCATCGTGAGAGGAGCGCGGCCAGCATCGGGCCGTTGGCGTCGTGGATGCCGGCCGGCGAGAGACTGTGGCCGGTGGCGGTCACTTCGTCGCCCGTCGAGAAGACGCCGACCCGAAGCCGCCGACGCACCATCATCTCGCGAAGACCGAGGGCCGACGCGAGGGCGAGGTCGCGCGGGCCGATCCGCCGGCCTGCGGGGAGGGCGATGCTGCCGCGCGCGACATCCTCACCGGCGCGGCGGCGATTGGCGCCCTGCGCGATCCCCGCCGGGAGCCTCACCCTCTCGCCATCGAGGCGAACATCCTCCTGCATCGCGACGGTGTCGGCACCGGGGGGCAGGGGCGCCCCGGTGAAGATCCGCGCCGCGCTGCCGGGCGGGATCTCCGGCACGGCCTTGCCGGCCGGCACGCGCGCGGCGACGGGCAGAGGTTCGTCCCCGAGGTCAGCGAAACGGAAGGCGTAGCCGTCGACGGCGGAATTATCGAAGGGCGGCAGCGCGAGCGGCGCCGTCACGTCGGCCGCCAGAATGCGGTTCACCGCCTCGCTGACGGGCACGGTCTCGGCCTCGGCGACGACCGCGAGCCGCTCGCGGATCAGCGCGAGGGCGTCGGAGACCCGCATCGGCGCGGGGGCGTCGCAACTCCGAGAGGTCATGGCACGGAACTGACAGAGGGGCCGGGTGGTGTCACCACGGATTGCGGCATGCGCAACCGGGGATCAAGCCCGGCGCGGGTATCGCGCCATCGCGACAATCCCTTAAGCTCAACCCATGAAATCGGTCTCCGTCCTCGCCTGCCAACGACATCACTTCGCGATGCCGGACGGCGTGAGCTACCTCGATGCCGCCGCTTGGTCGCCTTTGCCACGCGCGGTGAAGGCGGCCGGGGAAGCCGGCATCCACGCCAAGACCCAGCCATGGGATCATTCCCGGCTTGATTTCCCCGAGCAGACCGAGCGGGCCCGTGCGCTCGCGGCGCGGCTCATCGGCGCCTCGGCCGACGACATCGCCATCGTCGGCTCGGTCAGCCACGCGATGGCGACCGTCGCCCAAAACCTGAAGCCGGAGCCCGGCGGGCGCATCCTGCGCGTGGATGACGAGTTTCCCTCGCTGTGCCTGCCCTTCGACCGGCTGGCCGAACGCCTGGGCCTGACCGTCGAGGTGATCGCGCGGCCCCCGGATGGCGATTGGACGGCGGCCCTGCTCGCCGCCATCGCCCGGGAGGGCGCGCCACCGCTCGCAATCGCGACGCTCACCCCCGCCCATTGGACGGACGGCACGCTCATCGATCTCGACCGGCTCGCGCCCGCCGTGCATGCGGCCGGAGCGAGCCTCGTCATCGACGCGACCCAGGCCGCCGGCGCGATGCCCGTCGACGTCGCCCGCTGGCGGCCGGACTTCTTGGCCTTCCCGACCTACAAGTGGGCGCTCGGCCCCTATGGCCTCGCCTTCCTCTACGCGGCGCCGCATCGCCAGGATGGGCTTCCGTTGGAAGAGAACAGCGGCAACCGTCCTCCGGCGAAGGGCGCACGGCGCTACGACCGGGGCGAGTTGCACGATCCCGTCGCCCTGCCGATGGCCGCCGAGGGCATGGCGCTCATCGTGGACTGGGGCGCGGAGCCGATCTCACGCTCTCTCGGCGACCTCACGCAGCGCCTCGCGGACGGGTGCGCGACCCTCGGTCTCCGCGTGCCGCCCCGCGCTGGCCGTGTGCCGCACATCCTCGGGGTCAGGCTGCCGAACGTGTTGCCGGAAACCATGATCGCCCGGCTGGCCGAGCGTCACGTTTATGCCAGCGCGCGGGGCGGCGGCCTGCGTTTCAGCCCGCATGTCTGGGCGAACGCGGACGACATCGAGTCCTGCATCGCGGCGCTCGGCGCGCTTCTGTGAACACCGCGTTTTCTCGCACGCGGCACTGGTGCCGGGATGGGTGCGAGGCTACATAGTGGGAGCGGGGCTGCAGAGTTCGTCAGGAGCACTATCCCCGGGGCCTTATCGACTCCCTCGGGAGCTGTCACTGGCCTCGTCCCTGGACTTGGCCAACACGGCGCCCACCTACGCTGTAGGTTTCCCGGGATCGATCCTCCAACGGCTCACGTGGCTCCGCACCCTGATCCTACCTCCCTGGCGGGCCGCAAGGCCGAGATCCGCCGATCGGCGCTCGCCGCCCGCGACGCCCTCGATCCCGACGCACGGCGCGAGGCCTGCGCGACCATCGCCACCACGCTGCTCGCCATGGCGCCGCTCCTCGCCGCGAAGCTGGTGGCGGGGTATTGGCCCATCCGCAGCGAGGTCGATCCCCGCCCGGTGATGAATGCCCTGGCCGAGCGCGGCACGCGCATCGCCCTGCCGCACGTCACCCCCGATGGCCTCGTCTTCCGCGAATGGACACCCGGCGCGACGCTGGTGCGCGGCGGCTTCGGCCTGAGCGAGCCCGATCCGTCCCTGCCGGAGGTCGCGCCCGACGCGCTTCTGGTTCCGCTAGCCGCCTTCGACCGAGCCGGCCGTCGCCTCGGATATGGGCGCGGCTATTACGACGGCGCCATCGCCCGGCTGTCCGAAGGACGCGACCTGCTGACCATCGGCATCTGTTACGCCGCGCAGGAGGTGCAGGAGGTGCCGGTGGAGCCTCACGACAAATCGCTCTCGGCCATCGTCACCGAGGCTGGGGCGTTCCATTTCGAGGGCGCGCGCGGATGAGGCTCCTGTTCCTTGGAGACGTGGTGGGGCGGCCCGGCCGGGCCGTGGTGCTCGACCGGCTCCCGGACCTGCGCGAACGGTGGCGCCTCGATTGCGTCGTCGTGAACGGCGAGAACGCGGCCGGCGGCTTCGGCATCTCCGAGGCGATCTGCGACGAGTTGATCGGCGTGGGCGCCGACGCCGTGACCCTCGGCAATCACAGTTTCGACCAGCGCGAGGCCTTGGTCTTCATCGGCCGTCAGGAGCGGCTGATCCGGCCCGCGAACTACCCGCCCGGCACGCCGGGGCGGGGCGCGACCATCGTGGAAACGGGCAACGGCGCGCGGGTGCTGGTGGTCAACGTCATGGGCCGCGTCTTCCTCGACCCGATGGACGATCCCTTCGCGGCGGTTGAGCGAGAAATCTCGGCCTGTCCGCTCGGCGCGGCGGCGGATGCCATCGTGGTCGATGTCCATGCCGAGGCGACGAGCGAGAAGCAGGCGATCGGCCATTATCTCGACGGGCGGGTCAGCCTCGTCGTCGGCACCCACACCCACACGCCGACGGCCGACCACCGGATCCTGCCCGGCGGCACCGCCTACATGTCCGATGCCGGCATGTGCGGCGACTATGATTCGGTCATCGGCATGCAGAAGGAGGAGCCGATCCGGCGGCTGATCCAGAAGACGCCCGGCTCCCGCTGGGAGGTCGCCACCGGCTCCGGTACGCTCAGCGGAATCGCGATCGAAACGGGGCCGAATGGCCTCGCGACGAAGGTCGCGGCCGTGCGGATCGGTCCGAATCTCGAAGAGTGTCGACCCTCCTTCTGGGAGTAGTCCCGTCCGGCCCTTGGCAGATCGGCCCAAGGGCGTACTATGCCGGCAAGTGCCGAACCGCACACGCCAGATGCGGATGGACGGCGCAGCTGGAGGAAAGTCTCATGCTTCAGAGCACGAGCCTCATCAAGTCGTCGTGGATCGCCGTCGAGGTCGGGCGCGAGCGGGCCGAGCGCGTGCTCGTGGTCGAGACTTACATCGCGGTGAGCCCCCTCGAGCCGAATTTCGATCCCGTGCAATACGAGAAGGTGGTCTCCTGCGTGCAGGGCGTGCTGGCCCGGCATTCCGAGATCGACCGCGCCTCGATTCTCAGCATGCACCGCGGCTCCGGCTGCACCGCCCTGTTCCGCGACAAGCCGGTCGAGGCGGCGCGCACCGCCGCCTGATCCGTTTCTAGCACAAACCAGATGGCCGTTGGCCCGGGGCTCACCGCCTCGGGCCTTTTGCGTTCCGGCCTGTCATTGACCTGTCATTAGAGTTGTTCTAATTAAGAACTACGGGCGGCGCCGGGAGCGGCTTCGCCAGACATTTTCAGGGAGAGTGGGCATGGCCGGTACTGCGAATGCGTCCTGCGAGAGCTGCCGCTTCTACGACGAGCACAAGGGCAACGGCGCCGTTGCCAAGGCCGACGAAGGCCTCTGCCGCTTCAACCCGCCGATCAGCCAGCCGGGTCCCGACACCAAGGGTCTTTGGCCCGTCGTCGCCACGAGCGACTGGTGTGGCCACTTCACCGCCGAAATGACCGCCGCCGAGTAAGCGGCGCGTCACGGGAACGTGTTTGAAGGGGCCGGTGCCAACGCACCGGCCCCTTCGCTTTTGAGCAGCCACGGTTGCGCCTGACGCAGGATGGCGTGCCGAACCGCGCTTGCTGTCATCATCCGGCCAACTTCGGGCGTGAGACGGCACCGGCAGCATCGGCGCCGCGCGTCGGCTTTGGCATCTGGCCCGCCGGCCTCCCGGCCGGGCCTCCCCATGGCCCGCGGCTCGCGATGGAGGAGAGTTCAGGGATGATGTTTCGTACCCTCAGTCGCCGCGCCGCGCCTGTCGCGCTGCTCGCGCTGGCAGCCTTCGCCGGCCCGGCCCGTGCGGCCACACCGACCGATCCCAGCGGCACCTATCTCACCGAGGATGGGCGCGCCCGCGTTCGCCTGGAGAAGTGCGGCGCCGCCAACGACAAGCTCTGCGGCTATGTCGTGTGGCTGAAGGTTCCGCTGAACGACAAGGGCGAGCCCCGGACCGACTTCAAGAATCCCGATCCGAAGAAGCAGGCCCGTCCGTCGCTCGGCCACCAGCTCATCATGGGCCTGAAGCCCAATGACGAAGCCCATTACGAAGGGCAGATCTACAATTCCGAGGACGGCAAGTTCTACAAGGTCACGATCTGGACCGAGGCGCCCGGTGAGTTGACCGTGAAGGGCTGCCTGATCGCCTTCCTGTGCAAGTCGCAGACCTGGACGAAGGTCAGCGATCTCATCCCCGGCCAGCTCGGCGGGCCGACCAACGGCCCGAACGGCCCGCGCACGGATCCCGAGTACATGCCGAAGGCGGCCGTTGCCCCGAAGCCGGGCACAAAGGCTCCGGCGGCCAAGCCCGCCGCTGCGGGCGCGCCCGCTCAGGCTCCGGCGGCCGCCACTCAGGACGACGACTGAGCCACCGCGCTTCACGAAAAAGGCCTGCCCCGGTCCCCCGGGGCAGGCCTTTTCGTTTGCGCGGATGCCGGGCGATCAGTCCTTGTCGAGGGACATGTCCGGCGCCTCGGGATTCTTCATGCCGACGACGTGGTACCCCGCATCGACGTGCAGGATCTCGCCGGTCATGCCGGCGGCCATCCCGGAGATGAGGTAGGCGGCCGTTTCCCCGACCTCGCCGATCGTCACCGTGCGCCGCAGGGGCGCGTTGTATTCGTTCCACTTCAATATGTAGCGGAAGTCGCCGATGCCGGAGGCGGCCAGCGTCTTGATCGGCCCGGCCGAAATCGCGTTGACGCGGATGTTCTTCGGGCCGAGATCGGCAGCGAGGTAGCGGACGGAGGCTTCCAACGCCGCCTTGGCCACGCCCATGACGTTGTAATGGGGCATCCACTTCTCGGCGCCGTAATAGGTCAGCGTCAGCAGCGAGCCGCCCGGCCGCAGGATCTTCTCCGCCCGCTGCGCCACTGCCGTGAACGAGTAGCAGGAGATCAGCAGCGACTTGGTAAAGTTCTCCTCGGAGGTTTCGAGGTAACGCCCCGTCAGTTCGTCCTTGTCGGAGAAGGCGATGCAGTGGACGACGAAATCGATCCCCTCGGGAAAGATGCGCCCGGCCTCGGCGAAGACCGCGTCGATGGAGGCGGCGTCGGTGACGTCGCAATGGCCGATGACCTGCGCGTCCAGTTCCTTCGCCAGGGGCTCCACGCGCTTGCGCAGGGCGTCCCCCTGGTAGGTAAAGGCCAGTTCGGCGCCATGGGCGCGGGCACTTCGGGCAATGCCCCAGGCGATCGAACGGTTGTTGGCGACCCCAAGGATCACCCCCCGCTTGCCTGCCAGAATCCCGTGCCCGTGTTCCGCCATGACGCTTCCCGGAGTAACGCGGCGCCGGTAGCGCCGGGGGTTCCCTTAGCGGAGGCGCGTCGGTGACGGAAGTCCGGCCCGCAACGGAGCGGGCCGGATTGAAGGTTTCAGCCGACTCTGGCGGCCCGGCGGGCGCGGGCGAACTCGGCCAGGGCCTCGTCGTCACCGGCCGGCAGTACGATCGCCGTGGTGGCGAAGAGATCGCCGCGTGTCCCGTCCTTCTTGGGCAGGCCCTTGCCCCGCAGGCGGAACGTCCGGCCCGAACTGGTCATGGGCGGCATCTTCATCTCGACGGCGCCCGTCAAGGTCGGCACCCTGATCGTCCCGCCGAGGATCGCATCGTCGAGCGGGACGTCCACGCTCGCCCGCAGGTCCGCCCCCTCGACCTTGAAGCGCGGATGCGGCTGGATGCGGATGGTGAGCAGCGCGTCGCCCGGCTCGGCGCGCGGGCCGCCGGGATGGCCGAGGCCGCGCAGGCGGATCGTCTGACCGTCCACCACGCCCTTCGGGATCATCACGTCAACCTCGCGGCCGGTCGGCAGGTTGAGGCGCAGCTTCTCCTCGCCGCCGACCTGTTCCAGGCTCACGATCAACTCGGCGGAGACATCCTCCCCGCGTGCGGCCTGACGCGGCCCCGGTCCGGCGCCGCCGGCACGGAAGGCCTCGCTGAAGATGTGCGAGAAGATATCCTCGCCCATGCCGCCCGCGCCCATGCCGCCCGTGCGCTGGCTGCGGGCCATCGATTCGAAATCGAAGCCGCGCCCGCCACCGCCGCCGAAGCCGCCGAACCCCTCGAAGCCGGTGGCACGGGGCTTTCCATCGGCGTCGATCTCGCCACGGTCGAACTGCTTGCGCTTTTCGGCGTCGCCCAGGATCTCGTAGGCCGAGTTCACTTCCGCGAACCGGTCCTTGGCCTTCGCATCGGTCTTGTTGCGGTCGGGGTGGAACTCCTTGGCGAGCTTGCGATAGGCCTTCTTGATGTCGGCCTCGTTCGCGGCCTTCGGCACGCCCAGAACGTCGTATGGGTTGCGCATCGGTCGTAGAATGCTTTCGGCGAAGCGGGATTGCCACGCATGTAAGACGCGTGTTGCATCTCTGCAACGGTCGTATCAGCGAAAGTCTGCGCGAAACAGGCCGCCGTCAAGCGTCGGAATAGCGCCTCCCGCGCATCGCCATGGTGGGTGTGCAGGCGTAAGCTCTTCCGATCCACCATCGATGCCGGAAGCCATGACCTACCGTTGCGATCACGTCCATTTGCGCAGCCGCGATCCCGTGTCGGCCGCCGCTTTCTACACCGCGATGTTCGGCGCGCGGGAGACCGGCCGGGTGGGTGACGACCCCGTGCAGCGGATGATCCTCGACCTCGGCGGCCTGACGATCTTCATCGAGCAGGCGACCGCCGATGTTCATCCGCCGCTGACGTCGCCTTGTCTCGGCATCGAGCATATCGGCCTGGCGGTCGAGGACATCGAGGCCGCGATGGCGGAGCTGAAAGGGCGCGGCGTGGCGTTCCGCACCGATATCATCGAGCGCGGCCCCAACCTGCGCATCGCCTTCCTCGACGCCCCCGACGGGGCGGTCATCGAGTTGCTCGAACGGCGCTGATCGCCGCTACCCGCCCGTGCTCGATTCGACGCAGCGGGTCCGCCGTTCGCTCTCGGGATCGGTCGCGACGAAGCGGTTCTGGGGTGGGTCGATCTCCACCAGTCCGGCGTCGCTGTAAATGGCGCCGAGCACCGTCTGGTAATGATCCCTCACACGGGCATGGCAGTCGCAGGAAATGGCTTCCATCCGGGTTCGGTCGAGGATGGTGATGCGACCGCGACCGACCTTGATCAGCCCCTGCTCCTGCAGGATCCGCAGGATACGGGTGAGATAGGTCCGCTGGACGCCGAGCATCGCCGCCAGGAGCTCGTGCGTGATCGGCAGGACCGGAGAACCAATCCGGTCGTGGAGGGTCTGAAGCCAGCGGAGGCAGCGCTGCTCGATCGGATGCAGGGCGTTGCAGGCCGAGGATTGCAGCACCTGGGCGAGCAGGCAATCCGAGTAGCGGGCGAACAGGTCGCGGATGTAGCGCGACTGGCGCTTCGCCTCCTGAAGGGCCGCGGACTCGATCCGCAGCATCGGCCCGGCGATCTGCACGACGGCGTGCGTGGAGGCCGGAACATAGCCTTGGCTGACGATACCGCCGACCGCCCCCTCATGCCCGATGGTCGCCGTCTCGGCGCTCCGGCCGTCTCGGGTAATGATCACCAGAGTGACCACGGCGTGGTCGCAGGGAAACGTGATGTGCGTCACGGGCGCGCCCGCCTCGAAGATCGTGGCGCCCTTGGCGTAGCTCACGGGTTCGAGGTGCGGCACCAAGAGTTCGCGGTCGAAGCCGCGCAGCGCCTTCAGCAGCAGATTGGTTTCGAGGCGGGCGGTCGGTTCGGCGGGCATCGCGTTGTTTTTGGCGTCTGTAATTCCTACTCCCTAGCCATCCCGCAGAGTGGCGTCTGTTCAACATTAGACCATGAACTGACAAATTTTGCTAATTCATAAAAGTTTTGGCAAGTCGTCACCTGAATGCTACTTATCCGTGCAAACGCCCTGCGACGACAAACGCTTGTGTTCTCTCGGATCACAGTCCGTTGAAAGGAAGGACGCCCAATCGGAGGGTGTCCCGTAGAAGGCGTTGCGGTCGACGTCTCCGCGAACGCCTGGGACGCGGCCGGTTGAGGTGAACTGCCACAGCATCCAACGACGGTTCACGAAGCGCTGTTCCGGCTCGGCGGCGGTGGAGCGCAGCCAATGCGGGTAATCCGGCAGCTCACCCTCGAGAACGTCCTTGTGGAACGTGATGTCGGTGTAAATGATCGGGCGCTTGCCGGTATAGCGCTCCATCTCCTCCAGCATTTCCTGCACCATCGCCAAGGCCTGCTCCTTCGGGAGCTTGCGCGGGCAGGTCTGGGAGTGGCCGTTCCACTCGACATCGAGGACCGGGGGAAGGGCGGTCGGGTCGTTCGGGACGTTCTTCTTGAACCAGTTCATCTGCTCCCGCGCCGAACGGCACCAGAACACGAAATGGTAGGCCCCGCGCGGGATGCCGGCGGCGGCGGCGCCATCCCAGTTCGCGCGGAAGCGCTCGTCCACGTGGTCGCCACCCTCGGTCGCTTTGATGAAGGCGAACTGAGTGCCTGCGGCGCGGACGGACGCCCAATCGACGTTCCCCTGCCATTTGGAGATGTCGATGCCCTGGATCGGGTGGAGCTTGGCCTTGGCCACGCCCGGGTGGGGCTTCACGTCGCCCTTGGTGGGGTAGAAATCGGGGTTGTTGGAACAGGCGGCGAGCCCGGCGAAAGTCGCCACCGCAAGCGCCCGACGTGCCGTCCGCACCCATGCCGACAGCGACGCCCCCAGAGCGTCCCCGAAGTACGGTGCAGAAACTCGATCCCGCGACATCAGCGCCACCGCCCGTTTCTCAGAAAAGCGCTTACGACAGGCCTATTCGATGACCCCTGTGCAGTTAACGGACCTTTGCGATCAATGCGGCGGAATTCCGGGATGCGTTGCCGGCCAGCGACATACTCACAGCCTGTTGGACTTGGAGACGGCGCCGGAAGCGCCTAAGTCCCGGCAAAGCAAGGGAAGTCGGGACGCCTCGGCGTGAGCAACACCGTGTTTACCATCGGCTACGAAGGCCTCGACCCGGAGCGGTTGCGCGATGCGCTGCGTTCGGCCGGGGTCGCCGTGCTGGCCGATGTCCGGGCCGTGGCGAATTCGCGCAAGCGCGGCTTCTCGAAGGGGGCCCTGAAGGCGGGGCTGGAGGAGGCGGGGCTCGGCTATGCGCATCTGCGGGCGCTCGGCACGCCGAAATCCGGCCGCGAGGCCGCCCGCGCCGACGATGCCGCGCTCCTGAAGCGCATCTACTGCGAGGAAGTCTTGGAAACGTCCGCGGGCATCGCGGCGCTCGACGAACTGGCCATCCTCGCGGAGAAGGCACCGACGTGCCTGCTCTGCTTCGAGCGGGATCCGTCGCGCTGCCATCGCCGCCTGCTGGCCGAGCGGCTGGCGCCGCGCGGCTTCGTGGTCGAGGACTTGTTCGGCTGAAGCCTCAGGGCTGCGCGATCGCCTGGACGCGGGCGCTGACGGCGTCCGCGAAGCGCCGCATCGGCTTCAGCGCGGCGCCGAGCAGCGCGTTCGGGCGCTCGGCGCGTGCCTCCGGCCGGCGCCGGTTCGGATCGGCCTCCGGCGCCACCGGCAGGTAGAGCGCCTCGAAGAACGAGATCTCCATCAGCCGCGCGCCGGCCTCGTCGGTGACGAGGAGCGCGGCGTCGAGGAGCTTGGCCTCGCCGCCATGGCGCTGGACGAGGCCGCGCACCACCGTCGATGCGACGAAGCGCAGGGCGGCCGCATCCGCGACGTCCTGGCCGACGCGATCCGAAATGACCTTTCCGTTGACGACGATGTTGAAGAAGGCACGCATGAGGGCGAGGCTTTCTTACGAGTGAGGCCGGGCGGCCGGGTTCAGGCGGCCTCGACGTCCTGGGTGGGTTCGGGGGCCGATTTGGGATCGAAGGCGTCGGCGAGCAGGCCGATGCGCCGGGCCATGTCCCGCACCTCGTTGAGGGCGATCGACTTCTGGCCTTCCTTCACAGCCCGCGTGATGTCGCTCACCTGGGCCGTCGCGATGCGCTTCAGTTCCTCGGCGAGTTGCTGGCTTGTCATCATGTCCGCTGTCCGGCGAAGGAATGCGGGCAGGTTCGGCCGGTCTCGTTACCATGTCGTGTCTTCGGCCGGTAAATTGCTGTGGATTGAGGGGATCGCCGGCTCGATCACGCTTCCTGTTGCGCCCTCCGGCCTGCGCGCTACCTCCGGCACCGGCCGCCCTCAACGCTCAGGACCGCAGCGATGGACTTCGCCCTCTTCCTCGACTTCGACGGAACCCTCGTCGACATCGCGCCCAGGCCCGATGCCGTGACGGTCGAAACGGGGCTGATCGACAACCTCGAAGCGCTGCGGACGCGGCTGGGCGGAGCGCTCGCGATCGTCAGCGGCCGCCCGATCACGCAGATCGACGGCTTCCTCAGCCCCGCCGTGCTGGACGCGGCCGGTCTGCATGGGGTCGAGCGGAGGCGCGAAGGCGAGATCGTCGGCGGCCGGCCGGAGGATCACCCGGAGCTGCGCCGTCAGGTCGCGCGCCTGCACGCGGATTCGGAAGCTCTGGCGAACGTGCTGATCGAGGACAAGGGCGCGTCGGTCGCCGTCCACTGGCGGCTGGCCAGCCCGGATGACGCACAGCGGGCCGAGGCGTTGGTGAAGGAGGCGGCGCGGGTGCTGACCAGTGCCTACCGGCTGCAACTCGGCAAGGCGGTGGGCGAGATCGTCCCAGCCACCGCGACGAAGGGCGTCGCCATTCGCACGTTCATGGAAGAGCCGCCCTACGCGGGGCGACGGGCCATCTTCCTCGGCGACGACAAGACCGACGAGATCGCCTTCGCGAGCGTCAGCGAGGATGGTGGCGTGGCGGTGCGCGTCGGCGACGGCGAGACCGCCGCCGCCCGCCGCCTGCCGGACCCGGCGGCGGTGCGGGCGCTCCTCGCGTCCTGGGCCGCCGGCGCGCCGATCGACCCGGACGCGCTGCCGCCAGCCTGAGCGGCGCTTACGGCGCCATGTCGGGGACGGGCTTCACCACCGCGTCCTCGGCGGGGGCCTCGACAGGCACCGGCACCGAAGCCTCGATGCGCGGCGGCGGGGTGAGCTGCAGCGTCTCGCTCGTCATGGCGAGGGATTCGAAGGCCTTCTGCGGATCGTCGTTGAGCTTCGTGCCGTAGCTCGGGACGATGCGGCGGATCTTCTCCTGCCATTCCGGCGTCGCGACCTTCTTGGCGAAGACCTTCTCCAACACGGACAGCATGATCGGCGCGGCGGTCGAGGCGCCCGGCGAGGCACCGAGCAGGCCCGCGATGCTGCCGTCCTTCGCACTGACAATCTCGGTGCCGAGCTTCAGCACGCCGCCCTTCTCGGGGTCGCGCTTGATGATCTGCACCCGCTGGCCCGCCTGCCACAGGCGCCAGTCGCCCTTCTTGGCGTTCGGGAAGTACTCACGCAGGGCCTGATAGCGGTCCTCGTCCGACAGCATGAGCTGGCCGGCGAGGTATTCCACCAGCGGGTACTGGTCGATGCCGACGCGCACCATCGGCCACACGTTGCTCGTGGTCGTGGAGGAGAGCAGATCGAGATACGATCCTTCCTTCAGGAACTTGGTCGAGAAGGTCGCGAACGGTCCGAACAGGATCACGCGCTTGCCGCCGAGCATGCGGGTGTCGAGGTGCGGCACAGACATCGGCGGGGCGCCGACCGAGGCCTTGCCGTAGGCCTTGGCGAGGTGCAGCGACGTGACGTCCGGATTGTCGTTGATCAGGAACGAGCCGCCCACGGGGAAGCCGGCGTAATCCTCGGCTTCGGGAATACCTGACTTCTGCAACAGGTGCAGCGCCCGCCCGCCCGCGCCGATGAAGACGAACGCGGCATCGACCGTATCCTCGGCGCCGGTCTTCACGTTGCGGGTCGTCACGCGCCAGGAGCCGTCGCCGTTGCGGGTCAGGGCCTCGACTTCGGTGCCGGTCTTCAGATCGAATTTCGGCCCGCTCGTAAGGTGGCCGACGAACTGGCGCGTGATCTCGCCGAAATCGACGTCGGTGCCGATGGGCGCCCAGGTGGCGGCGATCTTCTGCTGCGGATCGCGGCCCTCCATCATCAGCGGCACCCAGGCCTTGATGCGCTCGGGATCCGTCGAGAACTGCATGCTGGCGAAGAGCGGGCTCGCCTTCAGCGCCTCGAAGCGGCGCTTGAGGAACGAGGCGTTCTCCTCGCCCCACACGAAGCTCATGTGCGGCGTCGAGTTGATGAAGCTGCGCGGATTCTTCAGGACGCCGTTCTTGACCTGCCAGGACCAGAACTGCCGGGAGATCTGGAACGCCTCGTTGATCGCGACCGCCTTGTCGATCGTGACGCGACCCTTCGTGTCCTCGGGCGTATAGTTGAGTTCGGCCAGGGCGGAGTGGCCGGTGCCGGCGTTGTTCCAGCCGTTCGAACTCTCCAGCGCGACGCCGTCGAGACGCTCGACCATCTCCATCGACCAGTCGGGCTCGAGCTCCCGCAGCCACACGCCGAGGGTGGCGCTCATGATGCCGCCGCCGATCAGCAATACGTCGACCCTGCGAGTATTGCCGGCTGCTTCCGCAATCGTCGCGGGCACGGCGGCGACGGCTGCCCCGGTCAGCGCAGTACCGATAAGTTGCCGGCGGCTGATGTCTGCGGAACTATCGTTCCCATAACGCGAGGGAGAGCAGGTGCCGTTCTCGATCATTGCTACCGGTGAATCTCTGCGAGAGTTAAATTTTATTTTCAGACACTGAAAGCGTAATTTACAGCCGCGCTCCTCGCCGAACGCGGCGCAATGCTCAAGCCTTGTGCGGTGCAATGGGGGGCCGCGTCGGGCGCAAGGGTTGGCCCGTGCTCTTCCCGTGGCGGGCGTCATTTGCCACACAGGTCGTGGGTAGCCGCGACTGTGCGGTGGAGAGGATCATGTCGATGTTCGAGTTCCCGGTGCTCATCGGCGACATCGGCGGCACGAATGCCCGCTTCGGACTTCTGGAGCGAAAGGGCGCGAAGCCACGCACGCTCTCGCACGAGGCGACGGCGGACCATCCCGATCCCTCGTCCGCGATCCGCGCCGCCCTCGGCAAAGCCGGGCAGGATGCGCCCGCGCCGCGCTCCAGCATCCTCGCCATCGCCGGCCGCGTCGACGGACCGGAGATCCAGCTCACCAACGCCCATTGGAAAGTGAGCGGCGAACGCATCGCGGGGGATTTCGACCTGTCCTCGGCGGTGATCGTCAACGATTACGTGCCGGTGGCGGCGGGCGCGGCCGAGATCGAGCCGCACGACCTGACGCCGATCGGCCATTGCCCGCCCGTCGTGGGGGGCGCCCGCGTCGTCCTCGGCCCGGGCACCGGCTTCGGCGCGGCGGCCCTGGTGCCCTACGCCTCCAGCCTCGCCATCGTCTCGACCGAGGCGGGACACACCGATATCGGCCCGGCCGATCACTTCGAGGAACAGGTCTGGCACGCCCTGGACCGTGTCGAGGATCGCATCACCGTCGAGACGGTTCTGTCAGGGCCCGGCCTCGCGCGGTTGCACGCGGCGGTGGCTCAGGTCCGCACCGGGCGTCCCCATGACAAGATCGATCCCGCCGCCGTCACCGAGGCGGGTCTGAACGCCTCCGATCCCCACGCGGTCGAGACACTGACCTTGTTCGCCCGTCTGCTTGGGCGCGTGTGTGGCGACTTGGCCCTAACCTTCCTCGCCACGAGCGGAGTCTATATCGGCGGGGGCATCGCGCCCCGCATCATTGGGGTGCTGGAAGAAAGCGGATTTCGTGCTGCCTTCGAGCGGAAGGCCCCCTTCGCGGCGATGATGCGCGGCATCCCCACCAGCGTCATCACCGTGCAGGATCCGGCGTTCAACGGGCTGTCCGCCCTGGCGAGCGAGGGCGACAAGTTCGTCTATCACGGCCAGGTCTGGCGTCGCCCGGCGTGATCCAAGCTGCCCGCGTCGGACATGTCATACATTTGACATAGCGCAACTCATGCGCTGAACGCATATCTTGTTACAAGGGCGGCAGTCTGTTTGCCTCGGCAATGGGAACCATAGCGCAGGGCGGCTTGACGCTCCGCGTTTTGTTGCATTGCGAATTTTTCAAACCGCAGCGCACCAAATCTGTGTTTTCTTTTGCGTGCCGGAATTCCCCGGTGTCGCATCGGAGCACACAATGCGCACGATTATCGTTCTCGCGTCGTCCGCTATCGCCGCGGCGACCTTCGCGGCCGGCGTCGCCACGGCCGACGACCGGATCAACGTGACCCCGCCGATCAGCCGCGAACATGCCCGCGAGATTCGCGCCGTCCACCCGGCCGGCGACTTCACCGTAACGCCCCAGCCGGTCCCGACCGCCGAGACGCCGCGCCCGTTCTCGGCCGCCGCGTCCCGGATCGACGTCGCCAACCGCTAAGCCGACGGGTCAGGCCGCGGCCAGCGGCTTTGACACATCTTCGAGGGACCGCCCTTCGGCGGCGGTCCCCCAGATGCCGCCCACCACGGCGGCGACGATCATCAGCACCGCGCCGAGCAGGTAGCCGACGAAGACGTATTCCCGCGAGCCGCTTTCGACGAGCGTGCCGAACAGAAGCGGGCCCGAAACGCCGCCGACTCCCGTGCCGATGGCATAGAAGGCGGCGATGGCGAGCGCCCGGATCTCCAGCGGGAAGGTTTCCGCCACCGTGAGATAGGCCGACGATGCCGCCGCGCTGGCGAAGAAGAACACCGCCATCCACACCGCCGTCTGGCCCACGGGGCCGAAGGCGTCGATGAGGAACAGGTAGCCGGCCCCGGCCAGCATCACGCCGGAGATGCCGTAGGTGAAGGCGATCATCGGACGCCGGCCCACCGTGTCGAAGAGCCGCCCCAGGGCGACCGGCCCGAGGAACGAGCCCAGCGCGAACGGCAGCAGATACCAGCCGACCTGCCCGCCGGGCACCTGATAGAACTTCTCCAGCACCAGGGCGTAGGTGAAGAAGAGGGCGTTGTAGAAGAACGCCTGCCCCACCATCAGACACAGGCCCACCACCGTCTGCTTGCGGCTCGTCACGAACATCGATCTCACTACTTCCGTGATGGGCGTGTGGTGACGGACGCGAACCTTGGTGTGCTTCTTCGGGTCCGGCGGCGGCAGGGTCACGCCCGCATCGGTGAAGCGCTTCTCGATGCCGGTGACGACGCGGTCGGCCTCGGCCACATAGCCATGGGTCGCGAGCCAGCGTGGGCTTTCGGGAATCCATCGCCGCAGGAACAGGATCACGAGGCCGATGGCGCCGCCGGTGAGGAAGGCCACGCGCCAGCCCCAGGCGGGGTCGATCACTTCCGGCTTCAGCAGCACGATCGACATGAAGGAGCCAAGCGCCGCGCCGATCCAGAACGAGCCGTTGATGACGAGGTTCGTCCAGCCCCGTGCGCTCGCCGGCACGAGTTCCTGAATGGTCGAGTTGATGGCGGTGTATTCGCCGCCGATGCCCGCGCCCGTGAGGAAGCGGAAGAAGCAGAAACTCACCACGTTCCAGGACAGGCCGGTGGCCGCCGTGGCGACGAGATAGAGCGCCAGGGTGATGAAGAAGAGCTTCTTGCGGCCGATGCGGTCGGTCAGCCAGCCGAAGCCCACCGCGCCTGTCACGGCGCCGACGAGGTAGGAGGAGGCCGCGAGGCCGACATCGAACTCCGTGAAGGACATCGGCGGCTGGCGCAGCGCCCCGACGAGGGAGCCGGCCAGCGTCACCTCGAGGCCGTCGAGCACCCAGGTGATGCCCAGCGCTACGATCACCAGAACGTGGAAGCGACCCCAGGGGAGGCGGTCGAGGCGCCCCGCGATGTCCGTATCGACGACGCTGCCGACCTCGGCGCGCTCGGGCGTGCCGGCCACCCCCTCCACTTTGGTCGCCATTCCGCGCGTTCCTCATTCACCAAAAGTCGTGAGAAGCGATAAACCGCAACTCCGAATTGCTGTTCGCAACAATCACCCGACCGATTCGGTTCGATCTCGTCTTCATTGGCGCGCGTCACCCTGGCTTCGCTCGCAACGCGTGGTCGCCATGTCCAACCGCCTGCTTCTCGCTCTTGTCGTCGTCACCGGCTTCGCCTCCTTCCCGACCGGGGCGGCGGATTCCGCGTTGCCCGCTCCCAAGCCCCGCATCCTCGTGGGCGCGGAGGAGCGCTGGACGCTGCGTCCGTCCGACTCGGTGACGGCGCTGTTCGCGTCTGCCGGAGAGGCGCCCCGACGCGCCGTCCGCATCGTCTACCAGCCGCTCGTCGAACCGCGCTGAGACCGCTCTTGCGCTCGCGCCGGCCCATCGGAGCGCGTACAGCGTCGGGGAGGACGACGAGCGGAAGGAGCAGCGGATGGGCATGACCACCGACACGGACCTGCGCGAGGCGGGCGTTTGCCCGCAGCGACTTTCCCGGATTGCGCCGTGGATGGACCGGCTCGTGGCGGATGGGCGGCTCGCGGGCCTTTCGGTGTCGATGCAGCGGCGCGGCAAGACGGTCTTCGCCCGCGCCTGCGGGCAGGCGGACCTCGCGCGCGGCACGCCCTTCACCCTCGACACGGTGACGCGCATCTATTCCATGACGAAGCCGCTCACTTCGGTGGCGGTGATGCAGCTCTACGAGCAGGGCCTGTTCCAGCTCGATGACCCGGTTTCCCGCTTCCTGCCGGAATTCGCGGAGATGCGCGTCGCGGTCGGCGGCAACCGCGCCAGAATCGAGACCGAACCGGCCAAGCGGCCGATCACCGTGCGCGATCTCCTCACCCACACCGCCGGCCTGACCTACGGCTTCATGGAAGCGACCCTGGTCGATGCGGTCTATCGCGAGAGGGGCATCGACTTCCTCTCTCGCGAGGGCACCCTGGCCGAGATGACGGCGCGGGCGGCCTCGGCGCCGCTGCTGGCCCAGCCCGGCGCGGCCTGGAACTACAGCGTGGCCACCGACGTGCTCGGCCATTTCGTCGCTATCGTCTCCGGCCGACCCTTCGCGGATTACCTGCGCGAGGAGGTGATCGCGCCCCTCGGCATGGTCGACACGGATTTCCACGTTCACCCGGAATGGCTGGACCGGTTCTGCGCCTGCTACGCCTATGACCGCGAGCGCAAGCTGCGGCCCTTCGACGGCTCCGTCGAGAGCAGTTTCGCGCAGCCGCCGGCCATCGCCTCGGGCGGCGGCGGGCTCGTCTCGACGGCGGCGGATTATCACCGCTTCTGCCGGATGATCCTCAATGGCGGCGAGATCGACGGGCGCCGGCTCCTCGGCCGCAAGACCGTCGCGCTGATGACGTCGAACCACCTGCCGGGTGATCTGGCGGCCATGGGCACGCCGCGTTTCGCGGAAACCTCCTACACGGGGATCGGCTTCGGCCTCGGCTTTTCGGTGATGCTCGATCCGGCCAAGGCGCAGATCGTCGGCACGCCGGGCGAGGTCGCCTGGGGCGGCATGGCCTCCACCGCCTTCTGGATCGACCCCAAGGAGGATCTGGCCGTCGTGCTCATGACGCAGCTCGTCCCGTCCTCGGCCCTGCCGATCCGCAAGGAATTGCGCGTGCTGACCTACGCGGCGCTGGTGGATTGACCGAACGCGCCGTCGCCGATTTCATTCTGTAAGACTGGCCGAAAAGGCGCGGGAAACCCCTCTCCCCGCAAGCGGGGAGAGGCCCGCTGGCACCTTGTCGTGCCAGCCGGAAGCGGAGGCGAAGCCGAAGCGGCGGTGAGGGGGCTTACCGGAGGAGCCTCGTTCGGCACGCCCCCTCACCATCGGCTGCCGCCTCGCCGCGACGACGACGGGGTCGTCGCGGCCCTCTCCCCGCAAGCGGGGAGAGGGGAGTTCGAACCTCTCGGCCGGAGACTTAGGCTGAGGCCGATGTCGGGCGTTCCACGATCTAGTCCAACTCTTCGCGGGTGATCGTGTAATGGCGTGAGTAGCGCGCCTTCACAGAGGCATCGTGCAGCGGATTGAACGGCTTGCGCTCGATGTTGGTGCGGCGCGGTGTGATTGCAGTTCGACTGACTACAGAACCCGCCGGGAGGCGAGTCCGAGGTTACAGCGTTTCCACCGCCCACGCCGCCATCGCGAGCGAACACGCGACGCCGGGAGGTCACAGGCTCAATCCGGCACCTTGAGGCCCGCGATGTCCTTCGGCCCCTCGGGAAACTGCGGGTCCATCGCCTCGAGCGTATCGGCCACGGTCTTGGCCACGACGTAGTTGCGGAACCACTTCCGGTCGGCCGGTACCACGAGCCAGGGGGCATGCGGGGTCGAGCAGCGGCCGAGCGCGTCCGCGAAGGCGTCCTGATAGGAATCCCAAGACTTGCGCTCCACGAGGTCGGCCGGGTCGAACTTCCAATGCTTGGACGGATCGGCGATGCGGGCTTCCAGCCGCTCCTTCTGCTCCGCCTTCGAGATGTGCAGGAAGAACTTCAGGATCGTCGTGCCGCTTTCGGTGAGCAGCCGCTCGAAATCGTTGATGAGCCCGTAGCGCGCCCGCCAAACCTCATCGGGCACGAGGCCCTTCACCCGGACCACCAGCACGTCCTCGTAATGGCTGCGGTTGAACACCCCGATCATCCCCTTGCCGGGGGTGCGGCGGTGATAGCGCCAGAGAAAATCGTGATCCAATTCCTCGGGCGAGGGCACCTTGAACGAAGCAATGGCGCAGCCCTGCGGGTTCACGCCCTTCAGGACGGCGCGGATCGTGCCGTCCTTGCCGCCGGTGTCGATGGCCTGGAGCACGATGAGCAGGCTGCGCCGCCGCTCCGCATAGAGCTTCTCCTGAAGGTCGGAGATCCGCGCCCGCTCCTTGCGCAGGTGCTCCTCGGCCCACGTCTTGTCGAGCCCGCCATCCTCGCGCGTGTCGACACCCGCCAGATCGAAGGGCGCACCCGGCGGCACGGCGACGATCCCCTGCGCCGGCACGACCGAGCCGGAGACCTGCCCGCCGAGCGCGTCTGGCCGTTCCCCGGCGATCATCCCGGCGGCGTTCGCCCACAGGGATGTCGAGGGTGGGAGCAAATGTCCGTGGGAGAGTTCGTCCCGGTCTGATACCTGCCTGCCGGAAACGGGCTGGCCGCGATCATGCTTGCCGTGCTTCTTGGACATCCGGTGAGGCCTGTGGGGGGCGTTGCTGAGCGGCATCGGAACGGTTGGGCTGAGGCCTCGTTCCGGTCGCCGTGTTCCTCGTAAGGAACGTTCGGTTTGCGAACTATCTATTTCATCCGGCACGGCCAGACCGGCTGGAACGCGGAGGGCCGTCTTCAGGGTGCCCATGATATCGACCTGAACGCCATCGGCGAGGCGCAGGCTGCGGCGGTGGCGCCGCGCCTCAAGGCCGTCGCCGGCACAGCCCTGGCGGAGGCGACCTACATCGCGAGCCCATTGATCCGGACCCGGCGCACGATGGAGATTCTCCGCGAGGCGCTCGGGCTGCCGCCGAAGGATTACGCCACCGATCCGCGCCTGCGCGAAATCGGCTTCGGTGCCTGGGAGGGCTCGACCTGGGCGGAGATCCGGCGGCGCGACGCGGCGGGGGCCAGCCAGCGGGACCGGAACCGCTGGCACCACCGTCCGCCGGGCCTCGGCGGCGAGAGCTACGCGATGCTGGTGGAGCGCGTGGCGCCGTTCCTCGCGGAACTCCCACCGGTTTCGGTGATCGTCGCCCATGGCGGCGTCGCCCGTGCCATGCTGGTCGCCCTCGATCAGCTGGACATCTACGCCGCCCCGCGCCTCGGCATCCGCCAGGGCGAGGTGCTGGTGGTCGATGCCGCGGGCTGGCGCTGGGCCTGATGACCCACAAGCAACGGTCGGGAATTCATCATCACCGCAGGGGCCATCGCATGGAAAGCCGCCTCGCTAACGGCACGATCCACGGGCTATAGGGCGCGAGGATGATGAGCGCCGGCGGGTATGGCCGGGCAGCGGAGCAGCGCATGAGCGACCTCGCCGAGAAGTCCTTGCCCGCGACGGCGGCCATGGGCGCGCGGCCGTCGAAGGATGGGGCGGTCCTGTACGGGGACCGGCGTCCCGACCTGATCCGCGATGAAGTGCTCGGCGAAATCTTCCTCGCGTCCGCACGGTCGCGGGGTGATCATCCCTGCCTGATCGACGGAGCGAGCGTCGGCGCGGGCGGGCTGCATCCGCACCTGAGCTATGCCCAGGTGGTGGCACGGGCGCAGCGGATCGCCGCCGGGCTGGCCCATCGCGGCATCGGACCGGGCGACGTGGTCGGCCTCTGGATGGCGCGCGGGCCGGATCTCCTCGTCGCGCAGATCGGCATCACCCTCTCGGGCGCCGCGTGGCTGCCCTTCGACGCCGAGGCCCCCGCCGACCGGGTCGGCATCTGCCTCGGGGATGCGGTCGCGAAGGCGCTCCTTGTCTCCCCGGCGCTCGAAGCCCAGGCGCCCGCCGGCACCCCGGCCCTGACGCCGGCCGCCCTCGACAGGGACACGCCCGCCGACGCCGCCGTGCCCGATGCGCGGGCGAAGGGCCTGACCCCCGGCCATCCGGCCTACCTGATCTACACCTCCGGCTCGACCGGCGTGCCGAAGGGCATCGTCATCAGCCACGCCAACATCTGCCACTTCCTGCGCTCGGGGAACGCGCTCTACGGGATGCGGGCGGACGACGTGGTGTTCCAGGGCGCCTCCGTCGCCTTCGATCTGTCGATGGAGGAGATCTGGGTTCCCTACCTCGTCGGCGCGACGCTGTTCGTCGCGAGCCCGTCGATGATGGGCGATGTCGAGGCGCTTCCCGGCATCATTGCCAACAACAACATCACCGTTCTCGACACGGTGCCGACCCTGCTCGCCATGATCACCGGGGACCTGCCCAAGGTCCGCCTCGTGCTGCTGGGCGGCGAGGCCCTGCCCGAGCCGCTGATCGCCAAATGGGCGACGGCCAGGCGCAAGCTGTTCAACACCTACGGGCCGACCGAGGCCACCGTGGTGGCCACCGCCGCCGAGATGCATGCCGGCGAGCCGGTGACGATCGGCGGCCCGATCCCGAACTATTCCGTCTACGTGGCGAGCGAGGACCTTCGCCTGCTCGGGCACGGCGAGCAGGGCGAACTGCTCATCGGCGGCCCCGGCGTCGCGGCCGGCTACCTGAAGCGGCCGGAACTGACGGCGGAGAAGTTCATCGCGAACCCCTTCGCCTCGGACGGGTCCGACCCGATCCTCTACCGCTCGGGCGATGCCGTCTCCCTCGACGCGGACGGGCGCATCCTCTTCCACGGGCGCATCGACGATCAGGTGAAGATCCGGGGGTTCCGGGTCGAGCTGGGCGAGATCGAGTCGCGCATCCGCGCCGTTCCGGAAGTGAATCAGGCGGCGGTGGTGCTGCGCTCGGATGACGGGGTGGACCGGCTCGTCGCCTTTCTCATCCCCGAGCGCGGCCAGAGCCTCGACACGCCCTCGCTGCGCAAGCGGCTGGCGGCAGAGATGCCGCCCTACATGGTGCCCGGCCATTTCGAGGTGGCGGAGACCCTGCCGCGCCTCACCTCCGGCAAGGTCGACCGCAAGGCGCTGAAGATCGCCCCCCTGACGGTCGTCTCGGCCGATAGCGACCAGGAGCCGCCGCAGAACGACACCGAGGCGGCGTTGCTTGCCGCCGCCAAGCAGGTTTTCGGCGCGCAGCCAATCCCCCTGGAGGGCGACTTCTTCGCCGATCTCGGCGGCCATTCGCTGCTGGCCGCGCGGTTCGTGTCGGCGGTGCGGGAGACGCCCGCGCTCGCCGGCATCACCCTGCCGGACGTCTACGCCAAGCGCACCCTGCGGGCGATGGCCGACGCGCTGATCGAGCGGACGGGCGGCGTCGGTGCCGAAGCCGCCATCAGGGATCTGAGCTTTGCGCCGCCGCCGCTCCTGCGCCGGGCCCTGTGCGGCCTCGCCCAGGCTGTCGCGCTGCCCTTCCTCATTGCGCTGGCCACCGTGCAGTGGCTCGGCATCTTCGTGACCTACCTGCTGCTGACCGGCGGCGGCCTCAGCTTCTTCGCCGAACTCGGCGTGCTGCTGCTCGTCTACATCGCCATCAACGCGGTGACGGCGGCCATCGCGGTGGCCGGCAAGTGGCTGGTGCTCGGGCGGACGAAACCCGGCCGCTACCCGCTCTGGGGCGTGTACTATTACCGCTGGTGGCTGGCGCAGCGCCTCGCGCCGCTGGTCCACGTGAAGTGGCTTCAAGGCTCACCGGCCATCGCCAGCTACTTGCGCCTGATGGGCGCCAAGGTCGGCAAGGACACGCTGATCTCGGATATCGAGATCGGCGCCCCCGATCTCCTCACCATCGGCGACGGCGCGTCGCTCGGGGGCCGCCTCGTCATCGCCAATGCCGAGATCGTCGGCAACGAACTCGTCATCGGGAAGGTCGAGATCGGCGCGGATTCCGCCATCGGAACGTCCTGCGTGATCTCGCACGACACGGTGATCGGACCTCAGGCCGAGGTGGCCGACCTGACCACCATCCCCTCGGGCACCCGCGTCGGCGCCCGGGAACGGTGGGACGGGTCGCCCGGCCGCAAGGTCGGCATGGCCGAGACGGACGAGTTGCCCGCGCATTCGATGGCGAGCCCACGGCGGCGCTTGGCTTTCGGGCTGATCTACGTGTTGCTGCTCGGCGCGATCCCGGCGGTGGGACTGCTGCCGATCTTCCCGGCCTTCTTCATCTTCGACCAGATCTCGGATTCGCTCTCCGACATCACGGACATCGACTACCACTTCTACCTGCCGATCCTCACATGGCCGACCGCCATGCTGATGACGGCCGGAACGGTGCTGCTCATCACCGGCCTGCGCTGGTCGATCCTGCCGCGCACCCGGCACGGCACCTACTCGATCCACTCCCTGTTCTACCTGCGGAAGTGGTCGCTGGCGCTCGCCGTCGAGGTGACGCTGGAGACGTTGGCCTCCCTCTTCGCCACCGTCTACATGCGCGCGTGGTACCGCCTGATGGGCGCCCGGATGGGCGAGGGCGCGGAAATCTCCACCAACCTCGCGGGCCGCTACGACCTCGCGGAGGTCGGCGCCCGCAACTTCATCGCCGACGAGGTGGTGTTCGGCGAGGAGGAGATCCGCCGGGGGTGGATGCATCTCGATCCGGTCCAGACCGGCAAGCGCGTCTTCGTCGGCAACGACGCGGTGGTGCCGCCGGGCGCGGTGATCCCGGACGACGTGCTCATCGGCATCAAGTCGAAGCCCCCGGCCAACGACGCGATGGCGCCCGGCGAGACGTGGTTCGGCTCCCCGCCGATCCGCCTGCCGGCGCGGCAGCGGGTCGATCTCGGCTCGGCCGCGCAGACCTACGAGCCCGGCCTGTGGCCGAAGGTGCGGCGCGGCGTGTTCGAGGCGTTCTCGACCTCGTTCTCGCCGATGCTCTACATCACCCTCGCGATCACCTCGATCGATTGGTACTTCTACCCGGCGATCCTGGAGCGCGACTGGTCGGGACTGGCGGTCAGCTTCATCACGGTGAGCGTGGTGATCGCGCTGATCCAATCCTCGGCCGTCATCGCGATGAAGTGGGTGCTGATGGGCGTCTACCGCCCCGGCATGCAGCCGATGTGGTCGTGGTGGGCCATGCGCACCGAGGCCATCGCGGTGGCCTATTGGGGGCTCGCCGGCAAGGTCCTGCTCGAACACCTGCAGGGCACGCCGTTCCTGCCCTGGGTCCTGCGCCTGTTCGGCGTGAAGGTGGGCCAGGGGGTGTGCATGCTCACCACCGACATCACCGAGTTCGACTGCGTCGAGATCGGCGATTTCTGCACCATCAACCGCGTCTCGGCGTTGCAGACCCATCTCTACGAGGACCGCATCATGAAGATCGGCCGCGTCGTGGTCGGGCGCGGCGTTTCGGTCGGGTCGTTCTCGACGGTGCTCTACGACACCAAGGTCGGCGATTTCGCCCGGCTGCGCCCGCTCACCATCGTCATGAAGGGCGAGTCGATCCCGGCCAACACCGAGTGGGAGGGCGCCCCCGCCGTGCCGGTGATTCACGCGGCGAGATAGGCCGCGCCGGTCAGAAGCCCCGAACGCCCGCCCGGTACTCGCGCGGGGACAGTCCGAAGGCCTGGCGGAAGGCCTGGGCGAGGACGGCGCCGTTGGTGAAGCCGAAGGCCTCACCGATCTCGCCGATGGACCGTCGCTCCAGCGGATTGTCCAGGGCGGAGCGCACGGATTCGAGCCTCTGGCGGGTCGCGTAGCGTGCCACCCCGCCCTCCGGCTCGAACAGGCGGTAGAGCTGCGAGCGCGACATGCCGAGCGCCTTCGCCATCGCGTCGATCCGGATCGGCGAGGCGAGGTGGGCGCGGACGAACCGCTTCGCGGCCCTGAGGCGGGCGGCGTTGAGCGGCGCGCTCGCCTGTGCGAAGGCGTCCAGGCTCGGACGCACGCAGGCCGCGAGCATATGCAGCGTCGCCTGGGCGATATGGCCCGCATCCACCGTGGTGATCGCGTGGCTGTGCGCCGCGAGGCTGCGGAAATGGTCGGCGAGCAGGAGGCCGGCGCCGCCCCGCATCACCAGCCCGTGCAGCACATCCTCGTTGGGCAGCACGGCCGCAATCGATGCGCGCGGCAGCACGAGGATCACCGAATCCGTTTCCGCCACCAGGGAGCGGCGATAGGATTGCGTCATGTCGTTGAAGCTGATCGATCCCGCCGGCACGTCGACAATGCCGCGCTCGGTCTCGACGCTGTAATTGTGCCGGCTGAGGTGCAGGACGAAGGAATCCAGCCCATCGCGCCGGACCTGCATTCGGGAGCGTGCGGGTGCCTGGGTCGCCGCGTTCATGATGCGCAGGGACATCGGGCCGACCTGAGTCGACTCGATCCGCCCGGAGAAACCCAGCGGATCGGCATCGAGCGCGTGGGCGGCGAAGATGGAGCGCCATGCATCGAGGCGCTCCCGCTCCGGGACGTCGTCGGTCGAGAACGCGAACCGAGGGACGAAGGTCACGGCGACTCAGCCCGGATCCAGTCGCGGGTCCGGTCGAGCGCCCGCGTCAGGCGGTCGAACAGCGTGTCGATCTCGTCCGGGGTGATGATGAGCGGCGGGCAAACCGCCACCCGGTCGCCCGCGAGGAAGCGGACGATCAGTCCCTCTTCCTGGGCGAAGGCGACACAGCGGGCAGCGACGCCCATCTTCGGGTCGTACTGGCGCCGGCTCGTCTTGTCCGCCACGATCTCCAAGCCGCCGATCAGGCCGATGCCCTTGGCCTCGCCGACGAGATCGTGCTCGACCAGCGCCGAAAGACGACGCTGGAATTGCGGGGCCTTCTCGGCGGCGCCTTCGATGACGCGATCGCGCTTGTAGATTTCGATGGCCTTGATCGCGACGGCGCAGGCGACCGGATGGCCGGAATAGGTCGTGCCATGGCCGAAGCCGCCGAGCTTCTCGCTCTGGCCGACTAACACGTCGTACAGGGCCGGATCGATGCTGAGGCCGCCGAGCGGCACGTAGCCCGAGGTCACGGCCTTGGCGAAGGAGATCGTGTCCGGCCGCATCTCCAGGGGTTCGGAGCCGAACCACGTGCCGAGGCGGCCGAAGCCGCAGATCACCTCGTCGGCGATGAGGCGAACGTCGTATTTCGTCAGCACGGCCTGGATCGCCGGGAAGTAGCCCTTCGGCGGGACGATCGCCCCGCCCGCGCCCATCACCGGCTCGGCGATGAAGGCGGCGACCGTCTCCGGCCCCTCGCGCAGGATCGTCTCCTCGAGCTCGGCGGCCAGCCGGGCCGAATAGGCCTCCTCGCTCTCGCCCGGCTCGGCGCCCCGGTAATGGTGCGGGGTCGAGACATGGAGGAAGCCCGGCAGCGGCAGGTCCCAATCCATGTGGTTGGCCGGAAGGCCGGTCATCGACGCGCTGGCGATGGTCACGCCGTGATAGCCCTTCTTGCGGGCGATGATCTTCTTCTTGTTCGGCCGCCCGAGGGCGTTGTTGTAGTACCACGCAAGCTTCACCTGCGTGTCGTTCGCCTCGGACCCGGACGAGCAGAAGAAGATCTTCGAGGTCGGAACCGGCATCAGCTCCTTCAGCGTCTCGGCCAGCTCGATGGCCGGGTCATGGCTGCGGCCGGAGAACAGGTGCGTGAAGGGCAGGCGGCCCATCTGCACCCGCGCCGCCTCGACGAGTTCGGCGTTCGAATAGCCGAGCGCCGTGCACCACAGCCCCGCCATGCCCTCGATATAGGGCCGCCCTTCCGTGTCGTAGACATGCACGCCGTCGCCGCGCTCCAGCACGAGCGGGCCGGTGCGTCGGTGGTTCGCAAGGTGCGTGTAGGGGTGGAGCAGAGTTTCGACGTCGCGGGTCGCGAGGTTCGAGAGCATGCAGGCGCTCCTGACGAGTGGGCCGTGCCACACTACCGGCACGATGGATGCGCAGATAGATGCGTTGTCCGGCATTCCTCCTCACCGGACGCATGCCGGACCATCCGATGCAAAGTCCCGACCTCGTTGTCGCGCACCCCGCTCCCGGCCGCGAATGCGGCACCTGCACCCTGTGCTGCAAGGTCTACGACGTGCCGGCGGTGGAGAGCGTCGCCGGGCAATGGTGTCGGCACACCCGATCCGGCCGGGGCTGCGCGATCCATGAGACCCGGCCCGACCATTGCCGCGCCTTCCACTGCCTCTGGATGACCGAAGCCTGGCTCGGCCCGGAATGGAAGCCGGAGCGCGCCAAGATGGTGCTGAGCCTCGATCCCGCCTCCCGCAACATGAACGTGCAGGTCGATCCGGGGCAGGCGAATGCGTGGAAGCGCGAGCCCTATTACGGCCAGTTGCGCCGCTGGGCCGTGGCCTCGGCGGCCAAGGGTCGGCACGTCCTCGTCCACGTCAACAAGACGACGACGGTGGTCCTGCCCGATAGGGACGTGCCGCTGGGCGTTGTCGCGCCCGACGAGCGCATCGTCGCCCGCGAGCGGATGACGCCCCAGGGCCTCACCTTCGATGTGGAGAAGATGCGCCCGTCGCCGCAGCCGGCCTGAACCTCTTCGGCCGGGTGGCACGATGCTCTATGCATCGCGAAAGCCATCGGAAGCGGGCCGGAATGACCACGATCCACGATTTCACCGTCCGCGCGGCGGACGGGACTCCGCACCCGCTGGCACAATACCGGGGTCAGGCGCTCCTCATCGTCAACACCGCCTCACGCTGCGGCTTCACCCCGCAATATGCCGGCCTCGAAGACCTCTGGCGCGAGCGGCGCGATGCCGGGCTCACGGTCCTCGGCTTCCCCTGCAACCAGTTCGGCAAGCAGGAGCCCGGCGACGCGACGGAGATCGCGAAGTTCTGCTCGCTGAGCTACGACGTGACGTTCCCCGTCCTCGGCAAGGTCGAGGTGAACGGGCCGAATGCCGATCCGCTCTTCGTGTATCTCACCCGCGCCAAGAAGGGCCTGTTCGGCACGGCGGCGATCAAGTGGAACTTCACCAAGTTCCTCGTCGGGCGCGACGGTGTGCCGATCGCGCGGTTCGCGCCGAAGGATCGGCCCGCCGGGCTCGTCGGCGCCATCGACACGGCGCTGAAGGGTTAGGCGGGCTCGTGGCTCGTGCGCAGGTCGGGCGCGGCCGTCCAGACTTGCCGCGCGCCGCGCACGCTCTGGTAGCGGACGGGGGAGACCGCCTCGCGCAGGATGCCCGCCAGGAAGCGGCTTTCGGCAACCCGCTTCACGATACAGTCCGACGCACCACGCAGATATGCTTGCTTTTCAAGAAGGGACAGCGATTCGAACAGCGCGATGCGCGATTCGCGTTCCCGATGACCCCGCGCAAGGCGAAAGATCTCGGTGAGGTCCTCGATAATAGAGATTTCGTCAGTCGAGAGGGCGGACATTGGGCGACCGAAAACTTGATGCCACGATGCTAATACGATGCGGGCCGGTTCCGCCAGGGGTTGTTTTGCGGGCCGCCGATTATGGTGAAAACCGGGCTACGATGTTGCTGGATTGCATCGCCGTGACAGCGCTCACGGCAATGTCGCGATGACCCGCGCGGCGGCCTCGAATTCGGCCCGGCGCACCGCGAGCCGTGCCTCGGCCTCCTCGTCCCGGCCCCAGACATCGGCCTGATAGGTTTCGTCCACGTGCGCCGCCGTCCAGGCCTCCTCCGGATCGAGCCGCCCGTGCAGGACGGCGAGGGCGAGGATGAGCGAGCCGGACAGGGTCGTCAGCGTGTGCAGGGCCGCGAGCTTGAACGGGTCGCGCACCCGGCGCACCGCTGCGGACAGCGCCTCCACCGCCTGAGGCGGCTGCGCGACGTGCATCACGCCCTCGCTGAGGATGATCCGGGCGCCGAATGCCTCGTAGGCCCATTCCAGAACCGGATCCCACGCCTGTCCCTGCGCGGTCACGAGCCGGTCCGGTTCGGCGGCGCGATAGGCGAGGAGGTCGGTCTGGGCGTAGGCGCAGAGATCGTCGGCCACGGCATCGAGGCGGTGCGTCACCCCGTCGATCGCCGTGTTGGCGAGCCGGGTGAGGGGCATCATCGCCGGATCGATCTGCGTCTCCTGCGCACCCCATTCCGCCGCGACGGCCTCGGCCAGCGCCTGCGAGGGCAGCATCAGGGGGTTGCGGGCCGGGGTGTTGGCGGACCGCCCGTCGAGGGTCAGGCGGAAGCCGCCCTCGGCCGGGGCTAAGCCGGCTTCCTTATAGAACCGGCGGGGGAGGGCGGGTTTGGCACCCGACCGTGCGGCCCGCATTGGATCGGGCCGGGCCTCGTCGCCCGGTTCGCCGAGCCAGTCTCGCGTCACGTCGCTCATGGGCGTGCACATAGGCGTTTCACCGCCCGCGCGCGAGGGGGTTCAGGCGAGGCCGAGCAGGGGTTCCAGCGCGGCGGCGCTCTCCACCACCGTCACCGCCCCGGCGCGAAGCAGGGTGCCCGGCGCGTGGTAGCCCCAGGCGACCCCGATGGGCGCGACGCCCGCCGCCACCGCCATGCCGATGTCGTAGGTCGTGTCGCCGATCATCACCGTGCCGTCGGGGCCGGTGCCGGCGTCCTTCATGGCCTGATGCAGCATGGCGGGATCGGGCTTCGAGGGCGCGTCGTCCGCCGTCTGCGTCGTGACGAAGCGGCCCTCCCAGCCGTAGTGCTCGATCAGCCGGTCCACGCCCCGGCGCGACTTGCCCGTCGCGATGCCGAGCATCACCCCCGGATTCGCCTGAAGCCGGTCGAGCAGGTCGGCCATGCCGGGAAACAGCGGCTCCTCGTAATCGGGGTCCAGGCGCAGGCGGTTGTAGGCGAGCTTGTAGGCTTCTGAGAGTTCGGCCACCGGCCCGTCCTCGCCGACGAGGCGGCGAAACGCCTGCGGCAGTGACAGCCCGACCACCGACAGGGCGATGCGCCGCTCCGGCGCGGGCAGGCCGACTTCGGCGAAGGCGACGCCCTGCGCGGCGACGATCAGGTGCTGGCTGTCGACGAGGGTGCCGTCCACGTCGAAGACGACGAGCCTCATCGGCAGCCCCATCTCATGGCTTGCGGACCGGCGCCGGCGCGGGGGCGGGCGCCTGCTGCTGCTGCGGATGGCGGGTGCGCTCGTAGCCGAGGCGGCAGCGAATGAGGAAACGGCGGCGCTTGCCGCCGCGCAGGCCGCGCTGGTGCGAGGCCCGGTTGCAGGCGGCGTAGGAGCGCCGCCGCTTGTCGCGTCCGACGGATACAGCCGCTCCGGCGGGCCGCGCCTCGGCGCGGGCGGCGGGCGCTTCCGCCTTCGGGGCCTCCGCCTTCGGAGCTTCCGGCTTGGCCGCCGGCTTCTGCGGGGCTGATGCGCCATCGCCCTGCGCGGCGTGCGCGAGGGGCGCCGTCAGGCACAGGGCGGCGAGGCAGGCCAAAGTCGCGAGCTTCATGTCCCAGGGTCTCGACCGTCGGATGTCCCGGCAGGCAGGCGCGCGGCCGAGCACAGCAGCATATGAGGCAGGCGGCGCGGTTGCCAAGGCTTGGCCGCCCGCCGGAGGGATGCGGGCGCGTTCAATCTTCGGGCGCGTCGACCACCGGATCGTAGCGGCCGGCATCGAAGCCGAGCAGATTCCAGCTCTGCAACATGTGCTGCGGCAGCGGCGCGCTCACGTCCACCGGCTTCCCGGTGCGCGGATGCGGGATCACGATCCGGCGCGCCAGGAGGTGCAGGCGGTTCTGGATGCCGCCGGGCAGCTCCCAGTTTTCGACCGAGAAGTATTTCGGATCGCCGACGATGGGATGGCCGATATGGGCCGCGTGGGCGCGCAACTGGTGCGTGCGCCCCGTGACCGGCTTGAACGACAGCCAGGACAGCTTCTGCGCCACCTGATCGACCGTGGCGTAGTAGGTGAGCGCGTGGCTCGCACCCTCATCGCCGTGCTTGGCGATCCGCATCCGCGCGTCGGCATCGGTGGGCTCGTCCTTGGCGAGATAGGTCGACACCCGGCCCTGCTTGACGCGCGGCACCCCGGCGCAGAGCGCCCAGTAGATCTTGCGGGCGTTGCGCGAGCGGAAGCTCTTGGCCAGGGTCGAGGCGGCGAGCCGCGTCTTCGCGATGATGAGGCAGCCCGCCGTGTCCTTGTCGAGCCGGTGGACGAGGCGGGGCTTCTGCCCATCCGGTCCGATCAGCGATTCGAGAAGGCCATCGACGTGGCGGACGGTGCCCGAACCGCCCTGCACGGCGAGGCCGAAGGGCTTGTTCAGCACCATCATCTCCGCATCCTCATAGAGGATGAGGCTCTTCAGGAAGGCGGCATCGTCCGAATCGCGAGCGGCGCTGCGCGGGCGGTCGTTCGGCTGGTCGAGGCGCAGCGGCGGCACGCGCACGCTCATCCCCGGCTCAAGCCGGTCGTTCGGCTTCGCGCGCTTGCCATCGACGCGCAGCTCGCCCTTGCGGACGATGCTCTGAACGCGGGTAAAGGGCAGTTGCGGGAACCGCACCGTGAGGAAGCGGTCGATGCGCATCCCGGCCTCGTCCGCCTCCACCGTCAGCGTCTGCACGCCGGAGGCGAGGGTCGCCGAGGCTTCGGCGCGCTGCTCCCGCTTGCTCGGGCCGGGGGGAGGGGCCACGGGCTCGGGCTTCGGTTTGGGCTTACGCGGCTCGCGCGGCTCCGGCGCAGCCGCTGGGATCCACGGCGAGCGCTCGCTCGAATCGTCGCCACGGGCGCGGGCGGCGCGCTCGGCGGCATCGTGGGCGCTGGTGCGCGGGCCGGTGCGGGCGCGGTTGGCGCCGAAGGGCGGCTTGCGGCCCGGCCGTCCATCGGGGCGGCCAGTGCCGCCGGAAGGGCCGCCGCGGCGGGGAGGTCGTGTGGTCATGATCTTCCTGGAATGCCCGCCGCATAGCATCGCTGGCCGCACCCGGCAAAGCCTTCGCCCGGGATAGCACCCTCGCGCGCGTTGACGCCGGCCCGCCCCGTCGCCTAGCTTGGCCGTGACGGTTCCCCTTCCGGGGATCAAAAGGGAACGCGGTGAGGGGCAACCCGAAGCCGCGGCTGCCCCCGCAACTGTAAGCGGCGAGCTTTTCCACCATTCACGTCACTGGGCCAGTCCGCCCGGGAAGACGGTGGAACGGCGACGACCCGTGAGCCAGGAGACCTGCCTTCAGCCGTGGTCACACGCGAAACGCGCCGGGCGGGGTGTCCTGGCGGGTGTCGACGCAGCGCCTTCAGCGGCGCTGCCGAGGCCTCGTTCGCGGTGACGTGCCACAGCAGCGCGCCCGCGTCCGCCATGCCCGCATTCCAGCCATCCGCCAAGGTTCTGCCCAAGCCTTCGCGACAGGCTAGACATGTAATGTTGTTACATTGCATTTGGGGTGAGGCCGGCATCCGCCGCGCCGGAGTCCGTCCATCGATGTCCGTTTCCCGTTCCAGACGCCGCCTCTTGGCTCTTGTCGCCCCCCTCGCCATCGTGTCCCCCGCCTCGGCGCAGGAGGCCGTGACCCTCGATCAATTGTCCGTCGAAGGGGAGGGCGAGGTGAGCCTCACCCGCGCCTCGCCCACCGGCCTCAACCTGCGCACCCCGGACCGCACGGCGAGCCGACTTGGCCTGACGCCCCTCGAAACGCCGGCCAGCGTCGATATCGTCTCCGGCGAAACCGCGCGGCTGCGCGGCCAGGACACCATCGCCGAGGCGGTGACACAGGACGCCACCGGCATCACCACCATCGCCTCGCCCGGCAACGGCAACGGCGCCTTCACCAGCCGGGGCTTTGCCGGGCCGAACTCGATCCAGCAGCTTTATGACGGCACGCGCTTCTACGTCGGCGCCGGCACGGTGACGTTCCCGTTCGATACGTGGAACGTCGAGCGCATCGAGGTTCTGCGCGGCCCGTCCTCCGTGCTCTACGGCGATGGGGCCATCGGCGGCATCATCAACGTCGTGCCGAAGAAGCCGACCTTCGTGCCCATCAACACCGCGCGGGCGGTGGTCGGCTCGGACGGGATCGCCCGGCTCGCCCTCGATTCGGGCGGCGGCATCGCGCAGGCCGAATACGGCGACACCTTCGCCTACCGGCTCAACGTCAGCGGCAACCGGGCGGATGGCTGGCTCAATCAGGCGGGTGACTTCCGCAACCTCGCGGTGTCGGCGGCCCTGCTGTTCCGGCCGAGCCCCGACCTCGCCATCACCCTCTCGCACGACCTCGGCTATCAGGAGCCGATGCGCTACTGGGGCACCCCGCTGGTCGAGGGCCGGATCCCGGATCTGATCCGGTTCAACAACTACAACGTCCGCGATCCGAAGATCACCTGGGCCGACAACTGGACCGCGCTGAAGACCGAATGGTCGCCCACCGCCGACATCACCATCCGCAACACGGCCTACAGGCTCACGAGCCGTCGCCACTGGCTGGATGTCGAGCAATACGCGTTCAACCGGGGCACCGGCCTCGTCGACCGCTCCGATTACCTGGAAATCTACCACAATCAGGAGCAGGTCGGTAACCGCCTGGACGCCACGTTCCGGGGCGCCCTGTTCGGGCGGCCGAACGATTTCTCGGCGGGCTTCGATGTGAACCACATCGACTTCCGGCACACGAACAACTTCTACTTCGACCAGACCACGAGCGTGCCCCTCACCGGCTACGATCCCGGCCTGTTCCCGCAGAACGGCCGGGCGATCCCGGCCTATGCCACGCAGACCAATCAGGCCTCGTTCTTCGCCGAGGACAGGCTGGTCCTCACCGACAAGCTGTCGTTCCTGACCGGCGCGCGCCTCGACCTGCCGACGCTGCACCGAGAGGACCTCCAGACCGGCGCGCAGTTCGACCGCAGCTTCCAGGCGCTCGGCTACCGGTTCGGCCTCGTCTACAACCCGACCCCCGACAGCGCCCTCTACGCGCAATACAGCTACGCCACCGATCCGGTGGGGAGCCTCATCACGCTGTCGCAGTCGCTCGCCGGCTTCAAGCTCGCGACCGGCGACCAGATCGAGGTCGGCGCCAAGGGGCTGGCCTTCGACGGCGCCCTCGAATGGACGCTTGCCGGCTACCGCATCGTGAAGGACAACCTGATCTCGCGCCTGCCCGGCTCGTCGGCGGTCGGCGTGCAGGTGGGGAGCCAATCCTCGCAGGGCGTCGAGCTGGCGCTGGGCTGGCGGTTCACGCCGGGCTGGCGGCTCGACGGCAACCTCGCCCTCCTGCACGCGCAATACGACAGCTTCACCCAGGTGGTGAACGGCGCGGCCGTCTCCTATGCCGGGAGGCAGCCCATCGACGTGCCGGAGCGGGTGGCGAACCTGTGGCTCACCTGGGAGCCGACACGCGACTGGGCCGTGCGCGTCGGCCTTCAGAACGTGGGCGAGGTCTTCAGCGACTTCGGCAACACGGCCCGGCGCCCCGGCTACAACCTCGTGAACCTCGTCCTCGACCGGCAGGTCACGGCGGACTCGCGCCTGTCGCTGCGGGTCTACAACCTGTTCGACAAGGTCTACGCCATCAGCGGCAACGCCGTGGACGGTGTCGGCACCAACTGGCTGCTCGGCCGCCCGCGCTCCGTCGAGGTCGCCTACACGGTGAGCTGGTGAGGGCCTTCGGCAAACGCGCCAAGCGCTGGCTGATCCTGGGCCATCGCTGGCTTGGGATCGGCACGGCCCTGCTCTTCGCCCTGTGGATCGGCTCAGGGCTGGTGATGCTCTACATGCCGTTCCCGCGCCTCGACGAGGCGGAACGGCTCGCCCGCCTCGCGCCCCTCGATTGGGACAGGGTGAAGCTCGGCCCCGACGCCGCCCTCGCGCTGGTGAGGGCGACGGAAATCCGGCTGGAAATGCGCGGCGACAGGCCGGTCTATCGCCTCGCTGCCCCCGATGGAGGGCGCGTCACCGTCTCGGCCGAGACGGGCGAGCGGTTGGGGGCCATCGGCCCGGATGAAGCCGCGTCCATCGCGGGCGGCGGGGAGGTCGAGCGGGTGTGGCGCGACCAGTGGACGGTCACGGCGCGGTACGATCCCCTGCGCCCGTTCCTGAAGGTGGCCGCCGACGATGCGGCGGGCACCGAAATTTACGTCTCCGAACCGACTGGCGAGATCGCCCTCGTCACCACGCGCTGGCAGCGCGGATGGAACTGGGTCGGGTCGGTGGTTCACTGGGTCTACCTCACGCCGCTGCGCGCCCGGCCGGAGACGTGGCGGCAGGTGGTGCTCTGGCTCTCCGGTGCGGCGAGCGTCACGGCGCTCACCGGCCTCGCCATCGGGATCTGGCGGATGCGCCTGCGGCGGCGCTATCGCGGTGGCGCGGTGAGCCCCTATCGCGGCCTCGCCCTCTGGCACCACGCCTTCGGCCTCGTCGGCGGAATCGGCCTCGTCGGCTTCATCGTGAGTGGCTGGCTCTCGATGAACCCGAACCGCTGGTTCTCCTCGCTGTCCGTGCCGGACGCGGTGCAGGTCGCCTATGCCGGCACACCCGGCGGCATTGGTCTCTCGGCCGACGATTTGCGGCGGATCGCGGGGGCGGGAGCCAGAGCGTTGCGGGTCGCTGCCATCGGCGGGCGCTGGTTCGTCATCCGTGATGGTGTCGCCGCCGGTTTGGATGACGCCGCCATCGTCGCGGCCGCATCCGTACACGGTGGAAGGCTCGTCTCGGCCGAGCGGATCACCGCCTACGATGCCTATTGGTATCCCCACGGCGACGCTCGCCCGCTGCCGATCCTGCGCCTCGTCTACGACGACCCGGCCGCGACATGGCTCCACATCGACCCGCGCGACGGCGCGATGCTGAACCGGCTCGATCGCTCGGGCCGGGTGAACCGCTGGCTGTTCGATGCACCGCACCGGCTCGACCTGCCGGGCCTGACCCTGCGCCCCTCGGGCCGCGAAGCGACGCAATGGCTGCTGAATCTGTTCGCGATGGGCATCGCGGCGACCAGCGTCGTCGCCGGCTGGCGGCGGCTCGTCAGAACCGCGCGGTGAGGAACAGGCGCACGTTGCGGCCGGGCAGCAGGATCTCGTCCTTCTTGAACGAGGCCGCATTGCGGATATCCGCGTCGAGGAGGTTGCGCCCTTGCAGGCCGAGGGTGACGGAAGTCGCACCGTAGACCTTCGGATCGAGGGGCGCGGTGTAGCTCACCTCGGCGCGCAGATCGTCGTAGCCGGCGGTCGGTGTCTCGAACGCGGCGATGCGGCGTTGGTCGAAGGCGTGGAGCAGGTTCACCCGCGCGAACCACCCATCCGCCCGCACATAGACGCCGCCGCCGACGCGGTAGGGCGGGATGCGCGGCACGTTGGTGCCGTCGTCGAACTGCGCGCGCACGGCATCGAACTGCGCCTCCACACCGGCGAACCCGTCGCCGATCGGCAGGATGTCGTACTGGCCGATGATCTCGGCGCCGTAGAACGTCGCGTTCTGCTGCTGGTAGACGATCTGGCGATTGTCGGTGCCCGTACCGCAGGAGGCGAAGTCGTCGTCGCAGAACACGCCCGTGTAGTTGCGGTAGATGAAGCCCGTGTAGCGTGTGTAGTAGCCGGTGGCGTCGAGGCGCAGCGGGCCGACCGCGCGGCGGATGCTCGCCTCGATGGTGCGGGCGCGCTCGCGCTTCAGGTTCGGGTTGCCGATCTCGAACGTCGCCGTGGCGTCGTGCGGCCCCTGCGAGAACAATTCGTAGCCGCTCGGGCCGCGCTCGACATAGGAGCCGGTCAGGCTCGCCACGAAGTCCAAGGGCAGATCCTGGAGGGCGCCGACGCTCACGCTCTTCGGCGCGAAGCGCCGGGTGCGCGCGTATTGCAGCGGGTCTTCGCCGTTCACGGGGAGATAATCGCCGGGGAACTGCGCCGCCGTGCCGGAGATGCGATCGACCTCGTAGCGGCCCGCCGCCTGCAGCCGCGTGCCGGGCCGCAATTCCAGTTCCTCGAACAGGTACACCGCGTTGGCGCGGGATTCCGTCTTCGGCAGGAAGGCTTCGAGGGCGGTGTTGATGACCCGCCGGTCGGACTGGAAGCCGAGCGCGCCGGTCAGCTTGCCGATCTCGGTGAAGACGGGAACGTGCTGGAATTCGAGCCGAGCCTCGGCCTCGCGGTTCTTGAAGGTGGCCTGAATTCCCTCGATCCCGTCCCCGCCGATCCCGATCTCGTTGTGCTTGTAGACCGAGTAGCCCGCCCAGTAGCGGATGACCTCGATGGGGCCGTCCAGCGGGCGATACTCGCCCCGGCTGAGGATACGGTCCTGGTTCGGGGTGAGGCGGGTGCGGTCCTGCTCCGCGACGCCGCCGGGGATGGCGTAGATCGCATCGTAATGGCTGAACGAGATGCCGGCGAACCCTCGGTCGCCGATGGCCGAGATGCCGAAGGCCCCACCCTGCGATTCGTTGTAGGAGTTTCGCTGGATGCCGCCGGGGATGGCATAACTGTCGGCGGCGGTCTTGAACCCGTCCGCGTGCACGGCGATGCCGTCGCCGCCCGCATCGACCGTTGCGGCGCCGAGCCGCCCGTTGTCGACCGTCGAATAGCCGCTCGTCACCTGCCCCTGCACGCCGTTCGCCGGGATGAAGGTCGGCACGCGGTTGTTGTCGGCCGAGACGACACCGCCGATGGCGCCCGATCCGTAGCGTAGGGTCGCCGGACCCCGGATCACCTCGATCCGGTCGGACACCAGCGGGTTCACGGGCACCGCGTGGTCCTCGCCGAGGTCCGACACGCCGCCATTGACGATGCCGTTCTCCTGGATGCGCACCCGCGCATTGTCGAGGCCCCGGATGATCGGGCGAGAGGCGGCGCCGGGGGCGTAAGTCGTGCCGGAAATGCCCGGCCGGTCGAATAGCGCGTCGCCCAACGTGCGCGGTTGGTCCCGCTGGATCTGCTGCTGCGTGACCACCGTGACCGGCGAGAACGTGTCCGTCGCCACCGGCAGAATGCCGATGGGGAAGGTCGCGTCGCCCGTGACGGCGGCGCGGCTCGGTTGGACCGGCGTCGGGCTGGTGACGCTGATCTGGTCCAGGGTGACGGCGCTCTGACCCAGGGCAGGCCCGGTGCCGAGCAGCGCGGCGCAGGCGAGGGCAGGGACGACGGAATGGCGCGGCGCAGACATAGAGACTCACAACGTGTTATAACGTTTCAATGCCGCGCCACACGTTGTCCCCGCAAGGCCGCTTCGGGGACGTGGCGTAAATGGCTGTGAAACGTTACACAGTTGCAACAGATTTGCTGTGCCTGTGGCGCTTACGGCGCCAGCGCGTCGGCCTCGTCCTCGCCTTCGATTTCGGCGTCGATCTCCGTCGCCTGTCCTGCCGCGCCCGCCGCTTCGGCGAGGCCCTTCGCGGCCTTGCGCAGCAGCTTGCGCAGGCGGCGGCGGTCGCCCTTGTCGAGATGGTCGAGCAGTTCCGCCTCGACCTCTTCCTGGATCGCCTCGATGGCCTGGGCCTTGACGAGGCCCACCTCGGTCAAGCGCACCCGAACCACGCGGCCATCGCCGGCCTCGGCACGGCGCTCGACGATGCCGAGGGCCGCGAGGCGCGTGACGGTCTTGGAGGCCGTGGGCGGGCGCACCCGCAGGAGGGCGGCGAGATCGCCCATCGTCATGGTGCCGGCGGCGGCGAGCACCTGAACCACCTGCTCCTGGCCCGCGAACAGGCCGATCTTGGCCAGCCGGTCGCCGGTCCGCGCCCGATGGAGGCGCGCCGCCTGGACCAGCGCCCAGCCGACGCTGCGCGACCCCGGAGGGCGCAGTTTCTTCGAATCCGGATCGAACACGGCACCTTCCGTATCCGCCTCGCGGTCGGGCTTGGCCTTCTCGCCCGCGAGCGAGGCTGCGTCGGACCCGGCGACAAGCACCGGAAGATCGTAGACCTGCACCTTCGATTCCCGTTCTTCTGCCAGCCCGTGGCTCTTGGCGGAAAACCGGTGACGATGGGATGACAGAGCGGCGGCGCGTTCGCCGGTCAGCAATGCATGAGGTGGCGGAGCCGCTGCAGGATATCCTCGCCGCTGCATGGCCGGGCAATGAATTCCGCGTGCTGCGGCATCCGGTCGGGATCGGGCGCGGCGCGTCCCGAGACGATGAGAATCGGCAATTGCGGGCGCGCCTCGGCGACGGAGCTGGCGAGGTCGAACCCGTCCGTCTTGCCCGAGAGCTGCACGTCGGTGACGAGGCCGCAGATGTCCGGGCGCGTCTGGAGAATGCTCAGGGCGCGCTCGGCCGAGGCGCACTGGATGGTATCGTAGCCGCCTTCCTCGAGCACGTCGCCGAGGTCCATGATGGTCAACGCCTCATCCTCGACGAGGAGGATCACCGGCCGGTCGTCCACTACCGTCTGCTCACTCGTCACGTCATGCTCCTCCCCGCCGCCAACCCTCCGGCGCAGCCGGTTCGCGGCCTCCCCGGCCGTAAGCCCAACGGGACAAACGCCCTGTAGTTGCAGGCCCGAGGCACCTCTCGCGTACGAGATCAGCGATTTTCGCGCACGGTCTCAACCACGGCCGCGATCAGCCGGTCGAGATCGGCCTCGGCGATGGTGAGGGCGGGCGTCAGGTAGAGGATGTCGCCGAACGGGCGCACCCAGACGCCCCGCGCCAGCAGCCGTTCCTTGAGGGCGGCGAGGTCCGGCGCTTGCGCGAATTGCACGCATCCGATGGCGCCGAGCACCCGCACATCCGCCACCCCCGGCTTGCCCCTCAGGTCCGCGAGCCCCGCCGCGAGGCGCGCGCCGATGGCGCGGGCCTGGGGAAGGCGCGGCTCCTGCTCGAACAGGTCGAGGCTGGCATTGGCGGCGGCGCAGGCCAGCGGGTTCGCCATGAAGGTCGGGCCGTGCATCAGCGCCGCCGCCGGGTCGTCGGACCAGAAGGCCTCGAAGATCCCGGAGCGCGCCACCGTGGCGGCGAGCGCCATGGTGCCGCCGGTCAGCGCCTTCGACAGGCAGAGGATGTCGGGCACGATGCCGGCCTGCTCGCAGGCGAACAGGGTGCCCGTGCGGCCGAACCCGGTGAAGATCTCGTCCGCGATGAGCGGCAGTCCGTGCCGGGCCGCGAGCCGGGCGATGGTCGCCAGTACCTCGGGCGGATGCATCAGCATCCCGCCCGCCCCCTGCACCAGCGGCTCCACGATCACCGCCGCGAGGGTATCGCGGTGCCGGGCCAGCGCGGCATCGAGAGCGTCTGTCTGGTCGGCGGTGCGCGGCAGGTCACAAAAGATCTGCTCGGGCAGGTACGCGCCGAAGCGGCGGTGCATCCCCTCGTCGGGATCGCAGACCGACATCGCCCCCATCGTGTCGCCGTGGTAGCCGCCCCGGAAGGCGAGCACCCGGGTACGGCCGGCAACCCCCCGGTTCAGCCAGTATTGCGCGGCCATCTTCAGCGCGACCTCGACGGCCACCGAGCCCGAATCGCTGAAGAAGACGTGGTTCAGATCGCCCGGCAGCAGGGCGGCGAGGCGGGCGGCGAGCCGTTCGGCCGGCGCATGGGTCAGACCGCCGAACATCACGTGGGGCATGGCGGCGAGCTGGCGCGACACCGCCTCGGCAATGTGCGGGTGGTTGTAGCCGTGCACCGCCGTCCACCACGAGGCGATGCCGTCCACCAGTTCCCGCCCGTCGGCGAGGCGGATGCGCGTGCCCTCGGTCGCCACCGCTTCCAGCGGCGGGGCGGCGTGCTTCATCTGGGTGTAGGGGCGCCAGAGATGCGTGGTCATGGGCGGGGGATGGACAGAGCCGCCGCCGGGGTCAACCGCCGGAGCCTTGACGCCACCCCGCCGCCCTGGCTTCTCGCCCCCATGAACAGCCTCGATGCCTTCGCGCAGGACAAGCTCGCCGCGCTCGAAGCCGGCGCCCTGCGTCGGCGGCTCACGATCACCGGGCGCGGGCCAGAGGCCGCCGCCGCGCGGGGAGGGCGGGCGCTCGTCTCGTTCTCGTGCAACGATTATCTCGGCCTGTCGCACCATCCCCGTGTCATCGCGGCGGCGCAGGCGGCTTTGGGGGCGCATGGCGCCGGGGCGGGGGGCTCGCGCCTCGTCACCGGCAACCACGCGGTGCTCGCCGCCCTCGAAGCCCGGCTCGCGGCGCACAAGGGCAAGGACGCGGCCCTCGTCTTCGGCAGCGGCTACCTCGCCAATCTCGGCATCACCCCGGCCCTCGCGGGCAGGGGCGATCTGGTCCTTCTCGATGAACTCTCCCATGCCTGCATGTGGGCGGGGGCGCGGCTCTCTGGCGCGACGGTGCTCACCTTCCGCCACAACGACGTCGCCGACCTCGCGGCGATTCTGCGCGCCCAGCGGGCCGCCCACGGACGGGCGCTGATCCTGACCGAGCGCGTCTTCTCCATGGATGGCGACCGGGCGCCGATGCAGGACATCCTCGCCGTGGGACGGGACCACGAGGCCTGGACCCTGGTGGACGATGCGCACGGCCTCGGCATGGTCGAGGACGGCCCGCGTGCCCCCCTCGAAATGGGCACGCTGTCGAAGTCGCTCGGCTCCTATGGCGGCTATCTCTGCGCCTCGCAGCCGGTGATCGACCTGTTGACCAGCCGCGCCCGCAGTTTCGTCTACACGACGGGCCTGCCCCCCGCCTCGGCGGCGGCGGCGCTGGAAGCCCTGGCGATCCTCGAAGAGGAGCCGGAGCGCGGCGCCAGGCCGATCCTGCTCGCCCGCCGCTTCACCACCCGGCTCGGCCTGCCCGAGGCCGAGAGCGCCGTGGTGCCGGTTCTCGTCGGCGACGCGCAGAAGGCCCTCGACCTGTCGGCGAAGCTCGAAGCGGAGGGCTTCCTCGTGGTGGCGATCCGCCCACCGACGGTGCCCGCCGGCACGGCGCGGCTGCGGGTGGCCTTCTCGGCGGCGCACAGCGAATCGCAGGTCGACGCCCTCGCGGAGGCGGTGGCGCGGTTCACCACCGGTTGAGCCCGGCTTCGCGAGGCGCTACGCGAGGCACCAACCAGAGAGAGGAAACGAACCCCATGGACGCCACGACCCTGCGCAGCCTCCAGGCCCCCCTCAAGGACCAGTATCGCAACGCCCCGGATTCGGCCGTCATCACCCTGAAGGCGAAGGGCACGCTGGACGACAGCAGCATCGCCTGCAAGGTCGAGACCGGCCGCGCCCTGGCCGTGGCCGGTCTGCACCCGGCGACCGGCGGATCCGGCGCCGAACTCTGCTCCGGCGACATGCTGCTCGAAGCCCTCGTCGCCTGCGCGGGCGTGACGGTGAAGGCCGTGGCCACCGCCCTCGAAATCCCCCTGCGCGCGGGCACCGTCTCGGCCGAGGGCGATCTCGATTTCCGGGGCACGCTCGGCGTCGACAAGGAGGCCCCGGTCGGCTTCCGCGATATCCGCCTGTCCTTCACCCTCGACACCGACGCCTCGGAGGAGAAGCTGGCGCAGCTCCTGAAGCTCACCGAGCGCTACTGCGTCGTGTTCCAGACCCTGAACCACAAGCCGGCCCTGTCGGTGGCGCTCACCACCGCCTGAGGAGGTTGCGCGGACGGCCGCGCCGCTGCATCAGCGGCGGCGATGGCCGACCCGCACCACGCGCTGCCGATCGAGGCGGCGCTTCCCGATCTCCGACAAGCCCTCGCGGCCCGCAACGCCGCCGTGCTCGTGGCGCCCCCCGGCGCCGGCAAGACCACGCGCGTTCCCCTCGACCTGCTCGACGCCCCCTGGCTCGGCAAGGGCAAGATCGTGCTGCTGGAGCCCCGCCGCCTCGCGGCGCGGGCCGCCGCCGCCCGAATGGCGAAGACGCTGGGCGAGGAGGTCGGCGGCACGGTGGGCCTGCGCGTGCGCCTCGGCTCCAAGATCTCCGCGCGCACCCGGATCGAGGTGGTCACGGAGGGCGTGTTCACCCGGATGATCCTGGACGATCCCGAACTCACCGGCATCGGCGCGGTGCTGTTCGACGAGTTCCACGAACGCTCCCTCGATGCCGATCTCGGCCTCGCCCTGGCCCTCGACGCCCAAGGCGGCCTGCGGGAGGATCTGCGCATCCTCGTCATGTCTGCGACCCTCGACGGGGCGCGGGTGGCGGGGCTCCTGAACGACGCGCCGGTCGTGGCCTCCGAGGGCCGCGCCTTCCCGGTGGAGACCCGCTACCTCGACCGCGATCCGAATCGCAGGATCGAGGACAGCGTCGCGGAAGCGGTGCTGCGGGCGCTGCGGGCCGATCCCGGATCGGTTCTGGTCTTCCTGCCGGGTCAGGCCGAGATTCGCCGCACGGCAGAGGCTCTGGCCGGAAAGGTCGGGCCGGAGGTGATCCTGGCGCCCCTCTACGGCGCGCTCACCCCGGCCGAGCAGGACAGGGCGGTGAGCCCCGCGCCCCCCGGCCAGCGCAAAGTGGTGCTCGCCACCTCCATCGCCGAAACCTCGCTGACCATCGAGGGCGTGCGCATCGTGGTCGATTCCGGCCTCGCGCGGGTGCCGGTCTACGAGCCCGGCCTCGGCCTCACCCGCCTCGTCACCGCGCGGGCCTCGCGGGCGGCGGTGGACCAGCGCCGGGGCCGCGCGGGCCGCACCGAACCCGGCATCTGCTGGCGCCTGTGGGCCGAGGCCGGCAACGGCGCCCTGGAGGCCTTCGCCAAGCCGGAGATCCTGTCGAGCGACCTCGCCGGGTTGCTCCTCGATTGCGCCGCCTGGGGCGTGCCCGACCCGCGCAACCTCGCCTTCCTCGATCCGCCGCCGGCCCCGGCGCTCGCCGAGGCGCGCACCATGCTCGACGGGCTCGGCGCCCTCGATGCCGACGGGCGCCTCACCGAGATCGGCCGGCGCCTGCGCGCCCTGCCGCTGCCGCCCCGCCTCGCGCGGATGGTGGCGACGGCCGCGCAAGACGGACGCGGCCGGGCGGCGGCGAATCTGGCGGCGGTGCTGGTGGAGCGCGGCCTCGGCGGCGATGCCGTCGATCTCGATGAGCGCGTCGAGCGGTTCGCCCGCGACCGGGGCGGCCGGGCGACGGACATGCGCCGCCTCGCGGAGAACTGGGCGCGCATCGCGGGCGCGGGCGGACCGTCCGAGCCCAGCCCGGCGGGGCCGCTCCTGGCGCTGGCCTTTCCGGATCGCGTCGCCCGCGCCAGGGGCCGCGAGGGCGAGTTCGTGATGGCGAGCGGCCGGGCCGGGCGGCTCGATGCCGCGAGCCCGCTGGCGCGCGGACAATACATCGTCGTGGCCGATCTGGCGGGAAGTGCCGCCAACGCGCGTATCCTGGCCGCCGCCGCCATCGCGGCCGAGGAAATCGAGGCCCTGTTCGCGGAGCGGATCGAGGCGGTCACGCAAGTCACGTTCGATTCGCAAGCCGCCTCGCTGCGCGCCCGCTCGGTGCGCCGCCTCGGCGCGGTGAATCTCGGCGAGAAGACCTTGCCCGTTCCGGCCGACGAGGCTTCGGCGGCGATCCTGGCCGAGGGCATCGCCCGGCTCGGGATCGAGCGGTTGCCCTGGACATCGGCCCTTTCGCAATGGCGCGCCCGCGTGAACTTCCTTCACGCGGCTGAAGGCGAGGCGTGGCCGGACCTCTCGGACGCCACGCTCACCGCCACAGCGGGCGAATGGCTCGCGCCGTCGATCGTCGGCCGCACGAGCCTCGGGGCGATCACCGCCGACGACCTCGCCAACGCCCTCCACGGCCTGTTGCCCTGGGAATTGCGCGCCCGCCTCGACACCGCCGCCCCCACCCATGTCGAAGTGCCGACCGGCTCGCGCATCGCCATCGATTACGCCGCCGAGGAGCCCGCCCTGTCGGTGCGGGTGCAGGAGCTGTTCGGCCTCGACAGGCACCCGAGCGCCGGGGGGCGCCCGCTGGTGCTGCACCTGCTCTCGCCGGCCCAGCGCCCGATCCAGATCACCCGCGACCTGCCGGGCTTCTGGCGCGGATCGTGGGCCGCCGTCCGCGCCGAGATGCGCGGGCGCTACCCCCGCCACCCCTGGCCGGAGGATCCCCTGGCCGAGGCGCCGACCCGCCGGGCAAAGCCACGGGGCACCTGAGTCACCCACGAGGATGCGATGACCGACACGACGGAACGCGACGACCCCGCCGCCTCGGGCTGGGTCCATATCGAGGACGAGGGCTTCATCGCCACGGTCGGGCCGCTCTACGTGCGCGATGGCGTCTACGCCTTCCGCGCCTCGCAGAAGCACGCCAACCTCATCGGCGTCGTGCATGGCGGCATGCTGATGAGCTTTGCCGACCGCGCCATGGGCGTGACCGCCATGGCGGCGGCGGACGGGGCGAGCTGCGTGACGATCCAGCTCGAGATGAAGTTCCTCGAGGCGGGCCGGATGGACGATTGGCTCACCTGCGAATCCATTGTCGTGAAGCGCACCGGCTCCCTGGTCTTCATGCGCGGCGAAGTCCGCGACGGCGAACGCCTCGTCGCCACGGCGGATGGCGTGTGGAAGATCCTCCGCAGCCGCAAAGGCTGAGGCTCGCCCATGGTTGAGGCGCCCGCTCGGCGCTATCTTGCAGCGATGAGCGAAGACGCCGCCCCCGATCCGGCCCTCAGCCGCCTGAGCGCGGCCCTCGGCACCCTGCCCAAGCGCGGCCTGCCGCCGGTCGAGCAATGGAACCCGCCCTATTGCGGCGAGATCGACATCCGCATCGCCGCCGACGGGACATGGCACCATAACGGCTCCCCGATCCGCCGGGAGAAGCTCGTCCGCCTGTTCTCGACGATCCTGCGGCGCGAGGAGGACGGACGCACCGTCCTCGTCACCCCCGTGGAAAGCGTCGGCATCGTTGTGGAAGACGCGCCGTTCCTCGCCGTCGAGATGGCGGTGGAGGGCGAGGGGCCGGAGCGCAGCATCGCCTTCCGCACCAACGTCGATGACCTCGTGCGCCTCGATGCCGACCATGCCCTGCGCTTCGAGCAGGATTCGGAGGGCGGGCTGAAGCCCTACCTCCATGTCCGGCGCGGCCTCTGGGCGCTCGTGACCCGCGCCCTGACCTACGACCTCGTGGAGCTCGCCGAGGAGCGTGAGATCGACGGCCAAGCCTGGCTCGGGATCGCGGCCGGGGGCACGTTCCACCGGATCGCTCCGGTGGACCAAGCGTGACCGCAGCCCTCTCCGACTTCCTGGCCCGTGCCGAGGCGGGCCTCTCGCGCGTGCCGCCCGGCCCGGACGATCCGACCTCGAACCCGCGCGGCGACCACAGCATCGATCCGGACGGCGCGGCGGTGATTCCACCCCCGCCCCATCGCCGGGCGGCGGTGCTGCTACCGGTGCTCCACCGTCCCGAGGGCCCCGCCCTCGTGCTGACGCAGCGCGCCAGCGGCTTGCGCGACCATTCCGGCCAAGTCGCCCTGCCGGGGGGCAAGATCGACCCGACCGATCCGGGACCCGCCGAGGCCGCCTTGCGCGAGGCGCAGGAGGAAATCGCCCTGGCGCCGCAGGACGTGCGGGTGCTCGGCTATCTCGACCCCTATCTCTCGGGCACGGGATTCCTCGTCACGCCGGTCATCGGCCTCGCCGCGCCCTCCGCGCCGTTCCGCCCGAACCCCACCGAGGTCGCCGAGGTGTTCGAGGTGCCGCTCTCCTTCCTGATGGACCGGGAGCGGTACGTCCTTCAATCGCGGGAATGGAAGGGGCGGCAGCGCTGGTTCTACGCCTTGCCGTTCGGCGAGCGGCTGATCTGGGGCGTCACCGCCGGCATCCTCAATAACCTGCGCGAGCGGCTTTATCCCGAGGATCCACCGGTTTCCGGCGACAGCGGAGACCGGCCGCGCTAGTCTCGCTTTCGTATCGCAGCCTTTCGCCCCGCGAAACATCCTCAAGCCGACACATCCATGCTTCGCCGCTTCATCGAAGAGTTCGGCCTCTTCCTGATTCCCTTCGGCCTGTTCCTCGTCCTGCTTGTGGTGACGGGGCACAATCCGTTCCGGTTGCACCACTGGACCAGGCAGGGCACGCGGCTCGTCCTGGCCGGGCTGTTCGTGGTGATCGCCTCCCTCGTCTACGAGGGCCTGTTTTCGACCCGCAGCGAAACCGGCTACGTGCCGCCGCATATGGAGAACGGGCGCCTCGTGCCGGGGCAGTTCCGGTGAGCCGCAGCCTCGACACGGCGGGTCCGGCGGCGCTCCTCGCCCGGCCCGGCGTGCGCGCCACCCTCGCCGCCCTTGCCGCGCCCGGTGAGGAGACACGCCTCGTCGGCGGCTGCGTGCGCGATGCGCTGCTGGGCTCGGCGGTCTCCGACATCGACCTCGCGACGACGCTCCGGGCTGAGGCGGTGATGGAGCACGCGCGCCGCGCCGGGCTGAAGGCCGTGCCGACCGGCATCGAGCACGGCACGATCACCGTGGTGACGCCGCAGGAGCCCATCGAGGTCACGACCCTCCGGGAGGATATAGAGACGGACGGGCGCCACGCGGTGGTGCGGTTCGGCGGCGACTTCGCGCAGGACGCCGCCCGGCGCGACTTCACCATCAACGCCCTGTCCCTCGGCGCGGACGGGACGCTGCACGACACGGTGGGGGGTCTGGACGACTTGCGCGCCGGCCGCGTCCGCTTCATCGGCGAGGCGGCGACGCGCATCCGCGAGGACGCCCTGCGCATCCTGCGGTTCTTCCGCTTTCACGCCCGCTTCGCCGAGGCCGAGCCGGATCGGCAGGCGCTCGCCGCCTGCATCGCCGCCCGTGATGCAATCGACGGGTTGTCCCGCGAGCGGGTGCGCAGCGAATTCCTGAAGCTGCTGCTCGCCCCCGGCTGCGTCCCCGTGGTGACGCTGCTGTCCGGGACGGGTCTGTTGCAGCGGATCAGTGGCGGCGTCGCGGAACTGGGGCGCCTCGCCCGCAGCACGGCGGCAGGGCAGGGGGCCACGATGCGGCTCTCGGCGCTGTGCGTGCACGCCGCCCACGACGAGCTGCGCCTGCGCGACAGCCTGCGCCTCTCGAATGCCGAGACGGCGCAATTGGACACCTACGCCGCGCTCCTCGCGACACTCCACGGGCGTGAGGCGCTGGGCCCGAAGGACGTCCGTGCCCTCGCGTCCGTCCATGGCGGACGCATGGTGGCGGAGACGTTGGCGATTCTCGCGGGCGAGCCCCGCCCGCGCCCCGACGAAGCCGCCTTGGCGGAAGCCGCGCGCTTGGCGGACGGGACGAGCGATCCGGTCTTCCCCCTGACCGGCGGTGATCTGATCAAAGAGGGTCTTCCCCCCGGCCGCGCCATCGGAAAGGGCCTCGCGGCGGCGAAGGCCGAATGGCTGGCGCTCGGATGCCCGGAGGATGATGCCGCGCGCCAAGCCCTGCTGGCGCGGGCGCTGAAGGCCGCGCGCCCATAAAAAAACGTCCCCGCCGATTGGACGGGGACGCTACAAAAATCCGACGATGCGGCGAAGCTCAGAGCTTCAGGAGCGCCTTGGTCTCGCGCAGCTGCACGATCTGAGCATTCAGATCCTCGCGCTTCTGCAGATCCTCGGTGGCGTCGTACTGCATCTGGACCGCCTCGATGTCGCGATCGAGGGACGCGGCGTTCAGCTCCTCGATGGGAGCGGCGCGCTCGGCCAGGACCGTTACGCCCTTCGGCCCGATATCGGCGAATCCGCCACGGACGTAGATGCGCTTGCCGGAGCCCTGGCTCTCGGTGACGACGATGACGCCGACCCGAAGGGAGGTGAGGACCGGGGCGTGCCCCGCCATCACGGTCATCTCGCCCTCGATGCCGGGCAACTGAACGGCGTTCACCTCGCCGGAATACAGCGTCCGCTCGGGGCCGACGAAATCGAAGTGGAAGGTGGCCATCGTCTCAGAATTCCCGCCTCAAGCTCTCTTCCCGATCACGGGAAGCGTGGCCCCTCCCCGTGAGCGGGGAGGGGACGACTTGCCGGCTTACGCCGCCTTGAGCTTCTTGGCCTTCTCCTGGGCCTGCTCGATGGTGCCGACCATGTAGAAGGCGGCCTCGGGCAGGTCGTCGTAGTCGCCGTTCACCAGGCCCTTGAAGCCCTTGATGGTGTCCTCGAGCGGCACCTGCACGCCCGGCGAGCCGGTGAACACTTCGGCCACCGTGAAGGGCTGCGAGAAGAAGCGCTCGATCTTGCGGGCGCGGGCCACGGTGAGCTTATCCTCTTCGGACAGCTCGTCCATGCCCAGGATCGCGATGATGTCCTGCAGGGCCTTGTAGCGCTGCAGGGTCTGCTGGACGCGGCGGGCCACGTCGTAATGCTCCTCGCCGAGGATGGCGGGCGAGAGCATGCGCGAGGTGGAGTCCAGCGGATCCACGGCCGGGTAGATGCCCTTCTCGGCGATCGAGCGCGACAGCACGGTCGTGGCGTCGAGGTGGGCGAACGAGGCGGCGGGCGCCGGGTCGGTCAGATCGTCGGCCGGCACGTAGATGGCCTGCACCGAGGTGATCGAGCCCTTGTTGGTGGTGGTGATGCGCTCCTGCAGGGCGCCCATGTCGGTGGCGAGCGTCGGCTGGTAGCCCACCGCCGAGGGGATGCGGCCGAGAAGCGCCGACACCTCGGAACCTGCCTGCGTGAAGCGGAAGATGTTGTCCACGAAGAACAGCACGTCCTGGCCCTCGTCGCGGAACTGCTCCGCGATGGTCAGGCCGGTAAGGGCCACGCGGGAGCGGGCGCCGGGGGACTCGTTCATCTGGCCGTAGACCAGGGCGCACTTGGAGCCTTCGGCCGAGCCGCCATGCTCCTTCGGATCGACGTTCACCTTGGACTCGATCATCTCGTGGTAGAGATCGTTGCCCTCGCGGGTGCGCTCACCGACGCCGGCGAACACCGAGTAGCCGGAGTGCACCTTCGCGATGTTGTTGATCAGCTCCATGATGAGCACGGTCTTGCCGACGCCGGCGCCGCCGAACAGGCCGACCTTGCCGCCCTTGGAGTAGGGGGCCAGCAGGTCCACCACCTTGATGCCGGTGACAAGGATCTGCGCCTCGGTCGACTGGTCGGCGTAGGAGGGGGCCGGCTGGTGGATGGCGCGGTAGGTGTCGCATTGCACCGGGCCGAGCTCGTCGATCGGCTCGCCGATGACGTTCATGATGCGGCCGAGGGTGTTCATGCCCACCGGCACCTTGATCGGCTCGCCGGTATCTGTGCACTCCTGGCCGCGGGTCAGGCCCTCGGACGTGTCCATGGCGATGCAGCGGACGGTGTTCTCACCGAGCTGCTGGGCGACCTCGAGGACGAGGCGGGCGCCGTTGTTCTTGGTCTCCAGGGCGTTCAGGATCTCGGGCAGGTGGCCCTCGAACTGCACGTCGACCACGGGGCCGATGACCTGGGTGATCTTGCCGACCTTGTTCGAGCCGGCGCCGGGGAGTGCGGTGTTCGCCATTGTCTGCCTACCCTTCAATCTGTGCGGACGGTGCCGATACCCTTAGAGGGCCTCGGCGCCGGAGATGATTTCGATGAGCTCCTTGGTGATCATCGCCTGACGGGTCCGGTTGTAGACCAGCGTCTGCTTCTTGATCATCTCCCCCGCGTTGCGGGTGGCGGAATCCATCGCGCTCATGCGGGCGCCCTGCTCGGAGGCGGCGTTCTCCAGGAGCGCCCGGTACACCTGCACCGCGAGGTTCTGCGGCAGCAGGGTCTCCAGGATCGCTTCCTCGGAGGGCTCGAACTCCAGCGCGGCGTTGCCACCGGGCTTGGCCGTCGTCTCAGTCGTGGCCGGAAGCTCGGCCGGGATGAGGCGCTGCGCGGTCGGGATCTGCGAGATCACCGAGCGGAACTCGGCGAAGAACAGCGTCGCCACGTCGAACTCACCCGCATCGAAGCGCGCGACGATCTTCTGCGCGATCTCGGAGGCGAAGGCGTAATCCACCGGCTTGTTGCCGCGGATGTCCATGCTCTCCACGATCTGGTCGCGGTACTGGCGGCGCAGGAGGTCGAGACCCTTCTTGCCGACGGTCATGAACTTGACCGTCTTGCCTTCGGCCTGAAGCTTCAGGGCATGCTCGCGGATGGCGAGGCGGACGATCGAGGAATTGAACGCGCCGCAGAGGCCGCGATCGCCCGTGCAGACGACGAGCAGGTGCACCTGCTCCGCGCCGGTGCCCGAGAGGAGCTTCGGCGCGTTGTTCCCGCCGATCATGTTGCCGGCGAGGTTGCCCAGCACGCCGGACATCTTCTCGGCGAAGGGGCGGCCTGCCTCGGCGGCCATCTGGGCGCGGCGCAGCTTGGCCGCGGCGACCATCTGCATGGCCTTGGTGATCTTCTGCGTCGCCTTCACCGAGGTGATGCGGTTCCGCAGGTCCTTCAAGCTCGCCATCGAGTGAGGTCCAGGTCCGTTCCTAGGGGCCTCTCCTCCCTCGCGGAGGGAGGAGGCGGATCGTGCCCGCCCCGGTCAGGCGAGCGCAAACCTGATCCCGGGCGATCCCGGGATCAGAGGGTCTTGGGTCAGGCGACCGACTTGGCCACGCTCTCGACGACGCTCTTCAGCTTGCCGGCGTTCTCGTCCGAGAGGTCCTTCGAGGCGGCGATCGAATCGAGCAGGTCCTTGTGCTTGCTGCGCAGGGTGCTGAGCAGCTGCTCCTCGAACGGGCGCACCTTCGCGAGGGGCATCTTGTCGAGGTAGCCGTTCACGCCAGCGTAGATCACCGCGACCTGCTCTTCCATCTTCAGCGGCGAGAATTGCGGCTGCTTCAGGAGCTCGGTGAGGCGCGAGCCACGGTTCAGCAGCTGCTGGGTCGAGGCGTCGAGATCGGAGCCGAACTGCGCGAAGGCCGCCATCTCGCGGTACTGCGCCAGCTCGCCCTTGATCTTGCCGGCGACCTTCTTCATCGCCTTGGTCTGGGCCGAGGAGCCCACCCGCGACACCGAGAGGCCGACGTTCACCGCCGGGCGGATGCCCTGGTAGAACAGGTCGGTCTCTAGAAAGATCTGGCCGTCGGTGATCGAGATCACGTTGGTCGGGATGTAGGCCGAGACGTCGTTGGCCTGGGTCTCGATGACCGGCAGGGCGGTCAGCGAGCCGTTGCCGGCGGCGTCGCCCATCTTGGCGGCGCGCTCGAGCAGGCGGCTGTGGAGGTAGAACACGTCGCCCGGGTAGGCCTCGCGGCCCGGCGGGCGGCGCAGCAGCAGGGACATCTGGCGGTAGGCGACGGCCTGCTTGGACAGATCGTCGTACACGATCACGGCGTGCATGCCGTTGTCGCGGAAGTACTCGCCCATGGCGCAGCCGGCGAACGGGGCGATGAACTGCATCGGCGCGGCGTCCGAGGCGGTGGCGGCGATGACGATGGAATATTCCAGGGCGCCCTGGTCCTCGAGGACCTTCACGAACTGGGCCACCGTCGAGCGCTTCTGGCCGATGGCGACGTAGATGCAGAACAGCTTCGACTTTTCGTCGCCGCCCGCCGTATGACCCGGCTTCTGGTTCAGGATCGTGTCGAGGGCGATGGCGGTCTTGCCGGTCTGGCGGTCGCCGATGATCAGCTCGCGCTGGCCACGGCCGACCGGGATCAGGGCGTCGATGGCCTTTAGGCCCGTTGCCATTGGCTCATGCACCGACTTGCGCGGGATGATGCCCGGCGCCTTCACGTCGACGCGGCGACGCTCGGTGGACTGGATCGGGCCCTTGCCGTCGATCGGGTTGCCGAGGGCGTCAACGACGCGGCCGAGCAGGCCCTTGCCGACCGGCACGTCCACGATGGAGCCGGTGCGCTTGACGGTCTGGCCTTCCTTGATCTCACGGTCGGAGCCGAAGATCACGATGCCGACGTTGTCCTGCTCGAGGTTCAGGGCCATGCCCCGGACGCCCGACTCGAACTCGACCATCTCACCGGCCTGAACGTTATCGAGGCCGTAGGCGCGGGCGATGCCGTCACCGACGGAGAGAACCTGACCGACCTCGGAGACTTCGGCTTCCTCACCGAAGTTCTTGATCTGGTCCTTGAGGATCGCGGAGATCTCGGCGGCGCGGATGTCCATGCTCGTGCCCCTGTGGCTTTAGCGTCTGTCGAATTGCGGGTCGCGGGGTGGTGGCGCGCTTAGCGCGCAGCCCTCATCGCGAGGCGGATACCGTTGAGCTTGGTCTTGAGCGAGGCGTCGACCATGCGGGAGCCCATCTTCACGACGAGGCCGCCGATCAGGCTCGGATCGACCACGAGGTCGATGTCGACATCGGCCTTCGCGACGTCCTTCAGCGACGCCTTGATCTCCTCGATCAGCGCATCGGAGGGCTTCTCGGCGACACGCACCTCGGCGCGGACGATGCCCTTCGAATCCTGAACCAGCGAGCGGAAGGCGGCGATCATGCCCGGCAGGGCGAAGAGCCGGCGGTTCGCGGCCGCGAGGCGGATGAAGTTCGCGGCGAGCCCGGTGATGCCGGCCTTTTCCAGGATGGCGCTGATCGCGGCTTCCTGCTGCTCGGCGCTGAAGACCGGGCTGCGCACGAGGCGGCGGAGATCCGCGCTCTCCTTGAGCAACCCGTCGAATTGATTGAGGGCCTCGGCCACCGCGTCAAGCTGGCGCTCGTCCCGCGCGAGCTCGAAGAGGGCGGAAGCGTACCGGCCCGACACGCCTGCGACCAGGGGACCAGCCTCGGAACCGTTCTGCGCCACCCGTCGCTCTCTTCTCTCGTTGCCCGCGTGGCCGGGTGTTTGAAGCCCGTCCGCGCGCTGCGCAAGACCTTTCGGCCCTGGGCAATGGTTTTTGGATCGCGCCGGGATCGGACAGGACTTCCATCACCCCCGTCCGGCGCGGCGACCGCCTAGCATGGCTCAGCGGATGGGCGCAAGGCGACGCTGGCGGCTGCGCGACAGGGCGGCAGAAGTGTGACGACGGGTTTTACGTTGTTTTCAACACGCCAGCCGGTCGCAACGGCGGGTGCTGGCGATCATCTTGGCCATCGCTTTCGCGCCGGGATGGCCGAGGATGCCGGAATTGCCGAGGACGTAGGAGGGCGTCGCGTAGAGCCCGAGATCGGCCGCCATCCGCATGTGGCTGCGCAGGGCGAGGCGCACCTCGTCGCTGTCGGCGATCTCCTCGATCTCGGCCTGCGGCACGCCGAGGGCCGTCGCGGCGGTCAGCGCGCCGGGGCCGTCGATGCGGCCGGGCTTCGACAGGAGCGTCCGGTAGAAGCCGAACGCCGCCGCCGAGCCGAGCTTGCGCTGCACGGCGAGCGTCACCTTGGCGGCCTGCGCCGATTCCGGGGACAGAATCGGGTTGTGGACGAGGCCGATGCGCAGGGTCGAATCGGTTTCGTGCAGGGCGACCACGTCGGCAGCGGCCTTCCGGCACCAGGGGCAATTGAAATCGAAGAACTCGTAGAGGACCGTTTCGCCGTCCTTCGGCCCGGCATAGGTCACGCCGCGCAGGGCGGGGATCTGCCCGGTGATCTCGCCGGGGAGGATCGAGTTAGCCACCGCCTTCCCGTCATCGCCCGTGACGGCGACGCGCTGGCCGTAGGATTGTGCGGCGGCCGGGCCCGCGAGGGCGAGGCCGGCGGAGGCCGCGAGGAGGCGGCGACGGGTCATCATCATGGCTGCGGAACCGAGCGGCGTCAGATGGCGCATTTATGGCCATCGGCCGGTTCGCATCACCTTAAGCCGGGCGGCCGGTCGCCGCTGGCCCAGGCCAAAGCCTGTTCGAGGCGGTCGTTGCCCCAGAACAATTCGCCATCGTCGGTCAGGAAGGTCGGCGCCCCGTAGATGCCGCGCGAGCGGGCCTCCTCCACGCTGACGCGGAGCTTCGTCTTGTTCGTGTCGGAGGCGGCGGCCTTCAGGACCTGCGTCCCGTCGAGGCCGAGCGAATCGAGGATCGCGACCACGGCCGCCGGCTCGGAGATGGAGCGCCCCTGCGAAAAGCTCGCGGAGAACACCGCCTTCGAGAACGGCACCAGCCAGTCCTGATCCTGCCCGAAGATCGCCACCCGCACCGCGTTCAGGCTGTTCTGCGGGAAAGGGTCGGGCTTGGTGATCGGCGGCAATCCGTAGGTCGCCGCCTGGCGTTCGAGGTCGCGCCACATGTTGCGGCCCTTGGCCGGGAACAGGTTGAACGGCGACGTCGTCCAACCCTGCGAGGCGAAGAGCGGGCCGACGAGAAACGGTCGCCAGCGCACGCTCACCTCGGCCTTCTCCGCCGCCGCCTCGATGCGCTGTGCCGCGAGGTGCGAATAGGTCGAGGCAAATTCGTACCAGAACTCCAACACGGGCTGGCGCGCCATCTGTTCGGCCTCTCGGTGTGCGTCTCAAGGGTATCGCTCTGGCCAAGTTGGGCCGTCGACGCCAGGGCTCAAGGCGTCCGGCGTGTCGATTCGCGCCCATCCTCACAGGGGCATACGCTCAAGACGGCATGCCGGTTGCAGGCGCGTGTCGCCCGCGATAAGCCGCCGCGATCCACGCCCTCCCGTTACCGGACGTCGCATGACCGATCCCGCCAAGCCTGCCGTGAAGAAGGTCGTGCTCGCCTATTCGGGCGGCCTCGACACCTCCATCATCCTGAAGTGGCTGCAAACCACCTATGGCTGCGAGGTGGTGACGTTCACCGCCGATCTCGGCCAAGGCGAGGAGCTCGAGCCCGCCCGCCGCAAGGCCGAGCTGCTCGGCATCAAGCCGGAGAACATCTACATCGAGGACCTCCGCGAGGAGTTCGTCCGCGATTACGTGTTCCCGATGTTCCGGGCGAACGCGGTCTACGAGGGCGTCTACCTCCTCGGCACCTCCATCGCCCGGCCGCTCATCGCCAAGAAGCAGATCGAGATCGCCGAGCGCGTCGGCGCCGATGCCGTCTGCCACGGCGCCACCGGCAAGGGGAACGATCAGGTCCGGTTCGAACTCGGCTACTACGCCCTGAAGCCCGACGTGATCGTCATTGCCCCCTGGCGCGAGTGGGACCTGCGCTCCCGCGAGCAGCTGATCGCCTTCGCCGAGCAGCACCAGATCCCGATCGCCAAGGACAAGCGCGGCGAGAGCCCGTTCTCGGTGGATGCGAACCTGCTCCACGCCTCCTCCGAGGGGAAGGTGCTGGAGGATCCGGCCGTCGAGGTGCCGGATTACGTCTACTCGCGCACGCTTTCACCGGAGGAAGCGCCCGACCAGCCGACCATCGTCACCATCGGCTTCGAGCGGGGCGATGCCGTCTCCATCGACGGCGAGGCGATGTCGCCCGCCACGCTGCTCGCCAAGCTCAACGAATTGGGCCGCGCGAACGGCATCGGGCGCCTCGACCTCGTGGAGAACCGCTTCGTCGGCATGAAGAGCCGCGGCATGTACGAGACGCCCGGCGGCACGATCCTGCTGCCGGCGCACCGGGCCATCGAATCGATCACCCTGGATCGCGGCGCGGCGCATCTGAAGGACCAGCTGATGCCGCAATACGCGGAGCTGATCTACAACGGCTTCTGGTTCTCGCCGGAGCGGGAGATGATCCAGGCGCTCATCGACAAGAGCCAGGAGAAGGTCACCGGCACCGTGCGGCTGAAGCTCTACAAGGGCGGCATCCACGTTATCGGCCGGGAAAGCCCGCACTCCCTCTACGATCAGGACCTCGTGACCTTCGAGGAGGGCGCCGTGGCCTACGACCACCGCGACGCGGCGGGCTTCATCAAGCTCAACGCCCTGCGCCTGCGTACCTTGGCCCAGCGCAAGAAGCGCGAGGGCTGATCACCGCCGCAGGCAGGCGGCCAGACCCTCCGTCCGCCCCATCATCCCCTGGATGCGCGCCGCCCGTCGGCGCACGCCGGGGGAGGGGCGGCCGGCGCTGCGCAGGATCGGGTTCGGCAGCACGGCGGCGAGCAGGGCCGCCTCCTGGCGGGTGAGGTCGGCGGCGTCCTTGTGGAACCAGTAGCGGCTCGCCGCCTGCGCCCCGTAGATGCCGTCCCCCCACTCGGCGACGTTGAGGTAGATCTCCATCATCCGCCGCTTGCCCCACAGGGTGTCGAGGGCGAGCGCCAGCGGGATCTCGACCGCCTTGCGGATGTAGGACCGCCCCGGCCACAGGAACACGTTCTTCACCGTCTGCATGGCGATGGTCGACGCGCCGCGCGAGGGGGAATCCTCGTCCTCCACGACATCGCGGATGGCGCCGAAATCGACGCCGTGGTCGAGGCAGAAGCGCTGATCCTCGGACGTGAGCACCGCGAGTTGCAGGGCGGGCGCGATCCGCGCCAGGGGGACGGCCTGCCGGTCCACCGGTTGCAGCGTCAACCAACGGCCAAGCATGAGAGTCGACGGCGGCGTCACCGCGCTATAGACGAGCGCCAACGTGAGCACGATGACGACAATTAGCGCGGGCACCAGCAGCAGCAGCCCGACCAGCCGCCGCAACGGCGCCGCCCGTCGCGGCCGGGCGAGCGGTCGCCCCGGTTGCGCCTCCTCCAACAGCCTTTCGGCCCTGATCTTTTCCTCCCTCACGCCGATGCTCGACTCACTCCGCACGGCCAGATCCGGACGCGACGCCCGATGAACCCGAACCCCTCAACGCCCTCGGACGCCCGTCCGGTCAAGGCGAACTCTTCCGCGAACGACTTTTCCCACAGGCTCGCGCAGGTTGCGCAGCAAGTGGAAGACTTCCTTGTGGAGCGGCTGGGCGAGGAAACCGGTCCCGGCGAGATCACCCGCCCGCCGCGCCTGATGGAGGCGATGCGCCACGCGGTGCTCGGCGGCGGCAAGCGTCTGCGGCCCTTCCTCGCCATCGAGACGGCGAAGATGCTCGGCGGGGCCGAGGCGGCGGCGCTGGCGGCCGGCGCGGGCGTCGAGCTGGTGCATTGCTACTCCCTCGTCCACGACGACCTGCCGGCGATGGACAACGACGACATGCGCCGGGGCAAGCCCACGGTGCACAAGGCCTACGACGAGGCGACCGCGATCCTCGTCGGCGACGCCCTTCAGACGCTGGCCTTCGAGGTGGTGGCCGATCCGGCGTGGCAGCCTAATCCGGCGATCCGCGCCGACCTGGTCCTCGGTCTCGCCCGCGCGTCGGGCCTCGGCGGCATGGTCGGCGGACAGTTGCTCGATCTCACGGCCGAGGGCCGCTTCGGCGCCGTGAACCTCGACGTGGACGACACCCTGCGGATGCAGGCGATGAAAACCGGCGCGATCCTGGCCTTCTCGGTGGAAGCCGGCGCCCTGGTCGGCGGGGCCGACACGGCGCAGCGCGCCGCCCTGCTGCGCTATGGCCACGCCCTGGGCCAGGCCTTCCAGATCGCCGACGATATCCTCGACCGCGAGGCCTCACCCGAGGCGATGGGCAAGGCGACCGGCAAGGACAAGGATGCCGGCAAGGCGACCCTGGTGGACCGCCTCGGCCTGGATGGCGCCCGCGCGGAGTGCGACCGCTTGGTGGCGGTCTGCGAGGATGCGGTGTCCCAGTGGGGCGAGGGCGCCCGCGTCCTGCGCGACGCGGCGCGGTTCACCGTGGCGCGGAAGACCTGAGGGTCGACCTCCCCGCGCGCTGTCGTCATTGCGAGCGCAGCGAAGCAATCCAGGGATCCGCCACGGTTCGGAACCGTCCCGCTGCCCTGAATCGCGTCACTTTGTTCGCGATGACGGGTATCGTTCACCCCCGCCCGACGAACGGCATCTTCGTCGCCATCACGGTCATGAACTGCACGTTCGCCTCGATGGGCAGGTTGGCCATCATCAGGATGGCGTCTCCGACGTGCAGCGGGTCCATCACGGCCTCGGCGCGGACGCTCCCATCGGCCTGCGGGACACCCTGTTTCATCCGGCCGCCCATTGCCGTGTCGGCGTTGCCGATGTCGATCTGGCCGCAGGCGATGTCGTAGGCGCGGCCATCGAGCGAGGTCGACTTGGTGATGCCCGTCACCGCGTGCTTGGTCGCCGTGTAGGCGATGGAGTTCGGGCGTGGGGCATGGGCCGAGATCGAGCCGTTGTTGATGATGCGTCCGCCGCGTGGGGTCTGATCGCGCATGATGCGGAACGCGTGCTGCGTGCACAGGAAGATCGCGGTCAGGTTCGTGTCCACGACCTGGCGCCATGATTCCAGCGGCAGATCCTCCAGCGGTACGGCGGGTGCGCCGATCCCGGCATTGTTGAACAGCATGTCGAGCCGGCCGAAGCGCTCGACCGTGGCGTCGAACAGACCCTTGATCGAGGCAGGATCGGTGACGTCGGTCGGGACGACGAGGGCGTTCTCTGTGCCGATCAACCCGGCGACCTCTTCCAGGGGCTCGCGGCGGCGCCCGGAGAGCACGACTTTCCAGCCGGCGCCGGCCAGTGCGACGCAAGCTGCCTTACCGACGCCGGTGCCCGCGCCCGTCACGATCGCGATTTTGCCCGTTGCGCTCATTCCGTCCTCCCGGTTCTCGTTATGGACTGGCTGTAGAGCGAGCCTTGCGCGGCACGCAATCGCCTGGAGTCGCGAACGGTCCGGATTGTCGCCCGCTGGAACGCTTGGCGGGACGACGCGTCGAGAGGGGTGATGACACCTCGTCCTTCAACCACCCACGGCCTTGCGTTCCGCCGCGTCGACCTCGGCACGGTGACGCTCAATGTCGGCGAAGCCGGACCGGCGGACGGCCCGGTGGTGATCCTGCTCCACGGCTTCCCGGAAAGCGCGGCCGGCTGGCACCGGCAGGTCGGGCCGCTGGCCGCAGCAGGGTTCCGCGTGATCGTGCCGGATCAACGCGGCTACGGCCTCAGCGATAGACCGAAGCGCATCGAGGCCTATCACCTCGACCGTCTGGCCGAGGATGTCGTCGCCCTCGGACGGGCCTGCGGGGCCGAACGGCTTTATCTCGCGGGCCATGATTGGGGCGGGCTCGTCGCGTGGTGGGTGGCGAGCTTCCACCCCGAACACATACTCCGCCTCGCGATCCTGAACGCCCCGCATCCGGGCGTGGTCGGCGCCTATATCCGCCAGCATCCCGGCCAGTGGCTGCGCAGCCTCTATGTCGGGTTCTTCCAGTTCCGAGGCGTCGCGGAACGATGGCTCATCGCCGACGATGCGAAGGCGCTGCGCCGCGCGCTCGTCAGCACCAGCCGAAGGGACACGTTCTCGAAGGCCGACCTCGACGCCTATGCCTGGGAATGGACCAGGCCCGGCGCCATGACCGCGATGCTCGCGTGGTACCGCGCCCTGGTGAAGCTGCCGCGCCGGGATGCGCCGCGCGTCCGCATGCCGACGCTGATCCTGTGGGGAAAGCGCGACCACGCCCTCCAGCCCGGTCTCGCCGAAGCGAGCCTGCGCCTGTGCGACGACGGGCGTATCCGCTGGTTTCCCGACGCGACCCATTGGATCCAGCACGAGGAGCCGGACGCCGTATCGTCGGCGCTCGGAAGCTTCTTCGAGGCTGCGGATAGGGCCTGAATAGCGGTCTCGACTTCGGTGCCGGGATTTAATCCCGGACATACGCATTCGAACACCAATTTCTTTTTGCATCTTTAAGCGGAACTTCTCGCTGCTCCATATCCTTACGCCGCCGCCAGACATTTTCGTCCGGAGGACCGTCGTGATCTCTTTTCGTACCTCTCTCGCTGCTGGCCTCGTGCTCGGCGCGCTGTTCACCGGTTCGGCCCAGGCCGCTCCCGCTCCGGTCCAGCCGGGCCTCGCGCAGGACAGCCTCCTGGAAACCGTGGTGATGCACCGCCACCACCATCACCGGATGCACCGTCACCACTCGACCCGGCACGAGCGCCGGATGCGCCGTATGAACACCATGCGCCATGGCAATCCGAACGCCCGCAACCCGGCGATGCCGGGCCGGGCGCAGCAGCTCGGCAACACCACGGGCGGCCCGCGCTACTGATTATCCGATAAGGAATGGCCCGGCGCCTTGCGTGCCGGGCCACGACGTCCCCAGGCAAGCGCGGCGGCGGGACTGATTCGGAGCCGGGGCTCTGGTAGGAAGGCGGCATGGGCCGCACACCTCGTATCCCCCAGCCGCCGCCGGAAACGGGCAGCCTCGACCCGGCCGGCGCCACGCCGATGATGGCGCAGTACATCGAGATCAAGGCGGCCAACCCGGATTGCCTCCTGTTCTACAGGATGGGCGATTTCTACGAGCTGTTCTTCGCGGATGCAGAGATCGCGTCCCGGGCCCTCGGCATCGTGCTGACCAAGCGCGGCAGGCACGCGGGCGCCGAAATCCCGATGTGCGGCGTGCCGGTGGAGCACTCTGACGATTACCTCAACCGCCTGATCGGCCTCGGGCACCGGGTCGCCGTCTGCGAGCAGACCGAGGATCCGGCCGAGGCCAAGAAGCGCGGCCCGAAATCCGTGGTGCGGCGGGAGGTGGTGCGCCTCGTCACCCCCGGCACCATCACCGAGGACCGTCTCCTCGATCCCGCGAGCGCCAACCTGCTGCTCGCCATCGGCCGGCAGAAGGCGTCCGAGAGCGGGTACGTGTACGGGCTCGCCGCCATCGACATTTCCACCGGCCGGTTTTCCTTGAGCGAGGTGCCGGCGGGCGAATTGGCGGGCGCCGTCGCCCGGCACGATCCCCGCGAGATCGTGCTGTCCGAGGCGATCCACGCCGATCCGGCCCTCGCGCGCCTGTGGCAGGACACGAAGGCCGCCGTGGTGCCGCTGGCCCAGGCCGAACTGGAACCGGCGGCGGCCGAGCGGCGCATCCGCGAGCAATACGGCGTCTCGACTCTCGACGGGTTCGGCCGATTCAGCCGGGCGGAGATCGCGGCGGCGGGGACGGGCCTTCTCTACATCGCCCGCACGCAGCTCGCCGCCCGCGCACCGCTCGCCGTGCCGAGCCGCGAGGAGACCGGCGCCACGCTCGCCATCGACGCGGCGACGCGGGCCAACCTCGAACTCACCCGCACCCTCTCTGGCGAGCGCACCGGCAGCCTCCTCGCCACCATCGACCGTACGGTCACGGCGAACGGCGCGCGCCTCCTGGCGGAACACCTCGCGGGGCCGCTCACCGACCTCGATCGCATCGCCCGGCGGCAGGATGCCGTTGCGCGGCTCGTGGAGGATGCCTCGCTTCGCCATGCCTGCCGCGAGGCCCTGGCCGCCGCGCCGGACCTGCCGCGCGCCCTCTCGCGGATCGGCCTCGGCCGTTCAGGCCCCCGTGATCTCGCGGCGGTGCGCGACAGCCTCGCCGCGGCCCTGCGGATCGCGGACACGCTCCGCGCGGCCTCCGACCTTCCCTCGGCGTTGACGGAAATCGGCCGCGCCCTGTCCGGCGTCGATCCCAACCTTGGCGCGACGCTCGGCGCCGCATTGGCGGACGAGTTGCCGCTGTCCCGGCGGGATGGCGGCTTCGTGCGGCCGGGCTTCCTGGCCGAGATCGATGAGGCGCGGCTGCTCGGGCAGGATTCGCGAAAGGTCGTGGCGGCGCTTCAGGCGCGCTACGCCGAGGAGACCGGCTGCCGGACCCTGCGGATCAAGCACAACAATCTGCTCGGCTATTATATCGAAGTGCCGCAATCGGTCGGCGAAGCCTGCCTCAAGGGGTTGCAGAAGGAGTTCGTGCACCGCCAGACGATGGTGGATGCGATGCGCTTCACCAGCGTCGAACTCGGCGAGTTGGAGCGCAAGATCTCCGGCGCCGCCGACCGGGCGCTCGCCCTGGAAGGCGAGGTGTTCGACGATCTGGCTTCCGCCGTCGTGGCGGCGTCGGCGAGCCTCAACGCGGTGGCGGATGCGCTGGCCTCCCTCGACGTAGCGGGGAGCCATGCGGCCCTGGCGGTGGAGGGCGATTGGCGCCGGCCGGTGGTGGACGATTCGCTGTCGTTCGACATCGCGGGCGGGCGCCATCCCGTGGTGGAGGCGGCCCTGCGGCGAACGGGCGAACCGTTCATCGCCAACGATTGCGACCTCTCGGGCGAGGGGCGGGGCCGCATCCGGCTGATCACCGGCCCGAACATGGGCGGCAAGTCGACCTTCCTGCGCCAGAACGCGCTGATCGTCGTGCTGGCGCAGATGGGCGCCTTCGTGCCCGCCGCCTCGGCGCGGATCGGGCGGGTGGACCGCCTGTTCTCCCGCGTCGGCGCCGCCGACGACCTCGCGCGCGGGCAATCGACCTTTATGGTCGAGATGGTCGAAACCGCCGCGATCCTCAATCAGGCGACCCGCCGCTCCCTGGTGATCCTGGACGAGATCGGGCGCGGCACCGCCACCTTCGACGGCCTCTCCATCGCCTGGGCGTGCCTCGAACACCTGCACGAGGCCAATGCCTGCCGGGCCCTGTTCGCCACGCATTTCCACGAACTGACGGCGCTCGGCGACCGGCTTCCCCGGATCGATAACGCGACGTTGAAGGTCGCGGAACACCGGGGCGGCGTCGTCTTCCTGCACGAGGTTGTGCCCGGCATCGCCGAGCGCAGCTACGGGCTTCAGGTGGCCCGCCTCGCCGGCCTTCCGTCGAGCGTGGTCACGCGGGCCGGGGCGATCCTCAAGAGTCTGGAAAAGTCGCAGGGTGGGCGCTCGGCCAGGGCGCGGATCGACGATCTGCCCCTTTTCGCGGCGATCAACCCCCCGCCGCCGCCGGAACCGCCGAGCGAACCGCCGGAGGACAAGCTCGCCCTCCTGCTCGATTCCATCGACCCCGATGCGCTGACCCCGCGCGAGGCGCTGGACGCCCTCTACCGGCTGAAGCGCGAGCGGGAGGAGGCGCGCGTTCCAGGCTGATTGCATTCGGGCTTTTCCGGTCTCCTCCGCTTCGCAAAGGCGCCGGACACCGGCGCGATGGACCGGAAGCGGTGTGCGCCGTCACTCGGCGCGCAAGGGAATCGCGATATCGACCCGCGTTCCGCCGGCTTGCGGCAGCCAGCGGACGGTTCCGCGTAGCTGCTTGGCGACCATCTCCACGAGGCTGCGGCCGAAGCCCGATTCGTCCGGGAGGCTGGCGTCGAAGCCGATCCCATCGTCGCAGATCTCGAAGCCCATGCCGGTCTCCGTCCGCCGGGCGGTAATCGAGATGCGGCCCCGGCGCCCGCCGGGGAAGGCGTGGCGCAGGGCGTTGGCGACGAGTTCGTGAATCATCAGGGCGAGCGGCGCGGCCATGGCAGCCGGGAGCCTGATCGTCGCGACTTCCGTATCGATGCGGATCCGGTCGTCGGCCATGCCGGCGTCGAGGTCCGAGAGCAATTCGCCGACGAATTCGGTGAGCGCGAAATGGCTGCCGTCTTCCTCGGTGTAGAGCATCCGGTGGGCGATGGAGAGCGCGCCGATGCGCTCGGCCATGCCTTCCAGGGCCCCGCGCGTTTCGCCATCGGGCATGCGCCGGGCCTTCAGCAGCATCAGCGACGAGATCACCTGGAGATTGTTCTTCGCCCGGTGGTCGATTTCCCGGATCAGGGCCGTCTTGCGGGCGAGCGCTGCGGTCAACTCGGACAGCTTCTCCGCATCCCCGTGGGCCTCGGTCGTGTCGACCTGCGCGGCGAAGAAGTAGGCGAGGCCCTGATCGTCGTGGATGGGCGCGATGGTCAGGGCATTCCAGAAGGCCGTGCCGTCCTTCCGATAGTTCAGGATCCGGGCGGACACGGCTTCGCCCGCCTTCACCGCCTCGCGGATCCGGGCCACCTCCGCGGCATCCGTCGCCGGGCCTTGCAGCAAGCGGCAGTTGCGTCCCCGGACCTCATCGAGGGCGTAGCCCGTATGCTTGAGGAACGCGTCGTTCGCCCACACGATGGGCGTGTCGGGCGCGCGCGCGTCGGCGACCAGCATCGGCGAGGGCGACGTCGCGAATGCGGTAGCGAGGGTTGCGGCGGAAGGACCGCCTTCGGACCCGGTACTCAAGGCCTCATCCACTCCGCCCCTTCACTCGGTCATGTCGCCCCGAAGTAAAAGGCCCGTTAAGCAGGCGTTGACCATCATGGCGACGTTGGCCAACGCAGCAGAACACGGCCGGCGCAAGGTCGCCATGTTTCTGCCTGACAAGAGCGAGCAGGCCGAGGAGTTCCAGCGAATGCCCGTCGCCGCTCAGAAGCAAACACGCCGGTTTCGGCTGCGCGACATCATCGAAGACAAGCGCATCCTGCTGATGCTGGCCCTCGGCTTCTCGTCAGGGCTGCCACTTCTGCTGGTGCTCGGGACTTTCACCCTGCGCCTTGCCTTCTCGGACATCGACGTGCGGACCATTGGTCTATTCAGCTACGTCGCGCTGCCCTATTCGCTGAAGTTCCTCTGGGCGCCGATGATCGACCGTCTGGACGTTCCTGTCCTGGCGCGGGCGCTCGGCCGCCGAAGGGCCTGGATGGTGGCGACGCAACTCGCCACCGCCGCCGCCCTGCTGCTTATGGCCTTCGCCGATCCGAAGACCGACCTGGCCCTGCTGGGCCTTGGCGCCTTCCTGGTGTCCTTCTGCGCGGCGAGCCAGGACGTGGTGGTGGACGGCTGGCGCATCGACGCCGCCGGCAACGACATGCAAGGCATCCTCGCCGCCACCTCGAACCTCGGCTACCGGCTCGGACTCATCACCGCTGGCGCGGGTGCCCTGTTCATCGCGGCCTCCGGCGGCTGGAAGATCGCGTATCTCAGCATGGCCGCGCTCATGCTCGTCGGCTTCATCGCCGCGCTGCTGGCGCCGCCCTACGACCGCCGGGTGGAAGCCGCCGAACAGGCTCGACCGGCCTCCCGCCTCTGGTCGGCCCGCCGCGCCCTCATCGAGCCGCTGACCGAGCTGCACGGCCGCTTCGGCCCGGCGCTCTACGGGATCCTGCTGCTCGTCGCCCTGTTCCGCCTGCCGGACTTCCTCTCCGGCGTCATGGCGAGCCCCCTCTACCGGACGCTCGGCTTCGACCTGAAGGAGATCGCCACCGTCACGAAGCTCTACGGCGTGTGGGTCGGCATCGCGGGCGGCTTCGTCGGCGGCTGGGCGCTGGCCCGCCTCGGCATGTTCCCGACGCTGCTCCTCGGCGGCTTCCTCGCGGCGGCCTCGCACCTCGCCTTCGCGTGGCTTTCGGCGGGCGCACCGGAACTCTGGCGGCTGATCGTGGCGATCTCCGTCGAGAACTTCTGCGGCTCCTTCGCGGGCATCGTGCTCATCGCCTACATGTCGAGCCTCACGAGTCCGGCCTACGCGGCCACCCAATACGCCCTGCTCTCCTCGCTCTATGCCCTGCCGGGAAAGCTCATCGCCGGTTCGGCGGGCTTCATCGTCTCGGCCATCGGCTATCCGGCCTTCTTCGCCTTTACGTCGTTGATCGGGCTCCCGGTCCTGGCCCTGTGCGTGGCGGTCGGGCGGCGCACGGGTGCGAAAGAGCCGGGCGAGGATGGGAACTCCGAAAGCGTCTCCCCGCTTCCTTCACCCGCGAGGACGCCTAAAACGGCGTGAGTGCGAGGGACACAGTCTTGAGCGGTGGTGCCATGACGAGCGGCGATGTGATCCTCTCCGGTGAGATCCTACCGCCCGCCGAGGCGGAAGCCCCGGCGCTGCGCGAGGACGATCTCGCCGCCCTGCGGCGGGCCGTCCAGGCGCTGGAGCGGCCGGGCCTTGCGGCGCGGCTTTCGGCGGCGGCGGGCACGCCCATCGAAATCATCGGCCGCTCGCTCCCCGCCCCGGTGATGGAGGCGGTGGCCAAGGGCACGGAAGCCGCCCTGCGCACGGCGATCCGCGTCGCCCTGGCGACGCTGCCGAAATCCGGCGCCCCCGCCACGGCGTCGGACCTGCCCGTCCCGCAGACCGAGCCGGAAGGCCGGCTGAAGCGGCTGTTGGGCTCGGGCGAAGGCAAGCACAGGGCACTGGCCGCAATGTCCGGCGCACTCGGCGGCGCCTTCGGCCTCGCCACCATCGCCGTGGAACTGCCCATCTCCACGACGCTGATGCTCCGCTCCATCGCGGAGATCGCGCGGGAGGAAGGCGAGGACATCGAGACGCCGGAGGGTGCGCTCGCCTGCATCCAGGTCTTCGCGCTGGGAGGCGGCAAGCTCGCCAGCGCGGAGGTCGGTTCGACGCTGACCGAGAGCGGCTATTTCGCCGTGCGCGCGGCGCTCGCCAAGACCATGGCCGAGGCCGCTAAATATGCAGGCACCGTCGCTCTGGTGGACCAATCCGGCCCGGCGCTGATGCGCTTCGCCGCACAGATCGCCGCGCGGTTCGGCATCGTCGTGTCGGAGAAGGTAGCCGCTCAAACGGTGCCGATCCTCGGCGCGGTGGGTGGAGCGGCGGTCAACACCGTCTTCATGAACCACTTCCAGTCGATGGCGCGGGCGCATTTCACCATCCGCCGGCTGGAACGGCGCTACGGCGTCCCGGCCGTCAGGGCCGCCTACGAGATCGAGAAGGCCGCCCTCGTCCCAGCCTGACACTCACGGGAGCAGCATTCTGATCGGCAACGCAGAGATGATCGCGCGGCTCGCGGCGGCCGCGCTCTTCGGCAGCGTCGTCGGGCTGGAGCGCGAACGTCTGCTCTGGGCGGCGGGCCTGCGCACGCACATGCTGGTCTGCACCGGCTCGTGCCTGATCATGCTCGTCTCGGCCTATGGCTTCGCGGACGTGCTCGGCGCGCACAATGTGGTGCTCGACCCATCCCGTATCGCGGCGCAGGTCGTCTCCGGCATCGGCTTCCTCGGTGCGGGGACGATCCTGCTGAAGGGCGAAGTCGTAAAGGGCCTCACCACGGCCGCGAGCCTCTGGGCGGTGGCGGCGATCGGCCTCGCGGTCGGCGCGGGGCTCTACGTGCCGGCCCTGGCGGCGACGGCCATCGTGGTGGGCATCCTGGCCGGAGTGAAGCCGTTCGAGGAGCGCTGGCGTGACCGGATGCGCGGCCATGGCCTGCGGTTGACGGTGAAGCGCGGCACCATGTCGGTGGACACCCTCCACGCGATCACCGGGGATTACGCCTCCCGCATCCGCCAGTTCGTCGTGTCTCCGGCCGAGGACGCCAACCATGAGGTGGTGACGGTCCAATTCTCGGCGCTGCCCCCGGCCGCCCTCTCGCTCATCGAGCAGAAATTGCGCGAGTCGGGCGACGTGGTGTCGGTCGAGAGCAAGTCCGGCTGAGGGCGGCTCAGATCCCGCCGTCGAGGAACAGGCGGTAGGCCGGGTTCTCGGTCTCTTCCGTGGCCGGGTAGCCGAGATCCTCGATCGCCGCCGCGAACCGCGCGTGGTCCTCCGGCGGCACATCGATGCCGGCGAGCACGCGGCCGTAATCGGCGCCGTGGTTGCGGTAGTGGAACAGGGTGATGTCGAAGTTCGGCGCCAGCGCGTCGAGGAACCGCATCAGCGCCCCCGGACGCTCCGGGAATTGGAAGCGGAACAGCCGCTCGTGCAGGAGGCCGGGGCTGCGGCCGCCGACCATGTAGCGCACATGGACCTTGGCCATCTCGTTGTCGCTCATGTCGAGCACGCGGTATCCGGCCTCGCGGAGCGAGACCATCAGCTCCTGCTTCTCGCGCTTGCCGCCAGCGAGGTTGATGCCGACGAAAATCTGCGCCTCCGAGGCCGGCGCCTGCCGATAGTTGAACTCGGTGATGGCGCGCGGCCCCAGCGCGTTGATGAACGCGCGGTAGGCGCCGGGCTTCTCGGGGATCGTGACGCCGAGCAGCACTTCCCGCTGCTCGCCGATTTCGGCGCGCTCGGCGATATGGCGCAGGCGGTCGAAGTTCAGGTTCGCGCCCGACGAGATGGCGATAAGCGTCCCCGAGCCGCCGTTCTGCTCGGCATAGAGCTTGGCGCCCGCGAGGCTCAGCGCCCCGGAGGGCTCGGAGACGGCGCGGGTGTCGTCGAAGATGTCCTTCACCGCCGCGCACATGGCATCGGTGTCGACGGTGATGATCCCGTCGAGATTCTCACGGCACAGGCGGAAGGTCTCCTCGCCCGCCCGCTTCACCGCCACGCCGTCCGCGAACAGTCCGACGGAGGGCAGATCCACGAGGCAGCCGGCATCGAGCGCGGCCTTCATGCAGGCCGCATCGTCGGGCTCGACGCCGATCACCTTCGTTTCGGGCCGGAGGTACTTCACGAAGGTCGAGATGCCGGCCGCGAGCCCGCCGCCGCCCACGGGTACGAAGATCGCCTCGATGGGTCCGGTATGCTGCTGCAGGATCTCCTTGCCGATCGTACCCTGGCCGGCGATGACATCCTCGTCGTCGAACGGGTGCAGGAAGGTCAGCCCGTCCTCGTGCTCGCGGCGGCGAGCCTCGGCGAGCGCTTCGTCAAAGGCGTCGCCGTGCAGGACCACCTCGGCGCCGCGCGCCCGGCAGGCATCGACCTTGATCGAGGGCGTGGTGCGCGGCATCACGATCACCGCGCGGGCGCCGAGCTTGGCCGCCGCCAGGGCCACGCCCTGCGCATGATTGCCGGCCGAGGCGCAGACCACCCCGCGCGCCACCTGCTCCGGCGCGAGGCCGGACAGCTTGTTGTAGGCGCCACGCAGCTTGAACGAGAAGACCGGTTGCAGATCCTCGCGCTTCAGCAGCACGGGGCGTTCGAGCCGGCGCGTCAGGCGCGGCATCGGATCGAGCGGGCTCTCGATCGCCACGTCGTAGACGCGGGCGGTCAGGATCTTCTTGATGTAGTCGGTCATCGGCTGCGAACTGGCTCGTGAGCCACGCGGCATAGCCCTTCGCGCGGTGCGAGGCGAGGGCGGCCCCGGCAGGGCTGCTCCGCTAACGGGTGACGGGTTCGGGCACCATCCGGCTGATCCACTTGGCCAGAAGCGGCCCGGTCAGCAACACCACGAAGAGCCGCAACGTCTGCACCGCCAGCACGAACGAGACGTCCGCCTGCGACCCCACGGCGATGATCGCCACCGAATCGAGGCCGCCCGGACTCGTCGCCAGGATCGCGGTGAGGAGATCGATGGGCAGGAGCAGGGTCAGCAGATAGCCCCAGCCGGCGCAGAGCAGGATGACCGAGAAGGTCGCCACGAGGATGCCGGGCAGGGCGTTCACCGTGAGCCGCAGGGTCTCGCGGGTGAAGCGCAGGCCGACGTACCAGCCGATGCAGGCATAGGCGAGTTCGAGGATCGGCACCGGCAGCGCCATGCGCACGAGGCCGGTGGCATGGAGCACCGAGCCCAGCACCATCGGCCCGATCTGCGCCCCGGCCGGCACTTTCAGCTTGATCGCCACGAACGCGCCGATGGCCGCCACGAGGAGGGTGGCGGCCACCGAACTCGCCGCCGTCGCGTCGCCCGCTCCGGCCGCCGCACCGGCGGGCGCCGCGTTCATCAGGAACCGCGCGGCGACCGAGGCCGAGAACACCACGGCGGCGACGCGGACGTATTGCATGAAGGCGACGAGGCGCGGATCGGCCCCGAAATCCTCGGCCATGGCGACCATCGCGGAGGCGCCGCCGGGCGAGGAACCCCAGGCCGCCGTCGTGCCGGGCAGGATGCGCAGGCGCGTGAGCATCCAGCCGACGAAGGCCGAGGCGGCGACCGTCACCAGCACCACGGCGACGATCAGGAAGCCGTCCTCGAACAGCGTCTGCGCGATCTGCCCCGTCACGGCGTGGGCCACGAGGCAGCCGATCATCGCCTGCGCCGCCAGGAAGGCCGGTCGCGGCACGGTGAGGTGCGAGCCGCCGACGCCGAACGCGATGGCCGCGATCATCGGCCCGAGCAGCAGGGCGGCGGGGAATTGCGCGGCGGTGAGACCGTAGGCGGTTGCGGCCGAGACGGCGACGAGCGCGAGCCAGAGGCCGATGGTGCGGAGGGGAGGCACGGCGATCGGGGGATGCATTCCCGCCGGAGATGACGGGCGCCTCGCCGGCTACACCCACCGAACCGCGCTGTCACCGCGGAATCGCGCTCAGGGTGCGGTGCTCAGGCTTGCAAAGGCTGCATCGAGGCCCGCTCGCGCCTTGGCGAGCCCTTCGCGCTTGGCCGCCAGCCACGCCCGGTCGGCGGCGAGCTTGTCCCGCGCGGTCGCGAGCATCCGCGCGACCTCCGCTGCCTGCGGCCCGCCGAGGCCCTTGGCCGCCGCGATCATGCCCGTGGCCGACAGGGCCTCGCGGAAGCGCGCCTCGGTGAGCGGCAGGGACTTCGGCATGTCCTGCGGCAGGCCCGGCCCGGCGGCGGCTTCGGCGTAGATCCGCTTCACCTCCTCGAAGGGCAGGTCGGCCGGGCGCAGGTCGTGGCTGCGTCCGTAGGTGACGAGTTCCGAGGCGAAGTGGTGCCCGAGGCGGAACGGCACGTCGGCCTCGCGCTGGAGCGTGTCCGCCAACTCGGTGGTGGTCGAGTAATCGGCCGCGACCTCGTCGGCTGCGCGGTCGCGATCCACGACGAGCCCATCGAGCACCGCGCCCCAGCGGCGGCACATCTCGGCGGCGACGGAGAGCGTCTGCGCGGGCGGCACCATCTGGTTGCGCTTGTAGTCCGGCATCCCGGAATCGACGTTGTGCGCCATCACGGTGAAGGCCATGGCCCCGCCCACCACGTCGCTCGCCTTCATGCGCAGGCTGTAGAGCGCCACCGGATTGCGCTTCTGCGGCATGATGCTGCTCGGCCCGGTGAGCGCGCCCTCGCGCAGCAGCATCCAAGGCCGGGTCTGGTGGTACTGCGCGTAGAGGTCCTGCGCGAAACTGCCCGCCGTGGTGGCGAGGTTCGCGGCGACGCCCGTCAGTTCCAGGCCGAGATCCATCGGCGCGAGCTGACCCGCGTCGTAGCTGTTCACCACGGGCGCATCGAAGCCGAGGAGCGCGGCGAGGCGGGCGCGATCCACGGGGAAGCTCGATGTGCCGAGCGCCGCCGCGCCGAGGGGCGAGAGGTTCGTGCGCGCCCAGGCCTCGTGCAGCCTGTCTGAATCGCGGGCCATCGCTTCGGCATAGCCGAGGAGAAAGTGGCCGAGCGTCGTGGGCTGCGCCTGGACGCCGTTCGTGTAGGCGGGGATCACCGTGGCGGCCTCGCGCTCGGCCACCGCCAGCAGGCTCGACCGGGCGTTGTCCAGAGCGGCTGCGAGGTCGAGGAGCCGATCCCGCTGTTCCAACTTCAGGACGGTGGGGATGATGTCCTGGCGGCTTCGGCCGGCATGCATCCGCGTGGCGTCCGGGCCGGCGACGGCGGTGATCAGCGGCTCGATGCGCAGGTAGTCGTCAGGCCGCGAGGCGCCGGGCTTGGCCGCGTCGGCCGCCACCCGGTCGAGCGCCTGCGCGATGGTGCGGCCGAGGGCGTGCGGCACGATGCCGGTCTCGACCGCCATCACCAGGGAGGCGCGGTTGATCTCGCCGATCCGCCCGAAGGCGTCATCCCCTGCGGCACCGGCGCTCCCGCCCAGCGCAAGGGTTACGGCCACGGACAGTATCAGACGACGCATCGAGACTCCTCCCGAACCGGGCGCCGCGTGATACGGCCGAGTTGGCCCCGCCTTCAAGCGGCGGAGTCGCGGCAGGCCGCAGTTCCCGACGGGGCATGCGCCCGGAAGAAGGCCGCGAGATGCGCGAGGCCCGGCGCGCGCGGATCGCTCGCCCGCCACGCCAGGGCGATGGTCCGGCCGGGACCGTCGACGTCGAAGTTGCGGATCACCGTCAAGCCGCTCGGGTCCGGCCCCGGCGGTACCGCGAGCGCGGGGAGGAGGGTATATCCCGCGCCCGCCGCCACCATGGACCGCAGGGTCTCCAGGCTGGTGGCATGGCGTCCGACCGAAGAGCCCGCGCCGCAGGCGGCGATGGTCTGGTCGCGCAGGCAATTGCCCTCATCGAGGAGCAGGAGGTCCGGCCCGGCGATGGCGCCGGCCGACAGGGCACCGCCCTGCGCCAGGGAATGCTCGGCGGGGCAGACGAGGTGGAACGGCTCGATGAACAGCGGTGACAGCGCGAGACGCCTCTGGTTGAGGGGCAGGGACACCAGCGCGGCGTCGATCCGCCCCTCCCGCAATCCTTCGAGGATGTCGGCGGTGCGCGATTCGGAGAGCGACAGGCTCAGCAGCGGAAAGGCCTCGCGCAGGGGCCTCAGCACCAGGGGGAAGAAGTAGGGGCCGAGCGTCTGGATCGCCGCCAGCGACAACCGGCCGGTGAGCGGCGCGCCCCGCCCCTCGGAGGCCATCGCCAGAAGCCGCTGCGCCTCGGCGAGCACGGTGCGCGCCTGCCGCACGATGGCCTGTCCCGCCTCCGTCAGGAGCACCCGCCGGTTCGAGCGTTCGAACAGGGCGAGGCCGAGCGCCCCTTCGAGCTTGCGCACCTGAACGCTCAAGGTCGGCTGGCTGACATTGCACCGGTCGGCGGCGCGGCCGAAATGCCCCTCGTCCGCGACGGCGACCACATATTCCAGATCGCGCAGGGACAGTCCTGAAAGGTTCATAGACAGCGTCTATCACAACCTTTGTGACGATGCATTTGTCAGATTGCCGGGGCAGGTCCATAAACCTCGCCAGAACGGTTCCAGTCTGAGGTGCCGTCCCCCAACGGCGGCCCTGTTCGGCCCGAGGAAAGACGAGACGCATGAGCGATCAACGCCCGATCCTGACCACCCGCCAGGGCCATCCGGTCCGCGACAACCAGAGCACCCGCACCGTCGGCGAGCGTGGCCCGGCCACCCTCGAGAACTACCAGTTCATCGAGAAGATCACCCATTTCGACCGCGAGCGGATCCCGGAGCGCGTCGTCCACGCGCGCGGTGCCGGCGCCCATGGCTACTTCGAGGCCTACGGCAAGATCGGCAACGAGCCGGCCTCGAAGTACACCCGCGCCCGCGTGCTGAACGAGACCGGCGTGAAGACGCCGATGTTCGTGCGCTTCTCCACCGTGGCCGGCGCCAAGGAATCCCCGGAGACCGAGCGTGATCCGCGCGGCTTCGCGGTGAAGTTCAAGACCGTCGACGGTAACTGGGACCTCGTGGGCAACAACCTCAAGGTCTTCTTCATCCGCGACGCGATCAAGTTCCCCGACATGATCCACGCGTTCAAGCCCGATCCGGTCACGAACCGGCAGGAGGCGTGGCGCTTCTTCGACTTCGTGGCGCAGCACCCCGAGTCGATCCACATGGTGACGCACCTGAAGTCGCCATGGGGCATCCCGGCCAACTATCGCGAGATGGAAGGCTCCGGCGTGAACACCTACAAGCTGGTGAACGACAAGGGCGAGGCCGTCCTGTGCAAGTTCCACTGGCAGCCGAAGCAGGGCGTCCGCAACCTGACCTCGCAGCAGGCCTCGGAGATCCAGGCCAAGGACGTCGGCCACGCGACCCGCGACCTGTACGACAACATCAAGGCCGGCAACTTCCCCGAGTGGGAATTCTGCGTGCAGATCATGCCGGACGGCCCGAACGATCACCTGTCGTTCGATCCGCTCGATGACACCAAGCTGTGGCCCGTCGAGGACTTCCCGCTTCTGCCCGTCGGCCGCATGGTCCTCGACCGGGTGCCGGACAACTTCTTCGCGGAAGTCGAGCAGTCGGCCTTCGGCACGGGCGTGCTGGTGGACGGCATCGATTTCTCGGACGACAAGATGCTCCAGGGCCGGACCCTGTCGTACTCGGATACGCAGCGCTACCGCGTGGGCGCCAACTACCTCCAGCTGCCGATCAACGCGCCGCAGCCCGGCGTGAAGGTCTACTCGAACCAGCGGGACGGTCAGATGACCTACGGGGTCGATGGCACGGGTCCGAACCGGCACATCAACTACGAGCCCTCGACCCTCGCCGAAGGTCTCCGCGAGGCGCCGAAGACGACCGAGTACCACCAGCCCGTCGAGGGCCGGCTCGGCCGCTACCAGACCTCGCGGACCGAGGACGATTACACCCAGGCGGGCGTCCGCTACCGCTCCTTCGAGGATTGGGAGCGTGACGACCTGATCGCCAACCTCGTCAACGACATGAAGCAGTGCCCGGAGCCGATCCAGCTGCGGATGGTCTGGCACTTCTGGCACGCCGACGAGGATTATGGTCGTCGCGTCGCCGAGGGCGCTGGGATTGATCTGGAGAAGGCGAAGGCCCTGCCGCCGCTGCCGGGCCGCGCGGCACCGGGCAAGCGTCTCCAGGCCGAGACCTACACCGAGAACGCGCCGCGCGTCGCGGCCGAGTAAGGCCGCGTCCGCCTCGTCACCCCGGTGCCTGCACCGTCTGTGCAGGCGTTAACGACGCGATCCGGTAGCGCGGCCTTTCTTGGAAAGGTCGCGCCCTGGATCGCTTCGGGTTTGCCTCGCGACGGTGGCGGGGGTGCCGTTCAACCAACCATGAGAAAGCCCCGCGCGGTGTGAAGCGCGCGGGGCTTTTTTAGTCGGTCAGGTTGGATCGCTTACGGGCAGGAGCGACGAACGCCCGGCCGAACGATGTAGGTCTGCGACCGCGGATCGTAGGTTTTGAAGCGCTGGGCGCAGGCCGCGATGGCGTCGTCTTCACCGCCGGTTACGGTTTCCACGGGCGCGTAGCCCACGTTGGCATAGCCGCCGGCCGGGCCGTACTCGCTGCCGTAATAGCCGTCGTCGTAGCCATAGCCGGCACCGTAGGTGGCCGGGTAGCCGTAGCCGTAACCGCCGCCGTAGAGGCCGCCCGCCGCCAACCCAAGGCCGAACCCACCGAGGCCTGCGGCGAGGCCGTAGCCGCCGTACCCGCCCCGGCCGTAGCCACGTCCGTAATGGCCGCGATTGAAGCCGCCACGATTATAGCCGTAGGCGCCGCGGTTGATGCCGACACCGCCGCCCGCCAGCGCGTTGCCGCGCCCGTAGCCCGCGCCAGCGAATCCACCCCGGTTGAATCCCGCACCGGCCAGACCGCCTCCGCGATTGAACCCGCCGCCGCCGATCGCACCGCCGCGACCGAAGCCGCCGCCACCGATCCCGGCCCCACGGCCGAAGCCGCCATGGCCGAAGCCGCCGGCTGTGGCGCCCGAGATGCCGCCGCCCGACAGGGCGTTACCGCGACCCTGCGCCTGCGCGCCGGCCGGCATCATCGCGAGGCCGACAACCATCGCCGAAGCGACCGCTAGTCCATAAGTGCTGCGCGTCATTCCAGTCCCCAAAAACTTGTCTGTCATGGGTGGTGAACGCGCCACATCGGTTTTCGATCAAGCCTTGAGAGACCAATGCGTCAAAACACACAGATCGATATAGCTCAGCTTGGATCAATCGGTCGCTGAAACCGTCCGCGCGGCGCCGGCGGGCAGCCCTGCGAGGATCGCGACCGCGCAGATTCCGGCGAACAGGATTCCGGCGAGGCCCCATCCTCCGGTCGCCTCGTGAGCCAGCCCGAAGGCGAGAGGGCCGAGCGCCGCGAACACATAGCCGATGCCCTGCGCCATGGCGGAGAGGCCGGCCGCCGTGCCGGCATCGGCCGCCCGCAACACGATGAGGGTCAGGGCAAGCCCGAAGCAGCCGCCGACCCCGAAGCCGAGGATGCAGGCCGCCGGGATACGCAGGCCATCCGCGCCGAAGGCGAGGACCAGGAAGGCGAGGCCGGTCACGCCAGGAATGCCGACGATCCATCCGCGCTGGCTGCGGGCGCGCGCGGCGAGCGTCGCGGTGATGAGGGCGCCCGGCGCTTGGCACAGGGTGACCAGCGAGGCGTAGAGGCCGGCATGGAACGGATCGAGCCCGCGCCCCTGGAGCAGCAGCGGCAGCCAGCCGAACAGGATGTAGGCGAGCGACGATTGCAGGCCCATGAAGGCCGTCACCCGCCACGCGAGGACGCTGCGCAGGAGCTTTCCTGGCTGGGGCGGACGGGCCGGGCCGCCGCGCCGGGCGAAGGGAAACCACGCCAGCGCCGCCGCCACCGCCGGCAAGGCCCAGACGGCCAGCGCGACGGGCCAGCCGTCGAGGGCCTGCTCCACCGGCACGGCGGCGCCCGCGCCGGCGGCTGCCCCGAGGCAGAGCGTCATGGTGTAGAGACCTGTCATCGGGCCGCCGCTGGCGGCGAAATCGCGCTTCACGAGAGCCGGAAGCAGCACGTTGGCGAATCCGATTCCGGTGGCGGCCACCGCCGTGCCGAGAAACAGGGTCGGCGGCGTGCCGAAGCCGCGCAGGCCCAGGCCGGTGGCGATGAGCGCCATACCCGCCATCACCCCGCGATCCGGCCCCATCGTCCGGATGACCGGTGCGGCGAGTGCGCAGGCGAGGCCGAGGCACAGCACCGGCAGGGTCGTGAGCGTGGCGGCCCCGGCGGCGCTGAGGCCGGTCGTCTCGCGGATCAGCCCGAGCAGCGGGCCGACCGTGCTGAGGGCCGGACGCAGATTGAACGCGACCAGCATCATCGCGAAGCCGAGGATCCACCCGCCCGCGTTCACCTGACGACCCGTCACGCCCTCTCCCTTCCCGCCAGGGCGAGCCCGGCGCAGACCACCAGCATCCCGGCGAACAGCATGTCGCCGAACCGGGCATAGGGCGTCCCGCCCAGGATCCGCGCCGGCAGGTCGGCATCGAGATATGTCTCGACGTCGATGGGCGTCTGCGCGGTGACACGGCCATGCGGATCGATCACAGCCGAGATGCCGGTATTGGCGTCGCGGACGAGGGGCAGACCCTCCTCCACCGCCCGTAGCCGGGCCTGCGCGAGGTGCTGGCGCGGCCCCGGCGTATCGCCGAACCAGCCATCGTTCGTGACGTTCAGGATGAGGCCCGGCGGCCTCGCGCTGTCGATCGGCTGGCCCACGGGGCGGATCGCGGCCGGGAAGATCGCTTCGTAGCAGATCGTCCCCACCACGGGCGGCAGGCTCGGCACGGTGAGGATGCGCTGGCTCGCCGCGTCGCCGGCGGTGAATCCGCCGGGAATCGCCACGAATTGGCGCAGGCCGATGGCCCGTAGCGCGCCGTCGAGGAAGCCGGGCAGGTACTCGCCGAAGGGCACGAGGTGCACCTTGTCGTAGGTATCGGTGATGGTGCCGTCCGGCTCGATCACCATGATCGCGTTGTAGATGCGCGGGCGCTCGCCCGGCAGCGGCTCGTCGGCGCGGGCCGCCCCCGTCATCAGCACGCGCCCCGGTTTCAGCCCGGCCGCGATCTTCCCCCGCGCATCCGCGTCACGCTGGATGAGGAACGGGAAGGCCGATTCCGGCCAGACGATATGCGTCGGCACCGGCTCGCCGGCCTCCGGCGGGCGGTCGCTCAACTCGATGTAGCGGTCGACGATGTCGTCGCGGTTCTCGGGGCGGAATTTGGCATCCTGCTGCAGGTTCGGCTGAACGAGCCGCAGGCGTACGCCCGTCACCACCGGATCGGCCGGGCCGAGCCGGTCGGCCCCCGCGAGCGCTAGGGCGACGAGCAGGATCGCCGCCGCCGCCGATGGCCCGAAGCGCCCTCGCGGGGAGGTGCGGTCCAGCAGCGTCGCGGGCGCGGCGCAGATCAGCACCGCCAACACCGTCAGCCCGTAGAGGCCGACAAAGGCCGCAGCCTGCATCAGCCAGATGTTCTGGCCGAGCGCCATGCCGAGCACGTTCCAGGGAAAGCCCGTGAGGACGTGCCCGCGCAGCCATTCGGCGCCGCCGAGGCCGAAGGCTAGGGCTGCGATCCGCGCCGGGCCGCGCGACCACGCGAGCCCCGCGACGGCGAAACCGGCGCCGTAGAACAACCCGAGCCCGAACGGCAGGCCGATCACGCCCAGCGGCAGCGCCCACAGGAACTCATCGGCCTCCACGAGGAAGGCCTTTCCGAGCCACCACAGGCCCGCCGTGAGGAAGCCGAAGCCCCAGGCCCAGCCGATCAGGAAAGCCGGGCCGGGCCTGCGGCGCCCGCCCATGGCCCCGTCCATCAGCCAGACGGCGACGCACAGAGAGACGGCGAGCGCCGGCAGGAATCCGTAGGGCGGCATCGCCAGGGCGCCGAACGCCCCCGCGACGAAGGCACAGGCCAGCCGCCGCCACCCGCGCAGGGCGGCCAGCCCCCCTGTCCGTTCCATCACGGGCGCGGCGTCTCGGCGGCCGGCGGAGGGGAGGGCGGGGGCAGGGCCAGGGGCACGACCGCCGCGATGCGGGCAGGCCCCTTTTGGAAGCGCAGCCGCTTCAGACGGCGCGGATCGGCGTCGAGCACTTCGAATTCGAGGTCGCCGGGGCCTGTGATCAGCTCGCCGCGCGAGGGGACGCGGCCGGCGAGGGTGACGATCATGCCGCCGATCGTGTCGATCTCCTCGGCCATGTCGCCCACGGCGGCGGCAAGGTCGATGCCCGTCGCCTCGGACACCTCGGCGAGCGGCGTGCGGGCGTCGGCGACGAACACGTCACCCTCGCCCTCGACGCGCTGGACCTGCTTGGCCTCGGCCACGTCGTGCTCGTCCTCAATGTCGCCGACGACGACCTCGATCAGGTCCTCGATAGAGATCAGGCCGTCCGTGCCGCCGTACTCGTCGATGACGAGCGCCATGTGGGTGCGCGTCGCCTGCATCCGCACCAGCAGGTCGATGGCCGGCATGGAGGGCGGAACGAACAGCACCGGACGCTGGATGCGCGCGGCGGCGAGCGTCGTGCCGAGTTCGACCTTGCCGAGGTCGAGGGAGCGCGGCAGGCGCGGGGCCGGACGGCGGACGCGCGGGGTCGGCGCAACGTCGTCGCCGGTCTGCTCGGCGGTCGTCGGGGCCACGCGGGCGGCTGCCGGGCGACGGGACGACGGCTCGGCCTTGGCGGCGATGAAATCCACGAGGTCGCGGATGTGCACCATGCCGCGCGGGTCGTCCAAGGTCTCGCCGTAGACCGGCAGGCGCGAATGGCCGGCCGTGCGGAACAGCTTGAGCAATTCGCCGAGGCTGGTCTCGTTCGAGACGGCCACGATGTCGGCCCGTGGGATCATCACGTCGTCGACCCGCACCTTGTGCAGCCCGAGGACGTTCTTGAGCATCGCCCGTTCGAGGGGCGAGAGGCCCGTTTCGCTCTCGTCCGGCTCGGACAAGGCCTCTTCCAGACCCTCGCGGAGGGTCTCCCGCGGCTTCAGGTGAAGGGCCTGCAGCAGGCGGTCGTACCAGGGCTCACGCTGGGGGGCGTCAGCCTCGGGGGCATTCGGCGCGGCCAGGGCCGCGCCGCGACTTCGATCGTTGCTCATGTCTCTCGGATCAAGGAAGGGATGGTGGTTGCCCGCTCAGTCGGCATAGGGGTCCGGGATGCCCAGGGTCGCGAGGGCCGCGATTTCGAGGGCTTCCATCGCCTCGGCCTCGGCTTGCCCGAGTTCATGGTCCTGTCCGACAAGGTGCAAGGTCCCATGGACGAGGAGGTGGGCGAGGTGATTCTGGATGGGCTTTCCCTGCTCCGCACTTTCGCGCACCATCGTCTCGTAGGCAAGGACCACATCGCCGAGCGGCGTGGGCGCGCCCGGCGGCAGGGGCTGCGGCGCGGCCGGAAAAGACAGCACGTTCGTGGGCTTATCCTTGTCGCGCCACGTCCTGTTGAGATCCTGAACCGTCGTGTCATCCGCGAGCAGCACGCTCACCTCAAGGTTGCCCGAAGGCTTCTCGGGGGCGATGGCGAGCCCTGCCTCCACCGCCCGAATCACCAGCGATTCGAGGTCGGCGATTGCTTCTTCCCAGCGCTCGTCCTCGACCGCGAGGTCGATCTCGTGGTCGTTCATCAGGCGAGGGGCCGGCGGCGGGGATTCGGGTTGCGGTCGGCCTCGCCCTCGCCGTGGGAGGCGCGCTCGTAGGCGGTGACGATGCGGCGGACGAGGTCGTGGCGCACCACGTCCACGTCCTTGAAGACCACGCGGCCGATCCCTTCGACCCCGCCCAGCACGTTCACGGCCTCGACCAGCCCGGATTTCTGGCCGGGCGGGAGGTCGATCTGGCTCGGATCGCCGGTCACGATCATCCGCGAGTTCTCGCCCAGGCGGGTGAGGAACATCTTCATCTGCATGGAGGTGGTATTCTGCGCCTCATCGAGGAGCACCACCGCGTTGGTGAGCGTGCGCCCACGCATGAAGGCGAGCGGCGCGATCTCGATCTGGCCGGTCTGCAAGCCACGATCGACGTGGCGCGCCTCCATGAAATCGTAGAGCGCATCGTAGATCGGGCGCAGATACGGATCGACCTTCTCGCGCATGTCGCCGGGCAGGAAGCCCAGGCGCTCGCCCGCCTCGACGGCCGGACGCGACAGGATCAGCCGCTCGGCATGGCCCTGTTCGAGGAGCGACACCGCATGGCCCACGGCGAGCCACGTCTTGCCCGTGCCCGCCGGCCCCTCGGCGAAGACGAGCTCGTTGCTGCGCAGGGCCTTGATGTAGGCGTCCTGGGCCGGGTTGCGCGCCCGCACGGCGCCCCGGCGGCGGGTGGCGATCTGGTCGAAATGCGGCTTGTCGGCTTCGGCGGCGAGTTCGGCCGCCGGAAACAGGTTCGCCTGAGCCGTCGATTCGCGGATCGCGCCATCGACATCGCCGAGGCTGAGCGTGCTGCCGCCGGCCCGCACGCGGGCATAGAGCTTTTGGAACACCCGCCGGGCCTTCTCGGCGGCGTCCGGCGGACCCTTGATGACGAGGTGGTTGCCGAGCGCCGTCGCCGTGATGCCGAGCCGCCGCTCGATATGAGCGACATTCTGGTCGTACTGGCCGAAGACGAGGCTCGCGAGCCGATTGTCGTCGAAGGTCAGCGGGACTTCGACCGCCTCGTCCACGCCGGGCCTTCCGAAACCGGGGGGCCGACCGCGCAGGGGGGCTCCCCCGCGTCCACCGTCAGCCGCACTCAAGCGTTGTCTCTCACGTCAGGCATCCTCACGCGGCGGCGGCCTCGGGCAGGCGCTCGCCGAACAGGCTGTTGGCCCCGGCCTCGGTGATCCGAACCGGTACGATCCGTCCGATATGGTCCTGCGGGGCGTCGAACTGCACTGCCAGCAGGTGCGGCGTCTTGCCGGCCACCTGCCCAGGGTAGCGCCCGGCCTTCTCGACCAGCACGTCGAAGACCTGTCCCACCGCCGCCCTCTGGTAGGCGTGGCGGCGGGCATCCAGGACGCGCTGCAACTCGGTCAGCCGCTCGGACATCACCGCTTCGGGCACGTGGTCGGTGCGGTCCGCCGCCGGGGTGCCGGGGCGCGGGCTGTACTTGAAGGAGAAGGCGCTCTCGAAGCCGATGTCGCGCACCAGCGCGAGGGTGTCGGCGAAGTCGGCATCGGTCTCGCCAGGGAAGCCGACGATGAAGTCCGACGACAGGGCGATGTCCGGCCGCGAAGCGCGCACCCGGTCCACCAGCCGGCGATACTGATCCGCCGTGTGCTTCCGATTCATCGCGGCAAGGATCCGGTCGGAGCCCGATTGCACCGGAAGGTGCAGGTAGGGCATCAGCGCCGGGATCTCGGCATGGGCGCGCACGAGGTCGTCCTGGAAGTCGTTAGGATGGCTCGTCGTGTAGCGGATGCGCGCGATGCCGGGGATGCGCGCCACGTCCCGCACCAGAGCGGCGAGCCCCACCGGGCCACCCTCCGCACCTTCCCCATGGTAGGCGTTGACGTTCTGGCCGATCAGCGTGATCTCGCGCACCCCGCCCGCAGCGAGGCGCTGCGCCTCGGCGAGCACGGCGGCGACCGGGCGGGAAACCTCCGCGCCGCGCGTGTAGGGCACGACGCAAAAGGCGCAGAACTTGTCGCAGCCTTCCTGCACCGTGAGGAAGGCCGACGAGCCGAGGTTCCGCCGCGCGGGCAGGTGATCGAACTTGTCCTCGATGGGGAATTCGGTGTCGACCACCCGGCCGCCGCGCGCCAGAAGCTCCGGCAGGCGGTGGTAGCTCTGCGGGCCGACCACCACGTCCACGGCGGGCTGGCGGGCCTGGATCTCGGCGCCCTCGGCCTGGGCGACGCAGCCGGCCACCACGATCCGTGTATCGAGCCCCTGCGAGCGGCGCTCCTGCTTCAAGACGCGCAGGCGGCCAAGCTCGGAATAGACCTTCTCCGCCGCCTTCTCGCGGATGTGGCAGGTGTTCAGCACCACCACATCCGCGTCCTCGACGCTATCCGTGGCGGTGTAGCCCTCGGCGCCCAGCACGTCGGCCATGCGGGCCGCGTCGTAGGCGTTCATCTGGCAGCCGTAGGACTTGACGTAGGCTTTCTTCAACGGGCCGGGTTCCGGTGCGGGGCGGGTTAGTCCCGGCGGGCTCTAGCACAGAATTCGCCGCCGGTCAGGCGGCCGACAGGCCGCCGAGCGAGCCGAGATCGGAGGCCGGCGCAGGGCTCGCGGCGGGCTCCCGCCCGGCCCGTCCGGTAACGATACCCTGGATCGCGCGGCGCACCTCGGCCTCTGCGGCGGCCGTGGCGACCTTGCGGTCGCTATCGGCCTCGAACAGGATCGGCGCGCCCCAAACGACATGCACGTCGATCGGGCCACCCCGCACGAAGGCGGCGAGGTGGGGCGCCAGTTCCATGTCGCCGTACCACGCGATCTCGGCCCGCTCCGAGCGGACGACCGGCAGACCGTTGCGCCGGGGATAGGTGATCGCCAGCGGCTGCAACCGGATCCGGCCGCGCTCGCTCTCGGCCTGCAGGGCGGCCCTTGCGGCACCGACCAGCGACGAGCGGAACGGCAGGAGCCGCGTGCCGTCCCCGGTCGTGCCCTCCGCGAACAGCACGACAAGTTCGCCTTCGGCCAGCCGGTGTCCCATGGCCGCGCTGACGGTGGCGGTGGCTCCCCGGCGGGCGCGGTCGATGAACAGGGTCCGCTGCAACACGGCGAGATGGCCGATCACCGGCCAGCCAGCGATCTCGGATTTCGCCACGAACGAGAGCGGCCGCAGCGAGCCGATGGCGATGATGTCGAGCCAGGAGACGTGGTTCGCGAGCACCAGAGCGGGCTCACCCGCCGCCGGCGGCGTGCCGGTCTGCGTCACCCGCACCGAGAACAGCCACAGGAAGACGCGGTGAAACAGGACCGGCGCGAGGCCGGTCGAGCGCTTCAGCACCTTGAGGGCGAAGAGGTGCGGCAGCCAGATCCATGCGAAGGCCAGCGCCAGACACGCGAGCCGGAGGGCGAGGCCGACGCGGCTCACGCGTTCACAGCTCAACCGACATGGTGAGGGCCGTGGCGCGGCTCCCGTCGGCCTTGGCGTAGTAGCCGGTGCGGGCACCGACCTGCTCGAAGCCCAGCCGCCGGTAGAGCTTGAGGGCGGGGACGTTGCCCTCATCGACCTCGAGATGCACCCGCGACGTGCCGGTCATCGCGAGGCCGTTCAGATGCTCCCGCAACAAGCCGCGCGCATGGCCGCCGCCGCGCAGGGGAGGGGCCACGACGACGGTCAGGATCTCGGCCTCGTCGGCGGCGCGCCGGGACAGGACGAAGCCTTGCAGCGTGCCCGAGCGCCAGAGCCCGTGGGCGTAGCTCGACCGCTCGCACAGGATGCGCTCGAACTCGTGGCTCTCCCACGGGCGGGCGAAGGCTGTGGCGTGGATCCGCGCCAGGGCGGACGATTGCGAGGCGTCGATCAGCGGAGCGACGCTCGGCGGGGGCGTCAGGGCGTCCCACCACGCCATCCACCATTCCATCGGCCAGAACGGGAAAGCGGGGCGGTTCATTGTCGGGCGATCCGGGTGTGATCCTGCGGGCGCGCATCCGGCCCACGGAGATAGAGGGGGCGCGGCAGGGCGTGGCCGGGATCGGCCACCATGCCGAGTTGAGCGACGGCGGCGATCTCGGGCGCGCCGGTCCCGGCGACCGTGGCGGCGATGCCCCGCGCGGCCAGGGCCTGCGCCAGGAGCGGCGCCCCGGAGCCGGTGAGGATCACGGGGCCGTGCCCGAGCCGCACCGCCGCCTCGTCCACCGGGAGGTAGACCGGCGCCAGGGTCTCCCCGGTGGAGGTCGTCAGCGCCTGGACGTAGACCGCCCCGTGCTTGGCATCGATGGCGGCGACCAGGGTGCCCTCGCCGGGATCCGCCAACAACGGCGCCAGAAGCGCAGACAGCGTGCCGACGCCGACCACCGGCCTGTCGGTGGCGAGCCCGATGGCCCGCGCCGCCGAGAGGCCGACCCGCAGCCCGGTATAGCTGCCGGGGCCGACGGTCACGGCGATCCTGTCGAGGGCGTCGAAGCCGCCGTCCGTGCGGGCGAGAACCCGCTCGATCAACGGCAGCAACGCCTCGGCGTGGCCGCGTGCCATCGGCAGCGATTCCGAGGCCAGGGGCTCGGGCTCGCTGCCCTTCATCACGCAGGCGGCGCATACATCCAGCGCCGTATCGATGGCCAGTACTCGCACGCCCACTCCCGTCGCGCCCTCGACGCGAACGGTATGGCATAAAACGAAACCGCCGCACCGTCAGCGCCGTCCGGCGGCTTCATCCCCTGTCGGATGACAAGTGTTGCCGGCTTGCGCCGTTAGACCGCCTGAACCTCGCGCACGTCCGGCAGGAAGTGGCGGAACAGGTTCTGCACCCCGTGGCGCAGGGTGGCGGTGGAGGACGGACAGCCCGAGCAGGCGCCCTTCATCTCCAGGTAGACGACACCGTCCTTGTAGCCGCGGAAGGTGATGTCGCCGCCGTCGCCGGCCACCGCCGGGCGGACACGGGTTTCGAGGAGATCCTTGATGGTCACCACGGTGTCGTGGTCGGCCTCGTCGTAGAACTCCTCGCCGGCCTCGTCCTGTGCGCCGGCCGCGCCTTCGCTGAGGACCGGGGCGCCCGACTGGAAATGCTCCATGATCGCGCCGAGCACGGCAGGCTTCACCTGCGGCCACTCGGAACCATCCTCGGCCTTCGTCACCGAGATGAAATCGTGCCCGAAATACACGCCGGACACGCCCGGCACCGCGAACAGCGCGGACGCGAGCGGCGAGCGGGTCGCCGCCTCGGCGTCGCGCGCCTCGAACGTCGAGTCGGACAGGACCACCCGGCCGGGCAGGAACTTCAGGGTGGCGGGATTCGGGGTCGCTTCGGTCTGGATGAACATGGAAGGCTCCGCTGCGCCGGTTCAAGGCCGGCGGGGGAAGGGTCTCGGGCGCCGTCATCGGCGCCACCTTCATGTGGACCGCGCGCCGGATTTTCACAACCGCGCCGGCCGCGCAGGTTTAACCGCCTCTTAACCAGCCAGCGGGATCGTCCGACCCATGGCGCTCTCCGGCGCGGCCGGCACCGGCCCGCCGGGAGAGAGTGCAGGATCACGGCCCCGCCGTGTCACGACCCGAGCGGTCGCGGCGGCATCGGGCCCCTCTGGAGACCCGATATGCAGATTACCGAGCAGGCCGTTCGCGAGCGCGCCTATTACATCTGGGAAGGCGAAGGCCGCGTCCATGGCCGCGCCGATTACCATTGGATGCGCGCGGAGGCCGAGCTGGCCGCCGTCGAACCCGCGAAGAAGCCCGCCCGCAAGGCCGCCGCGAAGCCCGCCGCCGAGACGAGTGCCGTCGCCAAGCCGGTCGTCGCCAAGTCGGTCGCGGCAAAGCCGGTCGCCGCGAAGAAGGCCGACGAGGCCGTGACCCCCGCCCGCAAGCTCGCCAAGCCGAAGGCCACCGCCGGCGCGGCCGTCGCTGCCGCTGCGGTCAAGGCGAAGCCCGCCCGCAGCCGCGCCGCGATGCACTGAGACCGACGCATCCGCGTTGGTTTCGAGAGGCCCGCCCCGCGAGGGGTGGGCCTCCGTCGTTTCGGGGTCGGAACGCCGCCCGCCGACCGGGGTTGTCCGCGCTCAGGGTAAGGCGGCCGGGTGTGCGATGCGGGCGGTGATCTTCGATATCGACGGGACGCTTCTCGACAGCGTCGATCTCCACGCCAAGGCCTGGGTCGAGGCGTTCCGGCATTTCGGGGTCGAGACGAAGGAAGCGGACGTCCGCAGCCAGATCGGCAAGGGTGGCGACCAGCTCATGCCGGTCTTCCTGCCGGAGGACAGGATCGAGAAGGAAGGCAAGGAGATCGAGAGCTTCCGCTCCGATCTGTTCAAGCGCGACTACCTCGACAAGGTGAAGCCCTTCCCCGGTGTGCGCCCCCTGTTCGAGCGGCTTCGCCAGGACGGTCTGACCGTCGCGCTCGCCTCCTCCGGCAAGAAGGACGAGGTAGAGCATTATCAGAAGCTGCTCGGCATCTCCGATCTGGTCGATGTCGCCACGAGTTCGGATGACGCCGACCGTTCGAAGCCCCATCCCGACATCTTCGAGGCGGCCATCGGCAAGCTTCAGGGCATTGCACCCCAGGACATGATCGTGGTCGGTGATACGCCCTACGACGCCGAGGCCGCGCAAAAGGCGGGTCTGCGGACCATCGGTGTTCTCTGCGGTGGATTCCCCGAAGCCGATCTCAAGAAGGCAGGCTGCGTCGCGATCTACCGGGACCCGCAACACTTGCTCGATGCGTTCGACGAAGACATTCTGACGGACAAGTAGTGCGATTTCCGCGCGTGAGTCCCGCGTCGGATGCAGGCTTAACGGGAACCGTTACATCGCCTCCATTTGCGTCAAGATCATCTAGGCCTCTCCCGGTGTTGTGTTTTTTCACGACGCCGGTGATCCCGCCGGCCACGAGAGCGGCTGTGGCTTCTCGGCGACTCTTTGCGACGCCGGCTATGGATAATGACCGGATGGGGTAGCGCGGGGCGGATGAAAGGTTTAGCGACCCGCCCGCCCCTGGAATCCTTCGAAGGACCGCCTCGCATGCTTCAGATCCGCGAACGCGTGAACGAGCCATGCTTCAGTCCCCGGAGCCGCGGCTTGGCGGACCAGATCGCCGAGGCCGTCCGCAACCGGACGACCCCGCTCAGCCACTTGCTGCGGCTGATGTCGGCCGTCGATGAGCAAGGCGGTGACGCGCGCTTGAAGCAGCTGCTGCGTAACCGAATCGGCGCTCCGCTGGACGCCTGATCCCCTTCAGCGCACGTGGCGCCGCGTCCGCTTGCGGGTCGCTTTCCCGTTGTTGTCGATGCGGGCCATGCACGCGTAATAGATCCCCTTGCCAAGTTCCTCGATCGGCAGATTTCGGGGATTGGGCGCCGAGAACACACGCGCCCTCGCTTCGCCGCGACAGGCTGCGTCTTCCGGGCTTCGGATCGGCGGTTCCGCCCAGGCGGCGCTGCCGCACACGGCCATTGCCGCGACAGCAACCAGAAGGCTGAGGCGCTGTTTGAATCGCGTCATGTCGTTGTCTGGCCGCTCCCTCTGAGGCGATAGATAGTTCAGTCGCCGCAACGGTGAAGCTTTCGACAGCGAAAAAAGTTCGCGCGCCCGAACAAAATCGTCACGAGGTCGCGCGCAAAAGAAAACCGCCCGCAAAGCGGGCGGCGATCTGGTGCTCGATAGAGCCGTATTGTGCCGGACCTGGCCCGGATCAACCGGGCCGGCACGCGATTAGCGCTTGGTCTTGGCCTTCGCCTTACGGGCCGCATAGCGCGCATCGCGCAGGGCCTTCTTGGCTTCGAGCTCGGCGGATTTCCGCTCCTGCGCGGCGGCGAGTTCCGCAGCCTCGCGGGCAAGCAGAGCGGCAAGCTCGGCTTCCTCGCGCTGACGCTTGTCCTCGGCGGCCTTGCGCTCTGCCTCGATCCGGGCGGCCTCGCGTTCGCGAGCACGCTCTTCGCGGGCGCGGGCGACTTCGGCGCGGGCCTGGGACCGAGCCTTGACCTCGGGGTCATCCGCCGGAGGACGAGACTTGAACTTGGCCAACAGTGCCGCCTTGGCGGAGGCAGAGTTCTCGCGACGGTCGTTGAAGTTCCTGTAGTCGAATGCGCTCATCTGGCCTTTCTCTTGGTGCGTCACGCGTCTCGCGGGGACGGCCGGCTCGAAACGGCCGGTCAGCGAAGCTGGTGACTGATCCTCATGCCGTCCCCGAGGCACGGGATCCTCTCGAACCATCGAACGGAGCCGATGGTTCGACCCGAACGCTCGCGCCGAGACGAGCGTTCGGGTCGAACCAAGGTTGGGAGACGCGTGCCCATCGCACGCGCACGTCCGGTCTTGCAACCAGCTACAGGTGCGATAGCTCGCACCGCCGCGACAAATGCCGTGAATCCTTTGAAAGTTTCAGGATCAGATGCCGAAATGCCTCAGAGACCTATACGGGGCGGTACACGACCTGCCCGCCTCCGCGTCGCCCGGCATCCTCAAGTAGAGACCTGAAATGGGGCGGCCGGCTGGCTCCGACAAGGCGACGAGCACTGCACTCGCCCAGCGAAACCAGAGTGTCTGCCCCGCGCTTGCTGCCTCGTGCGAAAAGTTACGCCTGCCCGGCTTCAAACCCGGCAACGGATACATCGTGGCGGCTTCCCACGACGGCCTTTGCCTAAATTCTGGGCATGAGCGGATGCTGGCTGTGATGAGTTAACGAAGTGTCACACACCTGTCGGGTGGCGGGACTAGCGCTAAGGTGTCCAAGCGCCGTCGCGAGACCACCATGTCCGACTCATCCGTCTTATCCGGTTCCCCTCCGATCGGCCGTACCGGCCCAAGGCTCGATGGCGGCACGCACCGCGCGGGAATCGTCGTCTTCCTGCTCGTGCTCATCGCCGGATTGTCCTACGGCGTCATCAATCTCATCGCCGATATGAACTCGGTGGGCGAAGCCCCTCTCGCCTACGGCGCCTTCGCGCTGCTCGGTCTCGCCCTGCTGATCGCGCTCGGCTTCGAGTTCGTGAACGGCTTCCACGACACGGCGAACGCCGTCGCCACGGTGATCTATACCCACTCCCTGCCGCCCCTGGTCGCGGTGATCTGGTCCGGCTTCTTCAACTTCCTCGGCGTGATGCTCTCCTCTGGCGCGGTGGCCTACGCCATCGTGACCCTGCTGCCGGTGGACCTGATCCTCGATGTCGGCTCGAGCGCGGGCTACGCGATGATCTTCTCGCTGCTCATCGCCGCGATCCTGTGGAACCTCGGCACCTGGGCGCTCGGCCTGCCGAACTCGTCCTCGCACGCCCTTATCGGCTCGGTGCTCGGCGTCGGCCTCGCCAATCAGCTGATGCGCGGCGGCGACGGGAGCGCCGGCGTCGACTGGGGCCAAGCGCTGAACGTGTTCAAGGCGCTGCTGTTCTCGCCGGTCTGCGGCTTCGTCCTCGCCGCGCTGCTCCTGCTGGTCCTCAAGTTCGCCGTGCGCCGCAAGGATCTCTACGAGGCTCCGAAGGGCGAGTCGCCGCCCCCGCTGTGGATCCGCGGTCTTCTGATCCTCACCTGCACCCTCGTGTCGTTCTTCCACGGCGGCAATGATGGGCAGAAGGGCATGGGCCTAATCATGCTCATCCTGATCGGCGCGGCGCCCACGGCCTACGCGTTGAACCGCACCATGTCCGAGACGGCGACGCCGGGCTTCGTGCAGCAATCGCAGCTGGCCGGCACCGTGTTCGCCGCCCATGCCGGCGGCGCGACCGTTCCGGATGCCGCCAAGGCGCGGGGCGTCGTGGCCGACGCGCTGAAGACCAACGGCCTGAACAAGCCGGAGGTGTTCGCCTCCCTCCAGGCGCTGTCGAACGACATCGCCGAGAAGGTGAAGAACTACGGCGCAGTGCGCGCGATCCCGGCGGCGCAGACCCCGAACCTGCGCAGCGACATGTACCTCACTTCGGACGCGGTGCGCCTCCTGCCGAAATCGGGCGCCGCGCTGAACGATTCCGAGACGGCGACCCTGAAGGGCTATACCGGCCTGCTCAACGAGGGCACCCGCTACATCCCGACCTGGGTGAAGGTCTGCGTCGCCCTGGCGCTCGGCCTCGGCACCATGGTCGGCTGGAAGCGCATCGTCGTCACCGTCGGCGAGCGCATCGGCAAGACGCACCTGACCTACGCCCAGGGCGCCTCGGCCGAGATCGTCGCGGCCGGCACGATCGGCCTCGCCGAGCTCTACGGCCTGCCGGTCTCCACGACGCATATCCTGTCGTCGGGCGTTGCTGGCACGATGGCCGCCAACGGATCGGGCCTGCAGGTCGCAACCGTGCGCAACATGGCGCTCGCCTGGGTTCTCACCCTGCCGGCCGCCATCACGCTGGCGGCGGGGCTGTTCTTCATCCTGCGCCACGCCTTCTGACGTTCGTCCATCCCCCTAAACCGCAACGATGCGGCGGCTCCCCAACGGAGCCGCCGCATTTTGCATTCGGCCGGTTGGCCGAGGGTTTGCATGAAGGCTGGCCAGACCGGGCATGACAGGCCCGGGGCCAGGAGCAGACCCCTTTCTCATGACCGTCGTTCTTCCCAAGTCAGGCGCCCGTGCGGCGCTCGCCGGTGCCCTGCTGCTCGCCGCCACCTCCGCGAGCCTCGCGCAGGGCGTGCTGCGCATCGGCATGACCGCCTCCGACATCCCCCTCACCACCGGCCAGGCCGACAATGGCGGCGAGGGCATGCGCTTCATGGGCTACACAGTCTATGACGGGCTCATCAATTGGGACCTGTCCAGCGCCACCAAGGCCTCCGACCTCGTCCCCGGCCTCGCGGAGAGCTGGACGGTCGATCCCAACGACAAGACCAAATGGGTCTTCAAGCTCCGCCCCGGCGTGAAATTCCACGACGGTTCCGACTTCACCGCCGACGCGGTGGTCTGGAACCTCGACAAGCTCCTGAAGGCCGATTCCCCGCAATACGATCCGCGCCAATCGGCCCAGGGCAAGACCCGCATCCCGTCGATCGCGAGCTACCGCGCGGTCGATCCGCTGACCGTCGAACTGGTCACGAAGGCCCCGGACGCGACGTTTCCCTATCAGGTCGCCTGGATCATGATGTCGTCTCCGGCGCAGTGGGAGAAGCTCGGCAAGTCCTGGGACGAGTTCGCCAAGCATCCCTCTGGCACCGGCCCGTGGAAGCTCACCCTGTTCGCCCCGCGTGAGCGGGCCGAGATGGCGCCGAATACGGCCTATTGGGACAAGGCGCGTGTTCCGAAGCTCGACAAGCTCGTTCTGGTGCCGTTGCCGGAGGCCAATGCCCGCGTCGCGGCGCTCCGCTCCGGCCAGGTTGACTGGATCGAGGCGCCCGCACCCGATGCCGTCGCCTCGCTGAAGAGCGCCGGCTTCAGCATCGTCACCAACGCCTATCCGCATAACTGGACGTGGCATCTCTCCCGCGTCGAGGGCTCGCCCTGGAACGACATCCGCGTGCGCAAGGCGGTGAACCTCGCCATCGACCGCGAGGGGATGAAGGAACTGCTCGGCGGACTCGCCATTCCGGCCAAGGGCTTCATGCCCCCCGGCCACCAATGGTTCGGCAAGCCGACTTTCGATGTGAAGTACGATCCGGACGCCGCGAAGAAGCTTCTCGCGGAGGCCGGCTACAGCACGGCCAAGCCCCTCGAGCTCAAGGTGGCGATCTCGGCCTCCGGCTCCGGCCAGATGCAGCCGCTGCCGATGAACGAGTTCGTCCAGCAGAACCTCGCCGATGTCGGGGTGCAGGTCGAATATCAGGTCGTGGAGTGGAACACGCTCATCAACATCTGGCGGGCCGGCGCCAAGGCCGACATCTCGCGCGGGGTCAGCGCGATCAACTACTCGTACTTCATTCAGGACCCCTTCACCGGGTTCATCCGCCACCTACAATGCAATCTGGCGCCGCCGAACGGCACCAACTGGGGGTATTACTGCGACCCTGAGATGGACAAGCTGTTCGATCAGGTCCGCAACACCTTCGACAAGGACGAGCAGGTCAAGGTGCTACAAAAGGTCCATGAGAAATACGTCGATGACGCGGTGTTCGTGATGATCACCCACGACGTGAATCCCCGCGCCATGAGCTCGAAGGTGAAGGGCTTCGTCCAGGCGCAGAACTGGTTCCAGGACTTCTCGAACATCACCATGGCGACGGCTGGCCGCTAGCGGCACGCCTCCGCCACCGTCATTGCGAGCAACGCGAAGCAATCCAGGGATCCGCCATGGTTTCGGACGTCCCGCTGCCCTGGATTGCTTCGCTGGCGCTCGCAATGACGAAGAGAGATTGAAATAATCGATAAGTGAATGTGAGGCCTATGCTCCTCTACATCCTGAAACGCCTCGTCACCGTCACCCCGGTCGCCTTCGGCGTCAGCGTGGTGTGCTTTCTCCTCGTCCACCTCGCCCCCGGCGATCCCCTCAGCGCGGTCCTCCCGGCCGATGCCACGCAGCAGACCATCGATGACATGCGGGCGGCCTACGGGTTCGATAAGCCGCTGCCGATCCAGTACGCGATCTGGCTGTGGCACGTGCTCCATGGCGATCTCGGCGTGTCCATCGCCACCGGGCGCCCGGTCGCGCAGGAGGTCGGCCGCGCGGTCGTCAATTCGCTGATCCTCGCCAGCGTCGCGACGTTGATCGGGTTCACCTTCGGCGTGTTCTTCGGCTTCGTGGCCGGCTATCGCCGCAACTCCATCCTCGACCGCGTGGCCTCGGCCCTCTCGGTCTTCGGCGTGAGCGTGCCGCATTACTGGCTCGGCATGGTGCTGGTGATCGTGTTCTCGGCCACCCTCGGCTGGCTGCCGCCAACGGGGGCGGGGCCGGACGGCTCCGGCAACTGGCGGCCGGATTTCGATCACCTGCGCTACATCATCCTCCCCGCCGTCACGATGGCGGTGATCCCGATGGGCATCATCGCCCGCACGGTGCGGGCGCTCGTCGCCGACATCCTCTCCCAGGATTTCGTGGAGGCGCTGCGCGCGAAGGGCCTCAGCGAGTTTGGCGTGTTCAAGCACGTGGTGCGCAACGCCGCGCCGACCGCGCTCGCCATCATGGGGCTTCAGCTCGGCTACCTGCTCGGCGGCTCGATCCTGATCGAGACCGTGTTCGCATGGCCGGGCACCGGGTTCCTCTTGAACGCGGCGATCTTCCAGCGCGACCTGCCCCTGCTTCAGGGCTCGATCCTCGTGCTGGCGATGTTCTTCGTCGCCCTCAACCTCATCGTGGACGTGATGCAGACCGCCCTCGATCCGCGCATCGAGCGCGCCTGAGACAGGAGGAACGGCCATGACTGCCCCCCTCACTGCCGGCTCCGTCGCCCTCGACGGCAATATCACCGCCGCCCCCGACGCCCCGGAGGCCTTCATCGCCTCGCGGGGCTTCTGGGGCCATGTCGGCCACCGGCTGGTGCGCGATCCCGTCGCGATGGCGGCCGGGATCCTCATCCTGATCGTCATCGCCATCGCGATCCTGTCGCCGTGGATCACGCCCATGGACCCGTACAAGGGCTCGATGCTGCGCCGGCTGAAGCCGGTGGGCGACGCGACCTACTGGCTCGGCTCGGACGAGCTCGGCCGCGACATGATCAGCCGGCTGATGCTCGGCTCGCGGCTGTCGCTGTTCATGGGTGTCACGCCCGTGCTGATCGCCTTCGTCATCGGCTCCGGCATCGGCATCCTCGCCGGCTATGTCGGCGGCTGGACGAACACGATCCTGATGCGCACCATCGACGTATTCTTCGCCTTCCCCTCGGTGCTGCTCGCCATCGCCCTTTCGGGAGCGCTGGGCGCCGGCATCTTCAACTCGATCGTCTCGCTCACCTGCGTGTTCGTTCCGCAGATCGCCCGCGTGGCCGAGAGCGTCACCACCGGCATCCGGCGGCGGGACTACATCGACGCCGCCAAGCTCTCCGGCGCCTCGGCCTTCACCATCATGCGGGTGCAGGTGCTCGGCAACGTGGTCGGGCCGATCTTCGTCTACTCGACCAGCCTCATCTCCGTGTCGATGATCCTCGCCTCGGGCCTGTCCTTCCTCGGTCTGGGCGTGCGCCCGCCGGAGCCGGAATGGGGCCTCATGCTCAACACCCTGCGCACGGCGATCTACGTGAACCCCGTCGTGGCGGCCCTGCCGGGCCTCGCGATCTTCATCGTGTCGATCTCCTTCAACCTGTTCTCGGACGGGCTGCGCAGCGCCATGGAGATCCGCCAGTGAGCGTCATCCCGAACGGCCCCGATCCTTTCGCCACCGACCGCGGCGGCCCCGCCCAGCCGCTTCTCTCAGTCTCCGGCCTCATCAAGCACTTCCCCGTCCGCAAGGGCACCGGCCCGAGGAAGGTGGTGCGCGCCGTCGATGGCGTCGATTTCGACGTGCTGAAGGGTGAGACGCTGGGCATCGTCGGCGAATCCGGCTGCGGCAAGTCAACGACGGCCAAGCTCATCATGGGCCTGATCGAGCGTGATTCCGGCGATATGCTCTACGACGGACAGCCCATCGGCGAGCGGGCCATGCCCTGGCGCAATTACCGGCGGCAGGCGCAGATGGTCTTCCAGGACAGCTACGCTTCGCTGAACCCGCGCATGACGGTGGAGCAATCCATCGCTTTCGGGCCGAAGGTGAACGGCGTGCCGGGCCGGCAGGCGGTGGAGCGCGCCCGCGCTCTGCTCGCCCGCGTCGGCCTGGAGCCGAAGCGCTTCGCCGGCCGCTACCCGCACGAGATCTCCGGCGGCCAGCGGCAGCGGGTGAACATCGCCCGCGCGCTGGCGCTCGAACCGCGCCTCGTGCTCTTGGACGAGGCCGTCTCAGCCCTCGACAAGTCGGTGGAGGCGCAGGTGCTCAACCTGCTCCTCGACCTCAAGGCCGAGTTCGGCCTCACCTACATCTTCATCAGCCACGACCTGAACGTCGTGCGCTTCATCTCCGACCGGGTGATGGTGATGTATCTCGGCCGCGTCGCCGAGATCGGCCCGTCGGATCAGGTGCTCGCCGCGCCCTCGCACCCCTATACGCAGGCGTTGCTGGCCTCGATGCCCTCGCTGGATCCCGACAACCGGACGCAGGAAGCCCTGCTCGCGGGCGATCCGCCGAACCCCATCGACCCGCCCTCCGGCTGTCGCTTCCACCCCCGTTGCACCCTGGCGGAAGGGGTCTGCTCGGCGGTCGAGCCCTCGCTTTCCCCGGTCATGCCCCTGCATCGCGTCGCCTGCCTCGCCCGCCAGCCGGGTTCGGGCCATTCGGCCGCCCCCTCGGAGGCCATCGCGGCATGAGCACGGCACAGGCACGGAACGGCGCGGCCGTCGAACTGTCCGGCCTGCGGGTCGCCTTCGGCAAGACGCAGGTGGTCGATGGCGTCGACCTCAAGGTCGAACGCGGGCAGGCCCTGGCGCTGATCGGCGAATCCGGCTCCGGCAAGAGCGTGACGCTCCGGTCGATCCTGCGGCTGTTCCCGGCAGGGCGCAGCCGGATCGAGGGCAAGATCCTGGCGGCGGGCAAGGACGTGCTCGCCCTCGACACCAAGGCGCTGTCGCATTTCCGGGGCGGCGACGTCTCTATGATCTTCCAGGAGCCGCTGCTCGCCTTCGATCCGGTCTACTCGGTGGGCCGGCAGATCACCGAATCGATCCAGCGCCACGAAAAGATCTCGTCCAAGGATGCCCGGGCGCGGGCGCTCGCCCTGTTCGAGCGGGTCCGCATCCCGAGCCCGGAGCGGCGCCTCGACAATTACCCGCACGAGATGTCGGGCGGGATGCGGCAGCGGGCGATGATCGCCCTGGCGCTCGCCTGCCGACCGCAGGTGCTGCTCGCCGACGAGCCGACCACGGCGCTCGACGCCACGGTGCAGATCCAGGTGCTGCTCCTGCTGCGCGAGTTGCAGCGGGATCTCGGCCTGTCCATCGTCATCGTCACGCATGATCTCGGCGCGGCGGTGGAGGTCGCGGACCGGATCGCGGTGATGTACGCGGGCAAGATCGTGGAGGTCGGCACCGCCAAGGAGATCGTGCGCGATCCGCACCATCCCTACACGATCGGCCTCCTGCGCAGCCGCGCCGAGGGCGCGATGGACAAGGGCAGCCGCCTCCAGACCATCCCCGGAAGCCCGCCCGATCTCGCCAACCGCCCGCCGGGCTGCCCCTTCGCGCCGCGCTGCTTCCTCGCCGAAGACCGGTGCCGGAAGGAGATGCCGCCGGAGGTGGAACTCTCCCCCGGTCACCGGGCGGCCTGCTGGTTCACCGACGAAGCCTCGTCCGCCTATCGCTCCGGGCCGCAGCCGGTGGCGGTGGAAATGGCCTGATGGAATAAGATGCTCGGATGAGCCACACCGATTCGTCCGAGCGCTTGAACGAGTACGGCCAGCCCATCGGGCCGGCGCTGCCGGAGTGGACGCCACGTCCGCGTCCGCCGCGCACGCCGATGCGTGGCCGGTTCTGCCACGTGGTGCCCCTCGATCCGGCGGCCCATGCGGCGAAGCTCTACGCGCTCTTCCAGGGCGCGCTTGACCGGCGCAGCTGGACCTACCTGATGGACGAATTGCCGGAGACGGAGGCCGCGTTCCGCGAGCGCCTGGACCGGCAGGCGGCGGGAGACGACCCGCTGTTCCACACGATCCTCGACGCGCAGACGAGCGAACCGCTCGGCATCGCCTCGTATCTCCGCATCGACCCGGCCAATGGGGTGATCGAGGTCGGCCATCTGCATTTCGGCCCGACTTTGCAGCGCAAGCCGGCGGCCACGGAGGCCATGGCCCTAATGATGGCCCGCGCCTTTGATGAACTCGGCTACCGCCGCTACGAGTGGAAATGCGACAGCCTCAACGCGCCCTCGCGCGCGGCGGCCCTGCGCTACGGCTTCGCGTTCGAGGGCATCTTCCGCAAGGCGGTAGTGGTGAAGGGCCGCTCGCGGGATACGGCGTGGTACGCCGTCACCGACGCGGACTGGCCGCGCCTGCGGGACGCCTTCCAGACCTGGCTTGCCCCGGAGAACTTCGACGCCGAGGGGCGTCAGCGTCGAAGCCTCGCGGAGATTCGCGGCTGACTGCCGTTCACCGTCGTCATTGCTTCACTGCGTTCGCAATGACGTTGGAGCTGTCAGGATCGGCTGGCCAAGAAGCGATCCGCGCTGCGCAACGCCAGCGCCATGATCGTCAGCGCCGGGTTGGCCGCCAGCGAACTCGGGAAGGTCGAGCCGTCGCTGATCCAAAGGTTGTCGATCTCGAAACTGCGGCCGAACGGATCGACCACCGCCGTATCGCCGTCGTGGCCCATCCGGCAGGTGCCGATCGTGTGGGCCACACGCTCCAGCACCCAGATGTCCATGGCGCCCGCCGCCTCCCACAGTTCGCGCATCACCTTGGTGGCATGGGCGTTCAGCCGCTCCTCGTTGGTGGAGTAGCCGAAGTCGATCTGCGCCTTGCGCATCCCCCGTGCATCGACCTCATCCGAGAGCGTCAGCACGTTGGCATCGCAGGGCAGCGTCTCGCCGTTGATGCCGATTCCTGCGAGGTGATTGTAGCGGCCGAGATAGTCGGTGAGCGCCTTGCCCCACAGGCCGCGCCCGCGTGCCACCGCGTTGCCGAAGGTGAGCGGCACCACGCCGAGGCTCTGGATCAGGTAGCCGCCCGCGAAGTCGGCCCCCTCGGCGCGGATGAAATCCTCGGTGATGAGCGAGGAGGGATAGCCCCGGTTCATCCGCACCTCGTGGTCGAAGGTGCCCCAGACCTGCGTCGCCACATGGCCCATGTAGTTGCGCCCGACCTGCCCGCTGCCGTTGGCGAGGTCGTTGTGCAGCAGCAGACGCGGCGTCTCGACGGCGCCCGCGCTGAGAAACACCGCCCGGCAGCGCTGGCGCGTTTCGCGGCCCCCGTGGCTGTAGATCACCGCCGAGATCCGCCCGTCGGCCCCACGCTCGAAGCCGGTGACGAAGCTTTCCGGCCGGATCTCCGCACCATGCGCGACCGCGAGCGGCAGGTAGGTCACGTCCATGCTCGCCTTGGCGCCGTTGCGGCAGCCCTGGTGGCAGAAGCCGCAATTGATGCAGCCATGGCGGAGAGGCCCGTCCTCGGACTGGAACTCGCGCGAGACCAAGGCGGCGGGCGCGTCGGCCCAGCGGATGCCCCGGCTGTCGCAGGCGCCGGCCATGATCTCGGCCGGGCCGTTCCGCTTGACCGGCGGCAACGGATAGCGGCGCGACGCATCCCACGGATAGGTCGGCGGGCCTGATACGCCGAGAAAGCCTTCGACGCGCTCGTAGTAGGGCACAAGCTCCGCGTGCTCGAGGGGCCAGTCGACACCTTCGCCGCTCTCCGTAAACAGGCGCAGGTCGCGGGCATCGGCGCGGGGCACGAAGGCGCCCCAGTGCAGCGTCGAGCCGCCGACACCCGTGCCGCTGTTGTTGGCGCCGAAGGCCTCCGGCGTCGAGCCGCCGCTCAGGCGTTCGTCGGTCCAGTAGATTTCGTCGGCCAGCGTTTCATCGAAGGCGAACTTTTCCGGCCGGAAGTTCGGCCCGGCTTCCAGGGCGACGACCGACAGGCCCGAGGCCGCCAGCTTGGCGATGACGGGGGCGCCGCCGGCCCCGGTGCCGACCACGACGACATCGACCGTATCGCCCTCGGCATAAGTCCGCATGGAATCGAGGTTCATCGTGCGGACTCCGTGGAGCGGGGCTCCCAGCTTTCAGGGGAATCGAGGCCGGTGCTGTGGAAGCCCGGCAGGCCGGCGGCCAGGGGTTCGGGGCTGTCACCGCCCGCGCCGATCCCGGAGAAGCCGATGCTGGCAAGCGCTGCCGGATGGGCGAGGTACAGGCGCACGGCATCCGCCCGCACATCCTCGAACCAGAAGCGCATCCGGTCGGCATCGAGCCGGCCGCCGAGCGAGTCCGGTACGGACAGTTCGCCCTTCTGCGCCAGCGTCAGGAGAGCGTCCTGCCCCGCCTCGTCCAGCGCGACGAAGGGGCGTTCGTGGGCGGCCCGCGACGCCGCATCGAGCGTGCGGAGCGCGGCGCGATAGGCCTCCGCATCGGGCGGCAGGGCGACGAAGCGCCAGCCGTCCCCGCCGCCGGAGGCCAGCCGCGCATCGAGCCGCGCCGCGACGTCGAGGCCCGGCACGGGCAGCACCCGCGCGAAGACCGCCCGCAGGATCGCGAATTCCACCGCATCGACCGCCTTCGGCGTGTAGGCCGGATCGTCGGGCTCGGCGCGCTGGCGAAGGGTCTCGCGCAGGCGGGAATTGACCCGGTCGGACGCGATCAGCGCATCGTAATCGGCGGGAACGGGGAAAGTGTTCGGCGCAGCGGCGGCGGATATCGGCTCGCGGAGCAGGCGGGCCAGCTCCTCCGGCTTCTCCATCGGCAGCAGATGCGCGACGCCCTCCACCGTCACGAGGCGTCCGTTCGGAAGATGCGGCATCATCAGCGCCGCCTGGGCGTCGGCGCCAAGATCGGCGTCCTCGGATCCGGCGAGGACGAGGGCGGGCATCCGCAGCGTGCCGATGCGGCGGCAATGATCCTCATTCGACCCGGAGTTCAACCACGCCTTCCAGGCTTCGGGGGCGGCACGAAGCACATCCTCGACGGCCCGGTCCTCGGCCTCCGGCGCAAGCTTCGCGGCGACGTTCGCCCGCACGAACGCCCGCGCCTCCCTGGCGCGGGTCTCGTCGTCGGCGTCGATCCAGGCGAGCATCTTCGCGCGGCGATCCTCGGGGATCGGCTCCGGGCTCGGCGGCGAGCCGGAGATCAGCACGAGGCCCGAAAGCCCCTCCAGCCGGTCGTCACCATCCTCGGCACGCCGGGCGAGGGCGAGGGCGACCTTGGCGCCCATGCTGTGGCCGGCGAGGCGGAACGGCCCCGGCGCGGCGGCGACGATGGCCTCCGTCACGGCGTCGGCCATGGCGTCGATGCCGTATCCCGATTGGCCGCTCGCCGCGCCGAAGCCCGGCAGGTCGACGGGGACGAGGCGTGCGGTGCCGTCGAGGGCTCGCGCGAGGGCCTCCCAGCTTCGGGTGCTTCCGCCTAGAAAGTGGAGGCAGAACAGGGTGTCTGGGGGGCGTCCGGTCATGAGCCGGACATCGCGCGAGCTTAACCGAGTTCAAGTCGGTGCGACATCGCAGGATGGATGATGGCGGGATCAGTCACGGATGATCTGTGCTGGCAGGTGGAAGAGGCGTGCCTGAACGCGTGGCCAAGCCCGCGTCACGCCCTCGTCCATGGCTATCTCCTCCGCGCGGCGGGCGGATCCTCGAAGCGCATCAACTCGTGCAATCCCCTGCGCGGGGCGGGCGACCCGGACGCGGCGATAGACGCCAGCGAGGCGATCTATGCCGGGCTCGGACAGCGGCCGATCTTCCGCGTGCCCGACATCGCCGCGCAGATGCTCCCCGCTCTCGAACGGAGGGGCTACCGCGCCATCGGCGAAACCCGAACCCTGTACCGCGATCTCGGCGACTGCGCTGAGGCCGAGGTCACTGTCGCGCCGGCCCCCTCACTGGAATGGCTCGCCATCCGCGATGCCGTGAGCGGCCATCATGCCGAGACGGCGCGGACGTTCCGCATGGTGACGGAGGCGATCCTGCTGCCGCGCGCCTTCGTGTCGGTGGAGGGGCCGGACGGGATCGGCGCCATCTGCTTCGGCGTCCGGGCCGGGGCGCTGCTGGTGATCGAGTCGGTGGCCGTGCCGGAGGCCCTGCGTCGGCATGGCTTCGCGCGGAGGGCGGTGGCCGGCTTGATGCGCTGGGGCGCGGAGACGGGTGCCAGCGCCGTCTGCCTTCAGGTCGAGGACAGCAACACGGCGGCAATCACCCTCTACCAGAGCCTCGGCTTCACTAGAGAGTTGTACCGCTACCATTACCGGGTCCGGGATTAGCGCATTAGGGGAACTCCGCTCATGCCGTGACCACGTCATTGCGAGCGTAGCGAAGCAATCCAGGGACGCGCCACGTTCGGAAACGGCCCGCTGACACTGGATTGCTTCGCTACGCTCGCAATGACGGAGATGGTTGTTCTCCTCCGCGAGACTTTTTCAGCGCTATGTTAGGCGTCGAACAGCGTTCCCTGCTTCGCCTTCGGGCTCTTCGCGCGCGGCGCCGGGCGCTTGCCCTTGGCCGGCACGGCCTCGACGGTCCCGTCCGCGAATTGCAGGGTCAGGCGCGTCGCCGCCTCGGCTTCCTCGGCCTGCTTCAGGGGGCGGCCGTCGCCGTCGCGGACCAGGGCGAAGCCCCGGTCGAGGACGGAGCGATAGCTGAGAGTCCCGAGCAGATCGGCCAGCGATTGCAGGCGGCTGTGGCGGCGCTCGATGTCGCGTCGCCCGGCCTGGACGAGCCGCGCCGTCAGCCCCGCGAGGCGGTCGCGGCGGCGTGCTTCGAGGGCGCGGGCGCGCTCCAGCCCGGATTCCTTGGCCAGGACGAGGCGGCGGCCGAATTGCGCGACCTGCTCCTCTTTCCGCCTCACCTCGACGATGAGCGCGCGGTGGGCGCGGTCGTCGATCCGTTCCAGGCGGGCGCGGGCATGGGCGAGGGCGAGTTCCGGCGAGCGGCGGGCGAGCCGGTCGAGGAGCGCCTGAAGCTTCACCCGGTGGCGGGCGGCGCCGGCCGCCAGCGCCGGAGCGAGGCGCGCCTCCGCGAGGTCGAGCCGCTGGCGCTTTGCCGCGAGCAGCATGTCGGGGCCGGGCATGGCGCGGGCGAGGCCGCGCAGGTCCGCCCGGTCGCGCTCGATCCGGCGGCGGACGGCGCCGCCGCCACGCGCCGCCAGATCCGCCACCGTGGCGATGAGGTCGGCCCGCACCGGCACCGCCATCTCGGCCGCGCCGGTCGGCGTCGGCGCGCGGCGGTCGGCCACGTGGTCGATCAGCGTCGTGTCGGTCTCGTGGCCCACCGCCGAGATCAGCGGGATGTCGCTTTCGAAGGCGGCGCGGACGACGCATTCCTCGTTGAAAGCCCACAGGTCCTCGATCGAGCCGCCGCCGCGGGCGACGATCAGCAGATCGGGCCGGGGGATGGGGCCACCGGGCGACAGGGCGTTGAAGCCCCTGATCGCGGCGGCGACCTCCTCGGCGGCGCCGTCGCCCTGCACGCGCACCGGCCAGACGAGGACGGGGCGAGGGAAGCGGTCCTGCAGCCGGTGGAGGATGTCGCGGATCACTGCCCCGGTCGGCGAGGTGACGACGCCGACGACGTTCGGCAGGAACGGGATAGGCTTGCGGTGCTCGGGGAGGAACAGGCCCTCGGCGGCGAGCATCTTCCGCCGCTCTTCCAGCAACGCCATCCACGCACCGAGCCCGGCGGGTTCCAGGCTGTCGATGACGATCTGGTAGGAGGACTTGCCCGCGAAGGTCGTGATGCGCCCGGTGGCGATGACCTCCAGCCCCTCCTGGGGCTTCTGCCGCAGGCGGCCGTAGACGCCCTTCCACACCACGGCATCGATGCGTGCCTGCCCGTCCTTCAATGAGAAGTAGGCGTGGCCGGAGCCATGGACGCCCCGGAAACCGGAGATCTCACCGCGCAGCCGGACATGGCCGAAGCGTTCTTCCAGGGTCTGCTTGAGGGCGGCGGCGAGGTCGCCCACCGACCATTCCGGCTGGTTGCCGGCCAGCACCGACGAGGGCGGCACGTCCGCGGACGACGGCGGGGCCTTGGGGCGGGGAGGGGGGACCAGGGGCATCGCGACGACGCTAGGCGGACCCGGCGTGCCGGTAAAGATGGAAACCGGCCCCTGCGGGAGCATGTACACCCGGAGCAACAAGGGGACGAAACGCCATGAACGCCTTCATCGCAGTCGTGCTGGTCTGCGCCAACGGGATCGCTCAAGAGGCCTGCACCGACGCGCAGGCGCTCGAAGTCCGCAAGGTGCGGGTCGCGAATGAACTCGGCTGCGCCACCGGCTGGCAGGAGATCATCGCCCGCACCGACCTGCGCGAGGATATCGGCAAGACCGCCTACCTCAAGACCGAATGCCGGCGGGTGAAGGAGAACTAACCGCACTGTCGTCATTGCGAGCGCAGCGAAGCAATCCAGGGCGGCGCCGAGTTCTGAAGCAGCCCGCTAATTCTGGATTGCTTCGCTCCGCTCGCAAAGACGGAAAGGGAAGTGGACGCGGGAGTTCAGCCGATCTCCCGCGCCCGGTCCCGGAGAACGAACTTCTGGATCTTGCCCGTTGAGGTCTTCGGCAAGGGGCCGAACACCACCGTCTTCGGCACCTTGTAGCGGGCCATCCGCTCGCGACAGAAGGCGATGATCGTCTCCTGGCTCGGCACCTCGCTGCCGGGCTTGGCTTCGAGGAAGGCGCAGGGCGTCTCGCCCCAGGTCGGATCGGGCCGGGCGACCACGGCGGCAAGCATCACCGCGGGATGGCGCATCAGCACCTCCTCCACCTCCAGGCTGGAGATGTTCTCGCCGCCCGAGATGATGATGTCCTTCGAGCGGTCCTTGATCTCAACGGCGCCGTCCGCGTGCCAGACGGCGAGGTCGCCCGTGGCGTACCAGCCGCCGGCCAGCGCCTTCTCCGTAGCGGAGGGGTTGCCGAGATAGCCCTTCATGATCGTGTTGCCGCGCAGGCGGATCTCGCCGATCCGGCTGCCGTCCTGCGGCACGGGCTCACCCATCTCGGGATCGGTGACGGTCACGGCATCGAGGGTCGCCAGTGCCACGCCCTGCCGGGCCATGCGCTGGTAGCGCTCCTCGTCCGATAGGTCGGCCCAATCGGGCTGGGCGAGACAGGCGGTGGCCGGGCCGTAGCTCTCCGTCGCCCCGTACAGGTGCGTGATGCGGAAGCCCATCTCCTCCATCGTGCGGATGATGGTGGAGGAGGGCGCCGCGCCGCCGACCGCGCAGCGCACCGTCTGGGGGAAGTCCCGCCGCTCGTGCGCGGGGGCATGGGCGATCATCGACAGGACGATGGGGGCGCCACACAGATGCGTCACCCCGTGCTCGGCGATCAGCCGAAAGATATCCGCCGGTTCGACCTTCCGCAGGCAGACCTGCGTCGCGCCCGCCGCCACGCAGGCCCAGGGGTAGGACCAGCCGCTGCAATGGAACATCGGCAGGGTCCAGAGATACACGCTCTCGCCCGACAGCCCGAAGGTCACGGCATTGCCGAGCGCCTGGAGATAGGCGCCGCGATGGCTGTAGACCGCGCCCTTCGGATCGCCCGTCGTGCCGGAGGTGTAGAGCAGGCAGAGGGATTGCCACTCGTCCTCAGGCGGAGCCCAGGCATGGGCGGGGTCGCCCGCCTCGATCAGCGCCTCGTAGGGGAGGGCGTCCGCGATCCCCGTCTCGCCGATGGCGACGACGAGGGGCGCCGAGTCCATCGTGGCCAGCGCCTTCGCGGCCAGCGGCGCATGGGCGTCCTCGACGATCAGCACCCGCGCGCCGCCATGCCGGAGGGAGAAGGCGATGGTCGCCGGGTCGAGGCGGGTGTTGAGCGGGTTCAGCACCGCGCCGAGCATCGGCACGGCGAAATGCGCCTCGACCATCTCGGGGATGTTGGAAGCCAGGATCGCCACCGTATCGAGCCGCCCGATCCCCCGCGCGGCGAGTGAGGAGGCGAGGCGGCGGCAGCGCTCGTAGAGGGCGGCGTAGGTGAGGCGGCGCTCACCGTCGATCACCGCGACGCGGGCGCCGAAGGCCGCCGCCGCGCGGGCGAGCAGGCTCACCGGCGTCAGGGACACGTAATTCGCCGCCCTGCGTTCCAGCCCCACTTCGAAGCGGTGCGCGGCCCCGCCGGCTGGCGGCATCGGGGTGTCCGTCATGACGGCCCTCTCGGTCAGGCGGCGGGCGTGGCGTTCGCCCCTTGGCGCCATGATTTCGAGGGCGGCTGCGCTGTCAATCGCGCGGGGCGGCGGGATCGAATAGGCTGCGTCCTCCGTAACGAGTCGCGGGCTGCCGTTACCGCGATGCGGTTGACGGGACACGCCGTCATGTCAAATGCCACGCTGCCGGGGTGAGCCGGCTTCGTCGCGAGCGGGAGCCGAACGTGAACAACGACAACCTGCCGGCCCCACCGGACGCGATGCGCCGCGAGATGGCCGAAAGCGCGGTCGCCAAGGCCCGCGAGGCCTATGAGCGCTACGCCCATGCCGGCGAGCAGGCGCTGAACGCCTTCGAGGCCTCCATGGCCCAGGCCTTCGAGGGCTGGAAGCAGGTGGCGGGCTCGACCCGCGAGGCGGCGACGCAGCTCACCGACAGCAATGTCGCGGGCGCCCGTAAGGCGCGGGAGCAGTGGGAATCGGCCGGCGCGCGCCTCTACAACGCCTTCGAGGACAACGCGAGCCAGATGTTCTTCGCCATGCGCGAGATCGGCCATCGGATGCTCGTCGCCTCGGACACGAACGTGCGCGCCTCCCTCGACTTCGCGGAGCGCCTCGCTGCGACCTCGGACCCGCGCGAGATGCTGCAGTTGCAGGTGGGCTTCATGCAGGACCAGTCGCGCCGGATCACCGATCAGGTGGTCGACCTGCACCAGACCACGTCGCGCCTCGCGCGTGAGGCCGCGATCCGCGCCGAAACGCGGTGACGACCCTGCTCGACGCCCGTCCCCTGCGGCTCGACGAGCTGAGCGAGGCCGATGTCCCGTTCCGCACGGGGCATTTCCTCGCCTACGCGCCCAAGGACTTCCACCGCATCGCCTATGTCGATTGGGGCGATCCTGAGAGCCGCCGTGTCATCATCTGCGTCCACGGCCTGAGCCGGCAGGGGCGGGACTTCGACCCGCTCGCCTACGCGCTCGCCAAGATGGGCTACCGGGTGATCTGCCCGGACCTGCCGGGGCGGGGCCTTTCCGGCTGGCTGCGCGATCCCGAACTCTACGCCCTGCCGCAATACGCCGCCGACATGGCGGCGCTCATCGCTCACCTCAATCTGAAGGGCGAGATCGATTGGATCGGCACCTCCCTCGGGGGCCTCACCGGCATGGTGCTGGCCTCGGCACAGGACACGCCGATCCGCCGGCTCGTCATCAACGATATCGGGCCGTTCCTGCCCTGGGCGCCCATCCGCCATATCGGCGATCGCCTGCGGGACGCGCCGCGCCTGCACCACAACCTCGCCTCCGGTGAATCGCGCCTGCGGATCGTGCTCGGCGCGTTCGGGCCGCTCACCGACGAGCAATGGCGCCACATCGCCATTCACAGCTTCTTCCCCGAACCCTCGGGCGGGTGGCGCCCGCATTACGACCCCGCCATCGGGCAGGCCTTCCGGCCGGGCCGGGTCTACAGCGTGAGCATGTGGCGCGATTGGGACGCCATCACCTGTCCGGTCCTGCTCCTGCGCGGCGTCGAGTCGGACCTGCTCCTACGGGACACGGCCGACGAGATGATGCGGCGCGGCCCGCGCACCTACCGCGTCGAGATCCCCCATTGCGGCCACGCACCGGCGCTGCTCGACCCGGAGCAGATCCGCATCGTCACGGACTGGCTGGGTCCGGCGGCCTGACGGCGCCCGCACAAAAACCCCGCTGCGGCGAGGCCGCGCGGGCAAGTCGAGCCTGGGTAAGAACAAGCGAAGCCGTGGCGGGAGGGCTGAGATGGGGCGTCTCGCGTGTTCGAAGTCGTGCCTGAAAGGCCGCTTCCATGCCCCTGGGGCCGCTCCCGTCCGGTTATCCGTCGAGAAGCCGCTAGGTTACGGGCCGAACGGTCCCGCTCCCATCATGGCGGCATCCTGCTGAGGTGGAGTCATGCCTGTCTCCTTCAGCTTGCTGCGATGTATTCATCAGTCGTCCGCACTATCCGCAGGGTGCTGGATGACCCGTGCCCCGCATCTGCGAAGCACAGGAGGAGACTGCTCCCGTCCTTCCGCCTCGTCAACACGAAAAATGAAGCCGTCTTCGCTTTCTCGCCAACGCGGGAAGCACGGCCTTTGCATCACAAGCTTAACAAACACTTCCGCGCCGCCAATTGACTAGGCCGCAATTGAACGGGCCAATCCGCTATTGGCGCTGGGCTTCGACCGTCGCCGCCGGGCGGCCGGCGATACGGTCGCGCAGATCCATGAACCAGGCCGGCGGGGTCGCGCGCCCATCGCCGACCACCACGGTGGCGGTCATGCCCGCCACCAGCGGGACCTCGGGCGGCACGTGGTCGATCCTGATCCGCACCGGCACGCGCTGGGCGAGGCGAACCCAGGTGTAGACCGGGTTGACGTCCGGCAGGCCCTGCGTGCTCGCGGTGGCGTTGGCGGTGGAGATGCCGAGCGTGATGCTCGCCACCGTCCCGCGCAGGTGCTGCGGGTAGCCCATCAGCGCGACATCGGCCGAGGCGCCAACCTGAATGTTGCGCATCTTGGTCTCCTCGAAATATCCGTCGATCCAGTAGGAATCGGTGTCGAGGACGTTGATGTTCGACGTGCCGCTGCGGGCGTAGTCGCCTACGCGCATGAGCAGGTTGGTCACGCGGCCATTCACGGTGGAGCGGACCTGCGTGCGGTCCAGATTGATCTTGGCCTGCCGCAGCTGCGCCTGCGCCGCCTCCAGAGCCGCCGAGGCGATCTTGGCGTTGCCCGCATAGATCTGCTTCTCCTCGACCGAGGTCGACACGGTGGAAAGTGCCTCGCGCCGCGCCGCCTGGGCGCTCTTCACCGACAGATCGGCCTCCCGATTCTTCACCTCGGCATCGGCGGATGAGACCGCGACCTCGAAATCGACCGGGTCGATGACATAGAGAATGTCGCCCCGCTTGACGTTCTGGTTGTCGGCGACGCGCACGTCGACGATCCGCCCGGAGACCTCCGGGGCGATGTTGGCGACCTGCACGCGCACCCGTCCGTCGCGGGTCCAGGGCGCCTCCACGTAGAATTGCCAGACGAACGCCGCCGCGACGAAAGCCGCGATCAGGATCAGCCCGGTCGCGGCGAGGCGGAACACCTTTGCGGTCCGGCCGCGCCCGGTGGCCTTCGTGAATCCCGCATGGGTGGCCGGCGGCTCCACGGGCGGCGGCGCGGATGTGCCGTCGTCCGATGCGGTCGGCGCGACCTTCCTGGGATCGTCCTCGTCGGCGGTGGTCTGCGGCATCAGGTCAGCGCAATCAGCAGGGCGAGGACGCAGACATAGATGCCGGCCTCGGCGAGGGGGGCGTTCGCGACGTAACGGCTGAGCCGGATGCGGGCGAAGACGAAACGCAGCGCGAGCAGAATAGCGAACGCGACGAGGGCGTAACCCACGAAGGACGAGATCAGGACCCCGCCGAAGTGGATATCCTCATGCATGATCAGTCTAGCCGCCTCTACCTCAGAACGGAGCTATATCGAGCCGCTGTAGAAAGCGTCGGTGGCGCGCAATGGTTCGCGCCGCGCCGACGAGATCGCTCACGACGCGCGCGGTCAGGAGCCGCACGCTCCTGTCGTGATCCCGTGCCGCCTGAAGGAGCGCACGCGCGGCATTCTCGAGGGCGCGGTCGTCCCCCCGTGCGAGGGCGTTACGGGTAGGGGCGATCAGCGGTCGCAGAGCCTCGATTCGCCACAGGGCGCGCAGCTCCGCATGGGCCCTCGCCGCCGCAGCTTCGAGCCGCGCCAGCGCGAAGGCGTGCGTAAGGTTCGCCTTGCGCACCGCACTGTTGCCGGAACTATAGCCGGCGAATTGGAACAGGCGGTCGGCGTTCAGGCTGGTGCGGGTCGTCGCATCGCCGCCCTCGCCGAGCATGGCATCGGCCAGCGACCGCTTCGCGGAATCGAGGGCGAACACGCGCTTCTGGGCATTGCTCACCGGCAGGACGAGGCGGACCACCACACTCAGGACGACGGCCGCCACGAGAACGAGGAAGCCGTTCAGGAGGAATGTCTGCGCGTCGTAATCCTGCGGGTTCGACGGGCCGAGCAGGACGGGGAAGAACACGATCAGGATGAAGCCGATGCCGAAGGTCTTCTGATTCAGGGAGAGGAAGCAGCCGAGATAGATGACCGGCGCCATCACCAGGGCGAGCATCGGGAAGCCCTGGACGCCGTTCAGCAGGGCGAAGCGGGCAATGCCCGCGAAGGTCGCCGCCAGCGTCATGCCGATGAGCACGCCGTTGGCGAATTTCTTCGGGTCCGGTGTCACCGAAGACAGCGCGGCGGTGGCCGCCACCTGCACCAGGGCGAAGGAAGCCTGCGGCAGTCCGAGCGCCACGAAGCTCGCCGCCGTCACTGCGAAGCCGATCACGACCCGCATCGCACCGCGCGCCGCGACGGGAAAGTCGCGATGGGTCGGCAGCTGCGAATCGCGCAGGGGCTCGTGGCCATCGGCGAGCGCTTTCACCCCGTCCTGGGCGAACGTCGCCGCGCAGGCGAAATCGAGGGCGCGTTGCAGAGCCACGATCTCGTCGATGGGGCGATGAGGATCGCGGATTGCCGCATCGACGAGATCGCGCAACCGTCGATCATCCGCAGCGAGGCGATCGGCATCCGTCCCGGCGGCGATACGGTCGCAGATGGCGAGCGCCTCCTTCACGGCCGGCGACGGGGCACGCAGGGCAGCCGTCGCGGCGGCCACGATGCGGATCGAGGCCGCCATGGCATAGAGCGCAGCGATGCAGCTTCGCGCGCCGGCTGCGCGGAACGGGCCGTCATCGAGTTCCCCGGCGATGGCGCTCGCATCGGATCGCATGGGCGCGATCTGCCGGATCAGCGCCGCCGTGCGGGCGACGCCGAGATCGCCCTTCTCGAGGGACTCCCGCGCGTAGGCGCGGGTCGCGTCCCAGGCATCCGCCAGGGTCGGCAACAGGGAACGCCACGTACTAGGCGAGGCGAGGGCATCGTTGATGAAGGTGATCGCGACGATGCCGAGGACTATGGCCGCGACGCGGGCGGTCGCGGCGTCGAACGTGTCCTGCGGCGTATCGATCTGCGCCAGCGCGACGATGCCGACCGTGTAGCCGGAGAGCATCGCCCCATAGGCGCGCGTATCCTGAAGGTACTGCGCCACGAACACGCAGAGGCCGAGCCAGACCGCGACCGCCACGAGCAGCAGCACGCGGTCCTGTCCGAACAGGGCGATGAAGACGATCGACACGGCGGCGCCGATCAGCGTCCCGACGAAACGGTAGACCGCCTTCGAGATGGCCTGTCCGCGCTTCGGCTGGGCGAGGATCGCCACGCAGGTCGCGGCCGAGGAGGCGCTTTCCAGCTGGAGCCAGAACGCCACCCCGAGGGCGAGCATCATCGCGATCCAGATGCGCGTGGCGAAGGCCCAGGCGGCGGGCTTGGGCACCCAGGCATCGGCGAAGTCGATCAACCGGTCGAGGCGGGAGCCGCCCGCCGGCGCGGCGCTGTCGAGCCGCGCGTTCATCGTCCCGTCCTCCAGGCTGAGCCATTGGGCGGGCATCAACGCGCACGCGGCGTGCCAGTTCAACGCCGCGCCGGCGGGACAGGCTGGGCGGCCGCTCTCAGGCCTTGTCGTTGCCCTTCAGGCGCTTGTTGCACTTGCTCCAGAACTGCGGCCACTTCGGCCCCTGGGCGGTCTTCTGCGCATCGGTGAGGGCGCGCCACTCGGCGCCGCAGGTCTTCTGCCGCTCGCGGGCCGCGCTTTGGCCGGCGCTTGGTGCCTTGGCCGCAGGGGCGGTTTCCGTGGGGGCGGCATCCTTGGCGAACGCTGCCGGAGTGGCCGCGAGGGACAGGGCGAGGCATGTCGCCCTGAACAAACGAACGTTCATCGTAGCGTCTCTCACGCCGCCGACACGGGCGGCGACCGGAACGGGGCACAGCGCCGGGCCGCCGGTCGAGCCCGAAGACGCGTTGCGCACAGGCCGATCCGCTCACGAACGCGCGAGACAATCAGAGCGTGTGTCTTGAGAAGGAAGGCAAAATCGTCTTCATTCGCAGCCGCACAGGGTCCGTCTCGGATCGCCTGAAGGGAAACGATTGATGGCAGCGGTCAACGCCCGGCCGATCGACGTGCACACGTGGAGCACGCCGAACGGTTGGAAGGTTCCGATCATGCTGGAGGAGTGCGAGCTCCCCTACCGTGTCGTGCCCGTGAACATCGCGAAGAACGAGCAATTCGCGCCCGATTTCCTGGCGATCTCACCCAACAACAAGATCCCGGCCATCGTCGATCCCGACGGCCCCGGCGGCCAGCCGATCACCGTCTTCGAATCGGGCGCGATCCTTCAATACCTCGGCCGCAAGACCGGGAAGCTCTACCCCACCGACGAGCGGGCCCGGGTGGCGGTGGACGAGTGGCTGTTCTGGCAGGTGGCGGGTTTCGGGCCGATGCTCGGCCAGACCCACCATTTCAAGATCTACGCGCCCGAGAAGGTGCCCTACGCCATCGAGCGCTTCACCGCCGAGGCCAAGCGGCTCTACGGCGTATTGGAACGGCGCCTCGAAGGGCGCGAGTATATCGCCGACGAGTATTCCATCGCCGACATCGCAACGGTGACCTGGGCCAAGCTCAACTTCAAGCAGGGCGTCGAGATTTCCGCCCTCCCGAACATCGCCCGCTGGCTGGAGCGCGTGCTGGCGAGGCCCGCCGTGCAGCGGGGCCTCGCCGCGATCTAGGCGATCAGTTCTTGTTCGACGCCTGCTGGTTCACGCCCGGCACGCGCGTCCAGGTCTGCGAGCCGCAGAGCACCTTGAGCAAGCAGCCCGAGACGCTGAGTTCGGATTCGCTCTCGCGCTCCATGCTCACGTCGTAGGTCTTGCCCTCCTCGACGTTGTAGATCTGGCCCGAGAACTTGCCGTCCTCCGGCCGCAGGCCCTCGATGAGCTGCAGGCCGATCACCGGGCGGGCGCGCTTCTTCGGATCCGGGTTCTTGATGTCGGTGCGCGGGGCGCCGGTTTCCGTGGTCGGCACCTTCAGCCAAACGACCTTGCCGCAGACATGGGACGCATTCGCGCCGCAGCGATCGATCTGGATCTTGGCGCGGCCGTCACCCGTCAGCCACGTCCCCGAGGGGTCGCGGGGGGTCTCGGCCTGGACGGCGGACAGGCCCGCCAGGAGAAAAGCGGGGCTGAGGGCGACGCGCAGGATCGGCTTCATGAGCAGCTCCGAATTCTGGAAAGGCCCGACATGGCGCCGGGACCCGATGCGGCAATGGAGCCCTCGCAATCGGGCGATTTTCTGGCCGTGTTGCGGCAAGGCCACGTTTCCCCGGCTTTCCCAATCCCCTCCGGCGGGTTGAGGCAGGGGTTGCGCGGGGCTATAAGCCCGCCGCCCAAGGGATTTCGCGCGAGAGGGGATCTCGCGGAAGGCGCCCTTGGCCGCGGTGCGATGCGGACCCGGTTCGTGCGCCCGATCTCCCGCCCGAATTCCCGACAGAAAGACCACGGACCATGGCCACCGAGCGCACCTTCTCGATCCTCAAGCCCGATGCGACCCGCCGCAACATCACCGGCGCCGTGAATGCCGTGATCGAAGGCGCGGGCCTCCGCATCGTCGGCCAGCGCCGCATCCAGATGACCAAGGCCCAGGCCGAGAAGTTCTACGAGGTCCACAAGGAGCGCCCGTTCTACGGCGAGCTCGTGGAATTCATGACCTCCGGCCCGGTCGTCGTGCAGGTGCTCGAGGGCGAGAACGCCGTCGCCAAGTACCGTGAGGTGATGGGTGCCACGAACCCGGCCCAGGCCGCCGAGGGCACCATCCGCAAGCAGTTCGCCGAGTCGGTCGGTGAGAACACCGTCCACGGTTCGGACAGCGCCGAGAACGCGAAGATCGAGATCGCGCAGTTCTTCCAGGATTCGGACCTCACCAAGTGAGATGACGGTGGCCGGCGGGGCACACAGCCCGGCCGGCTACTTCCGGGAACGCCTCTCCGGCATGATGACCGGAGGGTGTGTCCGCCCCGTCATTGACGACGCGGAGTCCGGGGGCGACCAGAGAACTCGGTAGTACACCCCGAGCCCTGGGACCACGAACGATGACGACCCGCCTTCGCCTGCTGGCCGCGACCGGCCTCCTCGCCCTCGGCGCCACCGCCGCCCTCGCGAGCGGTTCCTCGGCGCCCTTCGAGCAGTACCAGCCCGACCCGGCGCTCAAGACCGCGACCAAGGCCAACCTCGAAGGCCGCGTGCGCCATGCCTGCGCCGTCGTGCAGGCCCGCATGACCAGCGCCCCCGAGGCGTCCCTGGATCGGCCTTGCGGCTGCTACGCCAAGCAGACCCTGCGCAGCCTCGATGAATCCGAGCTCGAAGCTTACCGCGTCACGGGCTATTTCAACGACAGCGCCCGCGCCAAGGCCCTCTCGGCCCTCGATTCCTGCAAGCTGCAGCGCCCGGTCTGATTCACACTAGAGGCTGCCTTTGATGTTGAGGCGGCTTCAATTCTCCACCTCATCCTGAGGTGCCCGCGTCAGCGGGCCTCGAAGGAGGGCTCCAGGGATCGCGGAGCCCTCTGGAACCCTCCTTCGAGGCCGCCGCTTTGCGACGGCACCTCAGGATGAGGTCAGGAGACGGGAGGTAGGTTGAACCGCCCCCCACGCGATCATGGCTTTAGAGGCTGAACAGCACGCCATCCGGCGGCGCGTCGTCGATCACGACGCGCCCGCCGTCGAGGCGCGCTCGTCCGCCCGCGACGAGCGCCAGCGCCGCCGGGTAGAGCCGGCGCTCCTGCACGATGATCCGCGCGGCGAGGCTGTCCGGGTCGTCACCCTGGCGTACCGGCACGGCCGCCTGCGCGACGATGGGGCCGGCATCGAGTTCCGGCACCACGAAATGCACCGTGCAGCCGTGCAGCCGCACCCCGGCCGCCAGCGCCTGCGCATGGGTGTGCGTGCCCTTGAACAGCGGCAGCAGGGACGGGTGGATGTTGATCATCCGGCCCGCCCAGCCCTCCACGAACCCGTCCGTCAGGATCCGCATGAAGCCGGCGAGGCACACCAATTCGGTGCCCGCTTCACGCAAAGCCGCGTCGATGGCCGCGTCGAAGCTTGCCCGGTCGGAGTAGGCCCGGTGATCGATCGCCCGCGTCGGGATGCCGAGGCCAGCGGCCCGGGCCAAGCCCTCGGCTTGCGGATCGTTCGACAGGACAAGGACGATCTCGGCCGGGAAGGCGGGATCGCGCGCCGCCTCGGCGAGCGCGACCATGTTCGAGCCGCGCCCGGAGATGAGAACCGCGACGCGGACCTTCTTCACCGCTGCCGTCACAGGTGCAGGGAGCCGGTGAAGGTGACGGGCTCGGCGCCGCGCGCGGTGATCCGCCCAAGACGGACGGGCGCCTCGCCGGCGTCGGTCAGGGTCCTCGTCACCGCGTCCTCCGAGCCGGCAGCGGCGACCACCACCATGCCGATCCCGCAATTGAAGGTGCGCAGCATCTCGGCCTGCGCGACGCCGCCCTCGCGGGCGAGCCAGCCGAAGACCGGAGGCGGGGTGAGCGCATCGAGATCGACCTCGATGCCGATGGCGTCGGGCAGCACGCGGGGCAGATTGTCGGGGAAGCCGCCGCCCGTGATGTGCGCGAGCGCCTTGATGCCGTCCGTCGCGCGAAGTGCCGCGAGCAGGGGCTTGACGTAGATCTTCGTCGGCTCCAGCAGCGCCTCCCCGAGGCTGCGGGCGGGATCGAACGGCGCGGGCGCGTCCCAGCCGAGGCCGGTGCGGGCCACGATCCGGCGGACGAGCGAATAGCCGTTCGAATGCACGCCCGAGGAGGGCAGGCCAAGCACGACGTCGCCGGGGGCGATGCCGGGCTTCGGCAGCAGCGTGCCGCGCTCGGCAGCGCCCACCGAGAAGCCGGCAAGGTCGTAATCGGAGCCGTCGTAGAGGCCGGGCATCTCGGCGGTCTCGCCGCCGATCAGCGCGCAGCCCGCCTGCCGGCACCCCTCGGCGATGCCGCGCACGATGTCGGCGCCCACGCCCGGCACGAGCTTTCCGGTGGCGTAATAGTCGAGGAAGAACAGCGGCTCGGCGCCCTGCACGATCAGGTCGTTCACGCACATCGCCGCGAGGTCGATGCCGATCGTGTCGTGCTTGCCCGTTTCGATGGCGATCTTCACCTTGGTGCCGACGCCGTCATTGGCCGCGACGAGGATCGGATCGCGAAAACCCGCCGCCTTCAGGTCGAACAGGCCGCCGAAGCCGCCGATCTCCGCATCCGCGCCCGGCCGCCGGGTCGAGCGCACCAGAGGCTTGATCGTCTCCACCATCGCATTGCCGGCGTCGATGTCGACGCCCGCCTGCGCGTAGGTGAGGCCTTTCCCGTCCGCCGTCATGCCAGCGCCATCCCGATCTGATTTCGGCACCGCTCTAACGGGTAATGCGCCATCGCGCGAGTCGGTCTTGACCTTGTGGGCCGACTGCCGACCCTTGGGGCACATGCCAAACGATACGCCGCCCCGGCAACTCACCTTCGACCTGCCCTTCGATCCCCGCTACGGCCGCGAGGATTTCCTGGTGGGCGATGCCAACGAAGCCGCCTACGGGCTGATCGAGGCATGGCCCAACTGGCCCGACCGCGTGCTGGTGCTCACCGGCCCGGCGGGCAGCGGCAAGAGCCACCTCGCGGCGATCTGGGCCGAGCGTGCCCATGCCTGGACAGTCACGGCCGCGGCGGTGACGCATGACCGTGTCCAGCACCTCGCCTCGAACGGCGCCCTCGTGGTCGAGGACATCGACCGGCCGGAGGGCCGCGACGAAGCCGCCCTGTTCCACCTGCTCAACCTCGCCCGCGAGCGGGGGAGCCCCGTCTTGCTCACCAGCGCGAAGCCGATCGACGCGCTCGGCCTCGCCACGCCCGACCTGCGCTCGCGGCTGCGCCTCGCCCCCGGCGCGGCCATCGACGCGCCGGACGACGCCTTGTTGCGCGCCGTTTTGGTGAAGCTGTTCGTGGATCGCCAGTTGATCGTGGATCTCGGGGTGATCGAGGCGGTGGCCCTCCGCATCGACCGCTCCCTCGGCCGGGCGCGGGACGTGGTGGCCGAACTCGACCGCGACGCCCTCGGGCGCGGGCGGCGGATCAGCAGGCCGCTTGCGGTCGCGGTGCTGCGGCGCATGGGTCTCGACGAGACGGCCGGAGACGCCGAGCCCTGAATCGGGACTGTCATCGAACTGTCGTGACGGCGGCGATGCTCGGGTGGTAAGGGGCGCAGAACGACGACGACGCGGGAAAGCGGAACCAGCCGATGGAATCGACGCCCAAGTCCCTCGACCGCAAGGACAAAGGGGATCAGGCGGAAGGATCGGCCGCTCCGGCGGCCAGGCCTCCGGCCACCCGGCGCCCGGCTGCGCCCCGCCGCACCGTGACCAATAGCACCCCGACGGCGAAGAGCCCGGCGCCGGAGACGGATGCCAACGAGGAATGGCCGACATCGCCGGCGAAGCCGGAGACACCCGCCCCTGTCACCGGCCCCGCGCGCGATCCCGTGGTCGAGGCCGGGCGCAGCCTGCGCCATGCGCCGGAGCGGTTCGTCAACCGCGAGCTGTCCTGGCTGCAATTCAACCGGCGGGTGCTGGAAGAGGCGTCGAACACCAATCATCCGCTGCTGGAGCAGCTCCGCTTCCTGTCGATCTCGGCCAACAATCTGGACGAGTTCTTCATGGTGCGCGTCGCGGGCCTGCACGATCAGGTTCGGGCGGGCATCACCATGCCGTCGCAGGACGGGTTGAGCCCGTCCGAGCAATTGGCGCGGATCGGCGCCGAGGTTTCGAGCCTCGCCGCCGACCAGCAGACGCGCTGGCGCGAGTTGCGCGCGGAGTTGCATGAAGCCGAGATCGACCTCGTGGAGCCCGCCGACCTGACGGGCGATCAGGCAGCATGGCTGGAGGATTACTTCCTCACCTACGTCTTCCCGGTGCTGACGCCGCTCGCCATCGATCCGGCCCACCCGTTCCCGTTCATCCCGAACCTCGGCACGACGGTCGCGCTGATGCTGGTCCGCCCCCGCGACGGGCGGGTGCTGCGGGCCCTAATCCGCATGCCGGGCCTGCTCGACCGGTTCGTGCGCCTGCCCGCATCGGAGGGCGATAGCCAAGCGCGCTTCATCGCCATCGAGCAGGTGATCGTGATGTTCACGGCGCGGCTCTTCCCCGGCTATCTCGTGAAGGGGCAGGGGGCGTTCCGGGTGGTGCGCGATTCCGACCTCGAAATCGAGGAGGAGGCGGAGGACCTCGTCCTGCACTTCGAATCGGCGCTGAAGCAGCGCCGTCGCGGTGTGGTGATCCGCATCGAGGTCGAGGCGGGGATGTCGGAAGAGCTCCGCAACTTCGTCGTGGACGAGTTGGAAATCTCGTCGGACGCCGTGTTCCTCGTGGACGGGATGCTCGCGCTCAACGAACTCTCGCAGATCGTCGGGATCGACCGGCCGGACCTGAAGTTCAAGCCCTACACGCCGCGCTTCCCGGAGCGCATCCGCGAGAGCGGCGGCGATGTCTTCGCCGCGATCCGGCAGAAGGACTTCATCGTCCACCACCCCTACGAGTCGTTCGATTCGGTGGTGCAGTTCCTGGCCCAGGCGGCGCGGGATCCGAACGTCGTCGCGATCAAGCAGACGCTCTACCGCACCTCCTCGAACTCCCCCATCGTCGCGGCGCTGGCCGAGGCGGCCGAACTCGGCAAGTCGGTGACGGCCCTCGTGGAGTTGAAGGCCCGCTTCGATGAGGAGGCGAACATCCGCTGGGCGCGCAACCTCGAGAAGGCGGGCGCGCAAGTGGTGTTCGGCTTCGTCGAGTTGAAGACGCACGCCAAGCTGTCGATGGTGGTCCGCCGCGAGGGTGATCGGCTCGTCACCTACTGCCACGTCGGCACGGGCAATTATCACCCGATCACGGCGCGCATCTACACGGACCTGTCGTTCTTCACGGCGGACCCGGCCATCGCGCGGGACGTGAGCCGGATCTTCAACTTCATCACCGGATACGCCGAGCCGGCCGAGCTGGAGCGGATGGGGGTGTCCCCGCTTACCCTGAAGAACAAGCTCCTGGAGCACATCGAGGCCGAGGTTGCGCATGCCAAGGCCGGGCGCCCAGCGGCGATCTGGATCAAGTGCAACTCGCTGGTGGACCAGCAGATCATCGACGCGCTCTACGACGCCTCGTCGGCGGGGGTGCAGATCGATTGCGTGGTGCGCGGCATCTGCTGCCTGCGGCCGGGCATCCCCGGCCTGTCGGAGACGATCCGGGTGAAGTCCATCGTCGGGCGCTTCCTGGAGCACGGGCGCATCTACGCCTTCGGCAACGGCGTGGGGCTGCCGCACCCGAAGGCCATCGTCTACATTTCCTCGGCGGACCTGATGAGCCGCAACCTCGACCGGCGCGTGGAGGCCCTGCTGCCGATTACGAATCCGACTGTGCACCAGCAGGTGCTGGACCAGATCATGCTGGCCAACCTCCTCGACAACCGGCAAAGCTGGCGTGTACTGGCCTCGGGCGGCTGCGAGCGGATCCAACCCTCCGATGGTGAGGAGCCGTTCAACGCGCACAAATACTTCATGACGAACCCGAGTCTGTCGGGGCGCGGCAAGTCCTCGAAGAAGTCGAGCCCGCGGGCCCTCAGCCGCCGCGCCCGCGCCACGCAGAACGACTAGGACACACCGCTTGGCAAGCCCCAGCGCCATCCTCGCCCCCGCCGAGTTCGCGCAGGGGGTCGTCACCGACCGGAACCGTCCGGTCGCGATCATCGATATCGGCTCCAATTCGGTGCGGCTCGTCGCCTATGACGGGCTCAGCCGCGCGCCGACCCCGATGTACAACGAGAAGGTGCTGTGTGGCCTCGGGCGGAACGTGTTCACCACGGGCCGGCTCAACAACGAGGCCGTGACGCGGGCGCTTGCCGCGCTCAGTCGCTTCCGAATCCTGTGCCGGACCATGCGGGTGTCGCAGGTCTTCGTGCTGGCCACCGCCGCCGCCCGCGATGCGCAGAACGGCCCGGATTTCCTGCGCGCCGCCGAGGAGGCGTGCGGGCAGCAGATCCAGCTTCTCTCGGGCCGGCGGGAAGCGGAGCTTTCGGCGCTCGGCGTCGTGTCCGGCTTCCATGCGCCCGATGGGGTCGTCGGCGACATGGGCGGCGGCTCCCTCGAATTGGTGGATGTGCGCGGCACGGTGGTCGGCCAGGGCGTGACGATGCCGCTCGGCGGCCTCACCCTTCAGGATCTCTCCGGCGGCTCGATCAAGAAGGCCGGCAAGCTCGTGCGCGAGCACATGCGCAAGGCGGCACCGCAACTGGAAACCCTGAAGGGCCGCACCTTCTACGCGGTCGGGGGCACGTGGCGGGCCATCGCCCGCCTGCATCAGGCCTCGCGCGGCTATCCCGTTCACGTGATGCACGGGTACACCGTCGACCCGACCGACGAGTTGAGCTTCCTGCAGATCGTGGAGCAGACCGAAGCCTCGCAATTGCAGGATGTCGAGGCGGTCTCGGAAGCGCGGCGGCCGCTCCTGGCCTACGGTGCCGTGGTGCTGGAAGAGATCATCCGCGTCGGGCGGCCCCGCGCGGTGGCGATCTCGGCCTCCGGCGTGCGCGAGGGTTTGCTGTTCGAGCAACTGGACCGCGACTCGCGGATGGTCGATCCTCTTCTCGCCTCGGCGGCCGAGTTCAACGCCATCCGGGCGCGGGCGCCCGGCCATGGCGAGGAGTTGATCGCCTGGACCGACAAGTTCGTGGCCGATCTCGACGGGCCCGAGACGGCCGACGAGCGCCGGCTTCGCCATGCCGCCTGCCTCCTGGCCGATGTCGGTTGGCGGGCGCACCCGGATTACCGGGGCGAGCAATCCATCGCGGTGATCCAGAACGCGGCCTTCGTCGGCGTCGATCATCCCGGCCGGGCGTATCTCAGCTTGGCGGTATCGCTGCGCCACAACGGCGTTGCGCCGGAAAAGGCCAATCAGGTGCTGCGGGCACTGGCCGGTCCGCGCCTGTTCGAGCGGGCGCGCCTGCTCGGTGCGCTGCTGCGGGTCGCCTTCCCGGTCTCGGCCGGCATGGACGGCGCCCTGCCTCGCGCGCCGCTCTCCGTCGAGGACAACCGCGTGACCCTGCGGCTTCCGGCGGAGTGGAGAAATCTCGGCGGCGAGCGCCTGCTCAACCGCGTCCGCGGCCTCTCCCGCCTCATCGGCCTCGAAGCGCGGATCGTGGTGGGCTGAGCGCGGCTCAGCCCTCCGCAGGCTCGCGGAAATAGGGCTCGACCTTGCCCTTCAACTTCACGGTCATCGGGTTGCCGGCGCGGTCCAGGGCCTTCCCGGCCGACAGACGCACCCAGCCCTCGCTGACGCAATACTCTTCCACGTTCGTCTTCTCGGCACCGTTGAAGCGCACGCCGATGCCGCGCTCCAGAAGCGCCTCGTCGTAGAAGGGGCTGTTCGGGTTCGCCGCCAGGCGGTCGGGGGGCGTCTCGCTCATCGCCTCGGTCCGGCTTCCATCTCATGCGCGGCGCGACGTGCGGGCGCGGCCCCGCCGTTACGGGATTCCGCCGGCCCACGCAACGCGGCGAGCAGGGCGGCGATGTCGGTGCCCTGCAGCAGCGGTACGAGGCGGCTCACCTCGTCCTTCGGCCGGTCCCACCATGCGGCGGCGACGAGCGCCTGCGCCACCTCCGGCGGAAAGCGGTGGCGGACGACGCGCGCCGGGTTGCCGGCCACCACCGCGTAGGGAGGCACGTCACGCGTCACCACCGCGCGGGCGGCCACCACGGCGCCGTGCCCGATCGTGACGCCCGACAGGATCATGCACCCGGAGCCGAGCCAGACATCGTGGCCGATCACCACGTCGCCGCGCGAGACGTGGTAATCGCCCGGCGCATCGGCGTCCGGGAAATGTCCCCGCATCGCCGCGAACGGGTAGGTCGAGGCCCAGTCGAGGCGGTGGCCGCCCCCCAGAAGGATCTCAACACGGTCCGCGATGGAACAATAGCGGCCAATCGTCAGCTTCCGGCCGCTTTCAGGGAAGCGGACCTTGGGCTTGCCGTAGGAATAGGCACCGATGGAGAATCCGTAGCGCCGCGCCACTCGGGCGAGGTGCAGCCGGGTTTCGTTGAGCGGGTTGCGCCCCCTGCGCAGGCGTTGCAACAGACCCATCAGCGCACGATCCCGCCCGGCCGGCGGGGCGGGCACGACGCAGGGCGAGCAGGAGGGCTATTGATGGCCGACAACATGTCCGAGGACCTCAAGACCGGGGCGCTCGTCTACCATCGGCTGCCGCAGCCCGGAAAGCTCGAGATCCAGGCGACGAAGCCGTTGGGCAACCAGCGGGATCTCGCACTGGCCTATTCCCCCGGCGTCGCCGCCGCCTGCATGGCGATCCACGACGATCCGCAGGAGGCCGCGACCCTCACCATCCGCCAGAACCTCGTCGCGGTGCTCTCGAACGGCACGGCCGTGCTGGGCCTCGGCGATATCGGCCCGCTGGCCTCGAAGCCGGTGATGGAGGGCAAGGCCGTCCTGTTCAAGAAGTTCGCCGGCATCGACGTGTTCGACATCGAGGTGAACCAGAAGGACGTCTCCAAGCTCGTGGACGTCGTCTGCGCCCTGGAGCCGACCTTCGGCGGCATCAACCTCGAGGACATCAAGGCGCCGGAATGCTTCGAGGTCGAGGAGCAGTGCCGGGCGCGGATGAACATCCCGGTCTTCCACGACGATCAGCACGGCACGGCGATCATCGTCGCGGCGGCCGTCCTGAACGGGCTCGAACTCGCCGGCAAGAGCCTCGAGAACGTCCGCATCGTCACCTCGGGGGCGGGCGCGGCGGCGCTCGCTTGCCTCAACCTCCTCGTGTCGCTGGGCGCCCGCGTCGAGAACATCACGGTCACGGACATCAAGGGCGTGGTCTACAAGGGCCGCCCCGAGCTGATGGACCGCTGGAAGGACGTCTACGCGCAGGAGACCGACAAGCGGACCCTCGCGGAGGTGATTCCCGGGGCCGACGTGTTCATCGGCCTCTCAGCGGGCGGCGTGCTGAAGCCGGAATACCTGCGCGAGATGGCCGAGAAGCCGCTCATCATGGCGCTCGCCAACCCCTACCCGGAGATCATGCCCGACCTCGCCGAGAAGGAGCGGCCGGACGCGATGATCTGCACCGGCCGGTCGGACTTCCCGAACCAGGTCAACAACGTCCTCTGCTTCCCCTACATCTTCCGGGGCGCCCTCGATGTCGGCGCCCACAAGATCAACGAGGAGATGAAGAAGGCGGCCGTGAAGGCCATCGCGGGCCTCGCCCACGAGACGACCTCCGACGTGGTGGCCCGTGCCTATGGCGGCGAGGTGCGGCCCTTCGGACCGAAATCGCTGATCCCGAGCCCGTTCGATCCGCGCCTGATCCTGCGCATCGCCCCCGCCGTCGCCCAGGCGGCGATGGATTCGGGCGTCGCCGGCCGGCCGCTGGAGGATATCCAGGCCTATACCGACAGCCTGGACCGGTTCGTCCACCGCTCCGGCCTCATCATGAAGCCGCTCTTCTCCAAGGCGAAAGAGAACCCGAAGCGGGTGATCTACGCCGAGGGCGAGGACGAGCGCGTGCTGCGCGCCGTGCAGGCCATCGTGGAGGACAGGGTCGCCCTGCCGATCCTCGTCGGCCGCCCGCGCGTGGTCGAGACGCGGCTGAAGCGCTTCGGCCTGTCGATCAAGCTCGGTCGCGACTTCGAGCTGATCGATCCCGAGGACGATCCCCGCTACCGCTCCTTCGTCCAGACCTATCTGGACGTCGCCGGCCGCCGGGGCATCACGCCCGACGCCGCGCGCACCCTCGTGCGCACCAACAGCACGATCATCGGCGCCATCGCCGTGCGCCGGGGCGAGGCCGACGCGCTGATCTGCGGCCTCGAAGGCCGATTCGAGACGCGCCTGCGGATCATCCGCGATGTGATCGGCCTGCAGCCGGGCATCAACCAGCTCGCGGCGATGAGCCTGATCATCACCAACGAGGGTCCGTACTTCCTGACGGACACGCATGTCCGCCAAAATCCGAACGCGGAGGAGATCGCCGAGATCGCCCTGGCGAGCGCCGGCCACGTGGCGCGCTTCGGCATCACGCCCAAGATCGCGCTTCTCAGCCATTCCGATTTCGGCCAGTCCGATTCGGCCTCGGCGGTGAAGATGCGGGAGGCTCTGGCGCTGATCGAGGAGCGCGATCCCAGCCTTCAGGTCGACGGCGAGATGCAGGCGGATTCGGCGCTGTCGGAGACGGTCCGTGATCGCGTCCTGCCGGGCTCGCGGTTGAAGGGCGCGGCCAACGTCCTGGTGTTCCCGAACCTCGACGCGGCCAACATTGCGTTCCAGTTCGCCAAGGTCCTCGCCGACGCGCTGCCCGTGGGGCCGCTGCTCATCGGCCCGGCCAAGCCCGCCCACATCCTCACGCCGTCCGTGACGGCGCGCGGCATCGTGAACGTCACGGCCGCGGCGGTGGTGGAGGCGCAGGCCGTCAGTGAGGTCCCGGTCGAGGGCGGCGAGGCCGGCGCGGGAATGACGTCCGAGTGATCAGCGGCGGGCCAGCGCGGCCTCGAAGTCGCGCTGCGCCCCCCGCACCAGGGCGGCGACCTGATCGGCCGAACGTGGCCCGTCGATGACGAGGCTCGTGAGGATGTCGCCGCGCCGCTGGCGCTGCTTGGCCGTGCGCGAATGGTTGGACAGGCGCAGGAACCAGGGGCATCCCGGCCGCTGAAGATAAAAGCTGTCGCCGCGCTCGTTCCGCGCGGCGACGACGAAGCCTTCGGATTCGAGCAGGCGCGCGGCCAGGCCGAGGGCGGCGAGCGGCGGCAAGGTCGCGCTCAAGGCCCTGCCGGTTCGATGGTGCCGAGGCTGCGGCGCCCCAGCGCACGGGCCTTCAACGCGAGGGCAGGGCGCTCGACGGCGTACCACGACAGCCCCGCCACCGGCACGGTGATGAGGAGCGCCGGCACCAACAGCGCGAGGCCGGTCGGCGCCGGCCAGAGGGCATGCAGGGTCTGCTGCACCGGCCAGCCGTAGAGATAGATCCCATAGGAGAAGTCTGAAGGCGGGTCGAAGGGCCGAAAGGCGAGCGGCCCCAAGGCCAGCCAGATCGCGGCATAGGCGGTGCCGAGGAACAGCAGCGCGGGATAGGCGGGCGTCCGGGCCAGGACGAAGAGCGCGAGCCCGAGGCACAGCATCGCCGGGGCGGCGATGCGCAGCGTGTCGCGCCAGAGATAGAGGCACGCCCCGGCGGCGAAGATCATCGGCAAGCGGAGGGCCGTCTCGACCCCCTTCGCCAGCGCGTCGCCGTGCAGGGCAACTCCCACGGAAAGGCCGAGGGCGAGGCCGAAGCAGAGCAGCGTCGCCGCCCAGCGCCGCCGCAGCAGGCCGCACAAGCCGGCGACGAAGACGCCGAGGTAGCAGAGCACCTCGTATTTCAGCGTCCACACCGTGCCGAGTGGCGAGCGGTAGGGATTGCCTTCGAACACGCCGGGCAGGGCGGCGTTGCTCTTGAAGGTGGTGAGCGTGTTGCGCACGAAGGCCCAGAGGCCCGGATCGCGCCAGTACTCGCCGAGCGGCAGGCGCGTCATCGCCGCCCCGAGGATGAGGGACACGACCAGCGTCGCGGCCACGAGCCCCGGCAGGATACGCAGGGTCCGCGCCAGGGCATAGTCGCGCAGGCCGCGCCGGTCGCAACTCATGGTCACGAGGAAGCCCGAGACGGCGAAGAAGCCGTTCACCGCGTGCTCGCCCAGTGTGTAGCCCGTGGCCTTGGCCAGGGGCTCGTCGGCGGCGATCCCCGTGGCGACGCTGAAGGCGTGCGACACGACGACGGCGAGCGCCAGGATCAGGCGCAGGCCTGTGAAACCGTTGGGCTTGCGGGCCAGCGCCTCGGCGATGGTCGGTGCGCCCCTCACGAAAGGCCCTCGTGTGCCAGAGCCCCGCGCCCGCGCCACGCGGCATAGGCGCCGGCGACCGAGCCGCCGTAGCGCTCGAGTCCGGCCCGCCGGAACACTAGAGCCGACAGGACGGCCTTGGGCAGATTGACGATCATCGTGGACAGGCTCGGATCCGGCAGGCCGTATTTACGGCTCACATAGGCCCGCGACCACGCCTGATGCCAGCGCGACCGGAACACGCGGCCGGGCTCCGGCGCGGACGAGCGCCCCCGCCCGTGAATCGCCACCGCTGCGTGAACATGGACGAGCGCCCGGCCGGAATCGGCCATCCGGCGGCAGAAATCATCGTCCTCGTAGAAGAGGAAGATGGCCTCGTCGAAGCCGCCGAGCGCCAGGTATAGGTCGCGCCTCACCAGGAAGCAGGCGCCCGAGAGGAACGGCGCACAGGCATCGCCGTCGGGCAGGTCGCGCCGGCCCTGCGGATTGGTGAGGTAGGGCGCGAGCAGCGAGCGCGGCTGGTAGAAGAACCGCCCGTCCGGCTCCACGATACGCGGGGCGAGGAGCCCGGCATCGGGCCAGTCCCGCGCGGCGGCGAGCAACGCCGAAGCCGCCCCCGGCTTCAATACCACGTCGGGGTTGATGATCAGGACGTGAGCAGCGCCCTCGGCCGCCCTGACGCCGATATTGTTGGCTCGGCCGTAGCCCTCGTTGCGGGCATTGCGCACCACGCGGGCGCCGGCGGCCTCGGCCACCGCCACGGAGGCGTCGCGGCTGGCATTGTCGACCACGATGGCCGGAACCCCCTCCCGCGCCAACGCCGCGAGGCAGGCGGGGAGGGCATCGGCGCTGTCATGGGCGACGACGATCGCCGTGAGGTCGCTCATACCCTCCATCGACTACGAGTGGAGCCCTTGGCCTCGCAACTCTCCATCGTCATTGCGAGCAGAGCGAAGCAATCCAGCCGGCACTGCTGCCCCCGGAGAGGTCGCGCTCTGGATTGCTTCGGCTCCGCCTCGCAATGACGGAGCAAGCCTCGGCCTGGGCTACTCATCGAGGAGCGTCGTCAGGCCTTCTTCTCCGGCAGGTTCAGGCGGATGTGCAGCTCGCGGAGCTGCTTCGCCGTCGCCTCGGAGGGGGCGCCCATCATCAGATCCTCGGCCCGCTGGTTCATCGGGAACAGCACGACCTCGCGGATGTTCGGCTCGTTGCAGAGGAGCATGACGATGCGGTCCACACCCGGCGCGATGCCACCGTGCGGCGGGGCGCCGAGGCGGAGCGCATTCAACATGCCGCCGAACTTCGCCTCCAGCACGTCCTTGCCGTAGCCGGCGATGGCGAAGGCCTTCTCCATCACGTCGGGACGGTGGTTCCTGATGGCGCCCGAGGACAGTTCCACGCCGTTGCAGACGATGTCGTACTGGAACGCCTTGATATCGAGGATCGTCTTGGTGAGCTCACCGGTCTCGCCATCGGTCGCCAGCTTCTCGACGTCGAATTTGAGGAAGTCCTCGCGATCGATGTTGGGCATCGAGAACGGGTTGTGGGAGAAGTCGACCTTCTTGTCTTCCTCGTTCCACTCGTACATCGGGAAATCGGTGATCCAGCAGAACGCGTACTGATCCTTGTCGGAGAGGTTCAGTTCGTCGCCGATGCGGATGCGCGCCTTGCCGGCGAGCCCGGCGGCCTTGGCCTCGACCCCGGCCGAGAAGAACACCGCGTCGCCCGCCTTCACCTTGGCCTTCTCGGCCATGATCGCCTGGACCGGCGCCGGGATGAACTTGGCGATCGGCCCCTTGCCGACGAGCGTCCCGCCCTCGTCCTCGAACACGACATAGCCGAGGCCCGGCGCGCCTTCCGAGCGCGCCCACTCGTTGAGCTTGTCGAAGAACGAGCGGGGCTGGCCGCCTGCCCCCGGCGCGGGGATCGCGCGGACCACGCCGCCCGCCTTGATCGCGCCCTTGAACGCCTTGAACTCCACGTCGTCGCGGGCGAACTCGTCGGTCACGTCAGCGATCAGGAGCGGGTTGCGCAGATCCGGCTTGTCGACACCGTATTTCAGCATCGCGTCCGCGTAGGTGATGCGCGGGAATTCCTTGGTGACGCGCTTGCCCTCGGCGAACTCCTCGAACACGCCGCGCAGGACAGGCTCCACGGCCTGGAACACGTCCTCCTGTGTGACGAAGCTCATCTCGATGTCGAGCTGGTAGAACTCGCCCGGCGAGCGGTCGGCGCGGGCATCCTCGTCGCGGAAGCAGGGGGCGATCTGGAAGTAGCGGTCGAAGCCCGCGATCATCGTCAGCTGCTTGAACTGCTGCGGCGCCTGCGGGAGCGCGTAGAACTTGCCGGGATGGACGCGCGACGGAACGAGGTAGTCGCGGGCGCCCTCCGGCGACGAGGCGGTCAGGATCGGCGTCTGGAATTCGAAGAACCCGCCGTCGCGCATCCGGCGGCGCAGCGAGTCGATGATCGCGCCGCGCTTCATGATGTTGGCGTGCAGCTTCTCCCGGCGCAGGTCGAGGAAGCGGTACTTGAGGCGCGTCTCTTCCGGATATTCGAGGTCGCCGAAGACCGGCAGCGGCAGCTCGCCCGCCGGGCCCAGCACTTCGAGGTCATCGATATAGACCTCGACCGCACCGGTCGGCAGCTCGGCATTCTCGGTGCCGGCGGGGCGGGTGCGCACCCGGCCGTCGATGCGGATCACCCATTCGGAGCGCACGGCCTCGGCGGCGGCGAAGGCCTTCGAATCCGAATCCACCACGCACTGCGTGACGCCGTAATGGTCGCGCAGGTCCACGAACAGCACGCCGCCATGGTCGCGGACGCGGTGGCACCAGCCGGAGAGGCGAACGGTCTGCCCGACTTCGGACGGGCGCAATGCCCCGCAGGTGTGGGTACGGTAACGGTGCATGACGGCTTCTTCTCAGGGGAGGCCGGCACCATTCACGCGAGGCCATCCAAGTCAAGCGCGGCGTCGAATGGCCGGCTCCGCGGCCGCCCCCGCCGCCCCGTGCGGGATGCGCCGGCTCGGTATACCGACGCGACGGGATAACGCGCGGAAAATGCTACAAGTCCCGGCAAAACCGGCACGGGGGCCTCAAGCCGCTTCCCCAACCCGCCGGGGCTTGCGTATAGCCGGAACATGGATCTGATCACCGACACCGCCGAATTGCGCGACGTCTGCACGCGGCTCTCTGCGCAGCCCTTCGTGACCGTCGATACCGAATTCATGCGCGAGACGACTTACTATCCTAAGTTGTGTCTCATCCAGATGGCCGCACCGGATGGCAGCGCCGTCCTCGTGGACCCCCTCGCGCCCGGTCTCGATCTGCAACCCTTCGTGGACTTGATGTCGGACGAAGGGGTGGTGAAGGTGTTCCATTCGGCGCGGCAGGATCTGGAGATCGTCTGGATGCTGGGGCGCACCCTGCCGCATCCGTTCTTCGACACCCAGGTCGCGGCGATGGTCTGCGGCTACGGCGATTCGGTGTCGTACGAGCAACTCGTCAACGACGTGGCGAAGGCGAAGATCGACAAGTCGTCGCGCTTCACCGACTGGTCACGCCGGCCGCTGTCAGACGCGCAGCTGGCCTACGCCCTCTCGGACGTGACGCATCTCGTGAAGATCTACGAGGCGCTGGTCGCGGAGTTGCTGCGCACCGACCGGGGCGCCTGGCTCGACGAGGAGATGGCGGTCCTCACGTCGCCGGAGACCTATCAGGCCGATCCGCAGCAGGCCTGGCGGCGGCTCGCCGGGCGGATGCGCAAGCCCCGCGAGATCGCGGTGCTGATGGAGGTCGCCGCGTGGCGCGAGCGGGAGGCACAGTCGCGCAACGTCCCGCGCGGGCGCGTGCTCAAGGATGAAGCGGTGATCGACGTGGCCTCGGCCGCGCCGCGCAGCGTCGAGGCCCTCGGACGCCTGCGAACCATTCCGGCGGGCTTCGAGCGCTCGCGGACCGGCGCCGACATCCTCGCCGCCGTCGAACGCGGCCTCGCGAACGATCCGACCGCCATCGCCATGCCGGAACGCATCCGTCGCTCCGGCGGCAACGGTGCGCTGGTGGAATTGCTGAAGGTGCTCCTGAAGGCGGTGTGCGAAGCGGAAGGGGTCGCGCCCAAGATCATCGCCACCGTCGACGATCTCGAAGCCCTGGCCGACGACGACGAGGCGGAGGTGCCGGTGCTGCAGGGCTGGCGACGGTCGCTCTTCGGCGAGAAGGCGCTGGCGCTGAAGCATGGCCGGCTCGCGTTGTCGGCGCGCGGCAACCGCATCGTCGTCCACGAGCTGGACGCGCCCTCTCCCTGACAGATCTGCGGATCCTCACTCGGAACCGGTGACAGACCGAACGACCGGGATTAAGTGGCAATCAGTTTGCCGCTTTATCCTGGCGCGTTTCTGCGTATGTCCGAACCCGACGACGGTCCGAACATCCATACCGGCCGCGGCGTCGTGCTCGCGGAAGGATGCGAACCCGTGCGGGTCCGCTACAGGGTCGTCATCGAGCACCGCCCGGACGGCGCCTTCGCTCACGGCACCCTCACCGGCCGCCACGCGGGTCTCTGGCCGATCTGGCTCGAACCGGACGCGCTGTTGCGTCTCAAGAACGGCCGCAGCTTCGCCGTTTCCGTGACCGACCTCGTGGGCGACATCGCCGAGTTCGAATCGACCGGACCCGTCCCGACATTCTGAATAGACTCAGCCCGTCCGACGATTCCCCGGTTTCTTAGGGTTCCTGTTGCGGCAGCCCGTCGCGGAACCCATTCCTTTGCCGAATTCTCCCGCCAAAAACGGGCGGATCATGCGGCGAGACGGCGCAATCCCCAGCCGGCCCACACGGGCCTTCCCGCTGCTCAACGCGTCCTCACGCTTCGGTGATGCCGCAGCGCGATAGTCGTAGCTGACATACTTCTTTCAGCATCATTTTCTACTGACATTCCTCTATGCCGCGCCAAAACAACAGACTTTTCGACTTTTGCGTCGGCCATCGGCGCGCGCTACGCTCTATCGATGCGGAACCTGAACGCCGGATGTTCGCAGCGCAATATGATTTTGTGCGTGGCAGCAACTAAGCCGTTTTCACCTATGGGAAACCATCCGTGGCCCTGAGGCGGGAACCCGCCTAAAACTGCGTGTTGACGGCGCTCAAAAATCTCTTAAGGTCCGTCGCAGCTTCGGTTTCGAGGGGGCTGCCTAAGGGGATGGGCGGCCTCTGGCCGGAGGTCTGAAGAAGATCTCCGTCACCCTTACGCCCGCTATCGAGGCTCTATCCCTGTCGCGAAAGAGTCAGTCGAAGTCTTTCTGGCATTGCTCTCGAGGCATGTTCTGAAGGCTTACTAATGACTTGTCGGAGGAATCCATGAGAGCGGTACATCTCCTTGCCCTCGGGGCAGGCGTTGCGGCCGTCGCCGCGCCGGCGCTCGCCAACGAGAGCGTCCTGAAGGGCATCGCCAACCCTGCAGAGCAGGTGCTTCAGACGGTCGACTACGCCAACACGCGCTTTTCGAAGCTCGACCAGATCAACAAGGACAACGTGAAGAACCTCCAGGTCGCCTGGACGTTCTCGACCGGCGTCCTGCGTGGCCACGAGGGCTCTCCGCTCGTCGTCGGCAACATGATGTACGTGCACACGCCGTTCCCGAACATCGTGTACGCGCTCGACCTCGATCACGACGCCAAGATCGTGTGGAAGTACGAGCCCAAGCAGGATCCGTCCGTGATCCCGGTCATGTGCTGTGACACGGTGAACCGTGGTCTGGCCTATGCCGACGGCGCCATCCTCCTCCACCAGGCCGACACGACCGTGGTTTCGCTCGATGCGAAGTCCGGCAAGGTCAACTGGTCGGTGAAGAACGGCGACCCGTCCAAGGGCGCGACCAACACCGCCACCGTCCTTCCCGTGAAGGACAAGGTCATCGTCGGCATCTCCGGCGGCGAGTTCGGCGTGCAGTGCCACGTCACCGCCTACGACCTGAAGACCGGCAAGCTCGCCTGGCGCGCCTTCTCGGAAGGTCCGGACGACCAGATCATGGTCGACCCGGAGAAGACCACCGAGCTCGGCAAGCCGGTCGGCAAGGATTCCTCGATCAAGACCTGGGAAGGCGATCAGTGGAAGACCGGCGGCGGCTGCACCTGGGGCTGGTTCTCCTACGACCCCAAGCTGAACCTGATGTACTACGGCTCGGGCAACCCCTCCACCTGGAACCCGAAGCAGCGTCCGGGCGACAACAAGTGGTCCATGACCATTTGGGCGCGTAATCCCGAGACGGGCGTCGCCAAGTGGGTCTACCAGATGACCCCCCACGACGAGTGGGATTACGACGGCATCAACGAGATGATCCTCACGGATCAGAAGGTTGACGGCAAGGATCAGCCGCTCCTGACCCACTTCGACCGTAACGGCTTCGGCTACACCCTGAACCGTGACACCGGCGCCCTCCTGGTCGCCGAGAAGTACGATCCGGCCGTCAACTGGGCGACCAAGGTCGACATGGACAAGGGTTCGAAGACCTACGGCCGTCCGCTGGTCGTGTCGAAGTACTCGACCGAGCAGAACGGTGAGGACGTGAACTCGAAGGGCATCTGCCCGGCGGCCCTCGGCTCCAAGGATCAGCAGCCTGCTGCGTTCTCGCCGAAGACCAACCTGTTCTACGTGCCCACCAACCACGTCTGCATGGACTACGAGCCGTTCCGGGTGACCTACACCCCGGGCCAGCCCTACGTCGGTGCGACCCTCTCGATGTACCCGGCTCCGAACTCCCACGGCGGCATGGGTAACTTCATCGCTTGGGACGGCGTGAACGGTAAGATCAAGTGGTCGAACCCCGAGCAGTTCTCGGTGTGGTCGGGTGCTCTCGCCACCGCCGGTGACGTGGTGTTCTACGGAACCCTCGAGGGTTACATCAAGGCTGTCGACGACAAGTCCGGTAAGGAGCTCTGGAAGTTCAAGACTCCGTCGGGCATCATCGGCAACGTGATGACCTACCAGCACAAGGGCAAGCAGTACGTGGGCGTCCTGTCGGGCGTCGGCGGCTGGGCCGGCATCGGCCTCGCGGCCGGCCTGACCGACCCGAACGCCGGCCTCGGCGCGGTGGGTGGCTACGCGGCTCTGTCGCAGTACACCAACCTCGGCGGCCAGTTGACCGTCTTCGCTCTGCCGAACTAATCGGCCGCAGTGATCTGCTAAAATCGGTGCCGGCGCGGGCTTCCGCGCCGGCATCCTTTTGATTAGAACTGCACGCAAGAGGTCTCTGCTCGAAGGGAGACGGAAAGACCTCATTCCAGGGAGAAGCCCACGTTGCTCCACCTCAGCACCATCATCACGCGGCCCGTTCTGGCCGCCCTCGCCCTAGCGACCGTTTCCGCGGTCGCCGTACATGCTGAGGATGCCAAGCCCGATCCCGCCCTCGCCAACTCGCTGAACGCGAACGACAAGACCGCCGAACAGGACCCGGACCTTCTCAAGAAGGACGCGGCGGTGAAGATCGAGGACGGAAAGTATATCGACGCCGACGGTCATCCGACCTTCCACGTCACCGACGACGGCAAGAAGCTCGACTGGTACAGCTACTCCGGCTACCGCCGCTATCACGCCGAGTGCCACGTCTGCCACGGCCCGGACGGCATGGGTTCGACCTACGCGCCGGCGCTCAAGGATTCGCTGAAGCATCTCTCCTACGAAGAGTTCATCGGCATCCTGGTCGGCGGCAAGCAGGACGTGAACGCCGCCGAGCAGAAGGTCATGCCGGCCTTCGGCGACAACAAGAACGTCATGTGCTACTCGGACGACCTCTACGTCTACCTGAAGGCCCGCGCCGCAGGTGCCATCGGCCGTATCCGGCCGAGCGACCACGAGGAAAAGCCCGACGCCGCCAAGAAGACCGAGAAGGAGTGCATGGGCTTCTGATGGCCCAGGCCCCTCGGCTTGCGATCCTCTGCGCCCTGTCGATGACGGTGGCGCAGGGGGCTGTCGCACAGCACCTGCCGGATACAGTGACGACCGACGTCCTGCGTGTCTGCGGCGATCCCGGCAACATGCCGTTCTCCGAACGCAAGGAAGACGGCTTCGAGAACAAGATCGCCGCGATCATCGCGGACGAATTGAAGGTGAAGGTCCGTTATTACTGGCTGACGCAGGGGCCGGGCTTCGTCCGGAACACGCTCGGGACCGGCCTGTGCGATCTGGTGATCGGCCAAGCCTTCGGCAGCGACCTCCTCCAGACGACGAACCCCTATTATCGCTCGACCTATACCCTCGTGACGCGCAAGGGCGAGTTCGACGGTGTCGTCGCCCTCGACGACCCGCGCTTGAAGGGCAAGAAGATCGGTGTCATCGCCGGCACGCCCCCGGTCAACCGCATGGGCGATCTCGGCCTCGTCTCCGCGATGAAGGCTTACCCGCCCTACGCCCTCGATCCGCAGCGGAAGTTCCAGACCGTCTCGGCCCAGGTGATCGCGGATCTCGCGGCGAAGGACATCGACGCCGCCGTGCTCTGGGGTCCGGCCGCCGGTTGGCTCGCCAAGCAGAGCGGCGCCGATCTGGTCGTCACGCCCCTGCTCAAGGAGCCGGAGCGCCCGCCGATGGCCTACCGGATCGCGATGGGCGTGCGGCTCGGTGAGAACGACTGGAAGCGCAGCCTGAACACCATCCTCCGCAAGCGCAGCGCCGATATCGACAAGGTGCTGCGCGAGTACGACGTGCCGCTTCTCGATCAGGACGAGAATAAACTGGCGGAACCCGGCGAGCGGTAAGCTCGCTTCCGGCCCGCAGAGGGGAGGGGGCGTTACCGCCCCTTCCAGTCCGGCGCGCGCTTGCCCAGGAACGCTTCCATTCCCTCGCGGAAATCCTGGCTCATGTAGCACATGAGGATCAGGTCATCGCCGGGACGAGGTTCGCCTTCGGCCGGGGCGTCTTCCTCGGCGAGGCGACGCAAGCCTTCCTTCGTGGCCTGCATCGTGAGCGGCGCATGCCCGGCGAGCAGGGCGGCGAGCGCGTCCACCCGCTCGGCCAAGGCATGGATGTCGTCCACGACCTCGCCGACGAGGCCAATCGCCAAGGCTTCCTCCGCCCCCATCAATCGCGCGGTGAAGATGATGTCCTTCACCCGTGCCGGACCGATGAGGTTCGAGAGCCGCTTGAGATTCCCCTGGCTGAGGCAGTTGCCCAGCGTGCGGGCGATCGGGAAGCCGAACCGCGCATCGCGGGTGGCGATGCGCAGGTCGCAGGCCGCCGCGATGGCCGCGCCGCCGCCCGTACAAGCGCCCGCGATGGCCGCGATGGTCGGCACGCGCAAGCGTTCGAGGCCGCCCAGCACCTCGTCCATGAAGCGCTCGTAGCCCAGCGCATCCTCGGCCGTCTCGAAGCTGCGGAACTGCGCGATGTCGGTCCCGGCGGCGAAAGCCTTCTCGCCCGCGCCGGTGATGATGAGCGCCTTCACCGCAGGATCGGCGGCGATGTCCTCGCAGCAGGCAATCAGCCCCCGATACATCGCGAAGGTCAGGGCGTTGCGCGCCTGCGGCCGGTTCAGGACGATCCGGGCGATCCCGGCCTCGTCCTTCGTGAACAGCAATTCGTCGGTCGGGGCGTGTGCGTTCATCGGGGCCTCCGCGCGGTCGGGATCAGGCGCGGGTTTCGCGCACGATGCCACGGGCGATCAGGTCGTCGATCGCCGCATCATCGTAGCCCGCTTCCGTCAGGATGGCACGGGAATGCTCGCCCAGCAGCGGCGCCGCCCCGTGGACGCGACCGGGCGTCTCCGAGAACTTCACCGGCAGGCCGAGGGTCTTCATCCGCCCGACGCGGGAATGCTCCACCTCGACCACCATCTCGCGCGCCAGCGTCTGCGGGTCGCTGTGCATGGCGTTCACGTCGAGCACCGGCCCGGCGGGCACGCCCTCGGCTTCGAGGCGTGAGAGCCAATCGCCGGAACGGCGCTCGCGGAACGCGGGTGCCAGGGTGGCAGCCAGGGCTTCGCGATTCGCCATGCGGTCGCGGTTGAGGGCGAAGCGCGGGTCCTCCGCGAGATGCTCCATGCCGATGGCCTTGAGCATCCGCAGCCAGTTGGTCTGGTTGGCCGCTCCGATGGTGATCCAGCCATCCGCCGTCTCGAACGCCTCGTAGGGCGCGTTCAGCGGATGCGCCGAGCCCATCGGACCGGGCGCGATCCCGGTCGCCATGGCGATGGCCGATTGCCAGTAGGTGTGGGTGATGCCGGCCTCGAACAGCGAGGTATCCACCACCTGCCCCTGGCCGGTCTTGAGCCGGCGCGTATAGGCGGCCAGCACGCCCATCGCGGCGAGGATACCGGCGGTGATGTCGGTGACGGGCGGACCGCACTTCATCGGCGGACGGCCCGGTCCCTCGCCGGTCACGGACATGAGGCCGCTCATGCCCTGGGCCACGAGGTCGAACCCCGCGCGGTCGGCATAGGGGCCGCTGCGACCGAAACCGGAGAGCGAGCAATAGACGAGGCCGGGAAAGTCCTGGCGCAGGCTCTCGTAGCCGAGGCCGAGCCGCTCCATCGTGCCCGCGCGATAATTCTCGATCAGCGCGTCGGCGTCGCCGAGGAGCCGCCGCAGCACCGCGACGCCCTCCGGCGCCTTGAGATCGAGGCTGAGGCCGCGCTTCCCCCGATTCATCATCATGTAGGCGGCGCTCTCGCCGTCGAGGGTCGGAGGCACGGTACGGCGGGTGTCGTCTCCGTCGAGCTTCTCGACCTTGATGACCTCGGCGCCCATGTCCGCGAGCATCAGCCCGCAAACCGGCCCGGCCATGATGTGTGCGAGCTCGATCACCCGCATCCCGGCCAGCGGCCCATGCCGCTCGGTGCGCGCGCTGACCATGGGGCTACTCTCCGGCCGGGACACCGGCGACGCGCCCGGTCGGCTCGACCGGCGGATCCACGAACTCGCGCTCGGGATGCATGGTGAAGGCGAGGGCGGCCCCGAGCAGGCAGAGGCCGATGGAGCCGATGAACGGCAGCGTCCAGCTTCCCGTGCGGTCGACGATGAACCCGAACATGATCGGGGAGACGATGGCCGCCACCGCCGAGCCGGTGTTCATCAGGCCGCTCGCCGTGCCGGCGTATTTCGGCGCGATATCCATCGGCACGGACCAGATCGGGCCGATCACCAGTTCGGCGAAGAAGAAGCCGGAGGAGAGGAGCAGCGCGACGAAGGTGAGATCGCGGGTGAAGAACACGCCGGTGAGGCTCGCCGCCGCGCCGAGGAAGCCGGTCACGATCACCGACAGGCGCGCGAGCTTCACGTTGCCGGTCATGTGGCCGATCTTGTCGCTCGCGATGCCGCCAACCGTGTCGCCCACCACGCCCGCGAAGAACACGCCGGAGGCGAACAGCGCCGAGTTCTTCAGATCGAGCCCGTAGCTTTCCTTGAAGAAGGTCGGCAGCCAGCCGAGGAACAGCCACAGGGTCCAGCCGTAGCAGAAATAGGTGATCGTCACCGGGAGCATCCGGCGGGTGAGGGCGCCCCACGGCACGCTCTGACGGACGCCCACCTTGCGCGGCGCGGGCAGGGTCTCGAGTTCGGCGGGGGTGATGGCCGGATGGTCCGACGGATCGTCGCGGAAGTAGAAGTACCAGATCAAGACCCAGATGAAGCTGGCGACGCCCAGCGCGTAGAAGCTCACGCGCCAGCCGAAATGGTAGATCAGGAAGGCGACGATGGGCGGGGCCACGGCGTTGCCGAACCGCGCGAAGGCGTGGGTGATGCCCTGCGCGAAGCCGCGCTTGCCCGGCGCCGTCCAGTTCTGCATGGCACGGGTGGCGGTGGGGAAGGTCGCGCCCTCGCCGAAGCCGAGGAGCACGCGGGCGAGGAAGAGGCTCACGAGCCCGCCGACCATGCCGGTCAGCACCGTCGCGGCCGCCCAGATGATGCCGCAGACCATCAGGGTGCGCCGGGCGCCGAACTTGTCGCCCACTGAACCGCCGATGACCTGGAAGATGGCGTAGGGGTAGGCGAAGGCCGAGAGCATCAGCCCGAACTCGGTCTTCGACATGCCGAGGTCGTGCATCATCACCGTGCCGGCCGTCGCCAGGTTCACCCTGTCGAGGTAGGTGATGAAATACATCAGACAGAGCAGGCCGAGCACGCCATTGGTGGCGCTCACGCGCTTCATCATCGCCCAACCCTCCCTCGCGGCGCCGGGAGCTTGTTGCCCCTCATGCCCGCACGATGCCTGGACCGCCCCGATCCGGCATCTTGTCTAATACGTTATTCAATCCGGTCTTGCCGCCGATGGCAACAGCCTATGATCATAATGCGCGCATCCCGCTCAAAAGCGAACGGGGGCCATGCGGCCCCCGTCCCTATTCTCAATAGCGTTCGGATCAGGCAGTGGCGGGCCGGAGCTTCGTGTTCTCCTCCACCGGGGCGCTGAGGGCCTTGCCGCGCGGGCCGACCCAGGAGCCGACCCAGTTCCTCTGCCAGAGGGCGAGGCAGCCGAGCACCAGCGCCGCGAAGACGGCGTAGATGACGAAGCCGGTCGCGAAATGGCCGGTATACTGCTTCGACATCCCCATCACGTTCGGAAGGATCGCGCCGCCGAGCGCACCGATCTCGCCGATCATCGAGCCCGCGACCGCCGTGTTGTTCGGCCAGCGCAGCGGCACGAGCTGGAACAGCGCGCCGTTGCCCGCGCCCAGAGCCGCGAAGCAGAACATGAACAGCATGGTCGTCAGGGCGAGGGAGGGGTTCGCCGTGAGGGCCAGGAAGGCCGCCACCGCCGCCAGCAGCACCACCGACAGCACCGCGACGCCGCCGAGCTTGTCGGCGAAATACCCACCCACGATGCGGATGCCGGAGCCCATCAGCGCCGCAAGCATCGTCAGGCGGCCGGCCTCGACCTTCGTGACCGCGAACTGCTCGTAGAAGAAGGTCGGCAGGAAGTTCGAAAGGCCGATGAAGCCGCCGAAGGTGATGACGTAGATCAGCGAGAAAGCCCATCCGTCCTTCGTGAACAGGCAGGCGATGTGCTCCTTGAAGGACTGGCCGTGCAGGTCCGGCGGCTCCTTGGCGAGGGCGATCATCACGACGAGCGGGATCAGCATCACGACACCCGCGAAGCCGTAGACGGCCTGCCAGCCATACATCTGCGCCAGCGGCGGCGCGAACAGAACGGCCAGGACGGTGCCGGAATTACCGGCGCCCGCGATGCCCATGGCGAGGCCCTTGTGCTCCGGCGGGAACCAGCCCGAGCCGAGCGACAACGCCACGCCGAAGGAAGCGCCCGCGATGCCGAGGAGCACGCCCATGGCGAGCACGTCGTTGTAGGAGGAGACGACGAAGAAGCCGTAGGCCATCGCCACGACGATGATGCCCATCTCGGTGATCGCCGCGTTCTTGCGGCCGATATACTGGGCCAGCACGCCGAGCGGAAAGCGCATGATGGCGCCGGCAAGGATCGGCAGGGAGATCATGAAGCCGGTCTGGGCCGGGGTGAGCTTGTAGGTCTCGGTGATGAACGGGCCCATCGCGCCGTTCAGGACCCAGATCGCGAAGCAGAAATCGAAGTAGAGGAATGCGGCAAACAATGTCGGGGGGTGGCCCGACTTCATCACGGTCTTGAAGCTCGCCATGGGTGAGGTGCTCGTCAGAGTTTGCGTGCCGCGACGCGGCCGCACAGGCCGGGGATCCGGACTCACACCGTCCGCTCTGCGGAGCGCCGTTGCTCCGCGTGCCGCGCTAATGTCGGCCCACCCGACAATGCAGAAGGCGTGCCAGCCGCGTCGCAGGGTCTGGTCCGGGGTCGCGGGGAGCGGTGCCGCGCGTTGAGGCAGGCTTGGCGCGAAAGCGGGCGCAGTCGCAAACTCAGTCGCATTTGCCGGGATTAACTTGCTGCACCGGTGCAACAGATGCGCGGAAAGCCCAGAGCCAAGTCATACGCGGGTCCGGTATGGCATGACTGCGCTTGGCGATGCCCGGCGGCTTTAGTAGGTCTCGAATAAGCTTGACCGGATATCGAGCGGCCGAGGCCGCCCGCGATCCGAATTCGTCTTTCAGGAAGACCAACGATGTCCGCCCCGATCCGACTCCTGCTTCTCGCCGGCCTCGCCGTCTGCGCGGCAGCCGCGCCTGCCCTGGCGCAGACCCGAACCGCGCTGGTCGAGCCCGATTCCGACCGGCTCTTCCAGGACCAGACCGGCGCCTACTACCTGAAGCGCGGCGACCGCTACGTGCCGTATTCCGGCCGCGTCGAGTTCGGCCGCGCCGTGCTCGACCGGCAGACCGCCGCGCCCGCGCCGGTTCCCGCGCCGATCCAGGCCCCGGCGGTGCAGGCGCCGCCGACGAGGCAGGCCGCTCTGGTCCAGCCCGAGGCATCGGGTGATCCGGCCCTCTCGCCGATCGAGGCTGCGAAGGCCAAGGCCGTGCTGCGTGCGCCCGACAACGGCCCGATCGATTACGCGAAGGCCTATGGCCCCATCGAGGACGACGTGTTCCCCGTCCGCGCCTTCGACTACAAGAAGATGAGCCCGGCCTACCTGCGCCAGGAGATCGCTTATAACGGCCCCTACGAGCCGGGCACGATCATCGTGGACCCGCGCGCCCACCAGCTGACGCTGGTGCAGGAGGGTGGCCGGGCCCGCCGCTACGGCGTCGGCGTGGGCAAGCAGGGCTTCTCGTGGTCGGGCACGGCTACGGTGAACTCGAAGCAGGCGTGGCCGGATTGGTATCCGCCGAAGGAGATGATCGCCCGCAGCTCGAAGCTCGCGAGCGAGGTCGACAAGCTTCAGAGCGGCTTGGGCGTCTCCGGCGGCCTGCGCAACCCGCTCGGCGCCCGCGCCATGTATCTCTGGCAGGGCAACAAGGACACGCTGTTCCGCATTCACGGCACGCTCGAGCCCTTCTCCATCGGCAAGAGCGTGTCTTCCGGCTGCATCCGCATGATCAACCAGGACGCCATCGACCTGTTCAGCCGCGTGAACGTCGGCTCGAAGGTGGTGGTGCTGAACTGATCCTCGGCCGTCATCGCGAGCAAAGCAATCCGGGGCAGCGGGACGTTTCAGGACGTCACGGTTCCCTGGATTGCTTCACTGCGTTCGCAATGACGATGGCGGTGACTTCGCCAGTTCAGCCACCAGCGCGTTGAGCACCGGAGCCCCGGCGGCGGTCGCGGCTATGCGGCCATCGGGCTTCCGCGACAGGAGCCCATCCCCCACCAGGGCGTCGATCCGTGCCGGGTCGATGGCCCGGCCGCCGAGGGCGGCGTAGCGGGCGGGGTCGATCCCCTCCGAAAGGCGCAGACCCATCACGAGGTATTCGTCGGCCTGGGCCGGGGCTGCGAGGTGCTCGGTCTCCGCGATTCCGTGGCCGTCCGCCTCGACGCGGGCGAGCCACGCTTCGGGGCCACGCTCGGTGACGGTGCCGATGCGGCCCTCCGGCGTCACGAGGCGTCCATGGGCGCCGGGGCCGATGCCGGCATATTCGCCGTAGCGCCAGTACAGCAGGTTGTGCCGTGCCTCGGCGCCGGGGTGCGCGTGGTTCGAGATCTCGTAGGCCGGCAGTCCGGCAGCCTCGCAGACCTCCTGCGTCACGTCGTAGAGCGCGCGGGAGACGTCCTCGTCGGGCGTCACGAGCTTGCCGGCGGCGGCGAGGCCGTAGAACGGCGTGCCGGGCTCGATGGTGAGTTGGTAGAGCGACAGGTGCTCGGCCGCCCGCGCGATGGCCTCGGTGAGTTCGGCGCGCCATGCCGCTGGGCTCTGGTTCGGCCGCGCGTAGATCAGGTCGAAGGAGGTCCGCGCGAAGGTGCCCTGCGCCACCTTGATCGCGGCGAAGGCTTCCTGCGCGTTGTGCAGGCGCCCGAGGGTCTTCAGCGAGGCATCGTCCAGGGCCTGCACGCCGAGGGAGACCCGGTTCACCCCCGCCGTCCGGTAGCCCAGGAAGCGCCCGGCCTCGACGCTCGACGGGTTGGCTTCCAGCGTCACCTCGGCCCCCGGCGCGATGCGCCAATGGCCGGCAATGGCGTCGAGCAGCCCCGCCACGGTTTCCGGCTTCATCAGCGAGGGCGTGCCGCCGCCGAGGAAGATGCTCGTCACGTCCCGGCCCGGCACGAGGGCGGCGACATGGGCCATCTCCGCGCGGAAGGCCGCGAGGAAGCGCGCCTCGTCCACGCCGGCATGGCGGACATGGGAGTTGAAGTCGCAATACGGGCACTTCGCGGCGCAGAACGGCCAGTGCAGGTAAACCCCGAAGCCCGCATCGCGAGTCGGGTGGTCTGGGGCCTGCGCGGTCAAGTCCGCCCCATCGGGGCGAGGCATTCCCGCGCCAGATCCACGAAGGCCCGCGCCCGGTGGGACAGCCCCTTGCCCGCCTGCCAATCGACGCCGTGCTTCTCCTCGGCGCTCATCTCGCCGAAGGTGCGCTCAAAGCCCTCGGGGCGGAACAGCGGGTCGTAGCCGAAGCCGGCCGTGCCGCGCGGCGCCACGAGGTCGCCGAACACCCGGCCTTCGAACAGCTCGGTATGGCCATCGGGCCAGGCCAGGACGAGGGCCGACACGAAATGCGCCTTGCGATTCGTGGCGCCGCGCGCGTCGAGTTCGGAGAAGATCCGAGCCATGGCGCCCGAAAAATCCTTGTCCGGCCCGGCCCAGCGGGCCGAGAAGATGCCCGGCGCGCCATCGAGGGCATCGACGCAGAGGCCGGAATCGTCGGCGAAGGCCGGCAGGCCGGTGGCCTTGGCCGCCGCATGAGCCTTGAACGCCGCGTTCTCGGCGAACATCGTCCCGGTCTCGTCGGGTTCGGGCAGCCCGAGTTCGCCCGCCGAGACGGCCTCGATGCCGAAAGGCGCTAGAAGCTCCCGCATCTCCGCGAGCTTGCCCGCGTTGTGGGTGGCGATCACCACCTTGCCGGTCAGGCGGCGCCTCACGCGATGGCTTCCTTCTGCAAGGCGACGAGCCGCTCGGTGCCGGCGCGGGCGAGGCGGAGCAATTCGAGGAGCTGCGCTTCCGTGAAGGGCTCGGCCTCGGCGGTGCCCTGCACCTCCACGATGCCGCCCTTGCCGGTCAGCACGAAGTTCGCGTCCGTATCGGCGGCTGAATCCTCCTCATATTCGAGGTCGAGGACGGGCATGCCCTTGTAGATGCCGCAGGAGACGGCAGCCACGTGGTCCCGCAGCGGATCGACGGAGATGATCGAGCGGGTGCGCATCCAGGCGAAGCAATCGTGCAGCGCCACCCAGGCGCCGGTGATGGCGGCGGTGCGGGTGCCGCCATCGGCCTGGATCACGTCGCAATCCACCGTCACCTGCTTCTCGCCGATGGCCGAGAGATTCGTGACGGCCCGGAGCGAGCGGCCGATCAGGCGCTGGATCTCCTGCGTGCGGCCGGATGGCTTGCCGGAATTCACCTCGCGGCGGGTGCGCTCATGGGTCGCCCGCGGCAGCATCGCGTATTCGGCCGTCACCCAGCCCTTGCCGGAGCCGCGCAGCCACGGCGGCCCGCGCTCTTCCAGCGAGGCCGTGCACAGCACCTTGGTGTTGCCGAAGCTGACGAGGCAGGATCCCTCGGCGTAGCGCGCCACGGCGCGTTCGAGGGTCACGGGCCGCATCGCGTCGGCGGCACGGTTGGATGGCCGCATGCGAGACCCTTTCCAGATGAGGAGTGCGGGCGGGGCTCATAGGCCGCACCGCCCCGGCGGGCAAGCAGCGGATTGATCCGAAGCCTCGGCAAAGACATGATCGGGAGACAGGACCCGCCCACCGTGACACACCAGAGCGTGGACATTTCGCAGAATCAATCGATGCAGGCCCTCTCGGCGCTCAACGAGCGTGCCAGGGAGATCTTCCGGCAGATCGTGGAGAGCTACCTGACGACGGGAGAGCCGGTGGGCTCGCGCAACCTCGCGCGCATCCTGCCCATGGCCCTGTCCCCGGCCTCCATCCGCAACGTGATGGCGGATCTGGAGCATTCCGGCCTGATCTTCGCGCCCCACACCTCGGCGGGCCGCCTGCCCACCGAGCAGGGCCTGCGTTTCTTCGTGGATGCGATGCTCGAACTCGGCGATGTCGGGCAGGACGAGAAGGACCGGATCGAGGGCCAGATGCGCGCGGTCGCCTCGCGCCACACCTTCGAATCCGCGTTGACCGAGGCGTCGAGCCTGCTCTCGGGCGTCTCGCGCGGGGCCGGCGTGGTGCTCACCACGAAGGCCAATGCCAGCCTGAAGCATATCGAGTTCGTGCGGCTCGACCCCGCCCGCGCCCTGGTGGTGCTGGTCTCGGATGACGGCAGCGTCGAGAATCGCCTGCTCGACCTACCCCCCGGCCTGCCGGCGGGGGCGCTGCAGGAGGCGACGAACTACCTCAACGCCCGGCTCGCGGGGCGCACCCTCGGCGTGCTGCGCGCGGAGATCGAGGCGGGGCGCCTCGCCAAGAAGCGCGAGCTGGACGAACTGACGGAGCGGCTGGTCGATGCCGGCCTCGCCACGCCGGTCGGGCCTTCGGAGGCGCGGCAACTCATCGTGCGCGGACAGGCCAACCTGCTGGACGACCTGCGCGCGGCGGAAGACCTCGAGCGCATCCGGCTGCTGTTCAACGACCTGGAGACGCAGAAGGACGTGATCGACCTCCTCGCCCGCGCCGAGCAGGGGGAGGGGGTGCGCATCTTCATCGGCTCCGAGAACAAGCTGTTCTCGCTCTCGGGCTCGTCGCTCATCGCGGCGCCGTTCCGCGACGGGTCGCAGAAGATCGTCGGCGTCGTCGGCGTCATCGGCCCGACGCGTCTGAACTACGCCCGCATCGTGCCGATGGTCGATTACACCGCCCGCGTCGTCTCGAAGCTTCTCGACGGCGGGCGGTGATCGTTCGCCCGCTCAGGCGGGGATCACGTCCACGATCTCGTAGGTGTCGGGATCGATGATCACGATGTCGTCGCGGACGAGGATGAAGTCGTAGCCCTCGTAATCCGGCACCAGCTCGACAATGGCCGGCGGCAGGCGGTGGAGCCGCACCGAACGCGGGATCGCCGTGCCGACGCTCAGCGCGAAGTCCACGCTGTCGAGCCGCGAGACACCGCCCCGCAGGATCGACTGGCGGAACTCCGTGCGCCGCCCGGTATCGAGGCGGGAATAGCCGCCCCGCACCGCACCCGCATCGCGACCGCCACGGGCGCCCGGCCCGCCACGCTCGGCGCCGCGACGCTCGCCGGCCGCGCCCGGCCCGTTCCGGCCATCGGGACCGCCGCGCTCGGCCGCACCGTTGCGCTCGCCGGGGCCGCCACGCTCACCGCGCTCACCGGGGCCGCCACGCTCGCCACGCTCTCCGGGGCCGCCGCGCTCTCCGGGGCCGCCGCGCTCTCCGGGGCCGCCGCGCTCAGCGCCGCCCCGCTCGGCCGCGCCGCCGCGCCCGCCCGGGCCACCCTGTTCGGCCGCGCCGCCACGTTCGGCCGGACCGCCGCGCTCCGCGCCGCCACCGGCCCCAGGGCCGCGCCCGCCGCCTTCACCGCCGCGCATGCCGCCGCCGCCCGCGCCACCCGGACCCGCCGCACCCGGCCCGCCCGCGCCGGGGCCGCCGCTCGCGCCGCCGCCCGGTCCACCGCCGCCGCCCGGCCCGGCCGCCGCGCCGCCGCCGCCACCGCCCGCGCCGCCGCCCCCTCCGGGACCGCCCTGCGCGAAGGCCGTCGTCGCGCCCGCCATGATGACCGCTGCGGCCACCGTACTGCGAAGAATTCTGTTCATGTGCCGTCCCACCGTCCCAGAGGGCGCGCCCTCCGGACGCTCGACCCGGGCCGGAACGGGGACGGAATCGAAACCGTTCCGAGGTTTCTCGACCGCTGGTTGGTGACAAGGCGCCACGTCTCGCGCACGCGAACGTGAGGATCGCTTGCAGGCGGGGTCTGGGGCTGTAACGTCCGCTCAAACCCGAGAAGCCGGCACAGTGTCGGCCCAGCGAGTCCCGGAGACGCCATGTCCGCACCTCCCGCCGGCCGTATCACCATTTCGTCGGAGCCCCACGATGCCGCCGACCGGCGCCGCCGCATCTTCGCGATCGTCGGCTCTTCGTCCGGCAACCTCGTCGAGTGGTACGACTTTTACTGCTACGCCTTCTTCGCCCTCTACTTCGCCCCGGCCTTCTTCCCGAAGGGCGATTCGACCAGCCAGCTCTTGCAGACAGCCGGCATCTTCGCGGTGGGCTTCTTCATGCGCCCGGTGGGCGGCTGGCTGTTCGGGCGCATCGGCGACCGGGTCGGGCGGCGGACCTCCATGGTCATCTCCGTGCTGATGATGTGCTTCGGCTCGCTGCTGATCGGCATTCTGCCGACCTACGACACCGTCGGCACCCTGGCGCCGGTCCTGCTGCTGCTGGCGCGGATGCTTCAGGGCCTGTCGGTCGGCGGCGAGTACGGCACCTCGGCCACCTACATGAGCGAGGTCGCCATCAAGGGGCGGCGCGGGTTCTTCGCCTCGTTCCAGTACGTCACGCTGATCGGCGGCCAGTTGCTCGCCTCCCTGGTGCTGGTCGGCCTCCAGGCCGTGATGACGAGCGCGGAACTGACGGCCTATGGCTGGCGCATCCCGTTCTTCATCGGCGCGGGCCTTGCGGTCGTGGCGCTCTACCTGCGGCGCTCCCTGGCCGAGACCAAGGAAGCCGGCGACAAGGAGAACGCCGGCACCTTCAGCGAGCTGTTCAAGCACTGGCGCGCGTTCTGCGTCGTCCTCGCCTATACGGCGGGCGGCAGCTTGAGCTTCTACACCTTCACGACCTACATGCAGAAGTATCTCGTCAACACCGCCGGCATGCCGAAGACGTCGGCGTCACAGGTCATGACCTGGGTGCTGCTGGTCTACATGCTGATCCAGCCGATCTTCGGCGCGCTGTCCGACAAGATCGGCCGCAAGGCCAACATGATCCTCTACAGCGGGCTCGGCATGCTGATGGTGGTGCCGATCATGTCGTTCCTGCACACCAACAAGGACCCCTACCTCGCCTTCGCGATGATCACCCTCGGGCTGGCGGTGATCTCGTTCTACACGGGCATCAGCGGCATCGTGAAAGCGGAGCTGTTCCCCACGAACGTCCGGGCGCTGGGCGTCGGCCTGTCCTATGCCCTCGCCAACGCGCTGTTCGGCGGCACCGCCGAATACGTGGCGCTGTGGTTCAAGGATGCCGGAATCGAGACGACCTTCTTCTGGTACGTGACGATCATGCTCGCCATCGCCTTCGTGGCCTCGCTGATCATGCCGAACCCGAAGGTTCACGGCTATCTCGACGGCGATGGCACGGTGGAAGAGGCACTCGGCAAGAAGAAGAAGGCGGGGCTCGCGACCGCCTGAACGAAAATAGGGGGCGTGCCTCGCGGGCCGCCCCCTTTCTTTTCGACGAAGACCGGTCTCAGTCCTGATCGATCTGCTTTCCGATGATGGCGATGGCCCGCTCGTAGACCTGGGCGGCGTTCCAGCCCTGAAGGGCGGCGAAGTTCGGCTCGCCGGGCTGATAGCCCGCGCCGCGCTGCCAGCCATGGGCCTTCAGGAAGTTCGCCGTCGAGGACAGGGCCGCGCCGACATTGTTGAGGTCGCCGCCGGTGCCGTAATTCAGCACGTTCTTCGGCAGGAACTGCGTGTGGCCGATCTCGCCATGCGCGGCGCCGCGGGTCCCCGCCGAGATGATGCCCCGGTCGATCAGGGTGAGGGCGGCGCGGAGCTGGTCGGTGAAGTATTCCGAACGGCGGCAATCGTAGGCGAGGGTCGCGACGGCCGAGAGGGTGTTCACGTTGCCCTTCACGGCGCCGAAGCCGGTTTCCATGCCCCAGATCGCCAGGAGCGGACCCGGCGGCACGCCGTAACGCTGCTCGATGGAGTCGAACAGGGCGGCGTTGGTGCGCTTCAAGGCACGGCCGCGCTTCACGATGGTCGCGGCGCCGCGCTTGGCCATGAACTGGTCGAGGGAGAGCTTGAAGCTGTGCTGCCCCCGGTCGGCCGAGATGGTCGCGGTGGAATAGCTGGTGCCGGCCAGGGCATCGAGGCTTTCGGCGCTGGCGCGGCCCCGGTTCTCGGCGATGAATTCGCGCTTCCACGTCTCGAAGCCGGCAGAGGTGTTGCCGCACTGGGCGGCCTGCGCCTCGGTGAGGGCACCGCCGAGCAGGCCGAGTGCCGCGACGGCGAGGCTGAAGTGACGCTTGCGTGCAGCCACGTGTAACTCCTGGAATTCCGGCCGGTCGGGACGGCCCGCCCGGCAATATCGTTGCGGTCTAAAGCATATCGCGAAGGTTGGCGCACGCCGCGAGGTGCGCGCGGCGTGCGGATTCATCCCGTCTGCGGCGAAAGTGATCGCAGCGTGGTTTCCGGGACGCTTCCGGCCTCACGGGGGCCAGGATTTCAGACCAAGGCGCTCGCGCGGCCATCGAACCTGCGGAAACGCGAAGCGTTTGAGGCAGGCGGCGGGGAGGTCGGCGGATGCGGAACGGTCGGGGACGATGACGAAACCCACCCTTGCGGATGCTCCGGAACTGGCCGGCGCCCAACTCGTCATGCCGGACAGCATCGCGGCCCCGGCGCCGGCCTTCAAGATCGTCAGCTGGAATCTCCTGCGGCGGGTGGGGGCGGCCATCGAGGACGTCATCGCCCTGATCGAGCAGGAATCGCCCGATCTGCTGCTGATGCAGGAGGCGACGCGGGCCATCGGCTTCCTGAAGGAGCGCGTCGGCGGCCATTACGCGTGGTCGCCGCTGCCGGGGCGGATCCACGGGCTCGCCATGTGGAGCCCGACCCCGTTCCCGAGCCCGCCGCGCACGGTCACGCTGCCCTCCGGCGCGGTGGTCCACCGGGTGTGCCAAGTGGTCGATCTCGGCACGTTCGGCGTCGCCAACGTCCACCTCTCCCACGGGCAGATGCTGAACCGGCGGCAGTTGCGGCGGATCGTGACGGGCCTTCCGCCCCGCGCGGCGGTGCTGGGCGATTACAATATCGTCGGCCCGGCCATGGTGCCGGGATTCCGCGACATCGGCCCCCGGCGGCCGACCCATTCGATGATCGAGGTGCTGCCCCTGCGCCTCGACCGCTGCATCGCCAGGGGGCTCGTCTGCCGGGAAAGCGCGGTGCTGCCGCGCGGCCCCTCGGACCACCGGCCCATCGTCGTGCATCTCTGCCCGGAGCCGGATTCACCCGCGCCGCTCAGAGGTATGGCAGCAGCAGCCGAACGCCTGCGTCGCGCAAGCGCACGGGCAAGGATCGGTCTGCGAGATCCTTCTCGGTAAGGGGCAGATCCTTCTTAGCCTCGATCAGCGCGTCGATCTGCCCGGCGAGATCGGCGTCGATCACCTCGACGTTCAGCTCGAAGTTCAGGCGGAAGCTGCGCATGTCCCAGTTGGCGCTGCCGACGAAGCACCACACGTCGTCGACCACCATCGCCTTGGCGTGGTCGAACGGATCGCGGTCGAGATAGACCCGCACGCCCGCCCGGATCAGCACGTCGAGATGGGCGCGCATCGCCCAATCGATGAAGCGGTGATCGCTGACCGCCGGGATCACCACCTCGACGGAGATCCCCCGCGTCGCGGCCTGGATCAGGGCGCCGGTCACGAGTTCGTCCGGCAGGAAGTACGGCGTGGCGATCCGCACCCGGCGGCGGGCGCAGTTCAGCGCCTGGATCACCACCTGCTCGATCTTCTGCACGTCCGCATCCGGCCCCGACGTCACCGCGCGGGCGACGCAGCCGCCGACCGCCGGAGCATCCACGAACCACGGCGGCCCGTCGAGGCTCTCGCCATCGGCGAAGGCCCAATCCGCCGTGAAGGCGGTGGCGAGCTGATCGACGACCGGACCCTCGAACCGGAAATGGATGTCGCGGATCGGGTGCGCGGGCTTGGTGCGCACACGGTTGGCGGCGGCGATGTTGAGCCCGCCCGTGAAGGCGACCCTTCCGTCGAGGATCAGCAGCTTCTTGTGGTTGCGCAGGTTCAGGAAGGGCATCCGCCAGGGCAGGGCGGAATGCATGAATAGGGCGGCAGGCACGCCGGCCGCGTGCAGGCGCTTATAGGCCGGCGTCCGGAAATAGCCGCCGCCGATCCCGTCGATGATCACCCGCACCGCGACGCCTCGTCCCTTGGCCTCTGCCAGGGCCTCGCAGAACTCGCGGCCGGTCGCGTCGTCGCGGAAGATGTAGCTCGTCATGGCGACGCTGGCCCGCGCCCCGCGGATCGCCGCCAGCATCTCCGGGTAGGCCTCGTCGCCGTTGCGGAACATCCGCACCCGGTTCCCGGTGAGCGCGGGCGCGCCGGTGATGCGCCGGATCGCCCGGTCAAGCGGCCACAGGGTTTCCGGCACGACGGCATCGTCCGCATCCGGCGGCGGCACCGCCTCGGAGGGCCGCGCGCGCATCTTCCGCGCCCGCCGGTAGACGCGGTTGATGCCGAGCAGCAAGTAGAGCGCCGAGCCGAAGATCGGCGAGAGCCAAGCCAGCCCGATCCATCCCACGGCCACGCTCACCCGCCGCTTGCGCAGCAGGGCATGGATCGTCACCGCGAGGGCGAGGCCGATGCCGACGAGCGCCTGCACATCCGCCCGCAGCAGCGCGGTCGAGTTGATCCAGCGGAAGACGATTTGGTCCACTTGCATCCCGTAAGGCTGAAGACTTCCGGCGATATAGCCCAGCCACGGCGCAAGTCCGCCCGAATTGTCACGGGAGCCTGGGGCAGCGACCGATCACGTTCCGGCCCCTCACCCTCTTACCTCAGGATGAGGTGCCCGCTTCTGCGGGCCTCGAAGGAGGGCTTCAGACATCGCGCGGCAGGCTGGATCCCGCCTTCGAGGCGGCTTCGCCGCCGCTCAGAGCCCAACCGAGAAAGTCGCGACGGCGCCTCACACCTCACCGTCTTTGCGAGCGTCAGCGAAGCAATCCAGGGGCGGGCGGGCCGCTTACGACCGTGGCGCGTCCCTGGATTGCTTCGTTCCTCGCAATGACGGAGGCGGACGCGACCTTTCCGGCCAGACTCTCAGGATGAGGCCTTCGAGGTGGCTTCGCCGCACCTCAGGATGAGCGAGAATGAAGGGAGACGGCTGAACCAACTCGTCCCAATGCGGCTCTAATCCTTCGACATCGGATCGCAGCGCAAGCCGCTGCCGTCGAGGGCGCCGTAGACGATGTGTCCGCCCGATTGCAGGCAGCGCGCCTTCACCGCCTCCTGGGGCCTGTGGAAGGTCCAGATGGTGATCATCGGCATCACGGTGGCGAGGCAGACGCCGCCAATGAGAAGGGCCGCCGCCCAGGTCGGCCCATCACGCTCGGGCCGAGGCGGACGTGGCGGCGGCATCGCCCCGTAGAATGCCAGGGTCAGGCCGATCAAGTCGGTGGTGGCTGTCATCGCCCATCCCGCACCGGCAGGCCCGCCATTGCGGGACAGCCCGAAGATTAGGGCAGGACGCCCGCGCCGCCTACGCGCCGGAGGCGCGGCGGATCACCCCTCCCAAACGGGCTTGCGCTTCTGCAGGAAGGCATCGATGCCCTCCTGCGCGTCGGCCATCGCCATGTTCCGGGTCATCACCTGGGCCGTGTAGGCGTAGGCTTCGTCGAGGGTCATCTCGCCCTGCCGGGCAAAGGCCTCCTTGCCGATGGCGAGCACCCGGCGGGCCTTGGCGGCGATGCGCCCGGCCATGTCGGCCACGGCAGAGTCGAGCCGGTCGACGGGAACCACGCGGTTCACGAGGCCGATGCGCAGGGCCTCGGCCGCGTCGATGGCTTCGCCGAGCAGCAGCATCTCCATCGCCGCCTTGCGCGGCACCGCCCGCGACAGGGCGACCATCGGCGTCGAGCAGAACAGGCCGATCTGCACGCCCGGCGTGGCGAAGCGCGCCTCCTCGGTGCAGATCGCGAGATCGCAGGAGGCCACGAGCTGGCATCCCGCCGCCGTGGCGATGCCATGGACCTGCGCGATCACCGGCTTGGGCAGGCGCACAAGGCTCGTCATCAGCCGGGCGCAGGTGCGGAACACGAGGTCCGTCGCCTCCGGAGAGGAATCCGCGCGCATCTCGCGCAGATCGTGGCCGGCGCAGAAGGCCGGGCCGGCGGCCCTCAGCACCACGACCCGCACCGAATCGTCGTCGCGGATCGCGTCGAGGGCGTCCTGAAGGGCGTTCATCAGCGCCAGCGACAGGGCGTTGCGCGCGCCCGGACGGTTCAGGGTGAGGGTGGCGATGCCGTCCGCATCCTGCCGGAGAAGGACAGGCTCGGCGGCGGCCAGGGGCTGGGCTGCGGACAAAGGCGTCTCCCTTCAGGCTCTTCGGCCCTCGGGAGAACGATTTAGCACACCTGGGCGGGCGCGGCATGCTCCGCGAGGGCGAGGTCCAGCCGGGCGAAGTCGGCGCCGGGGCCGGTCCACCAGAGGGGCGGCAGCCGGTCGAGCCGGCCGAGCGCCCGCGCATAGTTCGAGGCGAGGGCGCTATCCACGATGGCGAGGCTCGCGCCCGACAGGACGAGGGCGAGTTCGTGCTCGCCGATTCCCGGATCGAGATCCTTCGTACGCGCGCCGACCCAGGCGAAACCCTGCCGAAGGGCCGTCGCTTCGAGGGGGTCGGCCACCATCAGGACGGCGAGGTCGCCGAAGCCGATCCCCTCGGCGCGAGCCCACCGGGCGCAGGTGCCGGGAACGAACGGCGAGGCATTCTCCTCCACGGGAGCCGGGCGCAGGAGCACCGGCTTCTCCAGGGAGGCGGGGTGGGTCACGCTGTATCTGGCGCCGAGCATGCGGTGAAAACCAGCCTGTTCATAAGCTGAACCATTCCGGGTTCGCGCGTCCCGGTTAAGACTTTCTGATTCCACCTCCGACAAGGGCAGCAAATCCGGCCGAAACCGGGCGCTTCGTCGGCGGAAGGCCGCCTATGGCCAACGCGAGATGAAGATTACGCAGAAAGTTCGCCCTGGCGGGCTCGGACGAAGTGTCTATCTGATGCTCCCGGAACCGGCCCGAACGACAAGGCCGCGACACACCGGAGGACATCCTTGAACCGCCACCTCGCCCCGCTCGCTGCGGCCATCCTGCTCTGCGGCCCGGCGCAGGCCGAGATTCGCAACGCGCCCTCGCCGCACGCCCTCGAACTCGCCGCCTATATCTTCGCGGCCTCCAATGTTTGCGGCTACCGGATCGGCGGCCCCGAATTCGAGGCATTGCTCGCCAAGCAGAACGCCCGCGTCAGCGATGTCCAGCCCTCCGGCCCGTTCGGCAACCGCGTCCAGTCGATGTTCACGCTGATGTCGAATCAGATGCAGTTGAACCGCGATGGCGCCTGCATCGCTGTCGCCGGGGAATACGGGCCGGACGGCAACATCGCCAAGAACGTGCTCCAGCCCTCCGCCGAGGTGCCGCAGGCACCGGAGCCCGCCAAGCCGGCGCGATAGGCTCAGCCGAGCCGCCACTCGATCGGCGCGAGGCCCCGTTCGGCGAGCCACGCATTGGCGCGGCCGAACGGGTCCGAGCCGGGAAAATCCCGCGCCCGGTTGAGGGGCGAGGGATGGCCGCTCTCGATGACGGCGTGCCGGGACGGGTCGATCAGCCCGGCCCGCGCCCGCGCCTGCGCCCCCCAGAGGAGAAACACGGCCGGCTCATCGCGCCCGGCGACCGCCGCCACCGCCTCGTCGGTGAGGGCGGACCAGCCCGCGCGCAGGTGCGCCCCGGCCTTTCCCGCCTCGACGGTGAGGGCGCTGTTGAGGAGCAGGACCCCCTGCCGGGCCCAGGGCGTGAGGTCGCCGCCCGCCTCGCGGGGTGAGGCCGCCTCGGCCAGGATGACCTTCAGCGAGGCCGGAAGGCGGCCCTTGCCGACATAGGAGAAGGCGAGCCCGTTGGCGTCGCCCGGCGTCGGGTAGGGGTCTTGCCCCAGGATCACCGCCTTCACGGCCGGCAGCGGCGTCTCGCGCAGCGCCCGGAAGATGTCGCCCGGCGCGGGCAGCACCGTCGCCCCTGCGGCGATGCGTCCGTCGATCGTGTCCGCCACGCGATCCGCAGCGCCGTCGCCGAAGAAGGGGAGGGCGAGCCAGGGGGAATTGCTCTCGCGGAAGGCAGCAAGGGCGGCGGCGACGGGCCGGTCGGTCATCGGGCTGTGGAGATCCTGAGCCGAAGCGGCATTTGCCGCCGCGTGCCGCATCTCTATACCGGTACCTGCGTGGCACCGCAGCAAGGGTGCCTTCGCCGGGGCGGTCCGGCGACCTACATAGGGGCGGCCTCCCGCTCCGGCGGGTCTCGTCTCAGCTTGGAAAGGGAATCGGCGCCAGGGCGCCGGACGCTTTGATGAACGAACGCATCGAACCTGCCGCGCTCGCCAACCCCCGGCCCGTCGCCTCGCGCGACACCGGGATGCTCGGCCTGCCGGGTGACCATCCGCAGGTCCGCTGGGGCCGCGTCGGCGTGCTGCTGATGAATCTCGGCACGCCCGAGGGCACGTCCTATTGGCCGATGCGCCGGTACCTGAAGGAGTTCCTGTCCGACCGCCGGGTGATCGAGGTGCCGCGCCTGATCTGGTGGCCGCTGCTCAACCTCATCATCCTGTCGAAGCGGCCGGGTCCGAAGGGGAAGGATTACGCCAGCGTCTGGAACAACGAATTGAACGAGGGGCCGCTCAAGACCATCACGCGTGGCCAGAGCGACAAGCTCCAGGCGGCGATGGGCGACAGCGTCGTGGTCGATTGGGCGATGCGCTACGGCAAGCCGGAGGTGGCGGGCCGCATCCAGGCGCTGCTGGACCAGGGCTGCGACCGCATCCTGCTGGTGCCGCTCTACCCGCAATACGCGGCGGCGACCTCGGCCACAGCCTGCGATCAGGCCTTCCGCGCCCTGATGGACATGCGCTGGCAGCCGACGGTGCGGGTTTCGCCGCCCTATCACGACGATCCGGTCTATATCGACGCCATGGCGCAATCGATCCGCGAGGGTCTCGCCAAGCTCGATTTCGAGCCGGAGGTGATCCTCACCTCGTTCCACGGCGTGCCGCGCAGCTACCTGCTGAAGGGCGACCCCTACCATTGCCAGTGCCACAAGACCGGCCGTCTCATCCGCGAGGCGCTGGGCCTCTCGCCGGACAAGATGCGGGTGACGTTCCAGTCCCGCTTCGGCAACGAGGAATGGCTGAAGCCGTATACCGACGAGACGGTGATGGACTTGGCCAAATCCGGCGTGAAGCGCATGGCCATCGTCGCCCCTGGCTTCACCGCCGATTGCCTGGAGACCCTGGAAGAGCTCGACGGCGAGAACCGCCACTATTTCGAGGGCAATGGCGGCGAGCAATTCGCCTACATCCCCTGCTTGAACGACAGCGACCTCGGCATGCGCGTGATCGAGAACGTGGTGCGGCGGGAGCTTCAGGGCTGGGTGTGACGACCACTTAATCGACGCTCATCGGGCCGGTTGCGCTTGCTGCGCAGCCGGCGCGGCCTATCATCCTCTCAACGGACGTGAGTCCGGTCGAAATGGGAGGGTCGTCACGTGGCGTTCTTTATCGGTATCGCCTGTCCGTGGATCCTGGTCATCGTGCTCGACCGGCTCTCGGAGGCTCGGCGCATGTCCGAGCTCGAATCGCTCGGCGTCACGCCACGGCCCGCCGGCCACTCCGCCTACATCACCAAGCCCGACCGGCCGTACTAGTCGGACGGCCCTTCCCTCGACCTCATCCTGAGGTGCCCGCCGTGGCGGGCCTCGAAGGAGGGCTCCAGTTGGCTCCACGATCCCTGGAGTTCTCCTTCGAGGCTGCTTCGCAGCACCTCAGGATGAGGTAGGCGCGCAGGACGAACGACCGATCAGCCTCACTTCACCGCAGGCGGGGGCGGCGCGGCCGGGGTCATCGGATCCGCCGGTGTCGCGGCGGGGGCGTCCTTGCGGTCAATCTTCGCCTCGGCGCGCAGCTTCAGGATCAGGTCCTGCTGCGACTTGCGGATGAGGTGCTGGTCGATCTGCTCCTTCAGCTCATCGAAGGTCGGCTGCGGCTTGGTCCTCTTTTCCTCGACCTTGATGACGTGCCAGCCGAACTGCGTCTTCACCGGATCGGAAACCTGACCCGGCTTCATCGCGAAGGCGGCGGCGGCGAAATCCGGCACCATCCGCTCCTTGGTGAACCAGCCGAGATCACCGCCCTCGGTCTTGGAGCCCGGATCCTTCGACGTCTCGGCGGCAACCTTGGCGAAATCCTCGCCACCCTTGATCCGCTCGGCGATCTTCTTCGCCTCGCCCTCGCTCTCCACGAGGATGTGGCGGGCGTGGACTTCCTCCTCCGGCTTCATCAGCTTGACGGACGTGTCGTAGACCGCGTGCTCGGCCTCCGGCGTCACCGCCTTCTTGGCCTCCTGCTCCAGGTAGTCGTCGAGGAGCAGTTTGTCGCGGAAGTAGGCGAGCTTGCGCTTGAACTCGGCGCTGTCGCCGATCTTGGCCGCCTCGGCGGCCTGCGCGCCGACCTTCAGGTCGACCATGTAATCCACGAGCAGGTTCTTCTTCTGCGCCTCGTCCACCCCCGGCAGGGAGAGCGCCGGATCGTCGGAGGCGATGGCGATATCGGCCTGCGTGATCGGCTGGCCGTTCACTGTCGCGACGACCGCGTTCGGATCGGCGGGGACGGCGGGCGCACTCGTCGGCGTCTTGTCGGCCGGGGGCGTCTGGGCCGCCGCCGCGCCGGAGAGGGCGAGCGTCAGCGCGAGCGCGCTGGCGCGCCGGAGCAGGGCATGGGTCGGCATGGGAATACCTCGGTCGGCGTGTCGTTCAACCGGTTCGGCGGCGGAGGCGCTGTCGCCCCGCTCGGCCGCCCGTCCGGCGGCGGGAGAGGTGGCCCGGCGGCACGCAGAAGGCAAGCGGAGCCATAATCGGCAACCAATCCGGGCCCCGCCTCTTTCAGGTGCACCGGGCGATGTTTACCTCTATAAGCCGCCCCATTCCGCCCAGGCCGGCCCGCGACGTCACGTCCGTCGGCGGGCACGCCCGTCCGCAGGTTTACGATGCTCGGCTCGCTCGCCAAGAAGATTTTCGGCTCCTCCAACGACCGCCGCGTGAAGGGCTACCGCCCGCGTGTCGTGCAAATCAACGCCCTGGAGCCCGAGATCGCGGCGCTGAGCGACGAGCAGCTGCGCGCCCGCACCGACATGCTCAAGGCCGAGCTGGCCGCCGGCAAGAGCCTCGACGACATCCTCGTCCCCGCCTTCGCCACCGTTCGCGAGGCGGCCAAGCGCGTCCTCGGCCAGCGCCATTTCGACGTGCAGCTCATCGGCGGCATGGTGCTGCACGAGGGCGGCATCTCGGAAATGAAGACCGGTGAGGGCAAGACCCTCGTCGCCACGGCGCCGGTCTACCTGAACGCCCTGGAGGGCAAGGGCGTCCACGTCGTCACCGTGAACGACTATCTCGCCAGCCGCGACGCCGAGTGGATGGGCCGCGTCTACCGCTTCCTCGGCCTGTCCGTCGGCACCATCGTCCACGGCCTCGACGACGAGCAGCGGAAACAATCCTACGCCTGCGACATCACCTACGGCACGAACAACGAGTTCGGCTTCGACTACCTGCGCGACAACATGAAATACGAGATGGCCCAGCTGTCGCAGCGCGGGCACAATTACGCGATCGTGGACGAGGTCGACTCGATCCTCATCGACGAGGCGCGCACGCCGCTCATCATCTCCGGCCCGGTGGACGACCGCTCGGAACTCTACGTGGCCGTCGACGGCGTGATGCCGCTGCTGGACCCCTCGCACTACGATCTCGATGAGAAGCAGCGCACCGTCTCGCTGACCGAAGAGGGCAACGAGTTCGTGGAGGATGCCCTGCGCGCGGCCGGCATCCTCAGCGAGGGCGACCTCTACGACGCGCACAACGTCACCCTGGTCCACCACGTGACCCAGGCGCTTCGTGCCCACACCCTGTTCACGAAGGACAAGGACTACATCGTCAAGAACGACGAGGTGGTGATCATCGACGAGTTCACCGGCCGCATGATGCAGGGCCGGCGCTACTCGGAAGGTCTCCACCAGGCGCTCGAAGCCAAGGAGCGGGTGACGATCCAGCCCGAGAACCAGACGCTCGCCTCGATCACCTTCCAGAACTACTTCCGCCTCTACAAGAAGCTCGCCGGCATGACCGGCACGGCCTCCACCGAGGCCGACGAGTTCGCCGAGATCTACAAGCTCGAAGTCGTCGACATCCCGACCAACAAGGAGATCGAGCGCGTCGACGAGGACGACGAGGTCTATCGGAGCGTCGAGGAGAAGTATCAGGCGATCATCAAGGAAATCGGCAAGGCGCATGAACGCCACCAGCCGATCCTGGTCGGCACCGGCTCGATCGAGAAGTCCGAATACCTCGCCGAGATGCTGGTGAACGCCGGCTACAAGCCGCTCGACTATTCCGATCCGAACGCCCTCACCGACGTCTACGCCGCCGCCCGCGAGGGCCGCATCACCAAGCGCTTCGCCGTGCTGAACGCCCGCTTCCACGAGCAGGAAGCGTATATCGTCGCCGAGGCCGGCGTGCCGGGCGCCATCACCATCGCCACCAACATGGCCGGTCGCGGCACCGACATCAAACTCGGCGGCAACGTCGATATGCGGGTCGAGAAGGAACTCGCCGGGGTGCCGGAGGGGCCGGAGCGCGACGCCGCCATCGAGGCGATCAAGGCCGAGATCGCGGAGAACCGCGCCAAGGTGCTGGCCTCCGGCGAGCCGGCCGACCCGGCGGCGGGCCGCAAGAAGGACCTGCCCGGCGGCCTCTACATCATCGGCACCGAGCGCCACGAATCGCGGCGCATCGACAACCAGCTGCGCGGTCGCTCCGGCCGCCAGGGCGATCCCGGCCGCTCGAAATTCTACCTGTCCCTAAAGGACGACCTGATGCGGATCTTCGGGTCCGACCGCATGGACGGGATGCTGCAGAAGCTCGGCCTGGAGCAGGGCGAGGCGATCATCCACCCCTGGATCAACCGGGCGATCGAGAAGGCGCAGCAGAAGGTCGAGGCGCGCAACTTCGACATGCGCAAGAACGTGCTCAAGTACGACAACGTGATGAACGACCAGCGCAAGGTCGTGTTCGAACAGCGTCGCGACTTCATGGGCCAGGACAGCGTCCGCGAGACCGTGGACGACATGCGCGAGGGCGTGGTGGAGGATCTCGTCACCCGCCACATCCCGCCGGATACCTATGCCGAGCAATGGGATGCCGAGGGCCTTCGCGAAGCCGCCAAGCAGAGCCTCAACCTCGATATCCCCGCCGAGGAGTGGGTGAAGGAGGAAGGCATCGCGGATGAGGAGATCCGCGAGCGCCTGACCAAGCTCGCCAACGAGTCCTATCAGGAGCGCGTCGAGAAGAACGGCGCGGAGGTCTCGGCCTATATCGAGAAGCAGGTCCTGCTCCAGACACTCGACCACCTGTGGCGCGAGCATCTGGTCACGCTCGATCACCTGCGGCAGGTGGTGGGCTGGCGCGGCATCGCCCAGCGCGATCCGCTGAACGAGTACAAGTCCGAGGCGTTCGAGCTGTTCAACAGCCTCGTCGTGGACCTCCGCGGGCAGGTGACGAGCCAGCTCTCGCGCATCGAGGTGATGTTCCAGCAGGACGACGCCCCTCCGATGGAGAGCCCCGCCCTTCCGCCGATGTTCGCCCAGCACCTCGATCCCGTCACCGGCGAGAACGAGATGGCCTATGCCGGCGGCAGCGGCAGCGATGGGGGAGGCGGCCCGGCCTACGGCTACGCCGCGCAGGCGCTGTCCGCAGACACCGCCGTGCTGGAGCGTGACCCGACCGACGAATCGACCTGGGGTCGCGTCGGCCGCAATGAGCCGTGCCCCTGCGGTTCGGGCAAGAAGTACAAGCACTGCCACGGCAGCTACCAGGCGTGAGCCACAAGGCGATCTTCGTCGCCGGATCGGGGACCGAGATCGGCAAAACCTACGTGACGGCGGCGCTGACGCGTCGCCTTCGCGCGAACGGGCCGGTTCTCGCCCTCAAGCCGCTGGCGAGCGGCGTCGCGGCCTGGGACGATCCCGCCTTCGCGGAGAGCGACACGGCGCGGCTGCTGGCGGCGCAGGGCCTGCCCGTCACGGAAGAGACCGTCACCGCCTGCTCTCCCTGGCGGTTCACCGCGCCGCTGGCCCCCGATCAGGCCGCCGCCCTCGAAGGGCGCCAGGTCTCGCTCGATGAGATCGCGGGCTGGTGCCGCGACCGGATCGCGGCCTCGGATTGTCCGGTGGTCATCGAAGGGGTCGGCGGGCTGATGAGCCCGATCACGGACGAGGCGACCGGGCTCGACTGGATCGAGGCCCTGAAACTCCCCGTCGTGTTGGTGTCCGGCAGCTATCTCGGCGCCATCAGCCATGCCCTCACGGCGGCCGAAGTCCTGCGGCTGCGCGGGGTCGCGTTGCGGGCCGTCGTCGTCAGTGAAAGCGAAGGCGCACCCACTCCACCGGACACGGTGGCGGAGGCGATCCGCCGCCGCATCGCCTGCCCGGTCGTCTGCATGGGACGCGGAGCGCCTGCGCCCGAGATGCTGACGGGTCTGTTCTAAGCGCCATCGTCCTCGGCAGCGCGCCGACGAAAAATCGGCAGGCGCGACAATTCCCCAATTAATATCGGTATGGCGCCCTGGCGTCGCTGGACGGTGACATTCCATCGCTTAGCTGATGTGCGCTGAGGCACGCGGCCTCCGTGCATACTCCCGGAGGTCCGTTGAGCTCTTCCCTCGCCACGGCCAGCGACGCCGCCTCCGCAAAGCCGACATCCCCCATGGGCGGGCGCATGAGCCCGGCGCTCCTGATGGGAGCGCTGGGTGTCGTCTACGGCGATATCGGAACCAGCCCGCTCTATGCCTACAAGGAAGCGGTGAAGGCGGCCGGCGGGGGCACGGCCACGCCGCTGGCGGTGACCGGTGCGGTCTCGCTGATCTTCTGGTCGCTGATCCTCATCGTCTCGCTGAAATACGCGATCCTGATTCTCAGGGCGGACAACCGGGGGGAGGGGGGCATCGTCGCGATGCTGGCCTTGCTCGGCGCGCGTCAGGCGAGGCCCGGCACACCGCAGGCGCTGCTTCTCGTCGTCGGGCTGGTCGGCGCCGCGCTTCTCTACGGCGACGGGGCCATCACCCCGGCGATCTCTGTGCTCTCGGCGGTGGAGGGGCTGAAGGTCGATGCGCCGAGCCTCGGCCATTACGTTGTGCCGATCACCCTGGTGATCCTCGTCGGGCTGTTCGCGGTCCAGTTCCAGGGCGTCGCGCGCATCGGGCGGATCTTCGGCCCGGTCATGCTGCTGTGGTTCGGTGCCCTTGCACTGTTGGGCATCGGCTCGATCCTGCACGAGCCCCGGATCCTCCAGGGCCTCAACCCGTTGAGGGCGGTCGACTTCCTGTTCCATGCCGGCTGGGGCGTCAGCTTCGCGATGCTCGGGGCGGCGTTCCTGGCGGTGACGGGCGGCGAGGCGATGTATGCCGATCTCGGCCATTTCGGTGCCAAGCCGATCCGCGCGGCGTGGTTCGCCCTGGTTCTGCCCGCCCTGGTGCTCAACTATTTCGGGCAGGGCGCCCTGCTGCTCGCCGAACCGGATGCAATCGAGAACCCGTTCTTCCGCCTCGCGCCGGATTGGGCGCACATCCCCCTGGTGGGGCTCGCCACCCTCGCGACGATCATCGCATCCCAGGCGATCATCTCCGGCGTGTTCTCCTTGACGCAGCAGGCGATCCAGCTCGGCTTCCTGCCGACCATGCGGATCGTCCAGACCGCCCATGACGAGCGCGGCCAGATCTACGTGCCGGCCGTGAACTGGCTGCTGGCCATCGCGACCCTGGTCGCCGTCGTGGTCTTCGGCTCGTCCGACGCCCTGGCCGGGGCCTACGGCATCGCCGTGTCGATGCTCATGGCGATCACCACGCTGCTCGCCGCGCTCATCGCGCTCAAGTGGGGCTACAACCCCATCGCCGTGGTGGCGGTGAACGGCTTCTTCCTCGCCATCGACCTCGTCTTCTTCGGCGCCAACAGCGTGAAGATCATGGAGGGCGGCTGGTTTCCCCTGGTTCTCGCAGGGATCGTCGCGCTGATGATGCTCACCTGGCGCAAGGGCAACATGCTGGTGGAGGAAGCACGCACCGGATTGCGCCAGCCGGAGGATACCTTCCTTGAGGGGCTCGGCCACCAGCGGCTCACCCGCCTGCCGGGGACCGCCGCCTTCCTCTCATCGGCCGTTCACGGCATCCCGCTGCATCTCTCCCGCTTCGTGGACCGCAGCCATGCCTTGCACGAGCGCGTGCTCATCGTGACCGCCCTCTACGAGGAAACGCCGACCGTGCCCCTTGAGGAGCGCGCCCATGTCAGTGTGCTGGCGCCGGATTTCTTCCGGGTGGTGCTCCGCTACGGCTTCATGGAGGAGGCGTCGATTCCCGAGGGCATCGCTTGCGCGGTGCGGGACGGGCTGCTTCCGCCGCAATGCGTCGAAGACGTTACGGTGTTCATCGGTCACGAGACCGTGATTCCGAAGAACGACCGGCGCGGCATGGCTATCTGGCGCGAGAATCTTTTCGCCTTCATGCAGCGAAATGCCGAGCGTACAGGCGCTTTCTTCGGCGTACCGACCCGTCAGGTGGTGGAAGTCGGCACCGAAATAGAGATCTGAAGCGTTGCGCCGCAACGGAACCTAGGCCGTCCCCCGTCGTTCGAGTCGCCTGAAGAGCCTGCGGCCCGTTCCGCCTTCCCGTCAGGGGAGGTGGCGGGGCCGCCGAACGGAGGGATTTCGAATGAACAGTGATCGCTTGGAAGGCGGGATCCGCCACCTGCGCGGCCGTGTGAAGACCGCGACCGGTGCGCTGCGCGGCGCCCCCGGCCGGCAGGTCGAAGGCGCGTTGGATCAGGCGGCCGGCGCCGCCCAGTACGCCTATGGCCGCGCCCGCGAGACCGCGCACGATCTGCGCCGCGACGGCGAGCACCTGTATGAGGAGGCCCGCTCCCGTGGCGAGGCCCTGGCCGACGAGGCCTACGAGCGCGGACGCCAGGTCCGCTCGCGCGCCGTGCATCACGGGCGCAGCCTCGCCCGCCGGGCCGACGACAACCGCGGTACGACCCTCGCCCTGGTGGCGGCCGTGGCCTTCGGCATCGGCTGGCTCGCCCGCCCGAGCCGTTGAGCGAAGGGTAGCCGCCCAAACGCATAAAGACATCTTTATGTCTTGATTGCTTCCTCGTTCGCGAAGTGGTAGGCCACCGGCCGGATCGCAACGCGAACGAGGAGAGCCGCATGGCCAAGGATTACGTCGTCAAGGATATCGGGCTGGCCGATTACGGCCGGAAGGAAATCTCGATCGCGGAGACCGAGATGCCGGGCCTGATGTCGGTCCGCGAGGAATACGGCGCGAAGCAGCCGCTGAAGGGCGCCAAGATCGCCGGCTCGCTGCACATGACCATCCAGACGGCGGTGCTGATCGAGACGCTGAAGTCGCTCGGCGCCGACATCCGCTGGGTCTCCTGCAACATCTACTCGACCCAGGACCACGCCGCCGCCGCCATCGCCGCCGCCGGCATCCCGGTCTTCGCCGTGAAGGGCGAAACCCTGGAAGAGTACTGGGACTACACCTCCCGCCTGTTCGACTGGCATGACGGCGGGATGCCGAACATGATCCTCGACGACGGCGGCGATGCCACGATGTTCGTCCACCTCGGCCTGCGCGCCGAGAACGGCGACACCGCCTTCCTCGACAAGCCGGAATCCGAGGAGGAGGAGATCTTCTTCGCCCTGCTGAAGAAGAAGCTCGCCGAGAAGCCGAAGGGCTGGTTCGCCGGCCTCGCCGACTCGATCAAGGGCGTCTCCGAGGAGACGACCACGGGCGTTCACCGCCTCTACGTGCTGGCCAAGGAGGGCAAGCTGCTCTTCCCGGCGATCAACGTGAACGACTCGGTCACGAAGTCGAAGTTCGACAACCTCTACGGCTGCAAGGAATCGCTGGTCGACGGCATCCGTCGCGGCACCGACGTGATGATGGCCGGCAAGGTCGCCATGGTCGCGGGCTTCGGTGACGTGGGCAAGGGCTCGGCCGCGTCGCTCCGCAACGCCGGCTGCCGCGTCATGGTCTCGGAGATCGACCCGATCTGCGCGCTCCAGGCCGCGATGGAGGGCTACGAGGTCGTGACGATGGAAGACGCTGCCCCGCGCGCCGACATCTTCGTCACCGCCACAGGCAACAAGGACATCATCACCCTCGACCACATGCGGGCGATGAAGGATCGGGCGATCGTCTGCAACATCGGCCACTTCGACAACGAGATTCAGGTCGCCGGCCTGAAGAACCTGAAGTGGAACAACATCAAGCCGCAGGTCGACGAGATCGAGTTCGCCGACGGCCACCGCATCATCCTCCTGTCGGAGGGCCGCCTCGTGAACCTCGGCAACGCGACGGGCCACCCGTCCTTCGTGATGTCGGCCTCGTTCACCAACCAGACGCTGGCCCAGATCGAGCTTTGGACCAACCCGGGCAAGTACGAGAAGCAGGTCTACACCCTGCCGAAGGCCCTCGACGAGAAGGTCGCCGCCCTGCATCTCGCGAAGGTCGGCGCGACGTTGTCGAAGCTTCGGCCGGATCAGGCTGCCTATATCGGCGTGAAGGAAACCGGGCCGTTCAAGCCCGAGCACTACCGCTACTAGAAGCCTCGCGCGCATCACACTATTGGGGCCCGGCGCGCTGCGCCGGGCCCTTCGTTTGTCAAGCCCAATTCGGTGCCGCGAAGTGTGTCTTCTGAGTGTCGTTAACGGCGGATTTACCCGCCACGGCCAAAGCCACGCTTCGTTCTCCTTCCGGCGGGAATCCCCCCCACGGTAAGGTGCTCGCGACTCAGTGACGGAGCGTACCGCGGCGGCCCCGCCAGAGGGCTTCCGCGGCAGGGTGCGTTTCGCACCGCCCGGGCGCACGCCGGCGGTGACGAGAGCATGGGGGCAGGGCGAATGCAGGTCGGACGTGCGGCGCGGCTGCGGGTCGGCGTGGGGATTCTCGCGCTGTTCGCGGCGGGCGCGGCCTTGGCGGAAATGCAGGACGTCCCGGCGGTCCACGCGCCCCGGGAGATGCACGGCGTCGCAGGTCTTGCGGTTTTCGGTGGTCTCGTCGCCTTCGCGGTGATCGTCGCCCTTCTCTATCTCTACGAGCGCGCCCGCTGGACCCGGCGCGAGCAGGACCTCGTCGCCGCCCTCAACCTGCTGCGCGGCGCGCATGACCGCGCCGAAATGCTGCTGCATGCCGACCGGCAGGTCGTCATCACCTGGGACGAGAACAGCGAACCGATGATCGAGGGCGATGTCGGCATCGCCCTCAACGGCGACCGGGTGGTCGCGGATTCCGCCCGCCGGGTGCTCGCCTTCGGCGCGTGGCTCATGCCCGCCGACGCCCAGGCGGTCGAAGCCGCCCTCGACACGCTGCTCTCCCGCGGCACCGGCTTCACCCTCGACCTGCGCACCCAGAGCGGTCGCAACATCGACGCCCAGGGGCGGACGGTGGCGGGCCGCGCGTTGCTGCGCCTGCGCGAAACCACCTCCGAGCGGCGCGAGATTTCGGACCTGCGGATCACCCTCGATGAGACGCGGCGCGGCCTCTCGGCGCTTGCGAACCTGCTCGATGCGATCCCGCAGCCGGTCTGGCGGCGGAACCGCGATGGCGGGCTCGCCTGGGTGAACGCCGCCTATGTCACCGCCGTGGAAGCCGCGAGCCGGGAAGCCGTGATCGATGCCGGGATCGAACTTCTCGACCGGCCGGCGCGGGAGACCATCGCCCGCGAGGAGGCGGTGCTCGCCGCCGGAGGCCCGCGCCGGGCGCCGCGCGTCTCGGCGGTGATGTCCGGCCACCGCCGCGTCCTCGACGTGTACGAGACCGTCGTTGAGGGCGGTCGCGTCGGCATGGCGGTGGACGTCTCCGAGTTGGAGAGCGTTCGCGCCGACCTGCAGCAGCAGATGAACGCCAACGCCCGCACCCTCGACCAATTGCCCACCGCTGTGGCGATGTTCGACGTGGGCCAGCGGCTGATCTTCCACAACTCGGCCTACCGCGCCCTCTGGGATCTCGATCCGGCCTTCCTCGACAGCCGCCCCTCGGACGGCGAGATCCTCGACCTGCTGCGCTCGCAGCGGAAGCTGGAGGAACATGCCGATTTCCGCACGTGGAAACACGGCGTCCTCGCCGCCTATCGCGCCGCCGAGGCGCATCAGGCGTGGTGGTATCTGCCCGATGGCCGGACGCTCCGCGTGGTGGCCGATCCGAACCCGCAGGGCGGGCTGACCTACCTGTTCGAGGACGTGTCCGACCGGCTGAACGCCGAGTCGCGCTACAACGCCCTGCGCCGGCTTCAGGCCGAGACCCTCGATACCCTGGCCGAGCCGGTGGCGGTGTTCGGAGCGGATGGGCGCCTGCAACTCGCCAACCGCGCCTTCACGACGATCTGGCGCCTCGATCCTGAGATGATCGACGCGAAGCCGCACGTCGATTCCGTCATCCTGCGCTGCAAGGCCTTTGCCCCGGCCGAGACCATGTGGCTCGATATCCGCGATGCGGTCGTCGGGCTCGAAGCCCGCGCGGCGCTGGCCCGGCGCATCGAGATGGTCGACGGCACGGTCCTCGATTGCGCGACCCAGCCCCTGCCCGAGGGTGCGACCCTGCTGACCCTCATCGACGTCACGGCCAGCGTGAATGTCGAGCGGATGCTCACCGAAAAGAACGAGGCGCTGGAGAAGGCCGCCGAACTGCGCGACACCTTCGTCCATCACGTGTCCTACGAGCTGCGCTCGCCCCTCACCAACATCATCGGCTTCACCCAATTGCTCGGCGACGAGACGGTGGGCGCGCTCAACACCCGCCAGCGCGAATATGCCGATCACATCATGCGCTCATCCGGCTCGCTGCTGGTGATGATCAACGACATCCTGGACCTCGCCTCCATCGACGCGGGATCGCTGGAGTTGCAGCGCGAAGATGTGGACGTCCACGCCACGGTCGAGGCCGCCGTGCGCGGGCTGGAGGACCGGCTGGCCGAAGCGCGGATCGGCCTCGCCGTCGATGTGCCGGAGGATATCGGCACCGTCCGGGCGGACGGGAAACGCATTCGCCAGATCCTGTTCAACCTGCTCTCCAACGCCGTGGGCTTCTCCGATCCCGGACAGCGGGTCGAGATCACCGCCCGGCGCTCCGCCCGCGACCTCGTCCTCAGCGTGCGCGACCACGGGGTCGGCATGTCGCCGGAGGTCAAGGAACTCGTCTTCAACAGGTTCGAGAGCCATACGCGCGGCACCCGCCACCGGGGGGTCGGCCTCGGCCTCTCCATCGTCCGCTCCTTCGTCGAACTGCATGGCGGCCGCATCGAACTCGAGACCGAGCAGGGTGTCGGCACCTGCGTGACATGCATCTTCCCCCTCCACGTGCCGGACGAACCCCGGCCCGAGCCGCGCCGCGAGTTTTCGCGGATCTCGATCGCCTGAGCGCGCGATTGATGTGATGCCGAAACAATGTCGGCGCACTCGGCCCCTGTGGCCGCGCCCGACATGCCCGGCCCGTTTCCACGGAAGGCGGATGTCCGACACCACGAAATCCGGCTACGCCGTCTTCGCCAACGGCGATTTCCGGCTCTTCGGCACGGCCCGGTTCCTCACCGGCCTCGCCTATCAGATGCAGGCGGTGGCGATCGGCTGGTTCGTCTACGACCTGACCCGCTCCGCCCTGGCGCTGGGCCTCGTCGGGCTCGCCGGCTTTCTGCCCGCCATGCTGAGCGCTCTGGTGAGCGGCCATGTGGCCGATGTCTATGAACGGCGCATCGTCGGCTCGGCCGCCTTCGCATTGCAGGCCGTCGCGAGCTTCGGCCTCCTCGCCTACGCCCTGAGCGGGGCGACCATGATCTGGCCGGTCTATGCCCTCGTGGTGATCGTCGGCACGGCACGCGCCTTCGCTAACCCCGCGCTACAGGCACTGCTGCCGACGCTCGTGCCGGGGCCGCTCTTCGGCTCGGCCATCGCCTGGAACGCCTCACTCTGGCAGACCGCCTCGGTGATGGGGCCGGCGCTCGGCGGATTGCTCTACGCGTTCGGACCGAAGGTCGTCTTCGCGGCGGCGGGGACGAGCTTCGCCCTGGCGAGCCTCGCCGTCGCCCTCATCCGGCACCGGCCGGCAACGGTGACGGAGCGGCCGAAGGTGACGTGGCAGACCCTGCTCGCGGGCATCGGCTACATCCGGTCCCAACCCGTCGTGCTGGGGGCGATCAGTCTCGACCTGTTCGCGGTGCTGTTCGGCGGGGCGACGGCTCTGCTGCCGATCTATGCGGCGTCCGTGCTGCACGTCGGCCCGCTGGGCCTCGGCCTCCTGCGCAGCATGCCGGCGGCGGGGGCGGTGACGATGGCGCTCGTCCTCGCGTCCCACCCCCTGCGCCGCCATGCCGGGATCCGGATGCTGCGCGCGGTGATGGTGTTCGGCCTCGCCACCATCGCCTTCGGTGTTTCGACCTCGCTGCCCCTCTCGATGGCCTGCCTGTTCGTCACGGGCGCGGCCGACATGATCTCGGTCTATGTCCGGCAGAGCTTCGTGCAGGGGGAGACGCCCGATGCCATGCGCGGCCGGGTGGCGGCGGTGAATACCGTCTTCATCGGCGCCTCGAACGAACTCGGCGAGTTCGAATCCGGGGTGCTGGCCGCGGCCGTGGGCGCCGTGCCGGCGGTGGTCCTCGGCGGCATCGCGACGGTCGGGATCGCAGTGCTCTGGGGCCGCCTGTTCCCGGCCTTGCGGGCCCGGGACAGGCTGCTCACACAGACCTAAGGGCGGGCGGCGCTCAGCGTCCCGCCAGGAGCGGCGACCACGTCGGGTCCGAGGCATAGGCCGGCGTCGGCACCGGCTGCTCCACGTGGCCGGTGATGTCGACCATGAACAGCTTGCCGCCGCCCTGGCCGCCGGGATCGCGGAAGAACACCACGTACTGGCCGTTGGGCGAGAAGGACGGGCTCTCGTTGTGGAAGCCCTCGGTGAGCACGCGCTCGCCGGTCCCGTCCGTCTTGGCGACGCAGATCGCGAAGCCGCCGTTGCGCTGGCGGGTATAGGCGATGAGGTCGCCGCGCGGCGACCACGCCGGCTGCGAGGCCGAGCCGGCGCCGAAGGTGATGCGGTGCGGGTTCGAGCCGTCCGCGCCCATCACGTAGACCTGTTGCGAGCCGCCGCGATCCGATTCGAACGCAATCTGGCTGCCGTCCGGCGAGTAGGTCGGCGAGGTGTCGATGGCGAGCCCGCTGGTGATGGGCTTCTGCGCCTTCGAGGCGAGATCCATCGTCACGATGTCGGCGTTGCCGCCCTGCTGCACGCTCATCACGAGGCGGCGGCCATCGGGGGAGAAGCGCGGGCTGGCGCTCATGGAATCGACCGAGCCGAAGGCCTGCCGGGAGCCGGTCTCGAGGTTGATCACCTGCACGCGGGGCTGGTGGCCGGCGGCCTGCGCCATGAAGGCGATCTCCTGCGTGCTCGGCGAGTAGCGCGGCGCGACGATCGACATCTCACCCGTGGTGATGGCGCGGACATTGGCGCCGTCCTGGTCCATCACCATCAGGCGCTTGCGGCGGTTCTCCTTCGGGCCGGTCTCGTCCACGAAGGCGATGCGACTGTCGAACCACGGCCCGAGGCCGGTGATCTTGGTGTAGACCTGATCCGAGATCAGGTGCCCGGCACGGCGGGCATTGGCCGGATCGGTGGCGTATTGCTGGCCGATCATCTGCTGGCCGGAGGTCACGTCCCACAGGCGGAACTCGACCTTCAGGCGTCCGCCGCCGTCGCGCACCACGCGGCCGGTCACGAGGCCCTGCACGCCGGTCGACCGCCACTTCTCGAAGTTGGGGGCGGCATCGAAGGGCGGGTTCTCGGGGAAGCGCGCCTTGTCGAGGGGGGCGAAGTAACCCGAGCGGCGCAGGTTGTTCGTCACCACGCCGCTGAGCAGCCCGCCGAGGCTCGGATCGCCGCCGAAATCGGCGATGGCGATGGGCAGCGGCTGGAAGTTGCCACCGCCGATCCGCAGCTGAAGCTGCGCCTGCGCCGGCCCCGCGAAGCCGAGGGCCAAGGCGAGAAAGGCGAGGAGCGCCAGGAAGGAGGCTCGCAGCGAGGTGCTGTGCCGGCAGGTCGGGCTGTCGATCATCGTCTCGGTCGTGGTCAGACGGGGGAGGGGCGGCGACGGCGCGGGCCTCGGCGGTCAAGTCGCCGTGAACTCGAACTCCGCGTTGATCGCTTTCCAGTCGTTGTAATACGGCGCGTAGGTCGCCGGTATGCGGTAGGGCGCACACCGCCTCACCGCCCTGAGCGCAGCCTGGGCGATGGATTGATCGACGGAGCTGGCGCCGCCACGCATGATGCGCGGCTCGGTGCTGAGCGACCCATCGGGATTCAGGCGGATATCGAGCACCGGCAGCACCACGCCCTGGGCCGCGCCGGGGGGCGCCGAGTAGCACCGTTCGATCTGCTGTTGCAGCATTCCGACCAGCGCGTCGCGCAGCGACGGCGACAGGCGCTGGGCGTTGCCCGTCGCGGCGCCGAGGGCGGCGACCTTCTGCACGGCGTGGCCGGTGGCGCCGGTCGATTGCGAGGCAGCCTTGGAGTTCAGCGCCGAGCGGATGTCGCCCGCGTTGAACTTGTCGGCGAGTTCGGCCTGCTTGCGCGCCTTCGCCTCCGCGTCGGCCTTGCCCTTCGCATCCGCCATGGCCTTGGCCTTCGCCTTGGCGGCGGCCTCGGCCTTGGCGGCGGCTTCCGCCTTGGCCTTCGCCTCGGCGGCCGCTTCGGCCTTCTCGCGCTCCGCCTCGGCCTTGGCCTCGGCAATCTCCTTCTGGCGCTCGGCCTCGGCTTCGGCCTTAGCTTTCGCGTCGGCGGCCTTCTTGGCCGCTTCCTTGGCGGCCTCGGCCTTCGACTTGGCGTCGGCAGCCTTCTTGGCGGCTTCGGCCTTGGCCTGCGCGGCGGCTTCCGCCTCCTGCCGCTCGATCAGCTTGTCGAGTTGCTCGCGCTTCTCGGCCTCGGCCTTCGCCTCGGCGGCCTTGGCGGCTTCGGCCTTCGCCTTGCTCTCGGCCGCAGCCTTCGCAGCGGCGGCCGCCTTAGCCTCGGCAGCCTTGGCCTCGGCAGCCTTGGCCTCGGCCGCCTTCGCCTTCTCGGCCTCGCGCTTCTCCTCGGCCGCCTTGGCCGCCTTGGCGGTTTCGGCCTCGCTCGCCTCCGGATCGGCGCGCAGCGGCATCTCGTCCGCGTTGGCGAGCTTCATCTCGGCGGTGCGCTTCGGCGCCGTGGGGGCGTCGGTCTTGGAATTCTCGGGCTCGCGATCCTCGATTTTCTCGGCCTGCTTGTCCGCGCGGGTCTGCGCGTTCGGCATCGGCTTCTCGGCCTGACGCTCGCCCTTGGTGAGTTCGGAGAACTGGTTCTCGGTGATGACCTCGACGGGCACGCCTTCCTGCGCCTCGGGCAGGGCGGGCGCGGCGATGCCGAGCAGGACGAAGCCGAGCAGCGCCACGTGGGTGCCGGCCGAGATCCACACGCCGGGTTCCCGGCGGTCGAACGTGGGCAAGGAGATCGCCAAGGCAGCGCGTCCCCTTAGTGTTCTGGCTCGGTGACGAGGGCGACGTGCCGGAAGCCCCCGCCCGTCACGATGGCCATGACTTGGGCGACGCGGCCGTAATCGACCCGCTTGTCGCCGCGCACGAAGACCCGATCCTCGGTGCCATTCTTGGCGGCGGCGGTGAGCTTGGCGATGATGCTGTCGTCGGTCAGTTCGTCCTCGCCGAGGAAGATCTGGCCGGTCTGCCGGATCGAGAGGGTGATCGGCTTCACGTCGGAATTGAGGGGCGAGGCCGAGGATTGCGGCAGGTCGAGGGGCACGCCCACCGTCATCATCGGCGCGGCGACCATGAAGATGATGAGCAGCACCAGCACGACGTCGATGAACGGCGTCATGTTGATCTCGTTGATCGGGCCGCCGCGACGGCCGCGCCTGCGCCGCCGCTTCGCCCCGCCTTGTCCAGCCCCTGCCGCCATGGCCATCGGTCGGTCTCCTCAGGCGGCCAGCGACAGGCGTTCGTCGATCTGCCGCGACAGGATCGCGGAGAACTCGTCGGCGAAGCCTTCCAGGCGCGACTGCGCCTTGGCGACCTCGGCCTGGAGCTTGTTGTAGGCGAGCACCGCGGGGATGGCGGCGAACAGGCCGATGGCGGTGGCGAACAGCGCCTCCGCGATGCCCGGCGCCACCACGGCCAGCGAGGTGTTCTTGGACGCCGCGATCGAGGTGAAGGCGGTCATGATGCCCCACACCGTGCCGAACAGGCCGATATACGGGCCGGCCGAACCGATGGAGGCGAGGAACAGCAGGCGCGATTCGAGCCGCTCGACCTCGCGGTGGATGGTGACGTCGAGCTGCTTCTCGATGCGCTGGGAAAGCGACTGGACCTGACGCCCCGATCCCTCGAAGGAGCGCTTCCACTCGCGCATCGCGGCGACGAAGACGGCGGCGAGGCCGGTGGCCGGACGGTCGTTGAAGGAGCGGAACAGCTCCTCCAGGGAGCGGCCGGACCAGAACGCGTCCTCGAAGGCGTCCATCTCGCTGCGGATGCGGCGGAACAGGAGCGTCTTGTCGACGATGATCGACCAGCACCACACCGAGGCGCTGAGCAGACCGATCATCACGATCTTCACGACGATATGGGCTTGGAGGAACAAGCCGAGCAGGCTCATGTCGGCCACGGGCGCGGCGGCCTGCATCGCATCGGCTGGGTTCATCCGTCGAAGTCTCCTGCTCCGAGCCGGCGCGCCCGGCAGAAGTGCCACGGGCGCCGGAAGTGCGAGCGATATCAATGCTATCGCCCGTGAATCTGTCGAAAGTAAGGGCCGGGCGCTTGCCGCGTCGTTCGTCGGTCCGCCGGATTTTAAGGCTTGAGCAAGGTTAAGGATCGGTTGAGAACCCGGCGAACTTGAGGCGTTTCAACTCTCGCGGGCGCTGGACCGGCAGGGCCTCGCCTGCCTATCCTCTCCGCAACGACCGACAATCCAGGAACCCGCCGTGACCGCACCCGTGCCGAGCCTGCCCGACATGCTGCGCGTCAAGGGAGGCCTTCTCCTCGGGTGGTCCTGCCTCGCGGATGTCGCCCTGGCGGGGCTGATGGCGCGGGCGGGCTTCGACGTGGTGCTCCTCGATCAGCAACACGGCACCTACGACGTTGCCACCTGCACCGCCGGGCTCACGGAGCTGGCGCTGTGGGGCAAGCCCGGCCTCGTGCGCATCGCGGTCGGCGATTTCGCCATGGCGTCGAAGATGCTCGACGTAGGCGCGGCGGGCATCGTCGCGCCGATGATCAACACGGTGGAGGATGCCCGCGCCCTCGCCGCCGCGACGAAGTTCCCGCCCATGGGCCAGCGCAGCTGGGGGCCGGACCGGTCCATGTGGTTCACCGGCCTCGCGGACCCGCAGGATTATCTGACTGAGGCCAACGCCCGCACCATGACCATCGCCATGTGCGAGACCCGCGAGGCCATCGCCAACCTTCCCGAGATCCTCCGCGTGCCGGGCATCGACGGCATTCTCGTCGGCCCCGGCGACCTGTCCATCGCCCTGTCGAACGGCGCCGCCTTCGACCCCAACGGCACCGCAGTGACGGAGGCCCTGCACCAGATCGTCCGCGTCACCCTCGCGGCGGGCAAGATTCCCTGCGCCTTCGCAGCAGGCCCGGCCCGTGCCGGCGAGATGCTGGCGATGGGCTTCAAGCTGGCCTCCATCGGCTATGACGGCCTCCTCGTGGCGGAGGCCTTCACGAAGGCGATCGCCGAGGCGCGCGGCTGACGAAGCCCACATCCCACCGTCCTCGCGAGAGTGACCGCATTGGCGGCCGGGCTGGAACAAACGAGAACGGACCTGTAAGTCCGCATCGCCGAGAGGCGGAGAGAGCGCGAGGGTACGCCGATGCCGACAGCTTTCATCTACGATCACGTCCGCACGCCCCGTGGACGCGGCAAGGCGGATGGCGCGCTCCACGAGGTGACGGCCCTGCGCCTGGCGGAGACGGCTTTGCGCGCCCTCAAGGACCGCAACGGGCTCGACACGCGGCTGGTGGACGACGTGATCCTCGGCTGCGTCGATCCGGTCGGCGAGGCGGGGGGCGACATCGCCCGCGCCGCCGCCCTAGTGGCCGATTACGGGATCCATGTCCCCGGCGTGCAGATCAACCGCTTCTGCGCCTCCGGCCTCGACGCGGTGAACTTCGCCGCCGCGCAGGTCATGTCGGGGCAGCACGTCATGACGGTCGGCGGCGGCGTCGAGTCCATGAGCCGCATCGGCATCGGCGCCTCGGGCGGGGCCTGGCCGGTGGACCCCGCCATCGCCTTGAAATCCTACTTCATGCCGCAGGGCATCTCGGCCGATCTCATCGCCACCAAGTACGGCTTCAGCCGCGAGGAGTGCGATGCCTACGCCGTGCGTTCGCAGGCGCTGGCTGCGCAATCCTGGGAACACGGCCTGTTCGACCACTCCGTCGTGCCGGTGCGCGACGTGAACGGCATCACCCTCCTCGACCGGGACGAGCACATGCGGCCCGGCACCGACATGCAGTCGCTCGGGGCGCTCAAGCCGTCCTTCGTCCAGATGGGGCAGATGGGCGGCTTCGACGCGGTGGCCACCGACGCCCACCCCGATGTCGAGTTCGTGAACCACGTCCACCACGCCGGCAACTCGTCGGGCATCGTCGACGGGGCGGCGGCCGTGCTGATCGGCTCGCAGGAGGCCGGCGAGGCGGCGGGCCTCAAGCCGCGCGCGCGGATCCGCGCCTTCGCCAATATTGGCTCCGATCCCGCGCTCATGCTCACCGGCCCGGTCGACGTCACCCGCAAGGTGCTCGACCGCGCCGGCATGACGCTGGACGACATCGACCTGATCGAGGTGAACGAGGCCTTCGCCGCCGTGGTGCTGCGCTTCTGCCAAGCGTTCGACCTCGACCCCAACGCGGTGAACGTGAACGGCGGCGCCATCGCGCTGGGCCATCCGCTCGGCGCGACGGGCGCGATGATCCTCGGCACGGCCCTCGACGAGCTGGAGCGCACCGGCAAGGAACGCGCCCTCATCACCCTGTGCATCGGCGCGGGGATGGGCACGGCCACGATCATCGAGCGCGTCTGAACGCAGCAGGTCAAGGACTTGCGGCTGCACCGTTTTCGACCCACACGAACGCCGCGCCCCGGCGAGTCGCTCGACCCTTCGCCGGCATCCGACATCAAACGGGAGGAATGACCTTGAACCGCCTGATCGCCACCCTCTGCCTCGGCGTCGCGCTCTCCGCGCCGCTCGCCGCCCGCGCCGACGACATGAGCGACCGGGTCGCGGAGGCGACGAAGCTCGTCAACAAGACCCTGATCAAGAACCTGCAGACCGGCTTCAACGTCGCCCTCCAGAAGACCACGGCGGCGATGCCGGAGGCCCGCGCCGAGTCGGTGCGCAAGGAGCTGAACGCGGAGTTCGAGAAGCAGCGCGCCCTGATGGTCGAGGGGCTGTCGAAGGAATACGCGCAGAAGTTCAGCCTCACCGAGCTGAAGCATCTCGACGAGATCTATTCCGATCCGGTCTACGAGAAGTTCCAGACCATGAACGCCGACCCGAATTCCGCGGTGACGGCGATCTCGCAGAATTCCGTCACCAAGCTGCTCAACATGCTGGCCGTGGCCTCGGCGACCGACAACCAGCCGCCCGGCTCGCCGCCGGTGCCGGTCCCGCCTCCGGCGCCCGCGCCGAAATAAGGTCAGCCCGGCCCATGGCGACCGGGCGGGCTCCGGCGTACCGTTACGCGGCCTGCGCGACGGAACCCGGCGCCATGCCCGGCACCACGGGCAGCGCCTCGATGAGGGGACGGGCAAAATGGTAGCCCTGCACCAGATCGATGCCGAGCGACCGCACCGCGTCGAGCTCGGCTTCCGTCTCGATCCCCTCCGCGAGGATCGCGACGCCGAGCGAGCGGCCGATGCCGACGATGCCCGCCACGATACCCTGCCGGCGGGCGTCGCCGTCGATGCCGCGCAGCACGTCCATGTCGATCTTGATCAGGTCCGGCTGGAAATTCGCCAGGAGGCTCAGGCCGGCGAAGCCCGCGCCGAAATCGTCGAGCGCCGTCATGAAGCCCTGCTTCCGGTAGGCGGCGACGATGCGCTTCACATGCTCGATGTCCCGGAAACGCTCGTTCTCGGTGAATTCGAACATGATCCGGCGGTGAGAGAAGCCGACGCGCCGGGCCGCCTCGAGCGAGGCGCGGATGCAGGCATTCGGCTCGTAGACCGCGTTCGGCATGAAGTTGATGGACAGGCGCACGTCGTCATCGGCCGGGAAGAGTCGCCCGGCGAGTTCGATGGCCTTCACCCGCGCCGCCTGATCGAAGCGGTAGCGGGTCTCGTCGTTCACCTGCGAGAGGATCGCGCCCGCCGGCTCGCCATTGGTGCCGCGCACGAGGGCTTCGTAACCCCAGATCCGCGCCGTCGCGAGGTCGAGGATCGGCTGGAACGCCATGGTGAAGGTGAAGGGGAGCGGCGCGCCATCCCGGCAGGCGGCGCATCCTTGGGTCGATGTCATACTTAGATCCAGCCACTGCCCCCGCCGACGGCGATCATGACCGGGAAACTCTCACCAGTCGATTAAAGACGGCTGGCATGTATTCGAATGGCGATACTCTCTCAGGAGCGTCACAATGAATCTAGATTACTTTCGCTTCGAAGCAGACGCCGATGGGATCGCGCTCGCCATCTGGGACATGCCGGGCCGTTCCATGAACGTCATCACCGAGGCGGTGATGGACGAATTGTCGGCCATTGTTGACGCCGTTTCTTCGGACCCGGCGATCAAGGGCTGCGTGATCGCCACCGGCAAGGAGAACTTCTCCGGGGGCGCCGATCTCACCATGCTCCAGGGCCTTCGCGCGGCCTACGAGACGTTGCGCGCGGAGGAGGGCGAGGAGGCGGCCATGCGCCGCTTCTTCGAGCAATCGCGTCGGCTCACCCTGCTGTTCCGGCGGCTTGAGACCTGCGGAAAGCCCTTCGCGGCGGCGATCCACGGCCTTTGCCTCGGCGGCGCGTTCGAACTGTCGCTCGCCTGTCACTACAGGATCGCGTCGGACGCCCCCCATACCCGCGTCGGCCTCCCCGAGATCAAGGTCGGGCTCTTCCCCGGCGGCGGCGGTACGCAGCGGGTCGCGCGGCTGATGCAGACGGGCGACGCCTTGCAGATGCTGTTCAAGGGCGAGCAGATCCGCGCGCCGATGGCGAAGGGCATGGGCCTCATCCACGCCGTCGCCCCGGTGGCCGACATCGTGGCGCAGGCGAAGGCCTGGATCCGCGACGGCGGTTCGGCCGTGGCGCCCTGGGACGCGCCGAAGTTCAAGGCGCCCTCCGGCAAGGTCTATTCGCCGGCCGGGATGCAGGTCTGGCCCGCCGCCAACGCGATCTACCGGCGCGAGACGCACGACAATTACCCCGCCGCGAAGGCCATCCTCAACTCCGTCTACGAGGGGCTTCAGCTGCCGATGGACCTCGCCCTCAAGGTCGAAAGCCGCTACTTCGCGCAGATCCTCCGCACCAAGGAGGCGGCGGCGATGATCCGCACCCTGTTCCTCTCCATGGGTGAGTTGAACAAGGGCGCGCGGCGGCCGAAGGACGTGCCGCCGGCGAGCCTGCGCAAGGTCGGCGTGGTCGGCGCCGGCTTCATGGGCGCGGGCGTCGCCTACGTCACCGCGCAGGCCGGGTTCGAGACCGTGCTGATCGACCGGAGCATCGAGGCCGCCGAGAAGGGCAAGGCCCATGCCCACGCCCTGATCACCGGCCAGATCAACAAGGGCCGCGCCAAGACCGCCGACCGCGACGCCCTGCTGGCACGCATCACCGCCACGGCGGATTACGCCGCGCTCGAAGGCTGCGACCTCGTGATCGAGGCGGTGTTCGAGGACCCGGCGATCAAGGCCGAGGTGATCGGCAAGATCGAGGCCGTGATCGGGCCGGATACGGTCTTCGCCTCCAACACCTCGACCCTGCCGATCACCGGTCTCGCCCGCCATTCCCGGCGGCCGGAGCTGTTCGTCGGCATCCATTTCTTCTCGCCCGTCGAGAAGATGATGCTGGTGGAGATCATCAAGGGCGGCACCACGGGCGACCGGGCCGTGGCGGTGGCCCTCGATTACGTCCGCGCGATTAAAAAGACGCCGATCGTCGTCAACGATTCGCGCGGCTTCTTCGCCAACCGCTGCGTCGGCGCCTACATCCTCGAAGGCCACAAGATGCTGGCCGAGGGCGTGCCGCCGGCCATGATCGAGAGCGCCGGGCGGCAGGCGGGCATGCCGGTCGGCCCGCTTTCCCTCAACGACGAGGTTGCCCTCGACCTGATCCTGAAGATCACCAATGCGACGGAGGCCCAGGTCGGGGCGGATGCGGTCGATCCGGCGCAGAAGGACATCCTGACGCGGATGGTGGAGGGGCAGGGACGCCTCGGGCGCAAGAACCGCAAGGGCTTCTACGACTACCCCGAGGGCGCGCCGAAGCGCCTGTGGCCGGGCCTTGCCGAGCTTCAGCCGCACCGGCTCGACCCAGAGGAGGTCGATTTCCCCGAGCTGAAGAACCGCCTGCTCGTGGTTCAGGCGCTGGAAGCGGCGCGGACCGTGGGGGAGGGCGTCGTCACCGACCCGCGCGAAGCGGATGTCGGCTCGATCCTCGGCTTCGGCTTCGCGCCGTTCACGGGCGGGGTGTTGTCCTACATCGACTTCATGGGCGTGCCGGCCTTCGTGGCCCTCGCCCAGCGGCTCGAAGCCAAGCACGGCGCCCGCTTCGCGGTGCCCGACAGCCTCGCCGCGATGGCCCAGCGGGGCGGCACCTTCTACGGCGAGGCGAGGCAGGCCGCCTGACGGCTCACGCCGCGCCGGCCAGCCGCGTCGCGAGGGTGGCGAGGTCGGCGTGGTTGTCGGACAGCAGGTCGGTGATGTCGCCGGCCTGCAGCGCCTTCACGTGCCGGCACCGCTGTCCGAAGCGCCCCGCCATGCAGGTGCAGCGCAGGACAACGCCGCTGCGGCGCTCCTCCAGGGTCACGGTGTAGCGGTTGCCCGTGGAGCCGCGCACCAGGAAGCTTAGCGAGGCCGAAGCCGGCGGCGGGACGGCCGGCATCGCGCGCCCGCTGATCGGCCCCAGGCCCGGCGCGAAGCGCGCCGATTCCCCCGGCACCGCCGTCACCGCGACGCCGATGGCGGCGGCGAGGCCGTGCACGTCCGTGGCCGAGGTCTCCTCCATGGCAGCGAGCGCGATGCGGGCGCAGGCATAGGCGTCCTCGCCGGCATCGTGGTGCTCGAAGGTGATGCCGAGGCGCCGGGCGACCTTGCCGAGGCCGCAGCCCTCCGGCGCCGGGAACACCCGCCGGGCCACCTGCACCGTGCAGAGATAGGCGAGATCCGGCACGGGCAGGCCGGCGCGGCCCAGCCCCGCGCGCAGCACGCCGATGTCGAAGGTGGCGTTGTGAGCCAGGATTACCCCGCCCGCGAGATCCGGGAGGAACGGCGCCATCACCTCCGCGAAGACGGGGCGGTTCGCGACGTCCGCAGGCAGGATGCCATGGACGCGGATGTTGCCGGGGGAAAAGCGCATCTCCGGCGGCCGGATGAGATGGCTCTCCCGGCGCACGACCCGGCCGCCGTCGATCCAGGCGAGGCCGACCGCGCAGGCGCTGTCGCGCCGCTCGTTGGCGGTCTCGAAGTCGAGGGCGAGGGTGATCATGCCGCCATGCCCCGCCTTACGCCTCCGCCACCATCGCCAGCCAATCGGCCTCGCTGACGACCTTCACCTTGTGCTTCTCGGCGTCCTTCAGCTTGGAGCCCGCGCCCGGCCCGGCCACGACGAGATCGGTCTTGGCCGAAACCGAGCCCGACACCTTCGCCCCGAGCCGCTCGGCGATGGCCTTCGCCTCGTTGCGGGTCATCTGCTCCAGGCTGCCGGTGAAGACTACGGTCTTGCCCGCGAAGGCACTGGCGGACCCGGCGCGCTCCATCGGCTCGGTGCGGACTTCCTTCAGAAGCTCCCGCACCGCCGAGGCGTTGTGCGGCTCGGCGAAGAACTGGATCAGCGCGTCGGTCGCCACGGGACCGATCTCGCTATCGTCGGCGAAGGCGCGGTAGGCATCTCCGGGGCGCTGGCCCGCCGCCCGCTCCAGGGCCGCGCGGGCCGCGTCCAGGTCGCCGTAATGGGCGATCAGGCTCTCGCGCTGGCTCGACGTCAGCCGCACCCGCTCACCGGGCGTCGGCTCGGCCCCCTCGACGGGAAGCCCCGCCACCATGAGCCGGTCGCGGGTGGTGGGGCCGATGCGCGGCACAGAGGTGAACTCGATCCAGTCCGGCCCGCCCTGGGCCTCGGACGCAGCCTCGATCCCCGCGATCAGCGCCGGCATGTCCTCGAAGCGCTTGGCCAGCGCCTTGGCGGTAGCCTCGCCGATCTGCGGAATGCCCAGCGCGAACACGAAGCGGTTCAGCGGCAGCGGCCGGCGCGCCTCGACCCCGGCGAGCAGGTTCTTGATCGCCTTGTCCTCGTCGTCGCCCTTCTTCTTGGCCGCTTTCTTCGGCGGCTCGGCCCCGGCCCGCCGCTCGGCGGAGAGCGCCTCGCGCCGCGCCACCACGGCCTCCTTCAGCTTGTCGAAATCCAGCCGGAACAGGTCGGCGGGCTGATGCACCAGCCCCGCCTCGAACAGCACCTCGATATAGGTCTCGCCGAAGCCCTCGATATCGAAGCCGTTGCGCGAGACGAAGTGCTTCAGCCGCTCGACGCCCTGCGCCGGGCAGATCAACCCGCCCGTGCAGCGGCGCACTGCATCCAGCTTACCCGTACGCGGGTTCACCGCCCGCACCGCCCGGCTGCCGCAGGCGGGGCAATGGTCGGGGAACTCGAAGGGCTGCGAATCGGCCGGGCGCTTGGTGAGATCGACGTCCATCACCTTCGGGATGACGTCGCCCGCGCGGACCACCGTCACCGTGTCGCCGACGCGGATGTCGCGGCCCTCGCGAATCGGCTCGCCATCGGCCCCGACGCCCTTCACGTAGCCCTCGTTGTGGAGCGTCGCGTTCGACACCACCACGCCGCCCACCGTCACCGGCTTCAGCTTCGCCAGCGGATTGAGGGAGCCGGTGCGGCCGACATTGATGACGATCTCCTCCAGCACCGTCGTCGCCTCCTCGGCGGCGAACTTGTGCGCCAGCGCCCAGCGCGGCGAGCGCGAGACGAAGCCGAGGCGCTTCTGCAGGGCGATGTCGTCCACCTTGTAGACGACGCCGTCGATATCGTAGCCGAGGTCCGCGCGCTCGGCGGCGATCCCCCGGTAATGGGCGAGCATCCCGTCCGTATCCGTGAAGGTGCGCGTCCGCGGGTTCACCGGCAGGCCCCAGGAAGCGAAGCGTTCGAGCACGCCCGTCTGCGTCTCCGACAGCGAATCGGAAACATCGCCCCAGGCGTAGGCGAAGAAGCGCAGCGGGCGCGAGGCGGTGACCGCCGGATCGAGCTGGCGCAGCGACCCCGCCGCCGCGTTGCGCGGGTTGGCGAAGAGCGGCTTGCCGGCCGCCTCCTGCCGGGCGTTGATGGCGGCGAAATCCGCATGGGACAGGTAGACCTCGCCCCGCACCTCGCAGACATCCGGCCAGCCGCTGCCCTTCAGTGTGCGGGGGATGTCGTGCACGGTCAGCGCATTGGCGGTGACGTTCTCGCCGACCTCCCCGTCACCCCGCGTCGCCGCCGTGACCAGGGCGCCCTTCTCGTAGCGGAGGGAGAGCGACAGGCCGTCGATCTTCGGCTCGGCGGTGAAGGCGAGAGGCTTGTCCTCCGGCCAGTTCAGGAAGCGCCGGACCCGGGCGACGAAATCCGCGACCTCCTCATCGGCGAAGGCGTTGCCGAGGGAGAGCATCGGCACCGCATGGCGGACCTTGGCAAACTTTTCGGACGGCTTGGCGCCGACCGAAACGCTGGCGGCGCCGGTGCCCGCGAGTTCGGGAAAGGCGGCCTCGATGGTTTCCAGCCGGCGGCGCAGGCGGTCGTAATCCGCGTCGGAGATTTCCGGCGCATCGTCCTGGTGGTAGAGGCGGTCGGCCTCGGCGATCCGCTCCGAGAGGTCGGCGTGCTCGGCACGCGCCTCCTCGGCGGTCATGGGGGATGGTTCGGTCTGCGCGGCGGCCATGCCGGGCTTCTAGCGCATCATGGCGGGCGAGGAGAGGGGCGGATGCGGTGATCGCCGATGTCGTCATCGCCGCGCTCGCCCGCGATGCCGGCCGGCTCGCCCGATGCGCCGCGCTGCTCAGCGAGGAGGAGAGAGCCCGCGCGGATCGTTTCCTGCGCCCGGCCGACCGGGACCGATTCCTGTCGAGCCACGCCGCCTTCCGCCTCACGCTCGGGGCGGAGCTCGGGGTGACGCCCGAGCGCCTGCGTTTCGGCCGGGAAGCCACCGGACGGCCCTACATCGCCGAGCCGGCCGATACGGGCCTCGACGTGAATCTCTCGCATTCCGGCGACATCGCTGTGATCGGCATGGTCCGAGGCACGCGGATCGGCGTCGACGTCGAGATCCGCCGACCGCTGCCGGACGCGCTGCGCATCGCCCGGAGCCATTTCGCCCCGGACGAGGAATCGGCCCTGGCGGCCCTGCCGGCCGGCGCGCGGGAGGCGGCTTTCTTCGGCCTTTGGACCCGGAAAGAGGCGGTGGTGAAGGCCCTCGGCGCCGGCTTCTCGCAGCCGCTCTCCAGCTTTTCCGTCACGGTTCCCCCGGATCCGGCCCGGCTCTTGAGGATCGCCGGAGGCACCGAGCCCTGGACGCTGGCGACGATCGAGCCCGCGCACGGGGCTTTCGCCACGATCGCCGTGATGGCCGCCGGGGTGAACATCACCGTGAGACCCCTTCCTGCAACCTGGGCGGACATGAACGATGCGAAATGATGGCGAGGACGCTTGCGGCCTGGGAAGGGCGCCGCTATAAGCCGGCTCGCCGGTCGCGCCACAGCGCCCGCCGGCCTTCGGAGTGTAGCGCAGTCTGGTAGCGCACCACGTTCGGGACGTGGGGGTCGCAGGTTCAAATCCTGCCACTCCGACCAATCTTTCCCGAGACTCAGCCACCCGCCGACCTGCACACCGCGCCGTGCTGGGACGTTTACCGGGACGCCAACGTCAAATTATTGCGATGCAGCATGGCGCTCCCCGGTCGAGCGAGAAGTGCATTGGCATGGCGATGGAACCGTCCCAGACCATTGGCGACCTGCGCAGGAAGGCGGTCGGCACCGATGCGGAGATCTCGGCGGCGGTCGAGGCCTACATCGCCAAGCCGAAGGCCGAGCCCTTCGAGTTCGCCCGCAGCCATGTGCTTGATGTCGGGGCGGCAGTAAGAGAGCACCGACCGGCGAAGGCAGCGCTTGCCGACAAGGGCACAATCGAGACGTTACGGCGCACGATGGTGCGCACCGCCGTGATTCTGGCGACGCCGACCGCGAGATGAGGCCTCCGATCCGAGGCCGCGATCTAAACGCCCGGCGTGCAAGTGGCGAAGCGCGGGTCGGCTTGCGCCTCGACGCCTACCCGGGCACGATGCCGTTACTGGTGGAGTTGGGCCTAGCGCAGGAGCGGGCCGCTTCTCGTATCAGCGACCCGTATGGACGGACATGGTTTCTGACAGCTAAGGGGCGAGCTGTGCTTAGGGCTTGCCGGGCGGATTAGCGATGAGCGAGCCCCAATACTCAGCTACCGCCTACTCAAACGGTCGAGGCGATCCCGTCCCGCGTAACCGCCGCAATCCCCGCCGCGCCGACGACCGCGAGGGCCGGGAGATCGCGCCGATGGATCTGGCCAACGCGGTGGGGAACGGCGTCCAGGCCATCCGCGCGATCTTCCCGCTGCAGAGAAGCTTCCCACAATTGACATACTGCGATTAAGTCAGCAATGAATCTAGTAACGGATTCGAAGGATATTTCTATGGGACGTGGTCTTACGCAAGCCGAAGACGAAATATTGTCCGAAATGATCCGTCATATTGATAGCGTAGATGAGATTTTTAGACCTTCTGTTTTTTGGTCGACATTTAAGGAGGCAAATCTTGCCCAGCTGCGAGATACAGGTCTTCAGAATTTCAAGAGATCTATTAATCAAAATTACTATAATTGGATACTTAGTGGTCCTGACGATAACCAGTTCAAATCTTTGCTAAAATTGACATCTGAATACCCGTCTTTGGACGCTTTTAGGGTTGAACTTATCGGAGACGATGAGGCTGAAAGTTTTTTCCTCAAAAATCCGTTGAGTACGCCCGATGGTAAGCTGCTATACAAACTGTTCGTTGGATTGCTATGGCAATATACATCGTTATCATACCCAAATGGCTTGGCTGAAGCTTTGGAAGAGCCTAGAATTGGAAACCCAATACCAACATATCTCCGTGGAAAGCTGGTATCACAAGATTTAGCAAATTCGATACGCGAGAGAAACGTAATTTCTTGGCCTTGGGAGACAGCATTTGAACAAAGAAAACGCGTCTCGTTTGTTGAGATTGGCGCAGGATATGGTCGACTTGCTTATGTAATGCTAAAAAGTGCTCACGTAAAATATACCATTGTAGATATTCCTCCAGCACTGTTTATTGCTCAATGGTATTTATCCCAAATATTTGATGAAAGGAAAATCTTTCCGTTTTCAGGCTGGCAAGAGGTTTCTGGTATAATTGATGAATTTCAGAAAGCGGATATTGCCTTTCTCACTCCGGATCAATTCGCCAAGATGCCGAATAAATCCTTCGACGCAGGGATTGCTATAAGTAATTTAGCTGAAATGACGAAAGAACAAGTCGATTTGTATTTGAGTTTGTTTGATGAAAAAGTAGCAAACTACGTTTACATCAAACAGTGGATCGAAAGTAATAACAACCTTGATGGAATTTCATACCAGCGAGAAGATTTTAATATGAGCAACAATTGGTTCAAATACGTTGATCGCACGGATTTTGTTCAAGATAAATTCTTCGAAACATTGTGGAGTCGAAAATCTTGAGGGCAAAAATCGAATTTATAAGCTCTCCATATATAATATGACATCTGTCTATCTTCTAGAAATGCTATGAGGCACCAACTTATTTTAAGTAGCCCGTTCGTAGTTAGCATGGCCGGCGTTGATAATCCGACTGGCCGCGCTCCAAGACTAAGTCACGAAGAGCAAAATGATTTTCCACGTGATTGCCTGAGCCATCCGCGCAATTTGCCCGCCACCCTGCCGGCACGAGGGCGAAGTCGCACTGGATCGGTTCCCGAGCACAATGGCCGTGAGAGACGTCGGCCTGTACCTGCGCTGCACAGCCTGCGGGCGGAAGGGCCCGGAGACCGAGCCCGTGTGGCCCCGGCGCGACGGTCTCTGAAACGCGAAAAGAGCGCCCCCGGCCGAAGCCAGGGGCGCGCGCGGGTGTTGACGGACGTCAACGGCGTCAGCGTGGTCGGTGCCCCGTGACGGCCGTGAGCATCGTCTCCCGGGTGTCTTCCATCCGCTCCCGCACCGAGGTCACCAAGTCGTCGATGCGCCGTTCGAGGCGAGCGATCACGTCGGCGGTGATGTAGGTTCGGGCGACCTCGATCTTGAAGGCGTTCAGCTTCTCGTCGAGCGCCCGGATCTCGATCTTGGCCGCCGCCATGTCGATGGTCAGCGGAGACACCGCCTCCTTCATGCCCATCAGCAGCTTCCCGACCAGACAATCAACGGTCCTGCCCAGGCTGGAGGGGAAGATCGCGAAGGCGACCACCTGTGCCCAGGTGATCGCGCCGGGCGACAGGAACGAGGTATCCATGTCTGACCTCCAGGCCGAGCCTCCCACTCACTGGGGGAGGGTGAGGAGCTACTTGCCGAAGATCCGGCGGACGGTCGGCGCGATGCCGGCGACGCCGATCACCGAGAGCACGATGGCGTTCTCCATCGCGTCGTAGCGCTCGGGCAGCTTCGCCACCTGCCAGTGGAACAGGAAGGTCGAGTCCAGCACGATCGCGCCGAAGTGGATCATGCAGAACCCGAACGCCATCGGGATCATCCAGGCCGTCCACGGCGAGAGGTGCTGGTCCGCGCGCTCCTGCGCGACGAACTTCCGCTCCTCGACGTAGGCGGAGAGTTTCGCCCGCGAGACCGTGACGTCTTTGGTCACGTTCTGCCCGTTCGTCAGCACCCCATTGTCGGAGCGCTTGTCGAGGTAGGCGACGACCGCGCTAGCGAAGCCGGGGCCGAACAGCTTCGAGAGGAAGCCGCCGATTGCTGCGAGGGCGGCGATCAGCGCGCGCCCCCGTCAGGGCGGCGAGCTGGGCGGTCGCGCGGCCTCGCGGATGTTCTTGAGCACCGGGGGCAGGGCGAGGCGGGCGAGCGCCAGGGCCGAGCCGATCCGGGCGCGGTAGCCAGCATATGCGGGGGGCAGCACGGACGATCAATCGAAGCCGACCACCGCGTTCAGCGCGTCGGGCAGGGCGAACAGGATGGCGAGCGAGTAGAGCCGGACGCCGATGAGGCGCGCGTTAACGCGCTGAAGCAGGTTCATCTCAGGCGGCCTTCCGAGAGAGGAGGGTGTGGACGCGCGACCAGAAGCCGGGCTCGGCGCAGAAGAAAGCCCGCCGGAGGGGGTGGGCTTGGGCAGGCTCGGAGCGGGCTGCGGCGCCGTGATCGGCGCGAGCGGATCGGGCACCTTCGGCGGCGGCGCCGGGTCCGCGATCCGCACCGAGGTGATCAGCGCCACCCGGAACTGAGCGTGGTAGCCCGCGATCAGCGCGTCGCAGTCCGTGCCGTTGATGATGCGCCGCGCGCCCTTCGGGTCAGAGCGGCCGGGGCCGAAAAAGTCTGCGAGCAACTTGCCGGTGAACCAGCCCTCGATCATCCCGTAGAACAGGATCGCCGCCGCCACGTCTGGCCGCATCGCGAGGGCCGGTGTCTTCACCAGGTCCTCGGTCGCCTTCAGGACACCGCGTGCGCGCAGTTCCTTCGTCGCCCGGGCATAGTTCGCCTGCCACGTGAGCTGTACGTAGCCTCGGCCCCAGAAGCCCGTGGGTCCGTAGCTCTTGCCCCGGCCGCGCCCGATCTCTTCAATGGGCTGCATCCGCCGCGCCGTCTCGTGGAACGTGGTGGCGAGGCAGTAGGCCGTCGTCTCGACGCCGAGATCCGGCGGGCAGGCGTCGAGGATCGCTTCCATGCCCGCGACCTGCGGCGCGGTCAGTTGCCCGGCGAACGGCTGGCGGCGCACGGCGTCGAAGAACGCCGCGCGGTCGAGGTCGATGGCCATGTCGCGGCATCCCTGCAAAAGGGAAAAGGCCGCACAGGGCGGCCAGCACGGGGGACATTTCAGGAGGGGGCGAGCCGTCGCGGCAGCTAGAAGCTGCGCGAGAGTTCGACCCAGTAGGCCCCGAAATACTGGAGCGTGATCGTTCCGCCCGCCGGGGGCGACGCGTTGGTCGCGCCCTTCAGTCGGATCGGGCCGCCGTGGACGACGGTCGTCGTCGCATCGGTGAAGAATACGACGATGCGCTGACCGGGAACGCCGTTGGTGAGGTTCGTGATGGAGGTCGCCGCCGTGTTTGCGGTGGTCCACATCCCCGAGCGGTCGTTACCGACCGAGGGCGTGGCGCTGTTGATCGCGAGCCCCTGCACCACGGCGGGGAGCACATTGGTGAAGAGGTTGTTCGTGCCGATGCTGGGATCAAAGCCGATTGCGGTCAGGCCCGGCACCAGCGAGGCGTCCAGGTTGCTGATCCGCGTGCCGTTCGTCGTGCCGGCGAGGTAGAGAAGCGAGTTGGCGGTGTTCTGCCAATTCTGCGCCTGCACCCCGTTAACCGTCACGCCAAAGCTATTCGTCAGCTTGATCCCGGTGAATGCCCCTCCGGTGTTCGAAGAGCGGCTATCTCCGATCTGCACGGACGAGATGTTGCCGTAGGCGGCGTTTGAGATGTCGAAGCCGTTGAAGTCGTTCGCGTCGCCCGCGAGCTTGTAGCAAAGCACCCGGCCAATATCGAACTGGCTCTTGTAGACCGTCCGGATGCAAGACTTGCCCGCATTGATATGGACAGGACCGACGATCAGGCCTGGATCGGCGTCCGTGCCGATTAGCTCCATGCCGTAATCGACATCGACGATCTCGCCGCTGTGGACGGCAAGCCCTTCGCTGTTCTGGCCGTTGGTCGCGTCCCCTGGATCATAGATCCCGCGCACCGCGTACTGTGCGAAGTAGTCGTGGACCTGTGCCGCGAAGCTATAATGGAAGATCAGCCCGTTCTGGGCAGCGCGGCGGCTCCCGACTGCGCCCGTGAAGTGGAAGCCCGAGATGATCGGCTGCCACGCATTGAATATCTCGGCGCCGTTGAGGAAATAATTGACGCCGGCTGTGTCGGTGTTGCCGAGGCCGACGAATGAAACGTCGCGGATCGTCAGGCTGCTGTACTGGTAGAACAGCGACGGCCCTGCGGCCGTCCCGGCGTACTTGACCACGATGGGCGTCGCCACGCCGGGTGCCGCCGCCTGGAACTCGCAGCCTTCGATCGCGACCTGCGCACCCACCGTCCGCTGGGTGATCGTCAGCAGGTTGGCCGAGCCGGTGTCGACGATGATCTTGCTGTCGCCACGACCGGCGCACCGGAGCTTGAACGGCTTCGTGGTGACAAGATTGCGCGGCACGGTGAGCCGCTGCGTCCCCATCGGGATATCGATCGTCACCGGGGGCAGCATCGGGTTGCTGCTGTATGTCAAGGCCGACGCGAAGATCCGGTCGTTGTCGGCCTGAGAAGCGCCCCACGTGCCATCCTGTGCGAGGTTGAGCGTCGCGCCGTTGATCTGGCCGAGCGTCCCGGCGATGCCACCGGGCAGCGAGGTCGGGACGCTCATCCGGGATCCGTCGCCGAGCGGCTTCCAGGCGCTGGAGGTCGTGTCGACGCACCCGAGCGCGACCATGGCGCCGCTCGCACGGTTGCGGGGCGCGGGCTGGCGGCAGGCGCCGGAGTTTTGCAGCCCAAGCTCGGGCAGCGTGAAGGTCTGGGCCGCCAAGGGCCCGGCCAAAAGCGCGAGCGCGACGAGGGCCTTCGAGATCAGTCGGAGCATTGCGCCTGTCACTTAGGTTTGAGGGCGGCTTGGGCGAGCAGATACGTGTCCTGCGACGCGGTGAGCCCGAGCGTCGAGGCGATGAAGACGAGAAGCGCGCAGCCGGGCGTTATGAAGCTCGTCAGGCGGAAGGCTCGGTTGGTCGCATTTGTCGGATCGCTCGGCACGGCGGCCTGGATGGTTCCTGAGGCGCCCGGCGAGAATGCCTCCAGCGCGCCATAGAACTGCGCGGGCGTGATGAGCGTGGACGCCACGCCGGCACCGTCGATGTCGAGGGTGACGGACGCGCCCTGTCGTCCGACCTTCACCGCGCCGCTCGGCGCGCGGACGTCGATGGGGAAGGTCGGACGGATGGGATAGCTCCACATGGACGGCCTCAGGCGAATTCGACCGGTTCGCAGAGGATCTCTTCCGTCTTCGGGCCGATCGTGACCGCTACGCGCACGTCGTAGAGGCCGGGGGGAAAGGCGAGCAGCGAGCCGGCCGGGAAAACCGCCTCGACGATGCCGGGGTTGGCGACCGTGAGGGTGCCGGCGGAAAGCACGGGCTGCGGCTCGGAACACGACCCGTTCCAGTACCCGCATCAGCGGCGAAGCCAGGGGTCGCGCAGCGTCACGGTGAGCAGGACCTCAGGGCAGGACGAGAAGTCAATCAGCCCCGCGTCGGTGACGTCGAGCCGCCTGAGGGCGTCGCTCGCGCGGAAGATGTGCCGGAACCGCCACTGTCCACGCCGGGGACGGGCGCCGAGCGTGTTTATGAAGGACGGCATCGGGATCAGACCTTCATGTAGAAGGCGCCAAAGCGGGTCGGCTGGATGTTGGGGTGGGCTTGGCCGCGACCGAAGGACTGGCCGTGGAAGGCGAGGGTCTGCCCGCCTGCGGGTTGACTGAGGCCGTTCTGGTTCGATGCGGGCTGGCCGACCGATCCAACGGCACCGTTGGTCCCACCGCCAGTGTAGGCCTGCTCGAAGTTGAAGTTGACCTGGTGCTGGTGGTCCGGGATTGCGTCGATCGTCCCGCTGGGCGTGACGGGCGCGAGCTGATCGACCGACAGGCCGACGATGCAGTCGCCGCGCGTTTGACCGGGGTTCTGCGCATCGCCCATCAGTGAGAAGCGCGCCGAAACCGTACCCGTGGACCCAGCTGCAGCGGCTTGGGAGAGCGTGATCGTCGTTCGGATGATGGCCGCGATGAACGTCCCGAGCAAGATCCCGTCGGCGATCACCTGCATCCCGGGGGCGAGGCGCGACGCGTCGGCGACCTGCGCGGTGGTCGAGCCTGCCGTCAGGGTGAGGGCTGTGATCGTCTGCATCCGACCGGAGGGGCTCGATCCCATATCGTCGAGGCCGGCGGCGGTGAGCCCCTGCATCGTCGGGATGGTGATCTGCTTGCCGGCCGAGAAATCGGCGCTGACGGACTGGCCGCGCCCGCCGACGACGGAGGCGATTCCATCGGCGAACGTCGACCAGAGGAAGGCAAAGAGGGCGGCGGCCGAGGCGTCGGCGAACTCGGTGGCCCCGGATCCTGACGCGCCGATGGTGCGGCCGTTCATCCGCACCCAACCGGGCGGGGTCGCGGCATCGATCCGCCAGTTCACATCGCCGGTCTGCGCGACGCCGTTCGGGTCGACCGTCGCCGGGGGCTCGCCGGTATCGGTCACGACCGGCTCGCTGAGATCATCGTCGCGCCGGAGCAAGTTGCCCCGTAGGTGCCGAGGATCTCCTCGGCGTGCCGACCGAGCCCTTGCTGCTGGAGGGTCCGCGCTGATGCCCCGTAGCGCGCGAATCCCCGACCGGGCCGAGATTGATGACGACACGCCGCTGCAGTTCGACGTAGCCGCAGCCATCGCCTTTCCCGGTGGCGCGATGACCGGCGCCGGCCTGCGCAGCGAGGCGGCCCGCCAGCGACTTGCTGTCTCGCGCGTGGCGGGGAAAGACCGGACTACGCTACTTGCGATTGCGGAGATGATCGAGCTATGCAGCGCCGCTCCGAAGGCCCCCATCTCAAGCTCGAAGGAGCGGAGACTGATTCCCAAGGTCGGATCACCCGGCACGCGTCCTGGATCATCCGAGACGGAAGACGGAAAGTCCGCACAGGCTGCCGCGGTGATGAGGCTGGAGCGGCTGAAAAGCGGCTCGCCGCCTACATCGCCGAAAAGCACGAACCCGCGCGCGAGAGCGACCGTGACCTCGCTCAGGTCTGGGTCTCCGACGTAGTTTCGGTCTACCTCGACGACATCGCCAGCAAGAAGGCCCGGCCGAAGGAGATCGCGGGCCGGCTCGGCAATGTCCTCTCGTTCTTCGGGGGGAAGCGTTTGTCCACCGTGACCGGCCGCGCTTGCCGCGACTATGCCGAGCACCGCGGACTCGCCGTCGCCCGGCTCGAGCTGGAGGACTTCCGGGCGGCGATCAACTACTACCACCGCGAGGGCCATCTCGCCTCGCCTGTGCCGGTGGTGGTGCCGAAGCGCGGCTCTGCCCGCGAGCGCTGGCTCACGAGGTCTGAGGTCGCCCAACTGCTCTGGGCGGTATGGCGCTTACGCGAGGTGCAGAAGGGGCACGCCACGGGTCGCCGCTCGCGTCAGCTTGTCGCCCGGTTCATCCTCATCGCGCTCTACACAGGCACAGGGCCGGCGCGATCTGTGGTGCCGCCATCCGGCCAATCGTTGGCAGCGGCTACGTCGACCTGAGCACGGCATCTTTTATCGACGCGCGCCGGGCTCACGCCAGACCACGAAGCGGCAACCGCCCGCGCCGCTGCACCCGAGGCTCCTCGCGCACCTTCGCCGATGGGAGCGAACCGGCATCGCCGAGCGCTTCGTCGTCGAGTGGCAGGGCAAGAGGGTAGGGCGGATCAACAACGCCTTCCGCGCGGCGAGAGAAGACCGGCCTTCGATGCCGACGTGATCCAGCACTCGTTCCGCCACACCGCGATCACGTTGGCGCTGCGCGGCGGTTGTCCGCCGTAGGAGGCTTGCATCTACTTCGGCGTGACGCTGGAAGCCCTGCATTAAGTCTATGGCCACCACTGCCCCGAGCACTTCCAGGGGACGCTCACGGCGATCGGCGGACGTAACAGTGCCGGGACGCCAACCAGGACACTTTCCCGTCCACTGAACGTGAACAAAGCGGGCCGATCATCCTTGTTTCACTTCAAACGACGACAGCAAGGTCGAGCGGAAACGCGTTCGGGACGTGGGATTCGCAGGTTCAAATCCCGCCACTCCGACCATTATTGAGATCGGTGTGGAATGACTGTCCCGACAGGCATTCCGATAGAAACTCCGATCTGCAAAGCCCAAATCCCCGTTGCCTAAGCTGATGCCGCAACATTCCTCGCCTTTGGCGGGTCGGTCGCACCGCATGCGCGTGTCATCCCGGCCGAGTCGACTGATGGCGCAGATCGCGATCCCCCCGGGGGACGGTGGACCTATCGCTCGCCACGGCGTATGATACCCGTGAGGTTGATGACCGGTTCATAATAACGTTTCAGGACCCGGGGGCGGTACCCGGCGCCTCCACCAAAAGCATCCTGCCCCGGATACCGCACGGGGGTAGAGCGAGCGCCCGGCGTTGCGGGTCGCGCGCTGCCAGGGTGCTTCTGCTGGGGGCGAAACAGGATCGACTGGACGGTAAAGGGATCGCGAGTTCTACCCTGCTTCGGCAGGATAAGATGCGGCTTTCGGTAAGGACTCGACCGGTCTGGCGCAGGCAACCCCTGTTCCGGGCACCTGACCAAAACTCTAAATGCCAACGATAACGTTGTCATGGATGCCCGCCTCGCGGCGTAAGCATCTTGCGGCAGGGCAGCCGTAGAAACAGAACCCAGGGCTTCGGCCCTGGGGCCCATCTTCAATCGCAAGCAATGGTAGTTCGCGACGTGGGATTCTACCCGCGCGGCACCTCCCGCGCGCGAAGGGAGCGAGGGCCGAGCCTGGGCGCAAGGTGCGCTGAGCGCGAAAGACCGTGTACCAAGCCGACGCCGACGCATTCGATGATACAAGGGCCGCTCAGCCGGATGACGCACCCGCTGTGGTACTGGAACACGATGCCCACGTGAGGCGAAGGTAGCCCTCCCATGCGATCGCTGATGCTCGCCGCCTCTCTTCTGATACTGGCATCGCCCGCTTGGGCGCGATGCCAGTGTGCATGCGTCGGTGGGCAGATGCGGGCAGTGTGCCCACCGACCGATCTGGTCGCGCCGATTTGCCAAGGGATCTGCGAGCCGGTGATTCAATCCAATCGGCTGGTCGTGCCGCTGGCGGGCGGCGCTCAAAGTGTCGTGCCGGACGATCCCTCGGATTTTTTGCCGGTCGGTCCGGCCAGCATCTTCAGGGTTAATCCCACATGACACCGCGTCAGGGGGCTGGTTCGAAGCGGAGCGTCCCGACGCGCCGCGTCTCCTGCCCGGTATCACTCGGATGATTGACGCCGTCGACCACGGGCACGTCTGTGAAATCGAATGGGCTGACGCCGTCGAGACAGGCCACGTTCACACCGTAGAGGTTCGGGTTGGAACGCCGTTGATGATGGGTGTAGATCCCGCAGCGTGAGCAGAAGAAATGCTGCGCCGTTCCGGTGTTGAAACGGTAGCTCGTCAGCGCGTCTTCACCCTTCAAAAACCGGATGCTTCCCATTTCCGCCGAGACCACGACCGCGCCCCGCATCCGGCAGTAGGAGCAGGTGCACCGGCGGATCGTGCTGAAGCCGTCGACGAGCGTCACCGTAAATCGAACCGCACCGCAATGGCATTGCCCTGTTCGATCGGTCATGGCGCCTTTTTCGCTCCTATCGTCCATTGCGTCTTGCACGAATCACGCCGAAGACCCCGGGATCGTGATCCGGCCTGAATACATCCGGTTCGACCATAATCGTTCCGGAGAGACACATTCCGGTGATCGATCGACTGATCTTGTCAGCGCGATCACTAAAATTTGTGCTTCGGTGAACTACCATGTCCTTGTCTCGCCGCAAGCACCGTGTCTTTTGCGCGCAATCTAATAGGGCTGCGCCGTCATGCTGAAATCCGCACTGGTCCTCGCAATCGCTGCCTTGGTCATGAATTCGACCCGGGCGCTGTGGGCATTGATGATCATCTGCGTGCTGTCCGTCGGCGCAACCCTGCACGTCACGACGATCGAAGGACTCACCATGGCCGAAGCGGCTTTGATGCTCTTCGTACTCGATGTGGTGGGCAGCTTCACCTACGTGGTGGGCGTCGCGGTCTCGGAGTGATCGATCGCCGAGCCGCGACCTATATGCGAGGGCCTGACGGAACTGGCAGGCGCACCATGCTCAAGTCCTCCCTCCTGGTCTCGATCTCGGCACTGATGTTTCGGTCGACCAAGGCGATCTGGGCCCTGATGTTCGTGTGCTCCCTCGCCGTCGCGGCGGTGGTCCACCTGCTCACCCATGACCATGTCGCTTCCGGGAAGGCTGTGGGCGATTTTGCGGCCCTCGATCTGGTCGGCAGCACCGTCTACGTCCTCGGCGTCGCGCTCTTCGGGTGAGCCGAGCGCTCAATTCCAGACCTTGAGCCAGTCGAGCCCCATCTTCGCGGGCAGCGGCGCGTCGGGCGGGGGCTCTCCCACGGCGCCGCCGGTCGTCACGTCGAACAGCGGATACCAGGATACGCCCCGCCGGGCCCCGTTCGGAGCCTGCCACACCGGCACATCATCGACATAGTAGGTCAGCCGGTCGTCCTCGATGAACACGCCGTAGACGTGCCAGTCGCGGACATCGAAGCCCGGCACCAGGGTGGCGATCGGAACATCCGTGCCGTAGCCGCCTCGCCTCCCATCGGCCAGCCGCCAATGCACCGTCATCGTCAGGTTGTCGGGGGCAACCTTGCCCTTGTTCCAGAAGCCTTCGAGCACATCGATTTCGGGGGGCCACGAGCCGTCGGTCGGCAACAGCCAGAAGGCGGGCCAAAGGCCTTGCACGAGATCGATCCTCAGCCGCGCCTCCACATAGGAGCCGGAGCGAATGACCGCCGGCAGCTTCGATGCCTGAAGCATCGCGGATGAATAGACGAAGGGCTTCTGGTCCCAGGGATGGAGGAAGGGCTTGCCGCCCTCGCTGAGCCCATCCGGATGCCGCTCCAGTTGAATGAAGCGCTTCCCGTCCGGTCCGAGGCCGGTCATCGTCACGGCGGGGAAACGGTCGGGCGAGGCGTAGAGGCCCGTCTCCTTGTTTCCGGATTGGGAAAGCCCGTGCGTCGGCCGCCCCTGCCAGCAGGGCTTGCCGTCCCGGCTTTTCCCCGTGTCGGTGACGCAGAAACGCGGATCCGCGAAATTGACCGACCATGCCAGGGCCTTGCCGGATGGGCGCCTCGGAAGCGGCGTGCCCTTCGCCGCCATCGGCTGGGCGTTGCTCGCACCGCCGCCCCGGATCAGGCCCGTGGCCTGGGCGATGGTGGCGGGCGGCACGTTGGGCCGCGCCATGATCGCCACCTTGATCGTCTGGGTCGGAGCCAGATCCTTCGTCAGCGCGACGGTGACGGCCTTGCGGGCCTCGCCGGGCTGAAAGATCACCCATCCGGCAACCGCGTTGTATTGCCCTCCGCTCCACGTCCCGTCGCCGTTCTGTGTCCCCCATTTCAGGACGATGGTATGGTTCGTCGGCTCCGAGAGCGTGATCGGCACCTGAACGGAGCGTTGGCCAGGCCCGACCGAAACATCCCCCACCGAGACCGCCGGGTCGTTCACCATCGGCGACGGGGCCTCGCCGGCAATGCGCTGCACGAGGTCGCGGCTGCGGACCGTCCCGTCGGCATCCGGCACGGGGAAACGCCAAGCCTTCGCTTGTACCGGCGCACAGGTCCCGACACTCGGCGCCGCCGCGAGCGCGACCGGCAGGACGATCGAGAGCGCGCACCCGACCTTGGATATCCTGACACGCATCACCGCTCTCCCGCCTCGCACGCACGACCGATCCCCATGGCATCGTGAGCGATGCCGGGCCGGGTGACGCCGCTCCGGTTCGGAGATGGAGTGTCGCCTAAGCCGAGGTAGGTCGCCGCCCCTGCCGCGTCACGGGGTGGCGGGCAGCCTGCCGCGGAGGGTCGCGCCGAGATCATGCGGACGCCGATCCCGCTGGCCAAGCCAGACCATCGCCATGCCGAAGCGTTCGTTGTCGCTGGCAATCCGCCGGAAGAACCAGACGGCGGCGTCCTGATGGGCGTGTCTCAGGCTGGATCGTTCTCCTGAAGCCAGCGGAGGGCACCGGAGAGATCGATGCCGCGCCGGGCTCCGAACTCGACTACCTCGCCCCGTGAGAGACGGCCGTCCAGGACTTCCCCGATCACCCAGAGGGTGAGCGAGCGGGTGCCGCTTCGGCAATGGGCCACGACCGGACCCTCGGCCGCGCGCACGGCCTGCTGGAAGCGGCGGACGTCGTCCCGGCTGATCGTGGCGCCCGTGACGGGGATGTGGCGATAGGTCAGGCCCGCGCGCTCGGCCGCCTCGGCCTCCGCGACGCTACCCGGCTGGCCCGCTTCCTCCCCATCCGGCCGGTTGTTGATGAGAAGCCGCGTGCCTCCATGGCCGAGGGCTTCGATCTCCGAGAGATCGGGCTGGCCGGCAACGGACAGGAGATCGGTGACGGGGATGAGCTTCACGGGACGCCTCATGCCGGCGGGTGAATGGTTCGGCGAAGAGTCAGGCCGCGATCCGGTCCGTCAGCAGGAGGTCGCCCCGGATCTGCTGCGCGAACTCCTGTAGCGCCGGCGCCGACCTGTCGCGCGGATGCGGCGCATCGATGAGGTGCGTGGCGCGTATCCGGCCCGGCGCCCCCGCCAGGACCACGACGCGATCCGCGAGGTAGACGGCCTCCTCGATGTCGTGGGTCACGAACAGCACCGTCTGGCCGGCGGCGCGGCACAGGCGGATCAGTTCGTCCTGCAACGACTCGCGGGTCAGGGCGTCGAGGGCCGAGAAGGGCTCGTCCATCAGAAGCACGTGTGGCTCGACGGCAAGAGCGCGGGCGAGCGCCACCCGCTGGCGCTGGCCGCCCGAGAGCTGGAACGTCCAACGGTGCCCGAGGTCGCCTAAGCCCACCCGGTTGAGGGCGGCTTGGGCCCGCGTCCGTCGTTCGGCCCGACCGATCCTGAGCTTTTCGAGGCCGAACGCGACGTTGTCGAGGATCCGCCGCCACGGCAGCAGGCGGGAATCCTGGAACACCAGCGCCACCGACCGCCGCCCCGGCTCCGGCGGACTGACCGTCACCGTGCCTTCGCTCGGGCGCACGAGGTCGGCGATGACCCGCAGCAGCGTCGACTTGCCGACACCCGAGGCGCCGACGATGGCCAGGAACTCGCCGGAGGCGATGTCGAGGTCGAGCCCTTCGAGCACCTTGGTGCGGGTGCCGTCGCGGGTGAAGGTGAGGGCGAGGCCCCGTATGCCGATCAGGCCCGCCATTGCAGAAGCCGCCCCTGAAGGAAGGTGAAGACGGCGTCCATCAGCCCGTACAGGAGCGCCATGGTCAGCATGTAAATGACGACGATGTCGGTCGCGAGGAGGGTCGAGGCCTGCATCATCCGCTGGCCGAGGCCGGGGACGCCGAAGATCTCGGCCGCCACGACCGCCATCCAGGCCTGCCCCAGGGCGGTGCGCACGCCGACGAGGATGCCGGGCATCGCCGCCGGCCACACCACCTTGATCAGCCGCTCGGGCGCCGAGCGGAAGCCGAACGCCTCGGCCAGTTCCAGCAGGTCGCGATCCACGCCCCGGATCGCGCCGTGGCTCGCGAAATAGACGATCCAGAACACGCCGATGGCGATGATGAACACCGCCGCCGCCGGGCTCACCCCGAACCAGATGATGGCGAACGGCACCCAGGCGAGGCCGGGCACCGGACGGAGCACCCGCACCACCCAGGCAGTCAGCCCCTCGGCTGTCCGGAACAGGCCCGTCACGGTGCCCGCCGCGATGCCGAGGCAGACGCCGATGCCGAGGCCGAGGACGTAGTGCCCGAGGCTTCCGCCGATGGCGGCGGCCCACTGGCCGGAATTCCATTCCCGCAGGAACGCCGCCGGCAGCACCGAAGGCGGCGGCAGGAAGGCGGGGTTCACGAGCCCCGTCAGCGGCACCGCCTCCCACAGGGCGAAGAAAGCGACGAGGCCGACGAGCGGAAGCAGGATTCTCACGCTGTCAGGACTTCACTTGGCCGCCACGGCGCGCTCGTAGAGGCGCGGCTCGAACAGGCCGTCGAGGGGCACGTCGCGGTCGAGGGCGCCGATCTTCACCTGATAGCGCTGCATGGCGGCGGTGGCCTCGACGATCGCGCGCGGGTCGGCGGAAAAGCGCGTCGCCGGGGAGGCGAGGGCGCGCTGGATCGTGGCGGAGTCGATCAGCCCCTTTCCGAGCGCCCCCTCGATGGCGGGGGTGACGCGGGCGGGATCGCGGCCGATCAGATCGATGGCGCGGACGATCGCCGTGACGATCGCCTGGGCGGCGTCGGGCTCCCTGTCGAGGAACGCCTTGGTGAAGGCGACCACGGTGCCCGGCTGGTTCGGGAACATCTCGCCGCCGAGCGCCAGCAGCCGGATCGCCGGGTTGCGGCCGGTCACGATCGAGACGGCCGGCTCGCGCAGGGTGCCGCCATCGACGGCACCGGCCAGGATCGCCTGCTGGGTGGCGTCGATCCCCATCGAGACGATGGTGACGTCCTTCGGATCGGCCTTCGCGACCTCCCAGAGCCAATATTGCAGCGTCGTGTTCGGCACCGAGCCCAGCGGCTGCGTGGCGAGCCGGGCCGGAACGCCGGTGGCGGCGCGGAAGCGCTTGAACACCTCGGCGGGGGGAAGGCCCTTTTCGGCGTGCTGGGCCAGCTTGGGCGCGGCCACGAACACGTTCTCTTCCACGGCGGTCGAGGCGACGACCTTGATGTCGAGGCCCCGCGACCGCGCGACGACCAGGGGCGCCACGCCCGCGACGTAGACGTCGAGGGTGCCGGAGGCGAGCGCCTGGATCGCATTCGGGCCGGATTCGAAGGTGGTCACGGCGGGCGTGAGCCCGGCCTCCTTCAGCCAGCCCTCCTTCTCCGCGACGTAGATCGGCGCGGCGGCGAGGATCGGGATCAGCCCGACCTTCACGGTGAGCGGCGTCGTGCGGCCCTGCGCGAGGGAGCGGCCCGGACGCGTGAGGGCGCTCGCTCCGAGAAGCGAACCGGCGGTCAGGATGCGACGTCTCGTGAACATGATGGCGGCCGGCGAGAGGTGTCAGACGAAGGCGGGAGGGGCGACCCGCCGGAGGGCGGAAGCGGAGAACCGCGCGGCGAGCCCCACCGGGCACGCGCGGATCGGCTCCCTGGCGAGGGGCGCGGACCTCCATAGATTGTGATCCGGCCGCTTCTTCAAGCGGTCGCCGGGGCGAAAACGGTCATTATCAACCGTCGCTTCGGGGCGGATGGCGATGGGATCGCGGCGCGAACCACAGCAACGTCACGCATTCGTCGCCGCCGCACTCGACATCGCGCGGGCGGCGTGATGTCTGCCTTTCCCATGCTGTCTTCTCCAGGGATGGGGCGGTGCTGACCGAAGCGCAGCGGCAGGCGCTCGTGGCGCTGGCGGAATGCTTTGCCGAAGACGGCATCCTCGTCGATGCCCTGAACATTCGCGCCGCCCTGGCCGCCGCCAATGACGCCGAGTTCCGCGCCACCTCGGCCGAGGCGGATGTCATTCGGCTGCGATCCCAGCTCGAGGATGCCCGTCAGCGGGTCTCGGCCCTCGAAGCCGCCGCCCTGGCCGGCGGCTGGAAGCAGCGCGCGGAGGAGGCCGAGGGCGAGATCGAGCGCCTGAAGCGCGAGCGCAACGAGGCGCGGGCCACCGCTCAGGGCATTCTGGCGTCGCTGAAGGAGCAGGGTGAGGCCGCCGACGCCGCCGAGGCCGCCGCCGCCAGCCTGACGGATCGTGTCGACGAACTGGAACGGGCGTTGCGCGAAGCGGTCTCGGCCATGCGCGGGTGCGTCGCCCTCACGGCCGCGCACGCCGCCGGGCGCCAGGCCCGGAACGATGCCTCAGCGGACGACGCCGAAAATCCGGCTGCGCAGGAAGCCGAAGACGCTGTAGCAGGCGATGAGGCAACCGACGCTCATCGCGCCGAGGCAGCTGATGGTCCGCACGGGTTCGCCGCGCGCCAGGACGATGGCGATCGTGAGGGGTATGACGGCGAAGACGAACAGAGCGGTCATCGTGAAGTCCCATCCGGCTGGCGAGGACCGTAGGTTCGGAATGGTTAACGGATCGCAACCTCCGCCCCCCACCGCCGCTATGCCGGCTCATGAAAGCGGCCGGGCTCCGTTGACTCGCGCGAAATCGGGTCTCTAATTCCCCCGTCCACATAGAAACAGGAGGGAGCATGAGGTCTCTGCGCGTCACCGGCCACGGAGTGGATCTCGGTGAGAGCCTGCGCACCCGGGTGGAGGAACGGATGGCGGCGACGCTCTCCAAGTATCTCGATACCCACATGCAGGATGGCTGCACCGGACACGTCACCCTCCGCCGCGACGGGAGCGCGTACCGAACGGATTGCGTGCTGCATCTCGTCTCCGGCCTCACGATGGAGGCGGTGGGCGCCGCACACGATCCGAGGGCGAGCTTCGAGCAGACCGCCGACCGGCTGGAGACGCGCCTTCGCCGCTACAAGCACCGGCTGAAGGAACATGCCAGCGCCGCCCGGGACGGTTCCGCGATGGAAGCCGCCTACGCCGTCCTCGCCCCGCCGGACGAGGAGGATTCCGAGCCGGAGGAGGAGGGCGACGCCCATCCGCCGATCGTCGCCGAGAGCACCAAGACCCTTCAGCGCCACACCGTCGGCGAGGCGGTGACCGCCCTCGACATGACAGGATCACCCGTCGTTGTCTTCGTCCACGCTGGCACCGGGCGCGTCAACATCGTATATCGGCGAAGCGACGGGGCGATCGGCTGGGTCGATCCTCCGGCGGGCGGCGCCTGACTCATACCGGGCGCGCGCGGAACAGAGCCGGAACCGTCCACGATGTCCGACCATTGGACAGGGGCGTTTCCATCTCAGGGCGGGTACGGCGATCTTGAGGGGGCCGGCTCCCCGGGGGAGCTAGGCGGGGCAACGGTCGTTCCATGCCACTTCTCGAGTTTCTGGCCCCCGATGCGGTGGTCTGCTCGCTGCGCGCCCGCTCGAAGAAGCAGGTGCTGCAAGATCTCTCGGCCCAGTCCGTGCGGCATCTGCCGATGCTCGCGGACAGGGCCGTCTTCGAGACGCTGCTTCAGCGCGAACGCCTCGGCTCGACCGGGATCGGGGAGGGCGTGGCCATCCCCCACGGCAAGCTCGCGGGGCTCGACAGGCTGTTCGGCCTGTTCGCCCGCTTCGACCGGCCGGTGGATTTCGAAGCGCTCGACGGCGAACCCGTCGATATCGCCTTCCTGCTCCTCGCCCCGGAAGGAGCGGGGGCCGATCACCTCAAGGCCTTGGCGCAGGTGGCGCGCGTCCTGCGTGAGCCGGGGATGCTCGCCAGCATCCGGGCCGCCCGCGACGAGGCGGCCCTGTTCGCGCTGCTGACCCGCAACGCCGCGTCCCGGGCTGCCTGATGCCACTTCGACGTTCGCTGGCGACCCTCGCCGCCCTCGGCCTCGTCGCGATGCCGGCCCTCGCGCAGGGCGGCGATTCCACCTGCGCGCGCGATGTGGTGGTGGCGCAATCGATGCAGCGCCAAGCCATCGACCAGTTGGAGCAGGCCGACATCAACGACACGGCCAAGAGCTGCCGGGTCTGGCGCCGGCACGTCGATACGATGCGTCGGGTGGCCGCCGTCTATGGCCGCTGCCTCTCCGGCACGGAGCGGAACACGGGGCTCGCCCAGGTCCAGGGCTCCGAGAAGGAATTCGCCGAGGCGATCCGCGACCGTTGCAAGGGCCTGTAACGGCGCTCACACTCGCGCTGACGGCGGTGGGATCGCGCCGGACTGTCCGGCCGAAAGCGGTATCAGTCGAGGCTGCGCATCAGCGGCTCGGCGACCATCTTCACGGGCTTGCGCCGGCCGAGCACCACGGCCACCCGCGAGCGCTCCGGGTCCTGCTCGAAGCGGGTGCGCAGCCAGCTCACGAGAAACTTCACGTATTCCGACGCCAGCAAGCGGGCGGCCGGCGGATGGCGCCACCACGAATCGGCATCGAACCCTTCCGTCACCACCGGGTGCGGGACGATCCGCTCGCTCTCCTGCAAGGCATGATCGAGTTCCACCAGCGTGCGTGGCATGTGGTAGTTCGACGTGACCACGGCCACGGTGCTGAAATGGTGCGTGCGCATCCAGCGGCGCGTCTCGATGGCGTTGCCGATCGTGTTGCGCGCCCGGTAATCGAGGTCGACGCAGCAGGCGATGAGCTGCCGCTGCGTCGGGTTGAGCCGGGCGATCTCCTCGCGGCTCGTCCGCTCGTTCACTCCGGTGATGAGAAGGCGCCGGCCATAGCCGGCCGCCAGAAGATCGATGGCATCGCCGATCCGCTGCGCGCCGCCGGTCAGGGCGACGATCCCGTCGGTTCGGCCCTCGGGCGTCCGTTCCTGGCGGGCGAGGTGGGAGACGAAGGCGAAGAAGCCCGCGACGAAGGCGACGAAGCACAGTCCGGCCGCGGCGGCGCCGCACTGCAGGGCCAACTCCCGGTTCGTCCTGCCCGGCAACCTGCCGGACCCGTCGCCCATCCCCTTGGCCGGGGAGGCGGGCGCCTGCTCGTTCCAGACCCAGCCGATGGCATCGGTCGCGAGAGAGACGGGAGCGCGCGTCATCCGCGTGTTCATCCTCCGGAGCCTAGCGCCGATTACGGCGACGTGGAGGCAGCCATCCCGGCTGCCCACAGATCACTCTCCCAACTGGTTGCCAAACTCTTAAGAAACGGCGGCGGTTCGCAAGTAGAGGTAGCCCATGTGCGGTCCGTCGCAATCAGGCGAGGTATCTCCGCACCGTAATGCGCGAGACGGCACCCGTGACGAGGGAAGCGATTCCCCCGATCAGGGCGATGCTGAAATAGCCGCGCCAGCCGATCTGGAAGGCACCGAACAGCGCCTCGATCTCCTGGCCAGCCGGGCCGGACGACGCCGAACCGGTGATGAATCCGGCGATGAGGAAGGCGAGGATGGCGCAGGCGGCGCCGATGCCGCCGCCCCGCAGGCCGAGTCCGAAGAAGCGGGCCTGGAAGGCGCGGGCGATGTAATCGTCCCCCGCGCCGACGAAGTGCAGCACTTCCACCACCTCCTTGTTTCCGGCCATGGCGCCGCGCGTCGCGAAGGTGACCGCGAGGCCGGTGGCCACCAGCACCAGCACCACCAAGCCGACGCCCGCCCCGACGAAGGCGTTGGCGGCCGTCGAGAGGCGCTGCAGCCAGAGCGCGTGGTCGTCGAGGCTCGCGACGCCGGGCAACGCGTCGGTCAGCTTGGTCCGAAGGCGGCCGAGATCGGCGCGGTCTCCCGACATCTTGAGGGCGATGAGACGCGGCACGGGCAGATCGGTGAGATCGAGGCCGGACCCGAGCCAGGGTTCGAGCAGCCGTTCCGACTCGGATTTCGAGAAGATGCGCGTCTGCGCGATGCCCGGCTCCTCCCGCGCGAGCGCTTCCGCCTTGGCGACGTCGGCATCGACATCCCGCCCGGGGCCGGGTCGGACCTGGATCGTCACTTCCTGCGCGACGCTGGTCTGCCACTGGCCGGCATTGGCGGCCACCATCTCGGCGGCGCCCGCGCAGAGTCCGGCCAGGAAGGTGAGGATGGCGATCACCGCCGCCAGCGAGCGCCCGGCGGCGGTGTCCGTCGGGACGAGGGGCGCGTTGCGCCGGAGGTTGGCGGGAAGGGTCGGATCCACTGGAAACGCTGCCGCTGCGCGCGCTCGGGCCTTGGCCGTGATGCTCATTCCTCGATCCGCAGCCGCCCGGCGTTCAGCACCATGCGGCGGGCGTTCACGGCATCCATGATGCCGAAATCGTGGGTGGCGATGATCACGGAGGTGCCGAGCTTGTTGAGTTCGAGGAAGAGTCGCAGGAGCCGCCGCCCGAGGGCGGGGTCGACGTTGCCGGTAGGCTCGTCGGCGAGCAGCAGGTCGGGCCGGGCGATGAGCGCGCGGGCGATGGCAGCGCGCTGCTTTTCTCCGCCGGAGAGGAGGGGAGGGAGCGCATGCATCCGCTCGCCGAGCCCGACCCAACGGAGCAATTCCACCACCTCGGCGCGGTAGCTCGTCTCGGAGCGACCCTGCACCCGCAGGGGGAGGGCCACGTTCTCGTAGGTGGTGAGGTGGTCGAGCAGGCGGAAATCCTGGAACACCACGCCCATCCGCCGCCGGAGCAGGGTGAGCTTCTCGCTGGAGATGCCCGAGACTTCCTCGCCGAAGATCGACACGGTCCCGCGCGTCGGCCGGACGGAGAGCAGGATCAGCCGCAGGAGCGTCGTCTTGCCCGCGCCCGAGGGGCCGGTGAGGAACTGGAACGAATGCGGCGCGATGCGGAAGCTCACATCGGAGAGCACCTCCGGCCCGAGGCCGTAGCGCATCCCGACATGCTCGAACTGCACCACGGGCCGTTCGGCACCCGGCAGCAGGCTCTTCATGGTTGCCTGAACGTTCAACGCCGTCCCGCCGCTGGCCCGAAGGCTGGTTCACGATAACGCCGGCGGGCCGCGCCGCGCGGAGGCGGAGCGCGGCCCGCCGCTTCACGCGAGGTTAACCCCGTTCGGGCACCATTTCTCAAGAGTTTTTCTGCCGTTCGGTCCACTCGCCTGGCCTGACCGGCCGCGTCGAGTCAGCCGCCGATGTTGATCACCTGCCCGACCTGCGCCAGCAGTTACCGCATCGATGCGGCGAAGATCGGGCCGGAGGGCCGGTCCGTCCGCTGCGCCGCCTGCCGGGAGACGTGGTTCCTCACCCCCGACGCCGCCGTCGAGGAGCCGCAGGAGCCGGCCCCCGACGCGCAGGCCGATCCGGTGGCGGATGCCGCCTGGGCCGAGGCCGCCGCCGCGATCCGCGACGAAGCGGAACCCGACGCGGCTCCGGCCGAGGAGCCGCCGCCGCGCAAGCGCAAGCCCGTGGCGAAGAAAGCCAAGCCGAAGCGTCGCCCTCTGCCCGCTGCCGGCGCCTTCCTGTCGGCCCCCATGATCTGCGGGCTCGGCCTGCTCGCGGCCGTTCCGATGGCCTGCCTGGCCCGCACCACGGTGGTGGGTCTCGTCCCCCAGACGGCATCGCTCTTCGCCACCATCGGCCTGCCGGTGAACCGGCGGGGGCTGGAGATCCGCAACGTCGTGGCCTTCCAGAACCCGGCCGGCGAGGACCGCTCCGCCGAACTCGTGATCGAGGGCGATCTCGTCGGGGTCGGCGGGGCCGGCGTTCCGGTGCCCGGCCTGCGGATCGAGATCAGCGACGCCGCCGGCAAGCCGCTCAAGTCGTTTCCCGCCCCGGCGCCGCGTGCGAGCCTCGGCACCGGAGAGGCGGCGCGGTTCCGGGCGAAGCTCACCGACCCTCCGGCGCAGGGCCGCTCGGTCGTGCTGGTTTTCGCGGACGCGTCGGCTCCGGAGAGCAAGGCGGCCCGCTGAGCCGCGACACTCGGCGTCGCGGACCGGGCTGCGCGGCAACGCCGTGCCGGCTATAGGTGCGGTTGCGCCCCGCGATGGGGCCGCGCCGACCGGGATCCGCCGCGATGTCGTCCAATACCCTCGTCCTCGTCGCCTGCCTCGCCGTGGCGGTGGTCCTGGCCCTCGGCCTCGCCAACATGATGCGCGGCGGCAGCGCCAGCGTATCCCAGCGGCTGATGCGCCTGCGCGTCCTCCTGCAATTCGTCGCCATCGTCCTGATCATGGGCGTCGTGTGGTGGCGCTCCGCCTGAGGCGAGTGTGACCCTGGCGCCGCAGCGTCGGGGTTTTGCCGGCGGAACCGGATGAAACCGGGCTCAACGGCCGAGCTCCGTGGTAGGGTCGGCAAACGTTTCGACCCCCGCTACGTCCGCCGAGCCCGCATGACCGCCACCCTTCGCGCCCTCCTTGCCGGCCTTCTCACGGCCACGGCCCTGGTGCCGGCCTCCGCTGCGGATCTCGGCGCCGCGCCGGCCCCGGCCTACTACGCCGCCCCGGCACAGCCCTTGAGCTTCGTGTCCGAGCTGCGCATCGGCGGCGCGGTGCAGGACCCCGGCAGCGCCGAGGGCAAGGCGCGCGGCTTCTCCAAGGAAAACATCAACGGCGAAATCCTGTTCGCCAAGCCGGTGATCTTCCAGGATCCCTTCTGGCAGGCGTTCATCCCGCGCCCGACCGTCGGCGGCAGCTACAACACCGGCGGTCGCACCAGCTACGCCTATCTCGGCGCCACCTGGACCGTCGAAGTGTTCCCGGAGACGCTGGGCCGCAAGATCTTCATCGACGGCTTCTTCGGCGGCGCCGCCCATAACGGCTACACCGGCCCGAAGGTCCTGACGCCCTACGGCTTCAACACCCTGGGCTGCTCGCCGCTCTTCCGTGAGGCCGCCGCGCTCGGCTATCGCCTGACGGAACATTGGAGCATCATGGCCACGGTCGAGCACATGTCGAACGCCGGTCTCTGCGCCAACAACCGCGGCCTGACGAATTACGGCGGCAAGATCGGTTACACGTTCTAAGCGCCCAGAGCCGGTTCGGCGGGGACGCGCGGGAGCCTTCCCTTGGTCAAGCTGAATCGGATCTACACCCGTACCGGTGACAACGGCACCACGGCCCTGGCCGATGGGCAGCGCCGGTCGAAGGCCGACCTCCGCGTCGAGACCTACGGCACGGTGGACGAGACCAATTCCTGCATCGGCCTCGCCCGCCTGCACGCCGACGAGCACCTCGACCGGATGCTCGGCGCCGTCCAGAATGACCTGTTCGACCTCGGCGCCGACCTCGCCACGCCCGAGGGGCCGGAGCCGCTGCCCTACGAACCCCTGCGGATCATCGCGTCCCAGGTCGAGCGGCTGGAGCGCGACATCGACGCGCTGAACGCGACCATCCCGCCGATCAAGTCCTTCGTGCTGCCGGGGGGCTCGCCCTGCGCGGCCTATCTCCACCTCGCCCGCACGGTGTGCCGCCGGGCCGAACGCCTCGCGGTCCATCTCGCCGCCGTCGAGGGCGAGGTCGTCTCCCCGGAGGCCATCCAGTACCTCAACCGCCTGTCGGACTTCCTCTTCGTCGCGAGCCGCGCCGCGAACCGCGACGGCGCCGACGACGTGCTCTGGGTGCCGGGCGCCAACCGCTGACTCGGCTTGCGGCCCTTTGCGGCGGCCTCACAGCCCTGCGTTGACAAGGCAGAAATGTGGCCGCTACGGTCCCGCCGCCATTCGCGGGGGGCCGTCACGCGCGCGCGATCCGCGCCGGACCGTCTACCCCGCGACCAAGGATAACAGCGGGAAGGATCGAGTCCGCCATGAAGGTTCTGGTGCCCGTCAAGCGGGTCGTCGACTACAACGTGAAGATCCGCGTGAAGGCGGATGGGTCGGGCGTCGAGCTCGCCAACGTGAAGATGTCGATGAACCCCTTCGATGAAATCGCCGTGGAAGAGGCGATCCGCCTGAAGGAAAAGGGCAAGGCGACCGAGATCGTCGCGGTGTCGATCGGCCCGCAGCAGGCGCAGGAGACCCTGCGCACCGCCCTCGCCATGGGCGCCGACCGCGCCATCCTCGTGAAGACCGACGTGAATTGCGAGCCGCTGGCCGTCGCCAAGCTGCTGAAGGGCGTCGTCGAGAAGGAGAGCCCGCAGCTCGTCATCCTCGGCAAGCAGGCCATCGACGACGACTCGAACCAGACCGGCCAGATGCTCGCCGCGCTGCTCGGCTGGCCGCAGGGCACCTTCGCCTTCAAGGTGGAGATGGGCGAGGGCACGCTCGACGTGACCCGCGAGGTCGATGGCGGGCTGCAGACCGTGTCGCTCCAGATGCCGGCCATCGTCACGACGGACCTGCGCCTCAACGAGCCGCGCTACGCCTCGCTGCCCAACATCATGAAGGCGAAGAAGAAGCCGCTGGACGAGTCGAGCCCCGAGGCGCTCGGCGTCGACGTCACCCCGAAGCTGACCGTGCTGAAGACCGCCGAGCCCCCGGGCCGTTCGGCCGGCGTGAAGGTCGCCTCGCCGGCCGAGCTGGTCCAGAAGCTGAAGGTCGAGGCCGGCGTCATCTGACGCGTCCACCCCGCATGGCCGCGCTCCCGCTGGTCGGTCGAGCGCGGCTCCCTCGCAATCGGGATACCCGCACATGACAACGCTCCTCTACGTCGAGCACGCCAACGGTCAGATCAAGGATGGGACGCTGAAGGCGCTCACCGCTGCCAACCAGATGGGCGCGCCGGTGCATGCCCTGGTGGCCGGCGGCAACGCCAAGGCGGCGGCCGAGGCGGCCGCCAAGCTGGAAGGCGTCGAGAAGGTGCTTCTCGCCGAAGATGCCGCCTACGACCACGACCTCGCCGAGCCCGTCTCGGCGCTGATCGAGTCGGTCGCGGGCGCCTACGACGCGATCATCGCGTCGGCCTCCACCACGGGCAAGAACGTGCTGCCGCGCGTGGCGGCCCGCCTCGACGTCGCGCAGGTCTCGGACATCATCAAGGTCGTCTCGCCCGACACGTTCGAGCGGCCGATCTACGCGGGCAACGCGATTCAGACCGTTCAGGCGCCCGGCCCGAAGCGGGTCATCACCGTGCGCACGGCGGCCTTCAAGGCGGCGGGCGAGGGCGGTTCGGCCGGCACGGTGGAGCCGGTCTCGGCTGCGGCCGGCGCCTCGGGCTCGACCTTCAAGGGCGAGGAGATCGCCAAGTCGGACCGGCCGGAGCTGGCCTCGGCGCGGATCATCGTCTCGGGCGGTCGCTCCCTCGGCTCGGCCGACAAGTTCCACGAGCTGATCGAGCCCCTGGCCGATTCCCTCGGCGCTGCTGTCGGCGCCTCGCGCGCGGCGGTCGATGCGGGCTACGCCCCGAACGACTGGCAGGTCGGCCAGACCGGCAAGGTGGTGGCGCCGGATCTCTATGTCGCCGTGGGCATCTCGGGCGCGATCCAGCACCTCGCCGGCATGAAGGATTCGAAGGTCATCGTCGCCATCAACAAGGACGAGGACGCGCCGATCTTCCAGGTGGCGGATTACGGCCTCGTGGGCGACCTGTTCCAGATCGTGCCGGAGTTCCAGTCCGAGATCGCCAAGGCCAAGTGAGCCGCGCGAGGCCCGCGCACGCCGCCGAGGCGACGCGCGGGCCGGAATATTGCAGTGCACGCCTTGCTTGGGTTCCGTCATCCCTTGCGATTGGTCTAGAAAGCTGAGACGGCACTGAGTTCACCATGCCACCTCGCGGTCTCGGCCGAGCCGCAGGCCGGCGGCGGGGCGGGCACGGAGCGAGGGCAAGGGCTTCACATGGGCATCGAGATCAAGCGCGTCGGCATCATCGGCGCGGGCCAGATGGGCAGCGGCATCGCGCAGGTCTGCGCCGTCGCGGGTCTCGACGTGTACCTGAACGATCGCGACCCGACGCGGCTCGCCAACGGCATGGACACGATCGAGAAGGGCTATGCCCGTCTCGTGTCGAAGGGCGCTCTGGAAGAAAACGACAGCCACGCCGCCCGCGAGCGGATCAAGGCGGTCGGCAGCTTCGCGGAACTGGCACCCTGCGATCTCGTGATCGAGGCCGCCACCGAGAACGAAGCGACCAAGCGGGACATCTTCACCAATCTCTGCCCGGTGCTGAGCCCCGAGGCGATGGTGGCGACCAACACCTCGTCCATCTCGATCACCCGCCTCGCGGCCTCGACCGACCGGCCCGAGCGGTTCATCGGCATCCATTTCATGAACCCGGTGCCGGTCATGCAGCTCGTGGAGCTGATCCGGGGCATCGCCACCGAGGACCAGACCTACGAATCGGCCAAGGGCTTCATCGCCAAGCTCGGCAAGACGGCGACGATGTCGGAGGATTTCCCGGCCTTCATCGTCAACCGCATCCTGCTGCCGATGATCAACGAGGCGATCTACACGCTGTACGAGGGAGTGGGTTCGGTCGAGTCGATCGACACGGCGATGAAGCTCGGTGCCAACCATCCGATGGGTCCGCTGCAACTGGCGGATTTCATCGGCCTCGATACCTGCCTCTCGGTGATGCAGGTCCTGTACGAGGGGCTGGCCGATTCGAAGTACCGGCCATGCCCGCTGTTGGTGAAGTACGTCGAAGCCGGCTGGCTGGGGCGCAAGACCAAGCGCGGCTTCTACGATTACCGGGGCGTGAACCCCGTCCCGACGCGCTGAGCGCGGCTTACTTCGGGGTGCCGCCGTTGGCGTTCTGCTGCGCCGGCTGCGGGTAGGACGGGTTGCCGCCGGGCACGGCCTTCGAGTTCGAGGTGGACGTGTTCGACGTGCCGTTCACCGAGCCGGTGATCTCCTTGCGGGAGGCATCCTGGCTCTGGGACGCGTAATCCTTCGGCGAGTTGGCCCCGTTCCACGTCAGGAGGCCGACCGTCGCCACCGCGAGCAGCACGAGGCTGCCCACGAGCACCCACAGGACGGACTTGCCGCGCTCGCCCTGACGGCCTTCCTGAGGCGTGAGTTTCTCGACCATCGACCATTCCTCGCTGACGTTACGCGACGCGCCGTTGAAGCGGCCGCAACACGATTGTGTTATCGGTCGCCAACGCGAGGGTAGGGTGGGGGTTCCGGTCGGGGCGCCTCAGCGGCCGGTGGTGAGCACGATCTTGCCGAGATGCGTGCTCGTTTCCATTAGCTCGTGCGCTTCGCGGGCGCGCTCCAGCGGGAAGGTGGCGTGCGTCACCGTGCGGATGCGCCCGCTGTCGAGATGGGGCCACACGTCCTTGCGCAGCCCGGCGGCGATGGCGGCCTTGTCCTCCTTCGAGCGCGGACGCAGCGTCGAGCCGGTGAAGGTCAAGCGGTTGCGCATGATCGGGGTGATGTTCAGCCCGTCGACCTTGTAGCCGCCCATCAGCGCGATCATCACGAGGCGGCCATCCTGCGCCAGCGACTTGAGGTTGCGCTGCAAGTAGCTCGCGCCGATCATGTCGAGGATCACGTCCACGCCGCGCTTGTCGGTGAGGCGCTGGATCTCCTCCGCGAAGTCGCTCTGCTTGTAGTCGATGGCGGCGCTGGCCCCGAGTTCCTCGCAGAACCGGCACTTCTCCGCCGAGCCGGCCGTGGCGAAGACCTTGGCACCGAACAGCTTCGCCATCTGGATCGCGGTGGCGCCAATGCCGCTGGAGCCGCCATGCACGAGGAAGGTCTCGCCCTCCGTCAGGCGCCCGCGCTGAATCACGTTGGAATAGACGGTGAAGAACGTCTCCGGCAGGCCGCCGGCATCGATCAGCGCAATGGCGGCGGGGCGCGGCAGGCAATGCCCGGCCTCGGCCACGGCATACTCGGCATAGCCGCCGCTGATCACCAGGGCGCAGACCTCATCGCCTTCGGAGAGCCCCTGCACACCCTCGCCGAGGGCGGCGATGCGGCCCGCGACTTCGAGGCCGGGAATCTCGGTGGCGCCGGGCGGCGGCGGGTAGCTGCCGGCGCGCTGTGCCACGTCCGGCCGGTTCACGCCCGCCGCGACAACCTCGATGAGCACCTGGCCCGGACCCGGCTTCGGCACCGGCGCCGTCTCGACGGCGATGACCTCCGGGCCGCCCGTCCCGTCGTAGCGGATCCGGCGCATCGTCTCGGGCAGGGTGGCGCTTCCCATCATCGGTCTCCGCTGGCTCGGTCGGGTTTATCTGCGCGCTGAATGGCGCCCGGCAAGGCCGGGTCAGCGCGTGCCATACATCCGGTCGCCGGCATCACCGAGGCCGGGGACGATGTAGCCATGCTCGTTGAGATGGCTGTCGATCGAGGCCGTCCAGACCGGCACGTCGGGATGCGCGGCGGCCAGACGGGCCAAGCCCTCGGGTGCCGCGAGGAGGCACACGAAGCGCAGATCGACGGCGCCGCGCGCCTTCAACCTATCGAGGGCGGCCACCGCCGAATTCGCCGTCGCCAGCATCGGATCGAGCACCAGAACGGTGCGGTCGGCGAGGTCGGACGGCGCCTTGAAGTAGTATTCGACCGCTTCCAGCGTGTCGGGGTCGCGATAGAGCCCGACATGGGCGACGCGGGCCGAGGGAAGGAGCGACAGCATCCCATCGAGAAAGCCGACGCCGGCCCGGAGGATCGGGGCGAGGACCAGCTTCTTGCCCTGGATCTGCCGGCCGGACATCGGGCCGACGGGCGTCTCGATATCGACGGATTCGAGGGGGAGATCGCGCGTCACCTCATAGGCGAGCAGCATGCCGATCTCGTTGAGCAGCCGGCGGAAGCCCTGCGTCGAGCGATCCTTGTCCCGCATCAGGGTGAGCTTGTGCTGCACCAGCGGGTGATCGACCACCGTGACTGCCCCGCTCGACATCGCCCCTCCCGTGCCGTGACGGGCGAGTCATGCCGGAGGGCCGGGCAGGGCGCAACGGCCGGGGCCGTCGGGACAAGGGGAAATCGAGCCGCCGCGCCCAGCCCGGTCAGGCAGGGCGCGGCCGGGTTGTCCTCCTTAGACCGTGCGCGGTCCATCCGTGCCGCCGGCCCGGCGCTGGGCCATGAAGGCATCGAACTGCTCGCGATCCTTGGCGCGCTTCAGTTCCTCCACGAAGGCAGCGAAGGCGCGGCTCTCTTCCTGGAGGGCGCGGCGCTGCGCTTCCAGCCGATCGAGTTCGGCGCGACGGTACTCGTCGAAGGCCGCGTTGCCGGTGCCGCGATTGGCGGCCTCGAAGGCGCGGGCGAAGCGAGAGGCAGGGCGGGTTGCGTCCCCGCTTCCGAAATTGCCGAAGTTCCGGCGGGCGGCGTCACGCATCTCGTTGACGGCCGGGTAGCCCGTCAGCTTCCACGCGAGCAACGCGAGGCCGACCGGCCACCAATACACAAAGCCAAGGACGATGGCACCGATCTCCAATGAGCGGCGAGGGAAGGGACCGGAGCGGCAGGCGCGGCCGGTGGCATAGGGAGGGGTCGAGGTCGTGTTCACGGGCAAGCTCCGCATATCATGTGAACGGAGTTAACATGCGGATCGCGGGAGGGCGTTTCAAGGGCCGCCGAATCGGCCGTCTCAATCGCGCCGGGCAGCACCGTGCACGAGGGCGAGGACGCCCGCGCGCAGCAATTCGTATTTGTCGGGGATGCCGGGACCGGTCGGCAATTGCCCGGCGGCCGAAAGGGTGGCGAGCCCATGGGCCAGCGCCCACACTTCCAGGGCGATGAAGCGCGGCGTTACCCCGCCGAACCCATCGGTGAAGGTCGCCTGCAAGGCCTCGACCAAAAGGTCGAAGGGGCTGGGGCGGCCCTCCGGCAGGGGCGCCGCGTGGATGCCGCGCGTCTCGAAGATCGCCGCGTAATAGGCGGGCTCCTCCTCTGCGAAGGCGAGGTAGACTTCGCCCATGCGGGTGAAGCGTTCGAGCGGGCTGCCGCGCGAGGTGAGGGCGCGGGCCAGCCGGCTCGCCAACTCGTTGAAGCCGCGCCCAGCCAGTTCCTCGAGGAGGGCTTCGCGGCCCCGGAAGTGGCGATACAGGGCGGCCGGCGTGACGCCGACAAGGCGCGCGGCCTCGACCAGAGTGAAGCCCCCGATGCCGCGCTCGGCGATGAATCGCCTCGCGGCTTCGACGAGAGCTTCCTTCAGGTTGCCGTGGTGATAGCTCCGCCGGTCGCCCGGCCCGTCCCGCCAGTGTCGCAAGACACCGATACTCCCACTCGATTCCCGGTCCTGGCCACAAGCCCGGCAGGCCCCAAGCCCGTCAGACCCGATGGGCATTACGAGCGAGCGGCGGGTTCGTTGCAACAGAACCTACCGAACGCCATAGGGAACAGGGGACAACGCGCCTTTTCTCCGCATCCACCCGCGCGAACGCTTCGGCTTGACGGCGGCGATGCAACATCGTTTCACACCCGCGTTGGAACCCGGATCCAGGAAAAGGATCGCCCATGGCCTTCGTGAGCCTCAAGGCGTGGCGCGCCCGTTCGGCCGAGCGATCCGCCCTGGCCGCGCGGTTGAAGGAGATGATCGCGCCTCGTCTCAGCCTTGGCGATGACGACGCGCTCTCCGTCAACGAGATCGCATGCGCCGATCCGGGCTGCCCCGACATGGAGACCATCGTCCTCGTGATGCGCGCCGGCCAGCCGACACGGGCCTTGCGCATCCGCAAGCCGATGGAGGCTGTCGACGAAACCGATATCGCCGCCCTGGCGGAGGAGGAGCGGAGCCCCGGTGCGGCGTGATGGCCCTGCGCCGGGCGTCGCGACTGGTGTAGGTTGCGGGACGGACCGCCAGAGTCCGAGGGAAGATCATCCCATGACCACACGCCGCGCCATCATCGCGCTCGCCGCACTCGCCGTTCTGAATGCCGGGCCGGTCTTCGCCGCCGAGCCGGTGCCCTTCGATCCCGCCGCGTTTCAGGCCGCGCAGAAGGCCGGCAAGCCGATCCTCGTGGAGGTGAGCGCGCCCTGGTGCCCGATCTGCAAGGCGCAGAAGCCGGCCATCGCCAAGTTGGTGCAAGATCCGCGTTTCAAGGACCTGCAGGTCTTCGATGTCGATTTCGACAGCCGAAAGGATGTGCTGAAGCAATTGAACGCGCGGATGCAGAGCACCCTCATCGCCTACAAGGGCGAGACGGAGGTGGGCCGCTCGGTGGGTGAGACACAACCGGAATGGATCGAGGGGCTGGTCGAGAAGACCCTCTGAGATCCGCCCTTCGGTTTCCGTTCAGGTCGCCCGGCCGATAAGCCGTCGCGCGCCATCCTCCGGCGCCGACGAGATCACATCATGACGAGTCCCGCCGCCATCGTCGCGGTCCCCGTGCGCAACGAGGCCGAGCGTATCACCGCCTGCCTGCGCGCCCTCGACGCCCAGGAAGGGCTCGCGCCGGGCGCCCTCGGCGTGGTGCTTTTCCTCAATAACTGCACGGACGGCACGGGCGAGATCGTCGCCGGCCTCGTTCCGTCGCTGTCGGTCCCCGTGCGGGTGCTGAACGAGGATTATGCCGGCGCCCATGCCGGCTGGGCACGCCGCAAGGCCATGGACGAGGCCGCCGCGTGGCTCGGCGAAGCGGGCGGGGCGATCCTCTCCACCGACGCCGACAGCCGGGTTCCGCCGAACTGGGTGGCGCGGATTCTCGCGGCCATCGACGCGGGCGCGGATGCCGTTGCCGGGCGGGTGGAGCTCGATGTCGAGGAGGGCAAGCTCCTGCCGGACATGCTCCATGCCCGCGCCCGGCTCGAAGACATCTACGACGCGCTCATCACCGAAGCCGAGGCGCGGATCGATCTCGATCCGCACGATCCCTGGCCCTGCCACCGCACCACCATCGGCGCGACGCTGGCCGTGACCCGCGACGCCTATGTCGCGGTCGGTGGCATGCCGGAAATCCCGCTGGGCGAGGACGGCGCCTTCATCGCGCGGCTGATCGCCCACGGGAAGCGCGTGCGCCACGCGCCGGATGTCTGCGTGACGATCTCGGCGCGCCTCACCGGCCGTGCGCCGGGGGGCGTCGCGGACACGATCCGCTCACGCTGTGAGGAGCCGGACGCCCTGTGCGACGCGCGGATGGAAACCTTCGTCCGCTGCGTGCGGCGCTACCTGTGGCGCGCGAAGTTCCGCCGGATGCACGATGCGGGATCGCTGGCGCGGGAGACGGCCTGGGCCGATTGGCTCGGCATCCCGGCGCAGGACGCAGCCAGGATCGCCGCCTTGCCCCTCGGGCATGCGATCTCCGAAGCGGAGAAGATCAGCCCGCGTCTGGCCTACAGGCCGATCGGCCCGCGCGACTTGCCTGGGCAGATCCGCCTCGCGCGGATCGGACTCGTGGTGATCCGCGCCGTCACCGGGCTGCGGGATACGGCGGGACGGACGGGCCGGACAGCGCCCAACCTCACGCAGGGCATCGGCAAGACCGCCTGAGCCCGAACGGCCTGACCCGGACGGTCAGGCCACGCGGGACAAGGCGCCGTTGGCGCCGTTCGGTGCCCCGGCATTCGCATAGGCGCGGTTGCGCAGGGCATTCTCGCTCGGCAACTGCGCAAGCACATCGCCGGACGTCTGATCGACCACTTGGAACACGATCGCGCTCGTATCGACGTCGCGGACGAACCGCGCCTGGTGCGAGCCCGCGCCGATATCGACCTTCACCGCCGGCTCGAGATTGTTCGAGGGCGTTGGGCTCGACTCGGCGGTCTGCGCCTGTGGCGCGGCCGTGGCGCCGATGGCGTCGAGGCCCTGCGGCCCCTGCGCGACGGCAGGTATGCTCCGTATCTCCATGACAGGCTCCTTCGATCCTGTGATGGCCGATAGCACCATCGCGCCGTTAAGCAGCTCTTAATAGGACCATGCCGTGGCCCTTTATTGACCGCGCACCTCGGAGTCGCGCTAAATATTCCGTTACCGCGAATGGGAAAATTGAAAGAATTGCACCGCTCCCACCATGGTATGCGCGTGGGTAGCGAGCAAAACAACTTCTGCTATGGATTTTCTGATCCATAACAAAAGCTTAAGGGTGGGCCGACGACCAACCGGACACCGGCCCATGCATTCCGCAGCATCGCTGCTTCAACGGCGTTTCCCCGACGCGAGATCGAAGACCTGCGGGTCTATTCCCCCGTTCCTGTCCGCCGTCTTGGTGGCCGTTGCGCTGTTTTCGGTCCCGGGGGGCGCACAGGCCTCACCGCGATCGGCCTTCATGGCCCGCTATCGGTGCCCGCTCGTCGCCGCGCTTCAAGAGATTCATCGAGCCGGCCCGGTCGAGACGTCCCGGAACCGCTTCGTCTCGCTGGCCATGAACGGCCTGTTCCAGCGCTACGTCCAGTGCATCTTCATCGATGACGATACGGCGATGTTCTGCGAAGCCTCGTCCGGGGCCTACGGAACCGGCAAGTTTTCGCTCGTCCGGTTCGTGCCGACCGAGGAAACACAGAACACCTTGAACGAGCTGGGCTTCACTCAGGACGATCCCGAGAAGAACTTTTCGCAGACCGTACCCCTTGGCTCGCCACCGGATGTCCGTGTCGCCGCCGACTTGATGCTCACGACGCTTTACGAGGCCTATGGCGCCCGGCGCGACATCGATCTGGATATGGACGCCCCCAAGGGAGGGGATGCCCATCGACAATGCGGCGCGCCCGCCCGGTGAAAGGGGGCGCGCCGTCGTCTCGTCACTCGGCCGCGTCGACGTAGAGCTTGCCACCCTCGGCGAGGAATTCACGCGACTTCTCGCGCATCCCGGCCTCGGCCTCGGCCTGCGACATGGCGGGGGCCTGGCCGATCACCTGCCCGGCCTCTTCCATCGCCAGAACCTCGGCGCGCAGATCCTGCGTGATCTTCATCGAGCAGAACTTCGGGCCGCACATCGAGCAGAAATGGGCGACCTTGTGGGCGTCCTTGGGCAGCGTCTCGTCGTGGTAGGTCCGGGCCGTGTCCGGGTCGAGGCTCAGGTTGAACTGGTCCTCCCAGCGGAAGTCGAATCGCGCGCGGCTCAGAGCGTCGTCACGCAGCTGCGCGGCCGGGTGGCCCTTGGCGAGGTCGGCGGCGTGGGCGGCGATCTTGTAGGTGATCACGCCGACCTTCACGTCGTCCCGGTCCGGCAGGCCGAGATGCTCCTTCGGCGTGACGTAGCAGAGCATCGCCGTGCCGAACCAGCCGATCATCGCCGCGCCGATGCCGGAGGTGATGTGATCGTAGCCCGGCGCGATGTCGGTCGTCAGCGGGCCGAGGGTGTAGAAGGGCGCCTCGCCGCATTCGCGAAGCTGCTTCTCCATGTTCACCTTGATCTTGTGCATCGGCACGTGGCCGGGGCCCTCGATCATCACCTGACAGCCCTTGTCCCAGGCGATCTTGGTGAGTTCGCCCAGCGTCTCCAGCTCGGCGAATTGCGCGGCGTCGTTGGCGTCGGCGATGGAGCCGGGGCGCAGGCCGTCGCCCAAGGAGAACGACACGTCGTAGGCCCGCATGATGTCGCAGATCTCGTCGAACCGCTCGTAGAGAAACGATTCGCGGTGCCCGGCGAGGCACCAGCGCGCCATGATCGAGCCGCCGCGCGAGACGATGCCGGTGACGCGCCGCGCGGTCAGCGGCACGTGGGCGAGGCGTACGCCGGCATGGATGGTGAAGTAATCGACGCCCTGTTCGGCCTGCTCGATGAGCGTGTCCTTGAACACCTCCCAATCGAGCTTGAGCGGATCGCCGCCGACCTTCTCCAGCGCCTGATAGATCGGAACGGTCCCGATCGGGACCGGCGAGTTGCGGATGATCCAAGAGCGGATGTTGTGGATGTTGCGGCCGGTGGACAGGTCCATGACCGTGTCCGCGCCCCAGCGGATCGACCAGACCAGCTTCTCGACCTCTTCGGCGGCCGAAGACGTCACCGCCGAGTTGCCGATATTGGCGTTGATCTTCACGAGGAAGTTCCGGCCGATCGCCATCGGCTCCACTTCGGTGTGGTTGATGTTGGCGGGGATGATCGCCCGGCCGCGGGCGATCTCGTCACGGACGAATTCGGGGGTGATGAAGGCCGGCACGGCCGCGCCGAAATTCTGGCCGTCCGCCAGGGCCGCCTCGGCGCGCTCCAGCATCTGCTCGCGGCAGAGGTTTTCGCGGTGGGCGACGTAGATCATCTCCTCGGTGATGATCCCGGCGCGGGCGAACTCGTACTGCGTCACCATCTGGCCGGGGGCGGCCTTGCGGAGCGTGCGCGCGGCGGGGCAGGGGGCGACGAGCTTATCCGCCGAGGCGAAACCGTTGTCCTCGGGCTTCACGGCGCGGGGTTCGGTGGCCTCGTAGCCGCGTGCGGCGATCCAGGGGGCGCGGATCTGCGGCAGGCCCGCCGACAGGTCGATCTGGGCGTCGGTCTCGGTATAGGGACCCGACGGATCGTAGACCCGCACCGGCTCTTCCTTGGGGTCGGTCAGCACGATCTCGCGGAACGGGACGCGGATGTCCTCCCGGCCGCCGACGGTCGCGTAGACCTTCCGCGAGCCGCTGACCGGTCCCGTGGTCACGGTCTCGGGGCTTCCCTTCACATCCTTGGGCAGCACGGGTGCGTTCATCTGGCCTCTCCTGGCGCTGGAGCGGTCCAATTGCGCGACGACGATGGGCGAAAGACACGGCTCCCGAAGAAAGCCGCAGGTTCCCGTCCCTCCGCCGGTACGAACCGGATCAGGTTCAAGGGTCAGGGCATTACGCCCAATCTCAGCCCGCGTCGGGCCCCCCTCGGAACGGACGAAGCCTCTGTTGTTTGCCGGAAGTTGTCAATGCCGGGAAACGTGACGCAGCAACAACCGGTAGAAACTCGCCACACATCGGTCATTTCGGACGAAGCGAAACAATCCAGCGCGGCGAGACATGCCTGGGTATGGCGGATCCCTGGATTGCTTCGCTTTGCTCGCAATGACGAAGACGGCCCGATAGAGGTGGAGGCTTGGCTTGGGCAGACGCGAGCGCCTGTGGCGCGATGACGATCCGGCGACTCATGGCCCTCAGGCCGCGCCGCCGGTCATTTGCCCGCTCTGCGAGCGCCCGATTCCACGAGGCGCGAAATCGAGCCTGCACCATCTGACGCCCAAGCTGAAGGGCGGCACCCATCGCGGCACGGTGCGGCTGCATCAGGTCTGCCACTCGGCGATCCACGCCCGCTACAGCGAGGCCGAGATCGCCCGGCGCCTCGCCGACGTGGAGGCCCTGCGAGCCGACCCCGAACTGGCCCGGTTCGTGGCCTGGGTCCGCACCAAGCCCGACGATTTCCATGCCCCGACGCGCATGACCCGGGACCGACGGACGGGCCGGCGCAAGGAGTGAGGCGCTTCAGGGCGGAAAGGCGATCCCCGCGCGCTTGCCCCGCTGCCATGCGAGGCTCGCCTCGCGCATCGCGGCCTCCGGCGCAAGGCGCAGCCGGAACCGCTTCGGCAAGTCCACGGCTTGCTCGATCTCGATCAGGGCGCCGGTCTCGTTCACGTCCCAGACGAGACAGCCGACCTCCCCCTCTTCGGTCTCGACGGCCCCGAAGGTGAAGGCATTGCGGCGATAGGCGCCGCGCCGGTCCTCGGACATGCCGTGTCCCTCTCAACCCACAATCGGCGTGCCGGCCTATTCGTCGTCAGGAACGCTGCGGTAGCGGCGGCGCTCCGACCGGTCATCGTCGTAATCGCGGCGGGGACGGTCGTAATCGTCCCGGCGCGGACGGTCGTAGTCGCGGTCCACGTCGCGGCGGGCACGATCATCGTCGCGGTAGCGATCATCGCCGCGCGGGCGATATCCATCCCCGTCATCGCGACGCGAGCGGTCGCGGTATCCGCCACCGTCATTGCCGGTGATGCGCGGTGCGTACCAGCAAGCCTTGCGCTGGTTGGGCGCCGGATCCCCGAAGCTCTGGACGTTGCAGGGGATCGCGCCGCCCTGCGGGAAGGGGCGGCCGTGAGTCTTGCCCGGCACGCCGAAATACACGTTCGTGGGATAGGGCATCCGGCAGATGCCACCTTCCTCGGCACAGGCGACGGTATTGACCGTATCGAGCCGGATCTCGGCCCTTGCCGAAACGCTCCCGAAGCCGAACCCGGCCGCCGCGACGAGAATGGCTACCCGCACGATCGTATTCTCCCCCAGAATCGGCCGGCACCTTACGGATGGACCCCCGCCGAAACCAGGGGCGAAAGGCGGAAATAGTGCTTTGGGGCCACCCTCGCGTCCTGGCGAGGTGTTCTGGCTAAGGTGTGGTGCCGTGTATCTTAACGGCCCCTTAAACCGCCGCATTTACAGCGTCTCAGAACGCGTCCGCAGGGCCGCCGAGACGTCATTTCAACGTCTGGTTGCGCGGCCTCGCGCGCGGGCGAACAGCTTCGTGACGGGTGTCGATGGCGCAGAAGCGTGGCAGGGCCGAGCCGAATTTCGATGTGCCGGAAGGGCGCATCGGCCAGCGCGGCGACCTCGACCTGCGCCTCTCGCGAGAGGACCGGGCCGGCGGCGCCGAGGCAAGGAGCGACGGACGCGTGAGCAGGCAGACGGCGAAGCGTTCCTCCCCGTCCCGCGGATCCTCCGGGGGCAGGGGCTCGTCCGGCCGTGGCCGCGGCGCCAAGAGGCGGCGCTCCTGGCTCGGCCGCATCGTCTATGGCGGCGTGGTGCTCGGCCTGTGGTGCGTCATCGGCTTGGCCGGGCTCATCGCCTATCACGCCTCGCAATTGCCGCCGATCGACCAGCTCGCCGTGCCGAAGCGGCCGCCGAACATCGCGATCCTGGCGAGCGACGGCTCGCTCCTGGCCAACCGGGGCGAGACCGGCGGCCGGGTGGTCTCGATCAAGGAATTGCCGCCCTACCTGCCGCGCGCCTTCGTCGCCATCGAGGACAGGCGGTTCTACCAGCATTTCGGCGTCGATCCGGTCGGCATCCTGCGCGCCATCGGCCAGAACCTGACCCGGCGCGGCGTCGCCCAGGGCGGCTCGACGCTGACGCAACAGCTCGCCAAGAACCTGTTCCTGACGCCGGAGCGCTCGGCCTCGCGCAAGATCCAGGAGGCGATCCTCGCCCTGTGGCTGGAGCACAAGTACACGAAGGACGAGATCCTCGAACTCTACCTCAACCGGGTCTATTTCGGCGCGGGCGCCTACGGCGTAGAAGCTGCGGCGCAGCGCTATTTCGGCAAGCCCGCCAAGGACGTGAGCCTCGCGCAGGCCGCGATGCTCGGCGGCCTCGTGCAGGCGCCCTCGCGGCTGGCGCCGAACCGCAACCTGCCGGCGGCCCAGGCCCGCGCGGCGCAGGTGCTGGCGGCGATGCAGGAGCTGGGCTTCGCGCAGGCGCAGGACGTGAAGGTCGCTCTCGCCCAGCCGGCCCGGCCGGCGAGCATCCGGGGCGGCGGCTCGGCCAACTACGTCGCCGACCTCGTGATGGACGTGCTCGACGATTACGTCGGCAAGTTCGAGCAGGACATCACCGTCCAGACCACCGTCGATACCTCGCTTCAGGCGACGGCCGAGCGGGCGCTGGTCGATGAGCTGAACAAGCAGGGCGCGCGCTTCAATGTCGGCCAGGGCGCCCTGGTCTCGATGCGCCCGGACGGCGCGATCCGCGCGCTGATCGGCGGACGCGACTACGCGCAGAGCCAGTTCAACCGCGCGACCACCGCGAAGCGCCAGCCCGGCTCGTCGTTCAAGCCCTTCGTCTACCTCGCCGCCGTCGAGCGGGGCCTGACCCCCGACACGGTGCGCGACGATGCGCCGATCAAGATCGGCACCTGGGCGCCGGAGAACTATTCCCACCGCTACGAAGGTCCCGTGACCCTACGCAACGCGCTGGCCCATTCGCTCAACACCGTGGCGGTGCGCCTCGGGCAGGAGGTCGGCCCGAAGGCCGTCGTGCAGACCGCCCAGAAGCTCGGCATCACCTCGCCGCTGCAGGCCAACGGCTCCATCGCGCTCGGCACCTCCGAGGTGACGCTGCTCGAGATGGTCGGAGCCTACGGCGCCTTCGCCAATGGGGGCACGGGGGTGATCCCCTACGTCGTGGCCTCGGTGAAGGGGTCGGACGGGAAGTTCCTCTACAAGCGCGCCGACAGCGGGCTCGGAAGGGTCATCAGCCCCGACGCCGACGGCATGATGAACGCGATGATGCACGAGACCTTCGTGAGCGGCACCGCCAAGAAGGCCGACATCCCCGGCTGGGAGCTCGCGGGCAAGACCGGCACCACCCAGGATTACAAGGATGCGTGGTTCATCGGCTTCTCGGGAAGCCTCGTCACCGGCGTCTGGCTCGGCAACGACGACGGCGAACTCACCAAGAAGGTGACCGGCGGCGGCCTGCCGGCGGAGGTTTGGAAGAGCTACATGACCCAGGCCCTCAAGGGCCAGAACCCGGTCCCGCTGCCCAACCTGAATCGCTGGCGCCGGGCGCCGGAGACGACCGCATCGGTCGCCACCGGAGGCCCCGGCGAGGTGCTGAACCAGATCATCGATGGGCTCACCCCGGCGCCGCAGGCCGAGGCCCCCGTCCGCCGCAGGCGCGAGCAGCGAGCCGAGCCGAACTTCCTGGAGAAACTGTTCGGGATTGGCGAGTAGCCGCCCGCTACAGCATCGGCAGGATGCGCGGGCGCGGCCCGCGCGGGAAATGGCTCTCGATCAGGGCGATCTCGGCCGCGTTGAGACGGATCTCGGCCGCCGCCGCGTTCTCCACCGCGCGCTCGGCCCGTATCGTCTTCGGGATGGTGAAGACGTTCGGCAGGCGCAGCAGGAAGGCGAGCACGATCGCATAGGGCGACGTGCCGTGCGCCTCGGCGATGCCCTGGAGGACACGCCCGCCGGGGCTCGCCGGCTCCGGGAAATCTCCGCTGCCGAAGGGCGAATAGCCCACCAGCGCCACCCCATGCGCCGTGCACCAGGGCAGCACCGCATGCTCGATCGCGCGCTCGGTCGGGCAATAATAGACCTGGTTGCAGGCGATGCGGTCCGGCCCCGCGATGGCGAGCAGGCGTTCGAGGTCGTCGACATCGAAATTGCTCACGCCCCAGGACAGGATCTTGCCGTCCCGGCGCAGATCCTCGAACCCCGCCACCGTCTCCGCGAGGGGGTGGCTGCCCGGCCAGTGAAGCAGGTAGCATTCGAGCCGGTCGGTGCGCAGGCGGCGCAGGGAGGCCTCGCAGGCCCGCACCACGCCGCGCCGCGTGGCGTTGCTCGGCACCACCTTGGAGACGAGGAAAATCTCCTCCCGGCAATCGGCAATGGCCTCGCCGACGAGGGTTTCCGCCTCTCCGTACATCTCGGCGGTGTCGATATGGGTCATGCCGGCATCGATCCCGGCCCGCAGAGCGCGAACGGCCTCGGCCCGCTCGCCGCTGTCGATCCGCCACGTGCCCTGGCCGATGACCGGCACCGCCACGCGCGCCGCCCCGAAGCCCCTCGCGTGCATACCGCCGCCTCCCCGGTCCTACCGCTCAGCTGGCGGCTCGCCGTACGCCTTACTCGCGCCATCATGGCCGGGTGAGCAAGACCCCGACGCCACGCGCGTTCGTAGACTTTAGGCTAGGCTCGTGCCCGTGTCCCCTGCGCTCGACGCGAATCGCGAGGTGCGTTGATGCTGCCGCCTCATCGCCTGTTCTGGGTGCTCATCGTGCTTGCGGCCGGCGCGGCCGGGCTGCTCTACAATTTCATCTTCGCGGCGGGGGCCTCGCCGCTCGCCGGCCTCACCTACGGCCTGTGCATGGGCGTGGCCGTGCTCGCCTTCGACCGGGGGCTGATCCTCGCCGGGTTGCAGGCCAAGATCCGCCGCTGGCCCGCCTGGGCCTACGTTCCGGCCGCCGAGGCGGCCTACGTGCTGATGATCGCGGCCGGCTGCGCCCTCGGCGGCGCGGTCGTGTGGGCGCTGGGCCTCACGGAGGACAACCTCTCCACGGCGACACGGCTGACGCCGCGCGTGCTGGCCTATTCGCTCGGCGTCTCGGCGTTGCTGGTCTTCGTGATCCGCATGCGCGACCTGATCGGCGGCGAGGTGTTCGTGAACTTCATGATCGGCCGATACCACCGGCCGGTGGAGGAAGAACGTATCTTCCTGTTCCTCGACGTGGTCGGCTCCACCGCCTTCGCCGAGGCCCATGGCGACCTGCGGGCGCAGGAATATCTCGGCGCCGTCTTCGCCGCGCTGGCCGAGCCGGTGCGGCGCCACAGCGGCTCCGTGGACGATTACATCGGCGACCTCGCCATGATCACGTGGCCGATGGACCGTGGCTTGGCGGATGCCAAATGCGTCGCCTGCCTCTTCGCCGTGCTCGACCGGATCGAGGCCGATGCCGAGGCGTGGATGGCCCGGTTCGGCACGGTGCCGCGCCTCCGCGCCGCGCTGCATGGCGGTTCGGTGGTGACGGCGGAAGTCGGGGTCGACCGGCACAAGATCGCGTATTTCGGCGATGCCGTGAACGTCACCTCGCGCATCGAGGCGCTCTGCCGTCCGCTCGGGGTCGGTATCCTGATCTCACAGGATCTGCTGGATCGCCTCGGGCACCTGCCGGCCGGGATCCGGGCCCGCTCGCTCGGCTCGCACGCCCTGCGGGGTCGCGGCGCGACGTTGGCGGTCGCGACCCTCGAACGGGGGATCGTGGTGGGAGAGCCGGCGAACGCCCCGTCACCGGCGGGCCTGCGGGTGGCGGGGGCGCGGTAGGCGCCGCCTCGCCCTCAGCCCTGGCGCGCGACGAGGTCCTTGAGGGCCGCGTTGATGCGGTCCTGCCAGCCGGGGCCGTCCTTCTGGAAATGCGCCAGCACGGCGCTGTCGAGGCGCAGGGTCACACTCTCGCGCACGCCCGGCGCCGCAGCGGGAGCCGCCACGGGCGCGGGCGCAACCGGCTTGGTGGTCGCCTTGCGGAACGCCGCCTCGGCGTTCGCGCGGGCATCCGTGGGACGGCGGCGGTCGCGGGTGTCCACCATGGCGGGGCTCAATCCTTCTTGGCGGTCTTGCGCGCGGCCGACTTGCGGGCGCGATCCTTGGCCGCCTTGGCCTCGTCGGCCTCCTGCTTGGCGGTGGCGGCAGCCTGGGCGTCGGACGCCTCCTTGGCGAGACGCAGGGAGCGCAGGCGCTTCGTGCGCTCGTCCACAGCGACCTGGGCGGCCAGATGCTCGGCCATCGCTTGGGCGCCCTCGCGCGCCATGCGTTCGGCCCGCTCGGCCCGCTCCGCCTTGTTCTCGGCCTTCAGACGAGCTTCGGTCTCCGCGGCGCGGACCTCTTCCGCCTCGTCGAGGTCGGTTTCGATGTCGTCGCTCATTGTTTCCCTTTCGTCCCGCGCCGGCGCTGCCGGCCGCATCGGCGAAGACGCGGAGGTCGGGGCGGGTCCGGCCGGTTCGAGGAGGGCAGAGGAAGGGCCGGATGTCCCGGCCGGATCGAACCGCCGGGTGGCGGCCCGTTCAAGCCAGAATGTTAAGGCCTTTAGCATGCCGGAACCGGGTCTGGCGAATCCGCCAGCCCCGAAGACTGCTCAACGCACCCGGTAATTCAGCGGGATCGTCACGGATAGGCTCGGCTGCGTGACGCCGGCCGGCGCCGCCGGGAGCCCGCCGCGCACCGCGGCGAGGGCCGCGCTGTCGATCTGCCCGACCCCGCTCGACCGGGCGAGGCCAGCGCCGGTGACGGAGCCCGAGCGCATCACCGTGAAGCGGACCACGGCCGTTCCGCCCGACGTTCCGACGGCGGCGCCGGGATTCATGCGACCATGGATCGCGGCGCTGATGGCGCCCGTCCACTGCCGGAGCGCGCTGGGATCGCTGCCCGCCGCCGCCCGGCCCGCCTCGTTCTGCCGCGATGCCGAGGCGGAGGCGCGCTCCGCGCCCTGGCGAGCCTTCACTTCCCGCGCCTTGGCCTCGCGGGCGGCCTTCAGCTTCGCTTCCTTGGCCTCGCGGATCTCTTCCAGGCGCTCCTGGCGTTCCTCCTCCTTGCGCTTCTCCTCGCGGATCTTGCGCAGGCGGGCCTCCTTCTCGGCCTTCAACTTGGCGAGGTCGACCTTCGGCTTCTCGGGCTCGACGGGCTTCTCCTCGACCGGCTTGGCGACCTGCTCCGGCGGGGCGGCCAGGGGCTCGGCCTGCTCGGCGGTCGAGGTGACGACCTGATCCTGCGGCTGGACCGGCGCGACCTCCGTCGCGGCGACGGGAGGCGCCTCCTCGGGGGCGATCTCGGTCATCTCCGGGGGCGGGGGAGGCTGCGTCGCCTCCTCGACCGGCTGTTCGACCGGCTTGGCTTCGGGCGGCGTTTCCTGGACGGCCTGCTGCTCGGCGGGGGCCTGGGTCGGCGCCTCGGTCATCAACGGAGCGAGGTCGACCGTGACCTGCTGCTCGCCGGGGGGCGCCGGGGGCGTCAGCCGCAAGAACATCACCGCCACCAGGGCGAGGGCGTGCAGCCCCAGGGCCACGAGGAAGGCCGCGACGAGCCCGGACGGGCGGCGCGGGGGCAGATACGTCGAGGTCAGCGCGGTCATCGGCTCAGCGAGCGGCGGGGGCGGATGCGGGCGCGGCGGGGGCGGCGCCCGGCGACTGGGCGATGAGCGAGACCTTGGAGAATCCCGCCTGCCCAACGAGGCCCATCACTTCCATGACCTTGCCGTAGGGCACGTCGCGGTCGCCGCGGACCAGCATCACCTGGTCCTTGTTGTCGGCGGCCATCTCGCGCAGGCGCGGCACGATGCTCTCCATCGTGAAGACCTCCTTCGCGATGGACGGGTTGCCGTCCTTGTCGACGGTGATCTCCAGCGGCTTCTTCGCCTGCGCCACCTTCGACGCCGTGGTCTTGGGCAGTTGCACCGGCACGCCGGTCGTCATCAGCGGTGCCGCGACCATGAAGATGATCAGCAGCACCAGCATCACGTCGACCATCGGCGTGACGTTGATGTCCGCCATCGGCGCCTCGTCGAGGCCGTCCTCGTCCGCGCCGTCGCTCGCCCGGCTCGTCACCATCGCCATGGGATTCTCTCCTTCGCTCCCGTCCTGCGTCGCACGGCCCAGCCTATTCGGCGGCGGCGCGGTGCTGGCCCGCCCGGTCACGGGCGAGGCGGTTGCCGAGGATCGAGATGCTGGAGCCGAAGGCGCTCTGGATTCCGCCCACGTCGGCGGTGAGCTTATTGTAGGCCATCACCGCCGGGATCGCGACGACGAGGCCGATGGCGGTGGCGAACAACGCCTCCGCGATGCCCGGGGCCACGACGGCCAGCGACGTGTCCTGGCTGCGGGCGATGGACGAGAACGAGTTCATGATGCCCCAGACGGTGCCGAACAGGCCCACGAACGGCGCCGTCGACCCGGAGGTCGCCAGAAGCGACAGGCCGGTGCGCAGGCGCTTCATCTCGATGCCCAGCGCCCCGCGCATCGCTCGCTCTATGCGCTCGCGGCGCTCGGCGCGGGTCTCGCTCGCGTCCTGATCGCGCCATGCCTCGATGGCCGCGTTGGCGACATTGCCGGCGATGCCCTTCAGGCCGCTATCGAGGCTGCCGCCGGCGCGAACCGTGGCCTCGAACGCCTTCACCTGGCGCCGCGCCGCCGCCAGCCGCACGATCTTCTCGAACACCACCGTCCAGCAGGCGATGGAGGCGATGACCAGCAGGATCATCACGCCCTTCACGATCGGGTCGGCCTGAAGGAACAGGCCGAGGAACGAGAAATCGTGGGCGTCGATCGGGGCGGCCTGGGTCGGATCCATGTCGGGTTCCTCAAACGTCTGTGGTTCGGGGCGGCGCAGCGGCCCGCGATGCGCGCACCGTCAAAGCCGGTGGCGCCCGGGCGGATACCGCCCGAGCGCGCCTGTCGTCGTGCCGGTCCGGCCGCGTCAGCGGTCGAACGAGATTCCCGCCTTGCTCTCGACTTCCGTGCGCTCGAGGCAGCCCTCGCGCGCGCCCTCGCCACCGTCGCAGGCAAGCACGTCGTTCAGCAGGATTCGCCCGACCTTCGCGCAGGCGATGCCGGGGAAATCGAAGATCTTGACCGTCGTCTTATGCGAAGCGATCGGGCCGAGTTCCACGGCCACGCGCTTCTGGGCGACGCCTTCCGTATCGAAGGCGAAGAGATCGACCTTGAAGGTCTTGAGGGCGCTGCCCTTGCTGTTGTCGACCACCATGGTGATCCGGCACGCATCGCCGGCCGTTTCGGTCTTGTTCAATTGAAGCTTGACCGGCGCGGGCTTCTCGCCCGCCTCCTGGGCCATCGCGGGCACCGCGAGGGCGGCAGCGAGGAGGCCGGAGGCCAGCACCAAACGGGCGTGGCCGTTAAAGAAAGTCCGGTCAGGCAAGGTCGTCCCTTTCGTCATGTCCGGCCGCCTCAATGGAGGATCTTCGGCCGGGTGCAAGTCGGCGGCGCGAGCCGTATCGCCGCCGCATCGATGGTGCCGGCGGCGGCGCGGACGGCGGCGGTGAGCCGCGGCGCCTCGCGCCCGGCAAGGGCGGCGGCTTCCTGCGCCACTTCGTCCCACGCCCCCCGGCGGCCCCGGCCGATCAGCGCGACGAGGGCGCATTCGTGGCCGGTGAGGCGGCAGCAGCTCGCCGGCATGAAGGACCAATCGCCGTCGCGCTCCACCCGCAGCGCGCGCACGATTCCGACCATGCCGGCGACGAAGCGCCCGCCCTCGTGGGAGCCGAGCAATTCCTCGGCGCCGTTGAACGCGGCGTCCCAGCAAGCGATGTCGCCCGTCATGTAGCCGGCCGCCACGAAACGGGCGACGGACAGGGCCAGGATCTCGGCCTCATCGCGGCAAGCTTCGGCCACGCGCCGCATCGGTTTGCCGGCAGGCGGGATCGACGAAGGCAATCGAACCTCCTGGAAAGAAGCGGCCGAAACGGCCTCGCGTTGCGGAAGCGAGGTATCGGGAACAGCACCCGGCATCAAGAGCCGGAGCAAAAATCAGAGCGGTTCCAAACTGTTAGCGGGAAAATCTGGCAATCCGGGTCCGCCGCCCGCGAATTTCTGAACGGCGCCCGGCCTTTGCGTCCGATTTCTACGCCGAACCCTTCGCGCCATTCGAAGCCGCCGCGCTCCCTTGATGCTCCGGAACCCCTCGGCCATATCTCGCCTGTCCCGGCGGATCCGCCGGGCGGAGTGCTGCCATGCGCGGGCTCCGTGGCGCCGAGGCGCTCATCGGCCTGTCGGCAGGGCGCCCGCAGGTCTGAGGCTTCGCACTGAGGGAACAGTCCCGCGATGACCCGACCGTCGCCCTTCGGGCACCCTTTCCTGCTCGGCTTCGATGAGATCGAACAGGCCCTCGACCGGGTGTCGAAGGCCGCCAACGACGGCTACCCGCCCTACAACATCGAACGCCTCCCCCGCACCGAGCAGGAGCCCGAGCGCCTGCGCATCACCCTGGCGGTCGCCGGCTTCGTCCGCGACCAGCTCGACGTGATGCTGGAGGAGAGCCAGCTCATCGTGCGCGGCCGGCAGGTGGACGATCGGGAGCGGCATTTTCTGCATCGCGGCATCGCCGCCCGCCAGTTCCAGCGCGTCTTTCTCCTCGCCGACGGCATGGAGGTGATGGGCGCCGACCTCTCGAACGGGCTGCTCTCGATCGATCTGGTGCGGCCGGAGCCGGAGCGGGTCGTGCGGCGGATCGACATCCTCGCGCGGGACTAGGTTCGCGCGGCGAGAGATTGATCAGCCGGGACACGATCCCCACATCGGGATTGTACCCCCGGTCGCCTTCTGGGGCCGGGACCGACGCTCTGCCTCGAAGGAGGGCCTCCATGTCCGAACTGAACGCAGCACCCTTGACCGACGCCGATCTCGATCCTTCGGCCTTCCAGCCGGCCGACCTCGCCGTGCTCGGCGAAGGGCACATCGCCTATGTGCGCCCGATCCGGTCCGAGGAGGTGCGCCGCCTCTTCCCGCAGGCGCCGGCCCTGACCCCCGGGCTCGACCTGTTCGCCCTGCTCTCCGCGAGCGGCGCGCCGATCATGCTCGCCGACTCGCGTGACGCGGTGCTGGCCAACGCCCTGGCGCAGGATCTGCACCCGGTCAGCCTGCACTAGGCTCAGGCGATCCCGGCCACCGCCGACACCAGCCGCGCGATATCCTGCGGCCGGGACAGGCGGTGGTCGCCATCGGCGATCAGCGTCAGCACCGTATCTTCCGCCGGCAGGCGTTCCAGCAGGCGGAAAGCGTGGGACGCGGGCACGTCCGGGTCGCGTCCTCCCTGGAGGATGTGAACCGGGCAGCCGGGCTCCACCGGGCCGTTCAGCATGAGGTTGGTCCGCCCGTCCTCGATCAGCGCCATGGTGAAGACGGTCGGGCGCGGATCGTACTCGCTCGGCACGCCGATCCGGCCCTTCGTCCGCATCGCTTGCTTTTGCGCATCGTCGAGGCTCGCCCAGATCAGCTCCTCGGTGAAGTCGAGGGCCGGGGCGATGAGCACGAGGCCGGACATCCGCTTGCCCTGCCGGGCACGCTCCCTCGCGACGAGGCAGGCGACCCACCCGCCCATGGACGATCCCACGAGAATGGGCGCGTCAGCGGCATGGGCCGCGATCACCGCCTGCGCATCGGCGACCCACGACGACATCACGTAATCCTCGAACGTGCCGCCCGAGATACCGTGCCCGGCATAGTCGAAGCGCACGAAGCGCCGTCCGGCTCGTTCGGCCCAGGCATCAAGGGCGCTCGCCTTGGTCGCGCTCATGTCCGAGCGGAAGCCTCCGAGCCAGACGACCGGCGGGCCGGCGCCGTCGCGGACCCTGACGGCGATGTCCCGCGCCGGCCCGTAGCCTTCGACCGTCATCGTGGATGTGGATTCTGCCATTCCGCGATCTCTCCTCGAATTCATTAGAAATGAACGGCGTCGCTTCAGAGACCGTTTACCGGACCGTAAAGCGCGACCGCCATGCTGCATCGATGGGGACAGGTCTTTACGTGGATACGTGGCAACGAACAGCCGGCTTCGGGCGGCTTCTCACGGGAGGGCCTGTGATGGTCGAGGAGGCGAGGGCGGTCCCGAGCTTTCCTGCGGCCGAAGGGCGCCTCGCCGGGGCGACCGTCCTGCAGATCATTCCCGAGCTCGATGCGGGCGGCGCCGAGCGCACCACGGTCGACGTCGCCGCAGCCCTCGCGGCGGCGGGCGGGCGGGCGCTGGTGGCGACGGAGGGGGGTCGCCTCGTCGGTGAGTTGCAGGCCAAGGGCGGCCATTGGCTGCGTTTCCCGGCCGCCACCAAGAACCCCCTCAAGATGGCCCTCAACACGATGAAGCTCGCCGCCCTGTGCAAGCGCGAGGGCGTCCATCTCATCCATGCCCGCTCCCGCGCCCCGGCCTGGGTGGCGCTCGGCGCGGCGCGGCGCCTCGGCCTGCCCTTCGTGACCACCTATCACGGCAGCTACTCGGGCCGGACCGGGGTGAAGGTGCTCTACAATTCCGTGATGGCGCGAGGCGACGTGGTGATCGCCAATTCGCGCTACACGGCGGGCCTCATCGAGCAATGGCATCCCACCGAGGCGGGCAACCGCCTGCGGGTGATCTATCGCGGCACCGATCTCGGCGCCTTCAACCCGCATTCCGTGGGGCCGGGCCGCGTGGAAGCCCTTCGGCGGGCCTGGGGCGTCGAGCCGCATCACCGCGTCGTGCTGCTGGCCGCGCGGCTCACGGCCTGGAAGGGCCACCGCTGCCTGATCGAGGCCGCCGCGCTCATGCGGCAGCAGGGCGTCCCCGATCTCGCCATCGTTCTGGCCGGCGATCCGCAGGGCCGCACGAGCTACGAGCGCGAGATCGACGCCCTGGTCGCGGCGCGTGGTCTCGACGGCATCGTCCGCCGGGTCGGCCATTGCACCGACATGCCGGCGGCCTTTCGCGCCGCGTCGGTGGTGGCGGTGCCCTCCATCGAACCGGAAGCCTTCGGCCGCTCGGCGGTTGAGGCGCAGGCCCTCGGCACCCCCGTCGTCGTGTCGGATCTCGGGGCGGTGCCGGAAACGGTCCTCGCCCCGCCGGACGTCGCCGCCGGCCAGCGCACCGGCTGGCGGGTGCCGGCCGGCGATTCGGCCGCCCTCGCCGCCGCCCTCACGGAAGCGTTATCCCTCGGTGCGAGCGCCCGCGATGCCCTCGCCCGCCGCTGCCGTGCGCATGTCGAGGCAAATTTCTCGCTGGAGCGGATGGTCGGCGATACGCTCGCGGTCTACGCGGAACTGCTTGGCCGCACCGGCTGAACCGGCCTTGCGACTCGGTGCTCGGCCGCACACATCAGCTGAAAGGCCGGAACCGTTCGGCGTTTGGCGCACTGGACCGGTGAGCCTATTCGTCACGCAACCCCGTTGACACGTGGCGCGCTTGCGTCAAGGTGTCGACTCCGGGAAAGACCGGAACGGCTGGCGGTCAGGGGATCTCGGGAGGGATCCGGCTTGGCCGCCGTTTGTCGTTGAAGCAGGAGACCACAGCCATTCGTAGACCGATGAGAGCCATGCCGGCCCCGCAGAAGGATGGGCCGCGCGCCAACCGCGACATTCGCGGGGTGCGAGACGTGCAGTTGATCGACGATACCGGGCAAAACCGTGGCGTCGTGCCCTTCTTCGATGCGCTGGCGCTCGCGGAAGAGGCGGGCCTCGATCTGGTGGAGATCGCGCCGAACTCCGTCCCCCCGGTCTGCAAGCTGCTCGATTACGGGCGCTTCCGCTTCAATGAGCAGAAGAAGCAGAACGAGGCGCGCAAGCGCCAGAAGACGGTCGAGGTGAAGGAGATCAAGCTCCGCCCCGGCATCGACAAGCACGACTACGACACCAAGATGAAGTCGGTGCAGCGCTTCTTCGAGGAGGGCGACAAGGTCAAGGTGACCCTGCGCTTCCGCGGTCGCGAGATGGCGCACCAGGACCTCGGCTTGAAGCTGCTCGAGCGTGTGAAGAGCGAGACGGCGGAGATCGCCAAGGTGGAGAGCGAGCCGATGCTCGAAGGCCGCCAGATGATCATGATCCTCGCGCCGCGCTGATCCCGACATCGACGCGCCGTCCACGGGCGGCGCGCTAACATTTCGAGCCCATGGCTTTCGACAGCGACGAGATCGAACGGTACGCGCGCCATCTCGTCCTCGCCGAAGTCGGCGGGCCGGGCCAGGCGAAGCTGAAGGCCGCACGGGTTCTCGTGGTCGGGGCCGGGGGCCTTGGCGCGCCCCTCATCCAGTATCTGGCAGCGGCGGGCATCGGCACGATCGGCATCGCCGACGACGACACCGTCTCGCTGTCGAACCTGCAGCGGCAGGTGATCCACGGCACGCCTGATCTCGGCCGCCCGAAGATCGAGAGCGCGGAGGATGCCGTCCGCCGCCTGAATCCGCATGTCGCCGTCGAGGGCCACGCGCTCCGGCTGGACGCCGCGAACGCCGCCGACCTAATTGCCCGCTACGATGTCGTGGCGGACGGGTCGGACAATTTCGCCACACGCTACTGCGTCTCGGACGCCTGCTTCCACGCCCGCCGCCCCCTGGTGACGGCGGCGCTCGGCCGGTTCGACGGCACGCTCACCACCATCCGCGCTCATGAAAACGGGTCCGACGGGCGGCCGAACCCGACCTATCGCTGCCTGTTCCCGAGCCCCCCGCCGCCCGGCACCGTGCCGCCCTGCGCCGAGGCCGGAGTCCTCGGGGCGCTCGCCGGCGTGATGGGCTCGCTGATGGCGATGGAGGTCATCCGCGCGGTGGCCGATTTCGGCGAGCCGCTGGTCGGGCGCCTCCTCATGGTCGATGCCCGCTCCATGCGGTTCGAGACGCTCCACTACGGCTGGGACCCAGACAATCCCCTCAGCGGCAGCGCGCGCGGCTGAACGCAGCCGGCTCGAGACTTCTGCTCCGTTTCGCGCATCCCGCGAACGAACTTCGCCCCATCGCGCCCTGCCTTTGGCAGCACATTCTAGCCGGCCGCTTCTATAGTCTTGGGGTCAGACAAACCCCGATACCGAAGGAGCGGACGATGACCGGCATTGTAATGACGATGGCCAAGACCTCATGTTGTCGCTGCTCGCATTCGCAAGAGGAGAGCCGCTTTTCGAGACAGCATCGACACGAGGCAGAGCACCATGCAGCCCCATGATTTCGCCCATCACACGGTCAATCCCGCCAGTGTGCGGCTCGACCCCGCCGCGCTTCTGAGCGACTCCGTCCGCACCCATCCGCGCTACGAACGCGCCGCGCTGGCCAGCGCCTTCGAAGACGGGCTGATGCCCGACGAGGTGATGCAGATTCTCGCCGGCCGCCGTGTCGCCGAGGCGTTCCCGGTGCGCTGGGGCGAGAGCCCCGAGGCCTATGCCTCCCGCGCCGTCTCGGAAATGTTCGTCTCCTACCTTCAGTAGGCCCGCTGAGGGATCCCCATCGCCATGACCTCACTCAGTTCCGGCCGGCTCCGCCCGGCATGGGCGGCGGCGCTCGCCCTCGCGCTGGCGCTCGTCGTCCCGCATCACATCGACGGGCGGGGTGTCGGTGCGCAGCCGGCCATGCCGGATGAGAGCGACAGTCCGGCCCGCCTCGACCTCGCCTCGGGCGACCGGGACTTGCGCCTCACGGGTGATTTCACCGAGGGCCTAGCCGAACGCGTCGCCACCCTGCTGGCAGCCCATCCCCAGGTGGAGCGGCTGACGCTCGACAGCGACGGCGGCCTCGTGGAGGAAGCGGTCGCCGTCGGGCGGCTCGTGAAGTCGCGGCATCTCGCGACTTACGTCCCGGATGCCTGCGCCTCGGCCTGCACCCTGGTGTTCCTTCAGGGGCGTGAGCGCATCCTCGGCCCGGAGGGGCGACTCGGCTTCCACGCGCCCTACGAGGTGGGGGACGATGGCGTCGAGCGCGCCGTCGACCCCGCACCGGAGCGGGAGGCCTATCGCGCGGCGGGATTGCCGGACGCCTTCGTGGCCGAGGTGATGCGCGTCGCGCCGGACGATCTTTGGATCCCGGAGCAGAGACAATTGCGCGCAGCCGGCATCGTGACGGGCATCGAAGCACGCGAGCCGGCACGTGTCGTCGCCTCGATATCTCAATATTCCCGCGGGACAACCTCTGCGGACAAGTCCAATTTCAGCCAAATCAAGTAGTTATAATCTTGCCGCAGGAGTAGCCTCGTCCGGGATCGACTGCTGTTTAGCCGCCGCGAGCACCGCGATTCACCCCCGAGACGGTTGCCCAAAGCCCTCCCGATCCGCGATAAGGCCGCGTTGAACCGGCGGCACGAAGGGCGCGTCGGACGGTCGCGTGAAGGGCGGCGGAGTCTTGACCGATCACCACGATGAAAGCCGCATCGAAGCGGAGATCCATCGCATCGATGCGAGTTCCGACCCGTTCGTATCGGCCGTCCGCGCGACGCGGATGCCGATGGTGATCACCGACCCGCATCGGCCCGACAACCCGATCGTCTTCGTCAACGCCGCCTTCTCCAGGCTCACCGGCTACAGCCGGGAGGAGATCGTCGGCCGCAACTGCCGGTTCCTCCAGGGTCCTGAGACGGACCGGGCCGACGTCGCCAGGATCCGGGCGGCGATCGAGCAGCGGGTGCCGATCGAGATCGACCTCCTGAACCACAAGAAGGGCGGCGAGGTCTTCTGGAACCGCCTGCTCATCTCGCCGGTCTTCGGCCGGACTGGCGAGCTCACCTATTTTTTCGCCTCGCAGTTCGACGTGACGCTGGAGCGCGACACGCTCGCGCGCATCCAGCGCGACCGCGATGCCCTCGAACGGGAGGTGGCGCATCGCACCAGCGACCTCAAGCGGAGCGAGGAGCGCCTGCGCTTCATCCTGAAGGCGGGCCGCCTCGGCTCCTGGACCCTCGACCTCGCCGATATGAGCCTGCTGGCCTCGGACGGGTGCAAGGAGAATTTCGGCCGCCCGCTCGAAGACCCCTTCACCTACGAGCAATTGCTCGAAGCCATCCTGCCTGAGGATCTGCCGCGGATGCAGGCGGCGGTCCGCGCCTGCATCGAGACAGGCGCCGATTACGACATCGAGTATCGGGTACGATGGCCACGGGGTGACGTGCGCTGGCTCCAGATTCGCGGACAGACCTTCTACTCCCGCGACGGCAGGCCCCTGACCATGGCGGGCGTCAGCATCGATGTGACCGAACGCAAGCGCACCGAGGAGCATCGCGCGCTGCTGGCCGACGAGTTGAACCACCGCGTGAAGAACTCGATGGCGACGATGCAGTCGATCGCCCACCAGACCCTTCGCAACGCGGCCTCGCTGGAGGATGCGCACCGGACCCTGGACGCCCGCTTGCATTCGCTGTCCCTCGCCCACGACGTGCTCACCCGCGTCAGCTGGGTCGGGGCGCCCCTCGCCGATGTGGTCGAGGCCGCGTTGCAAGCGTTCCGCGGCGGGGCGGAGAAGCGATTCCACATCGAGGGACCGGAGGTGTGGCTCACCCCGCGCCTGACGCTCGCCCTCTCCATGGCGCTGCACGAACTCGCCACCAACGCGGTGAAGTACGGCGCGCTCTCCACCGACCGGGGCCGTGTGACGCTGAGCTGGGAGGTCGAGGGCGACAGGCCCGCGCAGCTCAGCCTGCGCTGGGAAGAGTCCGGCGGGCCGGAGGTCGTGGCGCCCACGCGCAAGGGCTTCGGCTTGCGTCTGGTCGAGCGCGCTCTGGCCGCCGAGGTCGGCGGCGCAACCGCGATCAACTATGCGCGGAGCGGTGTGGTCTTCACGCTCGAAGCCCCGCTGGCGGAACGGATCCCCCCGGTCTCCAATCCGCGCCCCGCCTAACGGGCGGGACGGCGCGGATGGCGGCCCTACATTCCGGCCGGACTTCGGCGGGGCGGGGCTATGGACAAGATCCTGTATTACCTCATCACGCTGCTCGAATCGGTGTTGGGCGTCTTCGGGATACGCACGCTCTACGAGCAGCCGCGCTATGCCGTGGTCGAGCGCCTGGACCGGGGCGTCGAGATCCGCGCCTACGAAGGGCGGCTCGCCGTCGAGACGGATTCGCGCGGCCAGGGCGACGGCGAGGCCTTCGGCCGGCTGTTCCGCTACATCACCGGCGCCAACCGCGCGGGCGGCCTCATCGCCATGACCGCGCCGGTCGAGGCCGGCGGGCAGCGGATCGCGATGACGGTGCCGGTGGAGCAGGGACAAGGAGGCACGATGCGCTTCTTCCTGCCGCGCGCGGTCGCCGAGGCCGGCGCGCCGGAGCCGACGGAGAAGGGCGTCCGCTTGGTGAAGGTGCCCCCGGAGCGGATCGCGGCCCTGCGCTTCAGCGGCAGCCTCTCACCGGAGGCTCGGGACAGGCAGGAACGCATCCTGACCGACGTCCTGACCAGATCCAATTATAGGTTGGAAGGCGCGGCGTTCTTCATGGGCTACGATCCGCCCTTCTCGATCCCATTCCTCCGGCGGAATGAAGTGGCCGCTCGGATCGACGCATCCTGACGTTGTTTGATGGCCTGTCAAATCGTCACACTTCGGTCGAGCGGCCTTGCGAAGGACGCTTGCTTGATCAGCTCTCTCTCGCTTTCATTTCGACGAAACTTCATCAACCAAACACCTTCACGGGACTACACGGTACGGGGTCCTCAGAGCTGCTATTAACCCGCCCCCCACACATTCGTGCGACTGTTTTCGGAAAGGGTCGAGCGGGGACGCGCGTAGAATGGTGGGGGCCGAAGATGACGCGTCGCCTCTCCCCCCGGCCGTGATCCACCGGACGGCTTCCCGCCTCCTTGGCCTCGCGCCGACCTTCGCTCCTGCGTCTCGAATTTCGTGCGGCCTCGATGATGCCCGTCTCGTGGCCCGGCGCTCGCAGCGGATCGACGTGGTGATCTCGCAATGACGCTGGCGCTCATCATCGACGATTCCGAGATGAACAACCTGCTGATGGTGCAGGCGCTGAAGCCCGTGGCCGAGTGCGAGCCGGTCTCCTTCACCTGTCCGAAGGCCGGGCTTGCCTTCCTGCAGGAGAATGTCGAGCGGATCGGGGTCGTCGTCACGGATTACGACATGCCGGGTTTGACCGGCCTCGACGTCATCGCCGCCGCGCGGGCGGTGCCGGGCTTCGCGCATGTGCCCATCGTCATGGTGACGAGCATGGACCAGCGCAGCCTGCGCCATCAGGCCCTGCGCGCGGGCGCGACCGACTTCCTCGGCAAGCCCTGCGATCCGGTGGAGATCCAGGCGCGCATCACCAACCTGATGAAGATCAGCGCCGCCCATCGCCAGGAGCAGGACCGTGCCGCCTGGCTCGCGCGCGAGGTGACGGCGGCGGTCGCGGTGATCGAGGACCGCGAGCGCGAGATCATCGCCCTCCTCATGCGGGCCGCCGAGCATCGCGACACCGACACGGGCGACCACGTCGCCCGTGTCGCCTCCTATGTCGGCATTATCGCCGGAAACCTCGGCTTCGATCCGGCCACGCTGCGGATGCTGAAGCTCGCCTCCACCATGCACGATGTCGGCAAGATCGGCGTGCCGGATTCGATCCTGTTGAAGGATGGTCCGCTCTCCGGCGACGAGCGCGCCGAGATGCAGAAACATGCCGAGCGCGGGCGCCGGATCCTGGAGGGCAGCAATTCCGATCTCGTGCGGCTGGCCGCCGAGATCGCCGCGAGCCACCACGAGCGCTGGGACGGCACGGGCTACCCACAGGGGCTCGAAGGCGAGGCGATCCCGCTCTCCGGCCGCATCGTGGCGGTGGCGGATGTGTTCGACGCCCTGGTCTCCGACCGTCCGTACAAGAAGGCCTGGCCGCTGGAGCGCGCGCGGGCCTTCATCGCCGATCAGGCCGGATTGCATTTCGATCCGCAATGCGTCGCGGCCTTCCTCGCCGGCTGGGGCGACATCGAGCAGACCTGGACCGAGGCCGCCTGATACCGACGAACGGGAGCGCAGCGTGCAACACGCATGGTTGAGGCCGGGCCGCTCCATCGCGGGCCGGATCGCCCTGGTCGTCACGGGCGCCGTCACGGCGGCCCTGATCCTGGCCGCCTCCCTGTCCGTCTGGCGTGAGATCGACCGCTCCACGGCCGAGCAGCGCGAGCACCTCGACACCATCGCGCAGGTCTTCGCCTACGGGAGCGCGCAGGCCGCCGCCAGCGGCGATCAGGATTCCCTGAACGCCACCCTGCGCGCCATCGGCAAGATGCCGTTCATCAGTTACGGCGCGGTCATCGGGCGGGACGGCACGATCCTCGGGGAGCAGGGCCTGAGCCTGCGCCTGAACAGGGATGTCGCCCTGGACGGCCAGGACGCGTCGATGTGGGGCATCCTCGGCACGAGCACCCTGCGGGGCGAAGCGCCGATCCGGGAGAACGGCGTCGAGATCGGCCGGGTGCTGCTCATCCGCGAGACCGAATTCGTCACGGCGCGGGTATGGGAGACCGCGAGAAACGCAGGTCTTGCGGCCTTGCTCGCCATCGCGATCGGCATCGGCGTGTCCCTGCAATTGCAGCGCAGCGTCATGCGCCCCCTGGCTCTTCTGGCCGGCACCATGGACGCCGTGCGCCTGCGCAACGACTACACCCGGCGTGCACCGGTGACGGGCGACGACGAGGTCAGCCGGTTGGCGCGGACCTTCAACGATCTCCTCTCGGCCGTGAACGAGCGCGATGATCGCCTCGCCGCCCACAGCGCGCATCTCGAACGGGAAGTGGAAGCCCGCACCGTCGACCTGAGCGAGGCCAAGCAGGCGGCCGAAGCGGCCAACGCGACCAAATCCACCTTCCTGGCGACGATGAGCCACGAGATCCGCACCCCTATGAACGGCGTGCTGGTGATGGCCGAGTTGCTCGCCGGGTCCGACTTGCCTCCGCGCCAGCGCCGCTACGCCGACGTCATCGCCCGCTCCGGCAAGTCGCTGCTGGCGATCCTCAACGACATCCTCGACTTCGCGAAGGTCGAGGCCGGAAAGCTCGAACTCGAAAGCGTCCCCGTGAGCTCCACCGAAGTGGCGGACACGGTCGTCACCCTGTTCGCCGAGCGCGCCCGGGCGGCCGGCATCGGGCTGACATCGGAGATCGCGCCCGACGTGCCGGCCGCCTTCCTCGGCGATCCCGTCCGCATCGGGCAGGTGGCGAGCAACTTCGTCTCCAACGCCCTGAAATTCACGGCGAAGGGGCAGGTGTCGTTCCGCATGGCGATCGACCCAGCCGACGGCTTCCTCGTCCTCTCCGTCACCGATACCGGCATCGGCATCCCGCAGGACAAGCTCGGCGCGATCTTCTCGGCCTTCTCGCAGGCCGACCAATCGACCACCCGCCGCTTCGGCGGCACCGGGCTCGGGCTCTCCATCGCCCAGCGCATCGTGGAAACGATGGGCGGCAGCGTCGGCGTCGAGAGCGAGATGGGCGTGGGCTCGACCTTCTTCGCGCGCTGGCCCATCGAGGCGGTGGAGGCGGCCCGCATCGTCGCCGGCAAGCCGGCCGCGACGGCCCTGCCGCGCTTCCCCGGCGCCCGCGTGCTGGTCGCGGACGACAGCGCGGTCAACCGCGAGGTCGCGGTGGAAGCCCTGTCCCGATGCGGCGTCACCGATGTTGTGACCGTCGAGGATGGGCGCGCTGCGGTCGAGGCCGCTGCGGCGAGCGTGTTCGACATCGTCCTGATGGACGGCAGCATGCCGGTGATGGACGGCTTCACCGCCTCCCGGACCATCCGCGCCCACGAGGCGAAAGCCGGCCTCCGGCGCACGCCGATCATCGCCCTGACGGCCCATGTGCTGGCCGATGCCGCCGACGCGGCGCAGGCGGCCGACATGGACGGGATCCTGCCCAAGCCTTTCACCCTGGCGCAGCTCGCGAACCTGCTCCAGCAGCATGTGACCGGCGAAGCGCCCGCTGCAATCCTCGAAGCGCCCGTGCCTCAGGCCGCACCGAAAGGGCTCCTCGATGCCGAGGTGATCGAGGCGCTTCTCAGCCTCGGAGACGGGGCCTTCCTCGGCCGCGTGGTGGATCTCTACCGCGAGCAGGCCCCCGCCGCGCTGTCGGCCCTGCGGGAGGCCGTCGCTGCGGCGGACCAGCCTGCCATCGCCAGGGCCGCGCACAGCCTGAAATCCATGAGCGCCAATATCGGTGCGCTTAGCCTCGTCGGGCGCCTGAAACCCATCGAGACGTCCGCGCGGGACGGCGCCTCGACCTGCACTTCGGGCGATTGTGACGCCCTGGACTCCCTGCTCAAAGCCACCATCCTCCTCCTCGACCGGCAGACGGCGGAGGGCCGGGCTGCGGCGTAGAGGTTGCCATGGATCGGTTCCCCAGCCGGCGCGAGATCGGCGCGGCGGCTCTGGCCGCAAGCCTCCTCGCACCGCGATCCGCACGGGCCGAGACGAAGCCCATCCGGATCGCGATGCTGCTCTACCCCGGAATGACGGCCCTCGACCTCGTCGGGCCGCAGGAGTTGCTGGCCGGTCTCGCGCCGGGCAGCCTGTCCCTGGTCGCGCCGGCAAAGGGGCCGGTGACGAGCGACACCGGCCTCGCCGTCGTGGCCGATACCGATTTCGACGGCTGCCCGAGGGATCTCGACGTCCTGTTCGTGCCCGGCGGCGACGGGACGCCCGCGCAGATGCGCGACGCGGCGACCCTCGCCTTCCTGCGCGACCGCGCCTCCCGCGCGACATGGGTGACGAGCGTCTGTACCGGTTCGCTGATCCTGGGCGCGGCGGGGCTGCTGACGGGCTACCGCGCCACGAGCCATTGGAGCGTGCGCGACGCCGTGCTGCCGCTGCTGGGCGCGATCCCCGTGGCCGAGCGGGTGGTGTTCGACCGCAACCGCGTGACGGCGGCGGGCATCTCGGCGGGGCTCGATTTCGCGCTGGCCCTCTCGGCCCGGCTTCGGGGCGAGGATTACGCGCGGACCTCCCAGCTCGTGGCCGAATACGCGCCGCAGCCGCCGTTCGATGCCGGCAGCCCATCCTCAGCCGGCCCGGCGATCACGGCGCAGGCCGATGCGATCCTGCATTATTTGGTCGCCGGCTCGCTCGCGGCGGCTAAGGCCCGGTGACGACCGGTCGCGGGTTCTGGCCTGTGACGACGGATCGCCTACATCCGCGGACTTGCGCATTGTGCCCCAAACCACCGGGAGTCCTGCCATGCCGTCGTCATCCATCGGAACGGTCCCGCGCCGTCAGGCGCTTCTGCTGGTCGGCGCCGCCATGGCGGGCGGTCTCGGCCACGCCCAGGCCGGCGAGACCCGCGCCGGCGCGTTCTCCTTCGAGAAACCGGAGGGCGGCGTGCTCGCCCTGTCGGACTTCGCCGACAAGCCGATCCTCGTGGTCAACACCGCCACGGCCTGCGGCTATGCCGGGCAGTTCGTGGGGCTCCAGAGCCTCTGGGCCCGGTTCGGCTCGCGGGGTCTGATGGTGATCGCGGTGCCCTCGCCGGATTTCGGCAACCAGGAACCGCTCGATGGCGTCGCCATCGCGGAGGCCGCCCGCAAGAACCACGGCGTCACCTTCCCGGTCGTTTCGAAGGTGCATGTGAAAGGCCCGGCGGCCCACCCCTTCTACCGGTGGGCCGCGACCGAGAAACCGGGCTCATCACCGGGCTGGAACTTCCACAAGTATCTCGTCGCCCGCGACGGCACGCTGCTTGCGGCCTTCCCGCATACGGTCGACCCAGCCGACCCGCGCATTATCACGGCCATCGCCAGCCAATTGCCGGCGGCCTGAAGCCAGACACGACGAAAGCCCCGGCCGCAGGATGACTGCGGTTGAGGCTATGTCGACGTCAGATTGTCAGAAAAGAGGTGGCTGGGGGACCTGGATTCGAACCAGGACTAGAGGAGTCAGAGTCCACCGTTCTACCGTTAAACTATCCCCCAATGAGCCATCTTGGCGGCTCAATCTCCCGTTCACATGAGCGGACGGGAGAGGTGCCCGGGTGTTGCCGTCGGGATGCCGTCAGATAGGGGGAAAGGCCGGACGGGTCAACTGTCCCGGCGGGCCTTTCTGCGGCCGGTGCCTTATCGGCCCATGCTGGCCCAGAGCAGGGCCAGGATCGCCGCGCCGATCAGGTTGTAGGCCGCCGCCCAGAGCCAGACGCCCTTGAACACCTTCGTCGGGATGCGCGGACGGTGAGCGCCGGTGCGATAACGGTGGCGATCCTCCGGCGTCGGCCAGATGGCGCCCTTCGGCCCCTGGAGGTGTCGAGTCAGGCTTTCGGGCAGGCGGGGCTCGTCTCGGTCCGGCCGTTCCATCCTCCGCCTCCCGCCCCCGTCCTATCCCGGACCGCGCCTGCGCAGGCGCCCGCTCAGCGCGACCTTCCGGAACGCCCCCGCCACCTGCTCGGCGGAATAGGGTTTGCGCACCAGATCGAACCCGTGATCGTCCTCGCGCGCCAGCACGTCGCTGTAGCCGGAGGTCAGGATCACCGGCAGGTCCGGATGGCTGACCCGCAGCCGCTTGGCGAGCTCGATCCCGCCCATGCCCGGCATCACCACGTCGGAGAACACGGCCTCGAACCGGAACGGCACCCGCTCGAGTTCGGCCAGGGCCTCCTCGGCGTTGTGCGCCCAGACGGTCGAGTGGCCGAGATCTTCCAGGATCTGGGTGCAGAAGCGCCCGACCTCAAGGTTGTCCTCGACCACGAGCACGCAGAGGCTGCGTTCCTCCGGCTCCAGTGCGTCGATCTGCTCCTCGAGTTGCGGGGCGGCGGCGGCCTCCGCTTCGGGAAGGTAGAGGGTGAAGACCGTGCCGCGCCCGAGCGCGCTCGACACGTCCACGTCGCCGCCGGATTGCTTGGCGAAGCCGATCACCTGGCTGAGGCCCAGCCCCGTGCCGCGCCCGACCTCCTTCGTGGTGAAGAACGGCTCGAAGATGCGGGCAAGGTTCTCCTGCGGAATGCCGCAGCCCTCGTCGATCACCGACACGGCGACGAAGGGGCCGGCCGCGCCGGCATGGCCGCGGATCGCCGGCAGGTACTGCCCGCGCCCGACGCGGATCACCATCTCGCCCTCGCCGCGCATGGCATCGCGGGCGTTCACCGCCATGTTCACGAGGGCCGTCTCGAACTGGCTGGCATCGGCGCGGACGTGGCAGCGCGCGTCGGGCTGCTCGGTCCGTACCCGGATACGGGCGCCCGTGACCGAGTTGAGCATGTCCGCAACCTCATCGAGGCGTGCGCCGACATCGAACACCTCGGGCCTCAAGGCCTGCCGCCGGGCGAAGGCCAAAAGTTGCCCGGTGAGCTTGGCGGCCCGGTCCACCGTGTCCGACATCGCGTCCATGTAGCGGACGCGCCGCTCCTCCGGCAGGTTCGGCCTGCGGAGGAAATCGACGGACGAGCGGATGATCGTCAGCAGGTTGTTGAAGTCGTGGGCGACGCCACCGGTCAACTGGCCGACCGCCTCCATCTTCTGCGCCTGCCGCAGGGCATCCTCGGCATGGGCCAGGGCCTCGGCCTGCTCCTTCATCACGGTGACGTCGCGCACCGTCGAATAGATCTTCCCGTCCTTCGAGACGGCGTTCCACGAGAGCCAGCGGTAGCTGCCGTCCCGGTGGCGGTAGCGGTTCTCGAAGGCGAGCTGCGGCGACCCGCGCGCGAGGCCGGCGGCGGCGGAGCGGGTCGTCTCCACATCCTCCGGGTGCACGAATTCGAGGAAGGGGCGCGCGGTCAGCTCCTCGGCGGACCACCCGAGCGTCGCCGCCCAGGCGGGATTGAGGCTGACGATGTAGCCCTCGAAATTCGCGACGCAGAGCAGGTCGGTCGAGGCCTTCCAGATCTGGTCGCGCTCGGCGGTGCGCTCGGCGACCTGTTGTTCCAGCGTCGCGTTCAGGTTGCGCAGGGCCTGCTCGGCGGCGCGCAGCTCCGCGACGTCGGTGTTGGTGGCGAACCAGCGCTCGATGGTGCCGTCCGCGTTGCGGATCGGCACCATGCGCGTGAGGAAGGGGCGGAACGTCCCGTCGCGGCCGCGCAGGGGGAAGGTCATCTCGAACGGCTCGCCCGTCGAGAGCGAGCGGTTCCAGCGGCTCAGCACCTCCGGCAGGATCGCCGGGTCGTGGGCGGCGGTCCACCCCCAGCCGAGGAGCGAGCCGGGCTCCGCGCCGGTGTAATCGTACCAGCGGCGGCTGCACCAATGGACGTGGCCGTCCGCCCGGCTCATCCAGCACAGGATCGGGATGTTGTCGGCCAGCACCTCGAACTCGAAGGCCTGCTCACGCAGGGCCGCGCGCACCCGGTCGCGCTCCTGAACGAGATTGCGGCGCTCATCGAGGTCGATCAGCACGCCGGGGAAGGCGAGGGGCCGTCCGTCCGGCGCGCAATCGACGCGGCCGTTGGCCTCGAGCCAATAGTAGTTCCCGTCGGCGCGACGCACGCGGTACTGGTGCGAGTAGCTGCCGCCCCGGGCGATGACCTCCTCGATGGCCGCCGCGAGGGCCGGCTTGTCGTCGGGGTGAACGGTGTCGATCACCTGCGCGAGGCTCAGACCGGTGCGGCCCAGAGCCGGGTCGAGGCCGAAGCTGCGCGCGAAGCCCTCGTCCACGGTGAAACGGTCGACGGTGAGGTCCCAGAACCACGTCCCGATGATCGCACCGGCCGAAAGGGCGATCTGGATGCGGTCGGCGTTCTCGCGCGCCAGCGTCTCGCTCTCGCGAAGCCGGACCTGCTGCGCCACGCGGGCGGTGACGTCGCGGTAGAACAGCGCGAGGCCGTCGCCGACAGGGTAGGCGCGGATGTCGATCCAGGTCACGCGCCCATCCCCGCCCGGGGCGGCGTGCTCCATGGTGAAGGGCTCGCCCTCGCGGAGGGCCTTCAGGTAGGCCTCCTCCAGCACCGGATCCGCGTCCGGGTAGGCCTCGCGGTAGGGCCGCCCGACGATCTCGTCGCGCCCGCGCCCATCCATGCGCAGGCCCTCGGCATTGATGTCCGCGATGTGCATGTCGCGGCCGAGCAGGGCGAAGGCCTCGCCCATGTTGTCGAGCACGTCGTGCGCCCGGTCGCGCTCTGCGCGAAGGGCGTCCTCGAAGTCGCGCTGGCGGCGCTCGGCCTTCACGCGCTCCGTCGTCTCGTTGGTGAGGATGAACAGCCCGGCGATCTTCCCGTCCGCGTCGAGGATGCGCGAATAGGAGAAGCTCCACCACGTCAGCGCGTCGCCGCGATCCGTGTCGAGGGTCCAGGGCAGATCGCTGAAGCGGGTCGAGCGGCCGGCGAAGGCATCGTCGATGATCGGCTTGGCCTGGTCCCAGCCATCCGCCCAGACCTTGTCGAAGCGCTCTCCCATCGCCCACGGGAGGCGCGGGCCGAGCAGCGGAAAGTAGGTCTCGTTGAAGAAGAAGGTGAGGTCCGGCCCCCAGGCGAGGATCATGCTCTCCGGCGAGTTGAGCACGAGGCTGAGCGCCGTGCGCAACTCGGGAGACCAGCTCTCCGGCGGCCCCAGGGGATGGCCGGTCCAGTCCCGCTCGCGAATCATCCGCGCGGCCTCGCCACCCCCGGCGAGGAAGGCGAGGGCGTCACCCACGGAACCCATCCCATGCGGATGGCGACCGCGACGACGGCGAGACGAATGGAGCTGTCGGAAGCCGCGGTTCGGGGCCCATATGCGCGGCTATGACCAAGGCCGGGTCCGCGCGCAAGGGCGCGAAAGCCTCACACGCGGAAAGCGAAGTATCGCAGGCGCCTCGCGTCTCAGGCGATTCCGAGGAACCGGATCAGCGCGAGGCTGATGGCGATGAGCACGGCAAGGGAGCCCGTCACCGCCAGCGTCACCCGGCCGCCGACGCGGGCGAGGACGCGGACATCCACGCCGAGGCCGAGGGCGGCCATGGACAGCACGGTGAGAAAGCCTGCGAGCTGGGTGAGCGGCTTCACCGCCGCGTCGGGGATGAGACCGAGGGAGCGCAGGGAGGCGAGGACGAGGAAGCCGAGGATGAACCACGGCACCAGCTTGGTGAAGCCGAGCCTGCCGCCCTTGCGCGGAGCGGCGCCGCCATCCTCGGCGGGCAGGCGCGGCGCGATGAGCGAGAAGGCGACGACGACCGGGCCGAGCATCAGCACGCGCACCAGCTTCACCAGGGTGCCGACCTGGGTGGCGAGCAGGCTCACCGGCACCGTCGCGGCTAGCACCTGCGGCACGGCGTAGACGGTGAGGCCGGCGAGCACGCCGTACTGGTTGTCGCTCATGCCGGCGAGCGGCACGAAGAGGGGAAGGCCGAGCACCATCAGCACGCCGAGGACGGCGGTGAAGGCGATGGAGGCGGCGATGTCCTTCGGCTCGGCACCGATCACCGGGGCGACGGCGGCGATGGCCGAGTTGCCGCAGATGGCGTTGCCGCAGGCGACGAGGATCGCCATCCGCGCCGGCAGGCCGAGCACGCGGCAGATCCCGTAGCTGGCCGTGATGCCGATGGCGACGGTGCCGACGATGCCGGCGATCAGCGCCGGACCCGAGGCGAGGATCGCCCCGAGGCTCAGCGACGCGCCGAGCAGCGTGACCGCCACTTCGAGCAATTGCTTAGCCGAGAAGGCGATGCCGGTGCGGAAGCGTGCGCCCGGCGTCCAGGCCGTGCGCACGGCGATGCCGAGAAGGATCGCGAGGACCAGCGCCTCGACATACGGGTGGGAGAAGATCCTTTCCTCAATCGCCTGGCCCGACACCGCGATGAGGGTGATCGCGAGACACACCCCGATGCCGGGCATGATCGACGGGGACCGGACGGCCTCGCCCTGCGCGGGCGTCTGCGAGGATGCTTGCGAACTCACGATCTGCCTTCCGACCCCCCGGAAAAGAAAATGGTCGTCTCTCGCCTTCCAGAGAGAAGGACACTCTCTCAAGCGACGCAACTTCGGAAGACGCGTCCATTGCATGAAAGGGGTCCGAGCGCGACATTTCCAATCATGCGCAACACGTCCGCCACGGCGACCTCCCCTTCGGTTGAGACCGCCTACGACCCCTTCGGCGAGCCCGTTACCGAGGGCATCGCGTCCGCCTGCACGAGCAATGCCGGCGACCGCACCGCCCGGCGGATCGGCGGTGCTGTGTTCTGGAGCCTCGCGCTCGCGATCCTCGCGGGCCGCGTCTACGCCTACGACCTGCCGGTCACGCAGACCGTGGTGGCCTACGCGACGCAGCTGGTTTCGATCCACTAGTCAGAACACCTCGTAATTGCGAGCGCAGCGACGCAATGACGTATAGGGTCCCGCCAGCGAGCGGTGGACCATGTGCAATCTCTACAGTCTCGGCCGCCAGGGGCCGGCCGCCCTGCGCGCGTTCTTCGGCGCCGAGCGCGACGAAACCGGCAACATGCCGGAACTGCCGGCGATCTTCCCCGACCAGATGGCGCCGGTCGTGGTTGCGGGGGAGGGCGGCCGGACGCTCACCATGATGCGCTGGGGCATCCCCGGCCCGAAGGCCTTCGGCGAGCGCCCGGTTACGAATGTCCGCAACGTCGCTTCGCCGCATTGGCGGCCCTGGCTGAAGCCGGCCTATCGCTGCCTCGTGCCGGTGACGGCTTTCTCGGAATACGCCGACACCAAGCCGCGCAAGACTCCCGTGTGGTTCGCCTTGAACGACGAGCGCCCACCCTTCGCCTTCGCCGGCATCTGGCGGCCCTGGACGGGGGTGCGCGGCACCAAGGCCGAGAACCCCGACCGGGCAGAGGAGGAGCACCGGCTGTTCTCCTTCCTCACCACGGAGGCGAACGGCGTTGTCGGGCCGGTGCATCCGAAGGCGATGCCCGTGCTGCTGACCAAGCCGGAGGAATGGGCCACCTGGCTCGAAGCCCCCACCGCCGAGGCGATGACGCTTCAGCGCCCGCTGCCCGACGACGAGATGGTCGAGGTGGCGCGCGGGACGCGGAAGGACCCCTGACACCCGCTCACCGGCACCGAAAGACCGCGCCGCCTGGATCGCCGCGCCGACGCTCAGCGCAGCGACGCGATCAGGCGGAACGTTTCACGCCATTGTTACGAGGCGAGGCGCGCGGCGCCCTGGGAGCCGAGGCCATGGGCCTTGGCGAGGCTCGACCGCCTCTCGCTGTAAGCCGCCGCAACCATCGGATAATCGGCGGGGAGGCCGAACCGCTCGCGGTAGCCGTCCGGCGTCAGCCCATTCGCGGTGAGGTGCCGCTTCAGCGTCTTGTACGGCTTGCCGTCGATGAAGCTGATGAGCCGGTCGTGTTGGACCGACTTGCGGATCTGCGCCGCGGTGATCGCGGGGGTGGGCTCCTCCGCGGAGGAAGCCGTGCCCTCGGCAAGGGCCAGCAGGGCTGTGTGCACCTTGGCGATCAGGGCCGGCAGGTCGGTGGTGGCGACGTGGTTGTGCGCGACGTAGGCGACAACGATGTCACTGGCGAAATCAATGTAAGCGGAGCCCTGCTCCATCATGTCCTCGGTCGTAAGTTGTTGTACGGTCGTCCTCCTGCATGATGTGTCAGAGTGCGGCCCGACTCAAGTTAGATTTATTTTGCAGGGACGTTGCTTGGGGACATCTCGGCGGCGCACAATCTACTTCGTGCTTTTGCTCACGTTCAGCAGCCGTTGCAGATGCGCTTGCCTGCAGACTTGCCGCCATTGATCAAGTTCTGCATGGCGGCCTCGCGGTCATAGCCATCGGCCGCAGCGGCCGACGCGGCGATCGAGGCGGCGGCGGGCGTGCTCGGCCCCTCCGCACTCGCGGAACCGGAGGAGATGACCGGCGCATGAGCCCTGAGGTCGCCAGGCTTCAGGGCCTCCCAGCGGTCGCGGGCGTGCGCGGAGGCGCTGAGCGCGGCGATGGGATCGACGCGCCCGGCGCGGGGTTCCCGGATCGGCCCGGTTGGATCACCGGGCATGAGCGCGGCGGCCGGAGCCGCCTCGAAGCCGGAGGGGAGCGCCGCGCCTTGCGCCGCCTCGGGAGCCTGGATCGCGGCGACGGCGATATCCGGCTGCAGCGACGAGTATGTGCCGGGGCTGCTGGGCGAGCGCAGCGAGCAGCCTCCGGCCGCCAGGGCGACGCCGACGACGGCGATAAGCGTCATTCTCATGGCTATGCGCAGGTGCCCCAGAAGGCCAACACTTCTCAGCTTGGCCTTAACACTTCGTTAGGGACCTGAGCAATCGACGGCACCCAGATCATCCCAAGGTCGATGATCCCGATATACGGATTTTCGACCTAGGATTTGGATCTTCGCTGCCGACACCCGAACCCGGGTCGACGCTATAGGGAGCAATTACGTCGGTTGTGAGCCCACCGGGACCGGTTCGTTCGCACCAGAACAGGTACTATTTTACCGGCGGCGAACGATAACCTTGTGGTGGTGAACGGGCAGTATAAGGTAATCAGCGTTTCGTCCGAAGGAGGTATGGCCGTGGGAAGCCCCGAAAGCTCTGCACAGGCTACGCCTCCATCCTCCCGAACACTTCAAAAGATTGCCGACGTTCTCGGCTGCGCGGTCGGTGACTTCGCGGGCGCCCGGGAAGACACGCGACAATCATCGGCAACCGAACTTCTGCAACTTTGGCACCGTCTCCCCGACGATGCGGCTCGTCGCCAGGTTCTGGCTGTCGCGCGTTCCTTGGCAGACAAACGGGCCGTCGAGGGCCAGTGTCGATCCGGGTGAGGCAGGCCCTCTCCCGATGACCATCATTGCCAGCGGAGCGACGCAATCCAGCGCAATGGGACGTTGGTCGAACCGTGGCGGATTGCTTCGCTGTCGCTCGCAATGACGGTTGAGCAGGTGATCGAGATCGGACCGGAACCGCGCTAGAGACGCACCCGAAAGATTGGGTTCAGCCCGCCTTCTCCAGATCGTCACCTCATCCTGAGGTGCGGCGAAGCCGCCTCGAAGGAGGGCTCCAGGGATCGCGCGGTAGGCTGGAGCCCTCCTTCGAGGCCCGCTGACGCGGGCACCTCAGGATGAGGTGACAGGGTTGAAGCCGCCTCGATGTGATCGGTCGCCGCGTTAGACCGGGAGACGGCCGTCCGGCGAGTAGCGGTCGATGGCCGAAGGCAGCTCCCGCGAGAGACGGGACAGCAGCGCCGCGCGGCTCAGCCCAGTCTGGCGCGTCAGGTGATCCAGGGTTTCCGGGCCGATGGCGCGCTCGAGGTCCGCCTCGGGGATGTCGCGGTTCGGACCATGGTTGATCCAGGAATTGGCCGTCTCGCCGTGCCCACCCTTGGTGAAGTGGTCCACCAGCTCACCGAGGCCACTGGCGATCAGCCCGCCTACGCCCGCCGATCCCACGCCGCCGAGGATGCTCGACAGGTTCGAGGGCGCCTGCGTATCGCGGACCGGCGGCACGGGCGACCGGTGCGGCTCGGTCGAATGGCTTCCGAGCCATTCCGAGATCTTGTCGCGGTTCTGGAAGCCCGCCACGGCCAGAAGGCCCAGCAGAGCGGTCATCGAAGGGTATCCCTTGCTCATCCTATGATCCTCGACCGTGAGAATGTGAGCGGACGACGGGGCCGCTCGACCCCGCCGCCCATCCGGCCGCTCAGCGACCGGTGATCTTGTCGGCGATGTTCTTGGCGCCGTCCTTGACGTCGCCGACGGTCTTCTGCGCCTCGCCCTTGAGCTCCTGCGCCTTGCCCTCGGCGACGAGCTTGTCGTTGCCGGTCACGTTGCCGACGCCCTGCTTGACGTTGCCGACGGCCTCGTTGGCCAGACCCTTGAGCTTGTCGGTGGTGCTGCTCATCGTGTGTGCTCCTGCTGCGAGAGGAAGGCCGGGTGCCCCGGCCGATAGAGACCCCCGCCCGAGGGCGGGAGCCGGTGAAGGGGATCAGACGCGACGGGCGTCGTAGGACGAGAGCAGCGTCGCCGGCTTCGGGGCGCCGAAGCGGCCACCGAGGAAGGCGGCGAGGGCGCCGAGCACCAGGGCGATGGCGGCGTAGAAGGCGCCCTGCGTGGCGGCCGACTTCGCGGCCACGGCGGCGGCCTCGGCCTTCTGCTTGGCGGTGGTCACAGCCTGCTCGTACTGCTTCTGGTAGTCGTCGATCTGCGCCTTGGCCTGGTCGGGCGAGATGCCCTGCGCCTTGGCCAACGCGTCGGCGGCGCGGTTCTTGGCCTGCTCCTTCTGGGCCGGATCACCGGTCAGGACGGCCTTCACCGCCGCCACCGCCGCATCCTTGGCGGCCTGCGGATCCTGGCCGGCGGACTGCTCACGGACCTTCTGCTCGATGCCGTCGAGGGGGTTCGAGATCTTCGACAGCGACGGTGCCGCGGCCTGAGCGGCGGTCTGGACGGTGCCGCCGACGAGGTTGCCGGCGCCGCCGAGGGCGCCCGAGACGGTGCTCAGCGTGCCGCCGACGAGGCCGCTGGCGGCGGAGGTCAGCAGGTACAGCACCACGAGGGTGGTGACGGCCCAGGACACGAGGCCGTGCAGGCCGGCGGTGCCCGGCAGCGGCTTGCCGGAGAGGCGGCCGGCGACGAGGCCGCCGATCAGCGAGGCGATGATGCCCGAGGCCACGAACCAGATCCCGGCGCCGGCCGAGACGGTGGAGGCGGCCGGATTGTCGGTGGCATTGACCCCGACGCTGGCGAGACCGACCCCAACGCCGATCAGGTTGATGACGGCCTGTGACACGAGGGCGATGGCGCCGCCGGCGAAGATGGCCCCCCAGGACACTTGGTTGAGCAGGACCGCACGCGTATCCGCGTGGGCCTCCGCGCCGAGGGGGGAAACACTGGTCTGAATGGTCACGCTGTCACTCCGGGTAGTTCGGAAAGTCGAAGGGTGTCGCGGCGGCTCAGTCGCGGGTCGCGTTCACGAGCAGGCCGAGGCCGAAGCCGACGGCGCCGGCGATGAGCAGGGAGGCGAGGGGGTATTCGGCGACCTGATGGCTCACCTCGCGGGAGCCCCGGCGGAGGTAGTGGCCGCCGCGTTCGTAGGCGTCCTCGGCGAAGCCGTAGGCATCGTCGGCGACGTCGCGGACGGTGTCCTTGGCCCGCCCGTAAAGGTTCTCGGCCTGGCCGCCGGCCTCGCGCACGCGGCCCTCGACGGAATCGCGGTGCGATCCGGTGACGTCGCCAATGGCGCCCTGCACCTTGCCGCCGATCTCCTTCGCGGCACCCGTGATCCGATCGGTATCCACCATGTCGATCTCCATGAAAGTGTATTCGGTGCTGCGCCCCGGAATTGGGACGCGTTCGGCCTTCCCGCTCCACGACTTGAGCCGCAGAGCCGAAGACAAACTCATGTTCTTCGCCACGCTCCGCCGCGCTTACAGGCGGCCCACCGTGACTGTTCGGCAGATGTAGACTTCGTCCCGCCGTTCAATGGTAAGAAAATACCGGTAGCGTGAAAATTATGTACCGGAGAGATGCACGGGAAAGCCATTCTCGCGCCCCCACACGACGGCCTCGGTGCGCTTGTGAACGCCGAGCTTGCGGTAGAGGGCAGCGCCGTGATTGCGGACCGTATTGCGCGACAGGCCGAGCTTGCGGGCGATCGCCCCGTCGTCGAGGCCGGAACAGATCAGGTTCAGGATCTGCCGTTCGCGCGCGGTGAGTTCGGGCACGGACGGGTCGAAGTCCGGCCGGCTCGGACGCCGCAGATTGGCGAGCTTCTCGATCAGGCCCCGGCTGAACCAGGACGTGTCGGCCATCACCGTCTCGATGGCCTCGAACAGCTCCCGCTCGGTGTGCTTGCGGTCGGTGATGTCCTGCATCACCAGCAGCACGAAGGTCGTGTCGTTGATCTCGACGCGCTCGGCCGAGACGAGGCAATCGAGGTTCGGGCCGCTCTCGTGCCGCAGGCACACCTCGACGCCGAGGACGTAGCCCTGGCGTTCGAGCGCCGTCTCGAAGTTCAAGCGCTGGGTCTCGTTCACCCAGAGCCCCGCCTCGCTGAGGGAGCGGCCGAGGATGCGGTCTTCGCCGAGGCCGAAGACGCGGCTGAAGGCCTCGTTGATGCTGGTGACGTGCAGATCGTTCGCCCGCGCCAGCACCGTCGGCACGGGGGTCAGGCGGAACGCCTTCGCGAAGCGCTCCTCGCTTTGGCGAAGCGCGGATTCGGCCTTCCGCCGCAATTCGAGGTCGGCGAAGGTGAAGAGCATGCACGGCTCGTCGCCCATCTCGATGGGCTGGCCGGCGACGATGACGAAGCGGTTGCCGCCATCGGGCAGGTCGAGGCACGCCTCCATCTGCGGGACGGTCGCCCCCTCGTTGAGGCGCGAGACGGCGAGGTCGCGATTGCGCGCACCCGCCAGCACGTCGACCTCGTAGACGCTGCGGCCGATCACGGCGTCGCGGGTGTGCCCGGTCATCTCGAGGAAGCCGTGGTTCACCTTGACGTGCCGGAGGTCCGACAGCCGCGTGATCACCGCCGGCGCCGGGTTCGCGGCGAAGGTCTTCTCGAAGCGGTCCTCGGCCTCGAACTGGTCGGTGACGTCCTTGAGGATCAGCGCGAGGCAGCTCGGCTTGCCCTCGTGATCGGTTGCTACGAGGCTTCGCAGGGAATGCACGAAATCGAGATCGGGCTTGTCGGTCCGCGTCACCTCCACGATGACGTCGTGGAAGCGCTCGCCCGCCACCACCCGCTCGATCGGGTAGCTGTCGGGCGCCCGGTTGTTGCGGTAGCGCAAGGCGAATTTCTCGCGGTAGGCGTCGATGGTCGCGCCCAGCTCGTCGAGGCTCTCGGCTCCGTGCATCGCCAGCGCGGCCTCGTTGGCGTAGGCGATGGTCTGGTCGGGCTCGACCAGGATCACGCCCTCGCTGAGGCCGGCGATGATCTGCCGGAGTTCATGCCTGTCGACACCCGTCGTCACGGCTGATCGTGTCCCTTTCCGCATCCGGCTGCCTTTCCGACAGCGGGGCGAAAACGGGTTGCGCACGACCCGGTTCCATTAAATTGTGCTTATTCACTGGTATCGTCGTATCATTGACGGCGGGGGGAACGACCAAAAATAAGTCGTCTCCAGGCCGCCGCCGCTTTGTAGCGGTGCAGGCAGCTCTCCCTCGACACGACGAGTGACGCATCCTTGCAGCAAGCAGTCGAAGATCGTGATGCGGTGTCCGCATCGGGCGACGTGCTGACTTTTGTCAACGCACAGTTGGGCAGGCGCCTCCGCGAATACTATCCACAGGTTGTAGAAATCGACCAAGATTCGCCTCTTGGGCGAGTTCTGGCCCGTCTCACGGAAGCCCTGCGTGTGCCCGACGGGGGAGGCACCCCAGCGGCCTTCAAGGACGATCTGATCGGGATGGTGCCGCGCCTGCGTCGCTACGCAATGTCTCTCACCCATGACGCCATCGAGGCGGACGACCTCGTTCAGCTCACGCTGCTGAAGGCGTGGGAATCGCGTCACCGGTTCGAGATGGGCAGCAACCTCGTGGCGTGGCTGTTCACGATCCTGCGAAACGGCCACATCAACGGACGGCGGAAATACTGGCGGGAGGTCGCCGATCCGGACGGCGCGCATGCCGGCACCCTGTCGGAACCGGCGTCGCAGGAGCACAAGGTCGACCTGCGCGACCTGCAACAGGCTCTCGACCGGCTCGACGCCGCACATCGCGAAGCGCTGACGCTCGTGGCCGTGGAGGGGCTGACCTACGAGGCGGCGGCGGCGATCATCGGCTGCCCGCCGGGGACTGTGAAAAGTCGGGTCAGCCGGGCTCGGGACCGTCTCTCGCACGAACTCGGACAGGTGTGATTCCGTGCTCGGCTCGAAGCGCCAGATAAAAATTCTTACCGTACCAGTAGATCTGTCTCAGGCGCGCGTGTTTCTCTTTCCCATATCACGACATGTGTGTCGCCATCACTGCTCGCGACGCAGCATGATCCTTTTCCGAGGTTGTGTCGGGCTCCCTGCCCCTTCAGGGCCCGTCACGGCCGCGAGGCCGGGCGCTTGAGCCGCTCCGGGTGTGCGCCCGGCCCGTTGCCTTTTCTTGTCGCATCGCGCGTCCGGTGCGTTGTCAGCCCGGTGCGTCCTGTTACGAGGAGATCATGAAGACCATTTGCCCCGTGGCCCTGGCGCCGTTCGCTTTCATCGCCGTGATCGGCACTGCCGAGGCCGCCGGTCGCTTCGACGGCTCGTGGTCGGTCGTGGCGACGGGTGACGAGACATCCTGCGCCGGGCCGTACAACTATCCGATCGTCATCCGCGACGGAGTGGTAGATGATGCCGGCGGCAACGACGTGGACGCGAGCGGCCGTGCCGGTGCCGATGGCGGCATCACCGGCACCATTCGCCGTGGCCTCGCCGTGGTCTCGGTGAGCGGGCGGCTGAAGGGCAAGGCCGGCAGGGGGCGCTGGACGCTCAGCGGCCTCGGCTCCTGCTCGGGCCGCTGGACGGCCCGCCGCACGAGCTGAACGAACGCCTACTTCCTGCCGGCGCGGCCGAAGCCCAGTTCCTTCGCGAGCACTGAGCGCCGCTGCGCGTAGCTCGGCGCGACCATCGGGTAGTCGGACGGCAGGCCGAAACGCGCTCGGTAGCTATCCGGCGTGAAGCCATGCTTCTTCAGGTGGCGCTTCAGGGTCTTGTACGTCTTGCCATCGAGGAAGCTGACGAGCCCGGCCGGCTGGATCGACTGGCGGATTTCCGAGGTCGACACCTTCTCCCGCTTGGCTTCAGATGAAGCCTGCTGTGGCATAGCGAGGTTCCGGACAGCCTCGTGCATCGTGGCGATGAGGGCCGGCACATCGCTGGGTCGCACGGAATTGTAGCTGACATAAGCGGCTACCATCTCGGCGGTACGGCCGATGGAGGCGAGCGCGGAATCGTCTGTTGTCATGTGTCTGCCGTAGGTTCGCGGCAGCCCTCACGTGCGATCGGGCGGGCTTGCCCAACCGTTGCGGAGGCTGCGGATTACTACCTTAGATCTTAGAAATCGGGACGCCTTGCGCTTGCCTCGGCGCGCGGTATCGTTTGTCCTACCGCGCGATAGCTCGATTCGAGACAGTTGTGCCGATGCGAATGATGTTCTCGACCGATGGGATTGCTGAAAGAAAGAAATTCGGTCGCTGGAGCGAAATCATTCACGACCGACTTGTACCGGTCGAACAATCACAATTAAGCGATGAACCTTTTCGGGGTGTGATCGAGGCGGCCGACGTAGGCTCGCTTGCGATCTCGCGGATCACCCAAGGCGCCCTGCGGACAGAGGCCACGTCGGACACGATCCGGCGACACGCGAAGCACGACACGCTCTCGGTCGCGATCAAGCTGAGTGGCGTCTCGAGCGTCACCCAGGACGATCGCCACGCGGTGCAGCGCCCCGGCGACATCGTGCTGATCGAGCGTCGGCCCGGCGTCCTCCAGTCGAGCACCGGAAGCTGCTCCTACCTCCTCGAAGTGCCCCGGCGGCAAATCGAGGGAGCGCTCGGCTCGACCCAGCTCTACAGCGCGATGACCGTGGACGCCGCCCTGCCGAGTGCGTCGCTGGTGCGGACCTTCATCGAGGAACTGGTGCGCGTTCACGGCGCGCTGACGCCGGAGATGGCCGAGCGCATGGGCTCGATCGGCATCGACCTGATCGTGGCGAGCCTCGCCGAGGCCATGGCCCGCGAGACGCCCAAGCCGCAGCAGGGCAACGTCCTGGTGCAGCGCGCCAAGGCGCATATCGAGTCCCACCTCGGGGATCCGGCCCTGGACCCCGCCGCCGTCGCCGCAGGGGTCGGCGTGTCGCTGCGGCGGCTCCAGGAATTGTTCCAGGAGCGCGAGCACTGCGTCTCGGAATGGATCTGGGAACGGCGCCTCGACAAGGCCGCAAGGCGCCTCGCCGATTCGACCTGCGCCCATATCCCCATCGGGACGATCGCCTACGATTGCGGCTTCTCGAACCAGGCGCATTTCTCGCGCCGCTTCCGGACGCGGTTCGACCGGTCGCCGAGCGAGTTCCGCCGCGAAAGCCTTGTCGGATCGGCTGGGCCGATCTAGCCGGAAGGGACCGGCCGCTCCTCAGGCCCTTCGTTCCCCGTGCCCGTTCCATGCCAGCCGTCCTTGAAGCGCCGCGCGGCGCACCGAGCACCCTCGGCAACGCCGCGCTCGGCCTCACGCAGATCATCCTGTGGGGAGGCTCGTTCTTCCTCATCGCGGTGATCGTCGGCCCCGTCGTGGAGTCCACCGGCTGGCCGCAGGGCGCGGTGATCGGCGCGCTGTCCCTGGCGATCCTCATCTCCGGCCTGCTCTCCCCCTGGGTCGGCACGCGCATCCGAAGGATCGGCGGGCGCCCGGTGCTGGTCACCGGCACGCTGATCATGGCCGCCGGCCTCGTGCTGATGGCGATGGCGGGAAGCCTGCCCGTCTTTCTCGCCGCCTGGGTGGTGATCGGCATCGGCATGGCCGGCGCCCTCTACGATCCGCTCTTCGCGGCGATCGGGCAGGCCTACGGTGCTGGCGCGCGCAGCGCCATGACGCAGATCGCCATCGCCTCGGGCTTCGCCATCACCCTGTGCTGGCCGGCGTCGAGCTTCCTCGTGGCGCATATCGGCTGGCGCGGCGCCTGCCTCGTCTACGCGGCGCTCGCGGCCTTCGTGGTGGCGCCGATCTTCGCCCTGGCCCTCCCGGGCGGGAAGGGCACCGGACCCGCGCCGATCAAGGTCGCGCCCGGCGTCGAGGCGCCGCGCTTGCCGGGGGAGGGGATCCTCGCGCTCACCTTCACCACGGCGGCCATCCTGATGACAGCGGTCTCCGTGGAATTGCTGCTGCTTCTGCAATCGCACGGCATTCCGGCCGCATCGGCCGTGGCGCTGAGCGCCCTGATCGGCCCGTCGCAGGTCGGCGCCCGCGTGCTCGAACTCACCTTCGGGCAGCGCGCGCACCCGATCCATCTGCTGCTGATCTCGGCGGGCAGCGTGGCCCTCGGGCTCCTGCTTCTCGTCGTGGCGCCGAGCTTCGCTTGGCTCGCGATCATGCTGTACGGCGCGGGCAACGGGATGCGCACGGTGGTGCGCGGAACGCTGCCCCTGGCCCTCTACGGTCAAGGCGAATACGCGGCGGTGATCGGTCGCCTCGCGAGGCCGCCGCTCCTCGGGCAGGCGGCGACCCCCATCGCCTGCGGCTACGCCATGGAATGGTTCGGCATCGCACCCTTGGCGATCATCATGGTCGTCGTCGCCTTGCTCAACCTCGCGCTGTCGCTCCTCGTCGCACGACAGGTCGCCCGGCAGGCGTCGTAGGATCGTCATACAATTCCTTCAACACACAAAGATTGTGGCGAATGCAATAATTCGTCGCGTGAACGCAGCTTATGAGATCGCGTCAATTGATTTGTGAGTTTGAGATGAGCCTTTTCATCTCATAAACTGTCTCAAAAGCGATGAGAACTCGCATATTTTCTTAAAATGACTCGGCCAGATTGCACCATCGATGCTGCAAGAAAACGCCAAGTCGCATTCCTGCGTGACCGAACGTGCCATTGCCCACATCGGCTTCCCGGTCCAGCCGGCGCTCCGGCATCGGGTCAATAAGAACGGCCGGAACTTGAAGCATGGATGCGCTCCTCGTCGACGATAGCCCCACGATGCTCGTGCGTTTCCGCCACTTGCTGGAGGAGGAGCATGGGGTCAGCGTCTCGGCGTTCGCGCATCCCGGCGCGGCTTTACTTCGGGCGCAAACGCAATCCTTCGATCTCGTTCTGGTCGATCAGCATATGCCCGGCATGGACGGCGTCGAATTCATCGGTCGTCTCTGCAAAAGCCCGCATTACGCGCAGGTGCCGGTGGTGATGATCACGTCCGACACCTCGGAGGGCCTCAGGCTCGCAGCCCTGGAGGCGGGGGCCACGGACTTCCTCGAGAAGCACACGGACGGAGTCGAGTTCAAGGTTCGCCTGCGCAACCAGATCCGGCTGGCCGCCGCCATGCGCCGGCTGGACGATCAAGCCGTCGAACTTGCCGATCGAGCGAGAACCGCCGAATGCCACGTCCTCGAACGGGAGGAAGAGATCATCTTCCGCCTCGCCCTGGCGGTGGAGTACCGCGACAACGACACCGGGCATCATACGTGGCGCGTCGCCCGCTACAGCCAGATCATGGCCGAGGCGATGGGCCTGGAGGCCGATCTGTGCCACCGCCTCTACCTCGCCGCCCCCCTTCACGATGTCGGCAAAGTCGCCATCCCCGACGACGTCCTCCTCAAGAAGGGGCGGTTGACCGACGACGAGATGACGCTCGTGCGCACCCATGCCGCGATCGGCGAGCGAATCCTCGGCCAGAGCCCATCGGAGCTGATCAGGCTGGCGGCGGCCATCGCGGGTGGCCACCATGAGCGCTGGGACGGCACCGGCTACCCGCGCGGCATCGCCGGGCTGGCGATCCCCCTCGCGGCGCGGATCGTGGCGGTTGCCGACGTCTTCGACGCCCTCACGACGATCCGCCCCTACAAAGGGGCGATCCCGCCCGACGAGGCCCTGCGCTGCATCCAGGCCGAGGCCGGCCGGCATTTCGATCCGGCCTGCGTCGCCGCCTTCATGTCCCGCTGGGATGAGATCCTGGCGATCTGCACGGAGTGCGACCATGGCCAAGCCGACCGGGGGGTGATCGGCCGCCTCCAATCCGAGATGACGGCGGTGGCGGCCCAGTGACGTCGGCGCGTCAGAACGAAGCTCTGAGCCCCGCGAACACGCTGCGCCCGTTCCCCGGAAAGAAGGCGGCCAGGGCCGCCGCGCCCCCGGCGCCCGCCCGCGCATCGGCCACCACGCCGATGTCGGAGATGTAGCGTTCGTCCGTCAGGTTGCGGGCGTCCACGAACAGCGACACGCCATTGCGGAAGTCCCATCCGGTCTGGATGTTGAACAGGGCGTAGCCCGGCGCGCGCAGGGTGTTGGCGTGATCGGCGAAGGCGCCGCGCGGCACCCAATCCACCGATGGCGCAAGATAGAACCCGCTCGGATGCGCGTAGCTCAGCACCCAGCGCAGCACGTCGTCGGGGATGCCCGCGATGCGGTTGTTCCCGAACGTCGCGTCGCGCACGAAGCGGAAGTCGTTGTGCGTCCAGATCTGGGTCACCGACAGCGTGTCGCCGATGCCGGTGAGGTCGCGGGCGACCGCGAGGGTGACAGCCGCCTCCACGCCCTGATGCAAGGTGCGCGGGGCGTTGAACGTCGCCGCCGGGACGTTCAGGGACAGACCCGCCGCCGTGTTGAAGTTGGTCAACTCGTCACGGATTTCGGAGCGGTAGAGCGTCACGTCCCAGGTCAGCCGGTCGATATGCCCGCGCGTGCCGGCCTCGTAGGTCCAGGCGCGCTGGGCCTCCAGCGGCACGAAGGTGGTGCGGAACGTGTTCTGCTGCACGAGGTCGGAGAAGTCGGGCACGTCGCGCGAGCGGGTGACGTCGCCGAAGACCTGGATCTCCGGCAGCGGCTGCCACAGCAACCCGAGCTTCGGGTTCACGCCCTCGTAGGTGACATTGCCGAACTGCACCGCCGGGTTCGCGGCGAAGCCCCCCTTGCTGCTGTAGGTGCGGTTCGAGGAGAAGAGCTTGGCGCCGGTCATGAGCGCGACGTCCGGCAGGAACCAGAATCGGTTCTCGCCATAGGCCTCGAGGTTCGATGCGCTCTGAAGGGCGTTCAGGGTCTGCGCGCCACGGTTGCCGCGGATGTTCACGAATTGCAGCGCGCTGTTCTGACCCGCGAAGGCGCGCAGCCCGAGGATCGTGTCGTTGCGGTAGCCGCCGAGATCGAACGTCCCCGCCCAATGCGGGCTGATTCCGTAGGTCCAGCCGTCCTGATCGATCGCCTGGAAGATCGGATGGTAGAGGGACTTGTGGATCGCCCAGGTGTCGATATCGAGCTTGCCGACATCGAGGAGGAACGAGGTGCGGTTGGCGACACGCTCCGTCTCGACCTTCCGCGACTGGTTGCCCAGGATCGCGGTCGGATTGGCGAGGCGCGGGTTGTTCAGGGAGTCGAACAGGGTGAGTGAGCCGGGCAGCTTCTGGTCGGTGAGATAGGTGCCGAGGTAGAAGCGCGTCTCGATGCCGGGGGCGATCTGGTAGCCGAGATTGGCGTTGAAGTTCTGCGTCCTCTGCGTCTCGTGCTGTCGGAACCCGTCCGCGTTGGTCACGGTGCCGTTCAGGAGCACATCCACCGGCCCATCGATGCGCGAGACCTGGGCATTCTCGCGGATCGTCCCGAACGAACCGCCGTCGAGACGCAGGATGTTCGGCGCGAAGGCCGTGTAGGCGGTGGGCGTGACGAAGTTCACCGCCCCGCCGAGGGTCGTCGCGCCGAAGGTCAGCGCGTTGCCGCCCTTGTAGACTTCGGCCGAGCGCAGGGCGAGCGGATCGATCTGGTAGAAGTCGCCGCTCCCATCCGCGAGGTTGAAGGGGATGCCGTCCTGCAGGATCTCGATGCCGCGCAGGTGGTAGCCCCGGCTGATGCCGGAGCCGCGCACGGAGAGGCGGATCTCCTGGCCGTAGCGCTCCTGCACGTAGACGCCGGGCGTGTCCTTCAGGACGTCGCGCAGGGTGTTGGCGTAGCGGTTCTGGAAGCTCGCGGCGTCGACGAAGGCGACGGATCCGACCGTCGCGTTCAGCGCCTCGCGTTGCTGGGCGACGCTCGGGACGGTGACGGAGCCGGCGATACCCGCGACGCTGAGTTGGGGCAGGGTAACCTGGGCGGCATCCGGTTCGGCCAGAGCCGGGGTGCCGACGAACAACGGCGGCAGCAGGGCAGCGCGAAGCGCGCCCCGGAAGAGGCGATGCATGACGAGTTTCCGTGTCTGATGGGATCGGGGAAAGAGCGATCGATCAGACGACGGGAGGGGCGCGGGCGTTGGGACGGAGGCTGGGCGGCGCACGCGGCGCCGCCGCGACTTCCGGGCGCCACGTCAAGCCGATGGCGCGGCGCTCGGGCCATGCGATGGCGCTCGCGACAGGCATGGGCGCGCTGAAGGGCGCGATAGTCTGGGCGGCCGTACAGCAGGCGTGGTGATGATGCGCCGGGCTGCCCTTGGTCGGGCCGCCCTCGGCGGAGGCACTCACGGTGGTGTCGATGGCCTGAAGGCAGAGCTGATGCTCCTGCCAACTGAGCCCCGCCGAGAGCACCCCGCCCAGGACGGCCTGCAGCGCAAGCGCATACAGCGCGGCCACGCTGACGACCACGCGAACACGAGCCCAAACTGGCCGGAGCGCACGCATGATTCAGGGCTAAGGTTGTCGGCGCCGCTCGGTCAAGAAGCCGCGAGCAGCACAGGATTCTTTTTCGCCGGATGTGGCCGGAGGGCCGATGCCTGCGCGGACCCCGGCCGAGACCGGGGCCGCGACGGATGGCACGTTCAGACGATCAGGATATGGCCGGCGTCGAGCTTGGCGAGGCTGAGGTTCAGGAGCTCGATCGAGTCGTTCCCGTGCGTGATCAGCACGTCGTCGACCTGACCGTCATGATCGGCGTCCACGAGCTTGGCCGCCGCCCGCACCGCGTCCACGGTGGTGAAATCGGCCTTGGACACACGCAGGATGTCCTGATCGCCCGTGGCTCCGGCCTGGAAATCGAGCACGCGGTCATGGCCGGCGCTGAACACGAAGATGTCCGAGCCGGCGCCACCCTTCAGCACATCGTTCCCGGCGCCGCCATCGAGGATCTGCCGTCCGTCGCCACCCTGGATGATGTTGTCGAGGGCGTTGCCGGTGGCGGTCGCGTTCACGCCGAGCTGGGTCAGGTTCTCGACATTCGCAGGAAGGGCGTAGCTCTTGTACACGACGACCGTGTCCGTCCCGCCGCCGCTGGCCTCGGCGACCGTATCGTTCCCGGTGACGTAATAGGTGTCGTCACCGGCCCCGCCGCTGAGGCTGGACGTGCCGTTCCCGCGCAGGGCGTCGGCATCCGCAGTGCCCACGACCTTGTGGTTCGTCCCGGTCGCGACGAAGCCGTGCGCCTTCGGGGCGCTCTCGTAGAGGGCCGTCCCGACCGCGTTCACCGCGAACAGGGCGCCGCCGCTCGCGCTCTTCGCTGGAACCGCATCCACCGACGTATCGGCGGGCTGGGCCGTCGGCGCCGAGGCCCCGTCCCCGGAATAGACGTGGATGTAGTCGATCAACATCTTGGCCGGCAGCACCGTCGACGCGTCCGGGCTGCCCGGCCACGTCCCACCCACCGCCAGATTGACCACCATGTACATCGGCTTGTGCATGTCGGACGGAGTCGCGACCGACGAGACCTCGACGCCGTCGAAGTACCAGCGGATCGTGTCCTGCTCCCAATCGACGCCGTAGGTGTGGAACCCGGTCGTCATGTCCGCGACGGTGGACGCGATGGAGGTGCCGCCCTTGGTGCCGCCGTCCATCGTGTGGACGGTGGTCGTCAGCGTGTTCGGCTTGCTGCCGATCACCTCCATGATGTCGAGTTCGGGCGGCCAGGACCCATCCTGCGGCAGAAGCCAGAAGGCGGGCCACAACCCCTTGCCGGCCGGCAACTGCGCCCGCATCTCGAAGTACCCATAGGTCTGCGAGAACGATTCGTGTGAATTGATCAGGCCTGATGTGTAATCGAAATCGTTGATGGCAGGCTTGATCGCCGCGCTGGCTTTCGCGGCGGTGAGTTCCAGGACACCGTTCTTGACGACCCACGGCTTCACCGAAGCGGTCGGCGCGTAGTTACTGTTGATGTACCACTCTTCCTCATGGTTGGACGCCAGCGTGCTGCCGCTGCTGTTGAGCGCCGAACCGGCAGTCGTCGTCTCCCATGTGCCCGTCTTGCCGTTCCACAGGCTGAGGCTGTTGAAGTCGTCCGCGAAGGTCAGGGTGCGGTTCGCCGTCACGACGGGGAGCTGGAAGTTCCCGGAGGTGAAGTCGCTGATGGCGTGGTTGCGGAAGACCAGGGTTTCGCTCGGGCTCAAGGCCAGCTTCACGTCGGCGCCGACTTGCGTCATCGCGCCTTTCACCTGCGCGAAACTCGTCAGGGCGTAGCCTTGAAGGCGAACGATGTCGCCCGATGCGCCACTCTGGAAATCGACGATCACATCGCTGCCTTGGCCCTTCGTGACCACGAAGGTGTCACTGCCGCCTCCGCCGATGAGCACGTCGTTGCCGGCGCCACCGTCGATCGTCTGCGCGTAAGAATCGCCCCGGATGATGTTGTCGAGACTGTTGCCGGTGACGCGGGCTGTTCCGTTGATCACCAGATTCTCGATGTTCGCGGGGATCGTGTAGTCACGCCACCACGTCTCCACGGTATCGATGCCGCCATTGGGGTTCTCGACCGGCGTCGCACTGCCGTCGGCGAGGGAATAGGTGTCGTCGCCCGCGCCTCCGACGAGCGTCGCCGGAGTCGACAGCTTGGTGGAGAATCCGTCGGCGCCGGAGGTCCCGGTCAGGGTCTGCCCCTTCGTCGCGGCGGTATAGTACTTCGTCGGCGCAGCACTGTCGTGCAGGGTCACCCCAACAGCATTCACCCAGCTTGCCATGCTTGGTCCGCCCTAGCGAAATACGATCTCGAGGATCGACAAATATCGACTACGCATTCCTAAACATTAATAAACTTTCAAGTTGGCAGCAATGGGGCGAGAACTGTGCACCGCCAACGCGTTGGTTCACAACATTGGCAACTCGCGCATTTTGGTGCCGGAATTCGATGGCGCATTGGATACGGGCGAGCGGGTGCGCCGGGCAGCCGAGCGGCTGGTTCGCCGTGCGTCTCGGGACAAGCTTCGACGTGGCCCGGCGCGTCCGATCAGCGGGAAGGCCCACGCAGGTCGCAGGTGCGATCGCACATCCCGCTTCACGACGTCGCGGGCGCAGTCGCCGAGGCGCAAGCGGGCTGCGATCGTGAGGCTGTATGGCCGTCCGAACCAAGACGTTGCGCGCAATCGAGCAACGTCCGTCCGAGATTAAGCAACATCAGATGTTTTTACGTCCTGGCGCAAGCAAGGCTGCGGGGCATGTGCATAATCCGCCGATTCTTTTCTTGCGTTAATTTTTCAGGGATCTTTTCTCCATAAGAATTCCGCCACCCTCCTACAAGATCAACGAGAAATGACGGGTAAGGCCATACTGGACGGGTTCCGCAGGCTGCGAACGGCCTGGAAGCGCAAGCACGGCGGCTTCACCGTCGTTCGAAACCGCCGGGGCAGCGTCGCCCTGACTTTCGCGCTCACATCACCGCTCGTCTTCGGCCTCGTGGGCGGCGGCATCGACTACGCCCGCCTCGTAGCCCGGCGGACGCAACTCCAGAGCGCGGTCGATGCCGGCGCCCTCGCCGGAGGCAACGCCCTCAAGCTCGCCGCCTCGAGCACCGCCTCGATCCGGGGCGTTGTCGAGCAGATCATCGTCACCAACGCGTCCACGTCGGCGCGCAACCCACTCACCATCACCGTCACCGTGGCGGACGACAAGACCAGCGTGTTCGCCCGCGCCGAGGACAGCGTTTCGCTCACCTTCGCCCGCTTCCTCGGCATCGGCGCGGTGAACGTGGCGGCTCAGGCCAAGGTCAGCATCGTCGGCAAGATGCGCCTGTGCATGCTCACTCTGGATCCGATGGCACCCGGCGCCTTCAATCTTCAAAAGAACGCGCAGGTCACGGCGCTGGGTTGCTCGCTCTATTCGGACTCCGCGAGTCAGACCGGCATGGTCGGCGGCGACAATGCCTTGGCGCGGGCGGATACGATCTGCTCGGCGGGCGGCTATTCGGGGGTACGCGCGAATTTTTCGCCGCCGCCACAGACCGATTGTCCGGCGATTCAGGATCCGCTCAAGGGCCGTCCCACCCCGCCGATCGGCGATTGCGCCACTCTGCCGTACCCCTTCAACCTCCTGCCGTCCGGCAAGATGGCAAACGTCGACAAGGACGTGGTCCTCGAGCCCGGCACCTTTTGCGGCGGCCTCACGATCAAGAAGAATGCCGTGGTGACGCTGAAGCCCGGCATTTACGTGTTCAAGAACGGTCCTCTCATCGTGAAGGACAACGGGACGCTGACCGGCGTCGATGTCGGCTTCTTCTTCACGGGCGATAAGGCTGGCCTGCTGTTCGACAAGAAGACCACCGTCAGCCTCTCGGCGCCGACGACCGGGGTGATGGCAGGCATGCTCATGACCGAGCAGCCGACTGTGTCGAGCCCCCTCGATCCGGCACTCAACGTGATCGACGACCTCACCGGTGCGCCATTGCCGAAGACGCCGCCGCCGCTCGGGCAGTCGCAGCCGATGCGGACCTATCGGATCATCAGCAACAACGCCCGCACCATGCTTGGCACGATCTACCTGCCCGCTGGCCGCGTCGTGATCGATGCCGACAAGCCGGTGGCGGATCAATCCGCCTACACCGTCCTGGTGGCGCGGCAGGTCAACCTCTACGAAGGGCCGACCCTCTATCTCAACGCCAATTACGACGGCACCAGCGTGCCCGTGCCGAAGGGCGTCGGCCCGCTCGGCGGCCGGGTGGTCTTGTCCCAGTAGGGACCGGACGCCATCGCGCGCCGGGCGAAGGCTTGCCGGCCATCGCCTGAAACGCGGGACGCCCAGCGCACGTGCCCCGCGCACGGCGCACGCGGTCGCGTCAGCGATGACGCCAGCGCCGGACATGCGTGCGGCGTCAGGGTCAAGTCGTTGTAGAATTTGCGGAAGTTTGCGCCGGTGGCGCTCCCAAGGGGAATCGAACCCCTGTTTTCGCCGTGAGAGGGCGACGTCCTAGACCGCTAGACGATGGGAGCTTTCCGGCGGCGCCGCGTTGCTATAGCGACGCCCGGATCGGGGCACAAGAGCCGTCCCGCAGATATTTCAACGAGCGGGTGCGCGCAGGTGGACGAGTACGGACAAGAGCGTGTCGGCGTCGTGGAGGAAGGGGGGCAGCGGCTCGACCGCGCCCTCGTCGGGCTCTTCCCCGACCTGTCGCGCGCACGGCTGCAGGACCTCGTGCGCGAGGGCCATGTCCGCCGCGATGACGGCGTGCTGCGTGATCCCTCCGCGAAGATCCCGGCCGGAACACGCCTCGTCCTCGACATGCCGCCGCCCGCCGATCCGGTGCCCGAGGCCGAGGCGGTCGATCTCGTCATCGCCTACGAGGATGACGACCTGATCGTCATCGACAAGCCCGCCGGGCTCGTCGTCCACCCCGCGCCGGGCCATGCCGGCGGGACGCTCGTCAACGCGCTGATCGCCCATTGCGGCGCGAGCCTCTCCGGTGTCGGCGGCGTGCGCCGGCCCGGCATCGTCCACCGCCTCGACAAGGATACGAGCGGCCTCATCGTCGTGGCCAAGAACGATGTGGCCCATCACGGCCTCGCCGCCCAGTTCGCCGATCACGGACGGACCGGCCCGCTGGAACGCGCCTACCTCGCCTTCGTCTGGGGCGAGCCGAACCCGCCGGTGGGAACGATCACCGCCAGCCTCGCCCGCTCCCGGCACAACCGCGAGAAGATCGCCGTGGTGTCGGACGAGTCCGGTCGCCACGCGATCACGCATTATGCCGTGGCGGAACGGTACGCGGAGGCGAGCCTCGTGCGATGCCGGCTCGAGACGGGGCGCACGCATCAGATCCGCGTCCACCTCGCCCATCGCGGGCATCCGCTGCTGGGCGATGCCGTCTACGGCGCCGCCTTCCGCACCAAGGCGGCGAAGTTGGGGGAGCGCGCGCGGGCCGCCCTCACCACGCTCGGGAGGCAGGCGCTGCACGCGGAAGTGCTCGGCTTCGCCCATCCGCGCTCGGGCGAAACGCTGCATTTCGTGAGCCCGCTTCCGCCGGACATGGCCGCGCTAAAGGCTGCGCTGGTCGCGTAATTTTGACGATCAGCGTGCGAAAGGGCACGACAGCCCGCGGCACTTCGTGCCATCCTTCAACCCAACGATCCGGTCGTGCGTTAGTGGCGACGTAAGCGTGCCTCAGACGCGATCGGATCGGTCGAGCGGCCCCCTTGAGATGGGCGCTCGGAGGGGTCGGCTCAAGAGCGGCCCCGTCGATCACCGCGTCCGCCCGTCTGGGGGACCTGTTTGAGGAGTCATGCCATGGCCGGTACGCTGCCCGTGCTCGCCAACGAAGGTGGCCTTTCCCGCTACCTCGACGAGATCCGCAAGTTCCCGATGCTGGAGCCGGCGGAAGAGTTCACTCTCGCCAAATCCTGGCGCGATGGCGGCGACCGCGAGGCCGCCCACCGCCTCGTGACCTCGCACCTGCGCCTCGTCGCGAAGATCGCCATGGGCTATCGCGGCTATGGGCTGCCGATCGCCGAGGTCGTGTCCGAGGGCAACGTGGGCCTGATGCAGGCCGTCAAGCGGTTCGACCCGGACAAGGGCTTCCGGCTGGCCACCTATGCGATGTGGTGGATCAAGGCGGCGATCCAGGAATACATCCTGCGCTCGTGGTCCCTCGTGAAGATGGGCACCACCGCCAACCAGAAGAAGCTGTTCTTCAACCTGCGCAAGGCCAAGGGCCGCATCTCCGCGCTGGAAGAGGGCGACCTTCGCCCGGATCAGGTCTCACAGATCGCGACCCGCCTCGGCGTGCCGGAGCAGGACGTGGTGGACATGAACCGCCGCCTCTCCGGCGACACCTCCCTCAACGCGCCCCTGCGCGAGGAGGGCGAGGGCGAGTGGCAGGATTGGCTGGTGGACAACAGCCCGAGCCAGGAGACCGTGCTGGTGCGCGAGCAGGAGGGGCAGAACCGCCTCACCGCCCTGCGCGACGCGCTCGGCGTGCTCAACCCGCGCGAGCGGCGCATCTTCGAGGCCCGGCGCCTCGCCGAAGATCCGATCACCCTCGAGGATCTGTCGGGCGAGTTCGGTGTCTCCCGTGAGCGTGTCCGCCAGATCGAGGTCCGCGCCTTCGAGAAGGTGCAGGAGGCGGTCAAGCGCAACGTGGCCACCCGCGAGGCGCCCCGCGCCGCCCACGCCCACCACTAGGGCAGAGACGCACTCACTCCGTTCATGCGTCTCTGCCCTAGCTCCTTGTTTTCGCATCAATTTTTCCAGACACGGCTGACGCCTTCGTCTGGATCGATGCACTAGGGCCGCAGGCCAGTTCCGATACGCACGAAGCCGGCGGTGCGACCCGCCGGCTTCGTGCGTCGTGAAGGGTCATTTCCAGGCTTCGAAGGCCTGTTGCAGCACCTGCTCGCCCGACGAGCCTTTCTCGAAAGTCAGCACCGCACGGCGCCCGGACGTGTAACGCAGGGCCACATCGAACCACGCCCTGTGGAGCAGCAATTCGGTGTTGCGCTCCACATCGGCGGGCAGCGACGACAGGCCTATCAGGAAGAGATTGTCGCGCACCCGCACCGGCAGACCCGATACGGGCGAACCCCGGCTGTTCTCGTCGTCCTTCGCCTGCAGCAGCCCGACATCCTGCACCACGCGCGCGGTGGGATCGTTGCCGCCCTGGCTGAAGGACAGACTCACCGTGTGGGAGGCCGGCAGGGTCGTGTCCAGATTCTTCTGGATCGTCATGGTGAGGGTGAGACCGGCCTCCGGATAGGTCACCGTAGCCACCGCCGAGGTCTGGAGCGGCTGCCCCTGCTCTCCGTTGGCGGTGTCGAGGCGCCATGTCACCCGCCCTTGCGTCGTGATCGGCTGCGAACTGTCCGCCGAGGTCGATTCCTCGATGAGGAGCGCCCGCTGGGCCACGGCGACACCGGGCTCGGACGGCGCCGCCGGCGCAGCCGTCTTGGGTGCCGCGCTGTCCTGCTTGGGCTTGGGCCGCTCGGCCGGCGCGGAGTCACCGCCGACGCGGTCGTTGAACTTCGCCTCGGGATTCTCGCCGGCGGGCTGCTGCAATTCCGGGATCGAGCGCGCCACGAGTTGAGGCTTGTCGCGCAGAAGGAAGGCCGCGACGGCGATGGCGCCGATCACCGCCACGAGCACCACGCCGATCACGAGGTTGCGGAGCACCCGCGAACGGCTGCTGCGGGGCGCGACGACGGCGATGCGCGGGCGCTGGCGGCCCTGGCCCGCTTCCCCGGCCATCTCCGGTTCTTCCGCCTGCGCCGCCTCGACGGCGGGGGATGCGTTCACCGGAAGGAATTCCGTGTCGAGCCCGGTCAAGGGCTTGCGGGATGTGATGGCGATGGCCGCCTCGCGCGGCGTCTCGTTCGCCGGCTCCGGCGTCAGGACGAAGCGCGGGGAGGGCGCGGCGGGCAGCACCGGCTCCGGCGGCGGCGCCTGCTCCGGCGGTGCCGCCTCGGGCAGGGGATCGGCTGCGGCCGTGGCCATGCGCTCGGCCACCGGTTCGACCTGCGGCTCGGGGGCGGGTGCCGGTTCCGGGGCGGGCGGGGGAGGGGGAGCCGCGACGGGAGCGGGTTCCTGGGCAGGTTCCTTCGCCGGCTCCTTCACCAACTCCTTGGCGGGCTCGCCGGCCGCCGCCTTGGCTGCGTCGTTGGCGGGCGCCGGGATGCCGCCGTGCTCGACCTCCAAGCGCTCGATGGCGGTGTCGAGGGCGCGCCGTTCGAGGTCGATGTCGTCCTCGGAGAGCGGCGGTTCCAGGGAACGCAGTTGGCTGATCAGCGCGTTGCGCGCCCGATCGTAGACGGCGCGACGCAAGCCTGGCGAGCGGTCGGGAAGAGCGTCGAGGGCCCTAGCCAGAAGCGGGTAATAATCGGCCATTCTGCTCCGGTTCGCCCGCTTGGCGCCCTGCCGGCTGAGGCCGAAGCCACCGCCGTTTCCTTGCTACGTTCTTTTAACCCAATCGGCGGCCATTCAATACCGTTGACGGCATTAGTGGGGCGCCATCAACGACATATGCGCCCCAGCCGATCAATCCTCGAAGGGATTGTGCATCAGGATGGTGTCGTCGCGCTCCGGCGAGGTCGAGAGCAGCGCCACCGGGGCGCCGATCAACTCTTCGATCCGGCGCACGTACTTGATGGCCTGCGCCGGCAGGTCGGCCCAGGACCGGCCACCGGCCGTGGTCTCGGCCCATCCCTCGAAGGCCTCGTAGATCGGCTCGACGCGGGCCTGGGCGGCCTGGCTCGCGGGGAGATGGTCGATCACCTTCCCATCCAGGCGGTAGCCCGTGCAGATCTGGATGGTCTCGAACCCGTCGAGGATGTCGAGCTTGGTCAGCGCGATGCCGTTGATGCCGGAGGTGCGCACCGTCTGCCGCACCAGGGCCGCATCGAACCAGCCACAGCGGCGCTTGCGCCCTGTGACGACGCCGAACTCACGGCCGCGCTCGCCGAGCCGCTCGCCGGTGGCGTCGGTCAGTTCGGTGGGGAAGGGGCCTTCGCCGACGCGGGTCGTGTAGGCCTTCACGATGCCGAGCACGTAGCCGATCGCCGAGGGGCCGAGGCCGGAGCCCGTCGCCGCCTGCGCCGCCACGATGTTGGACGAGGTGACGTAGGGGTAGGTGCCGTGATCGACATCGAGGAGCGCGCCCTGGGCGCCCTCGAACAGGATGCGCTTGCCCGCGCGGCGGGCCTCATCCAGCAGCGACCACACCGTGTCGGCGAAGGGCAGGATCTTGGGGGCGATGGCGAGAAGCTCGGCCTTCAGCGCGGCCCCGTCGATCTCCTCGATGCCGAGGCCACGGCGCAGGGCGTTGTGGTGCGCGAGCAGCCGCGCGATCTTCGCGTCCAGCATGTCGGCGTCGGCGAGGTCGACCACGCGGATCGCCCGGCGTCCCACCTTGTCCTCGTAGGCCGGGCCGATGCCCCGCTTCGTGGTGCCGATCTTCAGCACCGCGTTCGAGGTCTCGCGGTAATGGTCGAGCTCGCGGTGAAGGGGCAGGATCAAGGTGGCATTGTCGGCGACGCGCAGGTTCTCAGGCGTGATCGACACGCCCTGCTGCGCGATCTTCGCGATCTCTTCGACGAGGTGCCAAGGATCGACCACGACGCCGTTGCCGATCACCGACAGCGTTCCACCGCGCACCACGCCCGAAGGCAGCAGCGACAGCTTGTAGGTCACGCCGTCGATCACGAGCGTGTGGCCGGCATTGTGGCCGCCCTGGAAACGGACCACCACGTCGGCCTGCTCTGAGAGCCAGTCGACGATCTTGCCCTTGCCCTCGTCACCCCATTGGGCGCCGACTACGACGACGTTGGCCATGCCTGCCCTGAACCCGTGTCAGTGATGCCCACGCCGCCGGATACAATCCGGGCTGGCGGGCTCAGAGCCCGTTTTCGCGATCCGGCAAGGGAAATCAAGCAAGCAGGAGGCAGGCGGGGCGCGTAACCCCACCTGTCCGACACTATTTCGCCTCGGTGCCGGGGGTCCGGCCGGGCAATTCGCTGGGCTTGATCACCGGCATCGACCCGCTCTGATCGGGTTTCACCACCGTTCCGGTGGCATCGCCCGGCGGCTTGATGACCCCGTCGTTCTTCTGAAGCTTGTCCGAGAGGGACTGATCCTTCGGCGGGGCATCGGCGCTGGGGCGGACCCGGTCCGGCGGCGTCTGGGTCGCCGGGGGAAGGGCGGGATCGCTGTCCTGCTTGCGCAAGGGAGCGTCCGGGTTCTGGGCCAGCGCCACCCCGCCGGTCAGCATCACCGCGAGCGCGGCGGCAGGCACTTTGGAGAGACGAAACAGGCTCGGCAACGCGGCCTCCTTGGTCGAGAACGAAGTCCCGACGAAACAGGTGGCAGCCCAAACCGTTCCGCCGCCAGGGGCAATCGGCTGGGCCGGTGCCCTCTACTCACCGCCGTCATTGCGAGCAGAGCGAAGCAATCCAGGGATGCGCTACGTCCTGAGACGGCCCGTTGCCCTGGATTGCTTCGCTGCGCTCGCAATGGCGTGGAGGGAGACGAGGCGTTCGCGCCTCAGCCCGCCCGCGCCAGTTCCAGGTAAAGCTCGCGCAGGCGCTTCGTGAGCGGGCCGGGCTTGCCCTCGCCGATGGCGCGGCCGTCGATCTCGACCACCGGCATCACGAAGGCGGAGGCGCTGGTGTAGAACGCCTCGGCCGCCTCGTGCGCTTCAGCGACGGAGATCAGCCGCTCCTCGATGGTCAGGTCGGCCTCGGCGGCGAGCTTCAGGACGCTGGCGCGGGTGATGCCCGGCAGCAGAGCCGTGGACAGCGGCCGCGTCACCAACCGGCGGTCACGGCTGACGATGAAGGCGGTGGACGACGAGCCCTCCGTGATCGCGCCATCCTCGACCATCCAGGCCTCGGACACGCCGGCTTCGACGGCCTGCTGCTTGGCGAGCACCTGCGCGAGCAGGGCCACCGACTTGATGTCCCGGCGCTTCCAGCGAAGATCCTCGACGGTGATGACCCGCGCGCCCTTCTCGGCCAGCGGGTTGGCGGCGACCGTCTTGGCTTGGGTGAACATCATCACCGTGGGCTGCGTGTCGGCCGGCGGGTAGGCGAAGTCGCGCTCGGCCACGCCACGCGTCACCTGCATGTAGACAAGCCCCTCGGTCAGCCCGTTGCGGCGGACGAGTTCGGTCTGCAGCCGCTCCCATTCCGCCGCGTCGTGCGGGTTGCGGATGCCGATCTCGCCGAGCGAGCGGTCGAGGCGAGCGAGATGCGCCGCGTTGTCCACGAGGCGCCCCTCCAGGATGGCGGAGACCTCATAGATGCCGTCCGCGAAGAGGAAGCCGCGATCCATGATCGGCACCTTCGCCTGTTCGAAGGGCAGGAACTCGCCGTTCAGGTAGACGATGCGGGACGCGCTCACGGCGGTTTCCTCAAACTCGGACGATGGAACAGGTGGTGCGGGATTCGTGCCGGCCGATCAAGCCTTGCCGAAGACCCGCTCGAAGATCGTGTCGACGTGCTTGAAGTGATAGCCGAGATCGAAGCATTCCTCGATCTGCTCCGGCGTCAGGGCCTTGGTCACGTCGGCGTCGTTCTTGAGCAGCGTGAGGAAGTCGCCCTCGCCGCGCCAGACCGGCATCGCGTTGCGCTGGACCAGCCGGTACGAATCCTCGCGGGAGACGCCGGCCTGGGTGAGCGCCAGCAGCACCCGCTGCGAATGGACGAGGCCGCCGAGCCGGTCGAGGTTGCGCTGCATGTTCGCCGGGTAGACGAGCAGCTTCTCGATGACGCCGGTCATCCGCGCCAGGGCGAAATCGAGGGTCACGGTGGCGTCGGGGCCGATCATCCGCTCGACGGAGGAATGGGAGATGTCGCGCTCGTGCCAGAGGGCGACGTTCTCCATGGCCGGCATCACGTAGCTGCGCACCATGCGGGCGAGGCCGGTGATGTTCTCGGTGAGCACAGGGTTGCGCTTGTGCGGCATCGCCGAGGAGCCTTTCTGGCCCTCGGAGAAATACTCCTCCGCTTCCAGCACCTCGGTGCGCTGCAGGTGGCGGATCTCGATGGCCAGCCGCTCCAGCGACGAGGCGACGACGCCCAGCACCGCGAAGAACATCGCGTGGCGGTCGCGCGGGATGACCTGGGTCGAGACCGGCTCCGGCGAGAGACCCATCTTGCGCGAGACATACTCTTCGACGCGCGGGTCGATGTTGGCGAAGGTGCCGACGGCGCCGGAGATGGCGCAGGTGGCGATCTCCTCGCGGGCGACGACGAGCCGGGCGCGGTTGCGGCTGAATTCGGCATAGGCCTGGGCGAGCTTGAGGCCGAAGGTCACCGGCTCGGCATGGATGCCGTGAGAGCGGCCGATGGTCGGCGTCATCTTGTGCTCCTGCGCCCGGTGCTTGAGGGCATCGAGGAGGGCGTCCACGTCGGCGATCAGGATGTCGGCGGCGCGCACGAGCTGCACGTTCAGGCAGGTGTCGAGCACGTCCGAGGAGGTCATCCCCTGGTGGACGAAGCGCGCCTCCGGCCCGACGATCTCGGCGAGGTGGGTGAGGAAGGCGATGACGTCGTGCTTCGTCACGGCCTCGATGGCGTCGATGCGCGCCACGTCGAAGGTCGCGTCACGGCCCATCGCCCAGACCTTCTCGGCCGCGTCCTTCGGCACCACGCCGATCTCTGCCAGCGCGGTCGTGGCGTGGGCCTCGATCTCGAACCAGATCCGGAAACGCGACTCGGGCGACCAGATCGCGGTCATCGCGGGGCGGCTGTAGCGGGGGATCATCGATGCTGACTCGACCGTCGGGGAACGGTCGGCGGGTAGCACCGCCGGGCGTTTAGCTCAATGCGCGTCGATGCGGAGCAGTGCGGCGCGCGCTGCGCCCTTCGGGCTCGGCGCGGGCGAATAGGGAGTATGGAGTAGCGAATAGGGAGTAGCGAATAGCGAATAGAACGAAGCGGCCGGCGCCCCGCTTCCACGCCCAAACTATTCGCTACTCGCTACTCCCTATCCGCCCAAATTCACTCCACCCGCATCCAGCCCGGCCCCATCAGCCGCTCCTGCGGCTTGAACTTGGCCTTGTAGTCCATCTTGCGCGAGCCATCGACCCAATAGCCGAGATAGAGATACGGCAGGCCGAGCTGCTTCGCCCGGCGAATATGGTCGAGGATCATGAAGGTGCCGGGGGAGCGCCCGGCCTCGGTCGGCTCGAAGAACGAGTAGACCATCGACAGCCCGTCCGAGAGGACATCCGTGAGGCAAACCGCCATCGGCCCGCCCATGCCGCGCCCGGTAATCGCCGTATCCGGCCCGTGGCGGCGGTACACGACGAGATGCGTGTCGACGTGGCTGTCCTCGATCATCATTGCATAGTCGAGCATGGTCATGTCGATCATGCCGCCATCGTCGTGCCGGGCGTTCAGGTAGCGCCGGAACAGGGCGTATTGGTCCGAGGCCGGGCGGTTCTGCTCCGGCGCGCCGATCAGGTCGCTGTTGCGGGCCATCACCCGCTTCTGGCTGGCGCTCGGGACGAAATCGTCCACCACCACCCGCACCGAGACGCAGGCGCGGCAGGATTCGCAGGCCGGGCGGTAGGCGATGGTCTGCGACCGGCGGAAGCCGCCCTGAGTGAGGATTTCGTTCAGGTCGCGGGCGCGCCGGCCGACGAGGTGCGTGAAGACTTTCCGCTCCTCCTGGCCCGTCAGGTACGGGCACGGCGAGGGCGCGGTGAGGTAGAATTGGGGGGTGTCGCGCGGGTGGCTCGTCACGCTTCGTAGGAACCTCGGCGACAGCCGCTCACGCCGCGCCCCTCACCAATCTACAAGGGTCGCGGCCGGGCTCAATGGGCCTGAAGGCCATACCGCACCCAAAATGCCGCGACGCTTGGCCCGCCTAGCGTGTGTGGACGACAGCGAGGCCCAGAAGCAGGTCGTGGCAGAGGCGCCGGTCGGACCGCACCAGCCCGAAGGCCACATCCACGCACCAGAGCAGGAAGGTCGAGACGGCGACATAGAACAGAAGGGCGTGCACCGCCGCCGACACGATGTCGACCGGTGCGCCGCTTTCCGGCGCCACCACCCGCAGGCCCATCATCCGCTGGCCGAGCGTGCTCTGGCGCCGCCCGCCCACGGTGATCGCGCTGTAGATGATGCCGCTCGCGGGCAGCACCGCGAACAGCGTCCAGCCGAGGCCGAAGGTCACGATGCCGATCACCGTGATCAGCAGCGTCAGCAACGCCGTGAAGCCGAGGATGAACAGGATGTCAAGCAGGTACGCGATGGTGCGCGCGCCGAGGCTCGCCCGCACATAGGGTATCGGCAAGGCCCCGGTGAAGGGCGAAACGGCCGGTCGAGCGGCGTAGTCTGTGCGGGTATCGTACATGGGCGGCGGATCCTGCAAACGGTGCAGCGCCGATTAGGTGGGCGCCCTCCCACCCCGCTGCAAGTGTCGCCTCAGGGTTGTCCGGGATCGGCCTTCGCCGCGTCAGGCGTGTCGAGATAGTAGCGTTGCAGCATGTGGAGGGCCGGGCCGGAAAGCGCGGTGCCGTCGGTCGCGACCTCGACGAGCTTGGCCGCGTTGTCGAAGCGGCAGACCATGCGGTGCTGGCGCGTGCCCTCGGCATAATCGACCCGCACCGTCCCCGGCGCGGGTCCCGGCCCGGCGCCCTGGAAGCGGATGCCGGCGCCCTGGGCCACGGCCGGCAGCGCCCGGCGGCAGGTCGCCACGCGGTCGCGCCGGAGCGTGTCCTGGCAGGCGGCGAGCCCGCCGAAGAAGCCCGCCACGATCCCCCCGGCGACGAGCCAACGATGCAGAACCTTCACGGAATGGAAGCCCGTTGCCCTTCCGTCAAAGGGCGCGCAGCTTCTCGGCCACGCGCGGCGCGTGGTAGGTCAGCACGCCGTCGGCGCCCGCGCGCTTGAAGGCCAAGAGCGCTTCGACCATCGCCCGGTCGCCATCGAGCCAGCCGTTGCGGGCGGCAGCCTCGATCATCGCGTACTCGCCCGACACCTGATAGGCGAAAGTCGGCACGCCGAACGTGTCCCGCACCCGGCGGATGATGTCGAGATACGGCATCCCCGGCTTCACCATCACCGAGTCGGCCCCCTCCTCGAGATCGAGGGCGACTTCGCGCAGGGCCTCGGCCGAGTTGCCGGGGTCCATCTGGTAGGTGCGCTTGTCGCCGACGAGCGCGGCCTTGGTGCCGATCGCGTCGCGGAACGGGCCGTAGAAGGCGCTCGCGTATTTCGCGGCGTAGGCCATGATCTGGACGTCGAGGAAGCCCGCCTTGTCGAGGGCCCGGCGGATGGCGCCCACCCGCCCGTCCATCATGTCCGAGGGGGCGATGATGTCGGTGCCGGCCTCCGCCTGGATCAGGCTCTGCTCCACGAGGACCGCCACCGTCTCGTCGTTGAGGATGGCGCCGTCCTTCATCAGCCCGTCATGGCCGTGGCTGGTGTAGGGATCGAGGGCGACGTCGGTCACGATGCCGAGTTCGGGGAACGCGCGCTTCACCGCCCGCACCGCGCGGCAGACGAGGTTGTTCGCGTTCAGCGCCTCCGAGCCCACGGGGTCGCGCAGGCTCACCTCCGTGAAGGGAAAGAAGGCGATGGCCGGGATGCCGAGGCGCACCGCCCGCTCGGCGTCGCGGACGATCTCGTCGACCGTCAGGCGCTCGACTCCGGGCATGGAAGCCACCGGCTCGCGCTTGCCCTCGCCCTCGATGACGAACATCGGCCAGATCAGATCGTCGACGGTGAGCGTGTTCTCGCGGACGAGGCGCCGCGACCATTCCGCCTTGCGGTTGCGGCGCGGGCGCTGGGTAAGGCCGAGGCTCCCGCTGCTCTTGTCCTCGCGGACGGCGGCATAGGCGAGGGGGCGGGGTTCCGGGATTCTGTCCGACATGCGCGCGGGTGTCCGGGCTCGAAGAGGCGGCCGCGCGGGAGGCTCCCGCGGGACGGCCGCGACAGGCAAGCGGAGGCGCTCGCCTGCCGCTGCGCCGGCCTAGCACGCCGGGCGCGGCGGACCCAAGGGCCACACGCAGGGCAGGGGTGCCGCACGTTGACGGGGCGGTCCCAAACGGGTTCAACCCGGCCTGGACGGGCGGCCACAGCGGGAGACGACGCAACGTGAGCATCGAGCGGAGCCTGTGCCCGAGGGTCGGTCCATGCGCGGCCTGATCCCGCTGCGCGGCAAGCCGGCCCGGCCGGGAAGCCTGCTCGGAGACCGCATCGAGCGCGACGCGGCTCCGCTTCCCAGCACCTGGGATACCGCGCTGATCTGGTTCATGCGGCTGACGGCCCTGGCGTGGCTCGCCAAGGCTGTCCTGGCCTGGGCGACGATCCTCGACGTGCGCCCCGGCGCGCCGCCCTTCGAGGCTGAGCCGTTCGGGCGGCAGGCGGCCATCGTCTATTTCGCGGTGGTCGATGCGGTGGCCGCGAGCGGGCTCTGGCTCACCAGCGCCTGGGGCGGGGTGATCTGGCTGCTGGCGGTGACGTCGGGGCTGACGCTCGCGATCCTCACGCCGCAACTCGTGCCGGTCTCGACGCCGCTCCTGATCTTCGGCGTGCTCGTGGTGCTCATCTATTTCCTGCTCTCGTGGCTCGCCGCCCGAGAGAGCCATTGAGGCGCGCGCACAGGATTGACGGAAGCTTATCGCCGCCCCGGCAGGCTTCGACCGTGAGAGTGAACGAAATCTTCCTTTAATCCATTCAGTTTGTCTTTACTGACACAGGTAAATCGCGAATTCATCTTGCCGCTTAAATCGTCTTTCATTCCCGTCGGATAACTTTGCCAACATAAGCGGTGACGGCCACCACGATCACCGCAGGATCCGTCAGGGATTTCACCGATGAAGAGCCAGTCCGCCCGCACCCAGCCCGCCGCCTCCGAGGAGCCGGCTCCGCACAACGCCTATCTCGAGGCGCTGCATCTCGTGGAGCGGCTGCACCGCCGCCTCCTCGACGTAATCAAGGACGAGTTCGAGCGGCGCGGTCGCGAGGACGTCAACAGCGTCCAGGCCCTGCTGCTCTACAACATCGGCGACAGCGAGCTCGCCGCCAGCGAGCTGCGGACCCGGGGCTACTACCTGGGCTCGAACGTGTCCTACAACGTCAAGAAGCTCGTGGAAGCCGGCTACCTGCACCATGCCCGCTCCAAGACGGACCGGCGCTCCGTGCGGATCAGCCTGACCGACAAGGGCCGCCAGATCCACGACATCGTGCAGCAGCTCTACGACAAGCACTCGCGCACGATCACGCCGATCGGCGGGATCTCGGACGACGATTTCGACCGGCTGAACCGCGCCCTGACCCGACTGGAGCGCTTCTGGACGGACCAGATCCGCTACCGCCTCTAAAGGTGCAGCAGCCCGGCGATGCCGGAGACCACGGCGTAGGCGAAGCCCGCATTGATCGCCACGCCGAACAGGCCGACGGCGAGGCCCGCCAGGACCACGATGCCGTCGCGCTCTACGAGGCCGAGGCCGACGAGGCAGACCGCGAGTCCGAGCGGAATCTGCCCGATGAGCGGCGCGGCCACGATCAGCGCGAGGGCGAGGGCGAGCAGCGCCACGCCCATCCCGCGCATGCCGATGGCCGTCTCGAACACGCTGAGGCGCGGCCGCGACCAGCGTTCCAGCCGCCGTAGGATCGGCACGGCCCGCGTGACCGCGCGTTTCACGTCCGACTGCTTGATCGATTGCCCGAGCAGGCGCCTGGGGAGCCACGGCGCCGACATGCCGGCCGCGATCTGCATGGCCACGAGCAGCAGCAGGAGACCGCAGACGAGCGGAATCGGCGGCGGCATCGGAAGGCAATTGGGCAGGCCCAGCAGCACGACGAGCAGGGCGAAGGCCCGGTCGCGCAGAACCGCCACGATGTCCGCTACCGTCAGACGCTCGCCTTCCTGGCTCGCGAGCACGGTGAGAACGTCCGAGGTGCGAGCACCGTAAGACACGTCGCGTCCAACCTTCACTGACTTGCGGCGGGCTCTATCCGAGAACGCCGCCTGCGCCAAGCCGCGCGGCTGTCCCCCGGCTTTTTCGGGCCTGTTCCGCAAACCTGACGTGTCGAAGCGACGGGCGAAGTCTTACTTCAGGTCTCATTTCGCAACCGCGCAATTGTACTGTTGGAAGCTGCAACCGTTCCGATCCGTTTCCAAGTTTTAATACCGCTTTTACCACACGCACCTGGCCGCCCTCACGCGGCCATTCGGTAGGTTCCGCGTCAGGCCGTGTGTGTGCGTCAGTGTCCGTCTTCGCCCGTTGGTTTGCAGCCTGATGATTCTCGGGCTCGCGGGAGACGGCGCTGCGGCCAAGGACCTCGACATCCTCCTGTTCGGGAGCCTGGATGCGGGCCAAGCGACCTTTGCCACCAACGGCGCGAAGATCGGTTTCGACTCCTTGGACAGCGATGGGGCGCTGGGCCTCCTGACCCTCGGCGCGGGCGCGCGGTGGGAACGGCAGCGATGTGGTTGCGGCGCCGGGCAAATCTCTACGCGAGTGACCGCCGACGCCTCGGCGCAGCTTGGCTACCAATGGATGCTCGCCGAGGATGTCGTCGCCGCCTTCGCCGGATTCGAGACCGGCTCTGATGGGTCGTCCCATCTGCGGAACGGACTGCGGGTGCAGGCCGAGGCATGGCTGCGGCCGACCGAGGATACCCTCGTCCAGGCGGTGCTGATCGGCGGGACGGCGCGCGGCAGCCTCTGGACGCGCCTCGCCTGGGGCTACCGCCTCTGGGACACGTATCTCGGACCGGAGGCCAGCGCCTATCTCGACGCGAATTACTACGGGAAGGCGGCCCTCGGCCTCCACGCCACCGATTTCGTCATCCGGCAGGTCCATGTCCGCGCCTCGACGGGCCTGCAGTGGGAGACGAGCGGAGCGGGTCCGGCTCCCTACGTCACGCTGACGACCTGGGCGCCCTTCTGATCCGCCGAGAGCGAATCGAGGAAGCGGGCGGCATCCGCCCGGATCTGCCTGCGGCGCGTCTCGTCCATGCCGGCCAGCGTGCGGTAGGGCATGGCCATCCGCTGGTTGCCCGCGAGCCGTTCCTCGTTCTCGATGAGGAAATTCCAGTAGAGGTAGTTGAACGGGCAGGCTTTCGGGCCGGTCTTGGCCTTCACGTCGTAGGCGCAGTCCCGGCAATAATCCGACATGCGGTCGATATAGGCGCCGGAGGCGGCATAGGGCTTCGAGCCCATGACGCCGCCATCGGCCCAGAGCACCATGCCGTGGACGTTCGGCAACTCGACCCATTCGTAGGCGTCGGCGAAGACGACGAGGTACCATTCCTCGACCTGCGCCGGATCGAGCCCGGCGATCAGGGCGAAATTGCCCGTCACCATCAGCCGCTGGATGTGGTGGGCATAGGCATGGGCACGGGTCTGGTCCACGACCTGCCGGATGCAGTGCAGCGCCGTCTCGCCCGACCAGTAGAACCACGGCAGCGGGCGGACTGCATCAAGGGCGTTGGTCTGCGCGTAGCCCGGCATCCGCGCCCAGTAGAGGCCGCGTACATATTCCCGCCAGCCGAGGATCTGGCGGATGAAGCCCTCCGCGCAATGCAGCGGCACCGCGCCGTCGTGGTGGGCGCGCTCGGCAGCGCGACAGACCTCCTCGGCGGTGAGCAGCCCGGCATTCAGCGCCGGCGAGATGAGCGCATGATAGAGGAAGGGCTCGTTGCCCTTCATCGCGTCCTGATAGTCGCCGAAGGTCGGCAGGCATTCGGCGATGAAGTGGCGCAGCGAACCGAGCGCATCCGCCCGCGTCACCGGCCAGGCGAAGGCGGAAAGGTCGCCGAAATGGTCGGGGAATTCCTGCTCGACCAGGGCGATGGCCTCCCGCGTCACGGCATTCGGCTGGAAGCCGATCCGGTCGGGCAGGCGGTGGCCCTTGGGCAGGCGCTTGCGGTTCTCCGCATCGAAGTTCCAGCGCCCACCCAGAGGCTCGCCCCCCTCCATCAGCAGGCCGGTGCGCCGACGCATCCCCCGGTAGAAGGTCTCCATCCGCAGGTGGTGACGCCCCTTGGCCCAGCGGGCGAAATCCTCGCGCGGGCAGAGGAAGCGGTTGTCTGGGCGGATCTCGACCGGCACCGGCAGGCTGTCGCGCCAGCCCTGCATCATCTCCCAGACCCGCCACTCGCCGGGCTCAGTCACGACGACGCGGGAAATACGATGGCGGGTGAGGGCCCGCTCCAGTTCCCCGGTGAAGCTGCCGGTGTTCCCGTCGTCGGTGAGGCGGACGTAATCGACCGTCGCTCCCTCCTCGCGAAGCTCCTGCGCGAAATGGCGCATCGCCGCGAAGAGAAAGGCGATCTTCTGCTTGTGGTGGCGGACATAGGTCGCCTCGTCGCGGACTTCGACGAGGAGGACGACATCGGCCTCCGTGTCGAGGTCGGTCAGGCTGGAGACGCGGCGGTTCAGCTGGTCGCCGAGGACGAGGCGCAGAATCCCTCCGGCACCGGGCGTCTTGCGTGCTGGACGGCTGGCCACATGTCCTCCCGGTCACGGCGGCGACACCCCTGTTCCCACAGGGGTCGCGCACAGGATAAAGCGGGCCTATGTCCTCCGGTACCGGCAGCGCCCGGCCGTCCCGGCATCACGACGTCGCAGGCCTTTCATGAAGTTCGCCTTTGCGGGCATCGATTTCCTCGGCGGCGTGTTCGAGGCGTTGATCGAGGCCAACTGGACCCCCGTAAAGCTGTTCACCCGGGCCTGCGACGGCATCTATGACCACAACGATGTGGTCGTCGCCCGCGCCCGCGCCGCGCGGATCCCGATCCAGCTCTCGCGAATCCAGCAGAGCGACATCGACGCGCTCCACGCCGCCCATGGGCGGGATTGGGCGCTGGTGGTGGCGGGCTATCCCTGGCTGGTGCGCGGCTGGCGCGGCCGGGCGAATTACGCCCTCAACCTGCATCCCTCGCCGCTGCCGACCGGGCGCGGCCCCTATCCGCTGTTCCGGGCGGTGCTCGACGGCTACGAGACCTGGGGCGTGACGGCCCATGTCCTGGCCGAGAACGGCTTCGACACGGGCGACATCCTCGCCCAGGAGATCTTCCCCATCGGGGCGGGCGAGACGCACGAGACGCTGCTCGCCAAGTGCCAGATGTCGGCCCGCCGCCTCGCCGCCGGCCCCATCGCGCGCGATCTGCCCAACCGCTGGAAGCGCGCCGAGCCGCAGGGTGACGGCTCCTACTGGGCACGGGCGACGGATGCCGACCGCACCCTGGACTTCCGACAGGATGTCGAGACGATCCTGCGGCGGGTGCGCGCCTTCGGCACGGTGGAGACCATCGCCCGAATCGGCGACGTGCGCGGCTTCATCGCTCAGGCCGATGGATGGGTGGAAGCGCATCAGCACACGCCCGGCACGGTGGTCCACAGGCACCGCCGCCATCTCGTGGTGGCGGCGCGGGACGGCTACATCCAGCTCCTGCGCTGGTCGCCGGCCTCCCAGGTGGAGGCCGCGCGGATCGGACGGTGAAGCGGAACCGTATTCTCCCACGCCAAACCCGGCATGGAGCCGACTTCCGTTTCCTCCCAGGCTGTTCTAGGACTTCGTGGAAGTAGTCTGGCCTATCTGGGTCGGCTTGTCCGTGATGACACGCGCTGTGGTTCGCTCCGTCCGGGTGTGCCGCGAGGGGGAGCGCTCGCCATGACGCAAAAGCCCGACGAACAATCCATCGCGTCCGAGGCGATCATCGTTTCGGGGATGGCGATCATCGTTGGCGCCTGCCTGTTCGAATGGCTGGTGATCTCGCCGGAGCATCCCGGTCACGCGCTGTTGCGCGTGCTCGCCGCCGGGCTCGCGGCGACGCTGGTGATGACGGTCCTGCCGCAGGCCTGAAGCCTCCGCATTTTTGGCTGGACAGGCCCCGGCCGAGGGCCTAATCCCCAAAGCCGCGCGGGCGTAGTTCAGTGGTAGAACGTCAGCTTCCCAAGCTGAATGTCGTCGGTTCGATCCCGATCGCCCGCTCCAAGGCTTCCCCTTCCAGCACAGCGGCTTACGGCGGTGGTGTCACCCGCGCAGGGGCACCCTCGGGCCGGATACCGAATCGTCGCGACGAAGCGTGAGCCATCCTCATCGGCAGAGATGGTCCGCGAGGCGCAGAGCCATCGCGACGACGGCGAAGGTCGGGTTCGCGCTGGCCGAGCTGGGAAAGATGCTCGCGGAGGCGACAGAGAGACCGCGGACGCCATGCACCGCGCAGTCGGCATCCACGACCCCGTCCTCGGGCCGCCCCGCCATGCGGGTCGTGCCGATCTGATGATAGCCGTCGCGGGCAAGCCCGCGCACCGCGTCGTAAAGCCGATCCGGCGGGCCATGGTACTCGAGATGCCCGATATTGGCAGCGCGCAGCGCCCGGTCGAGATGCCGGTGCGCGCGGACGACGGAGTCGATGTCGGCGTCGGTGTAACGGAAATCCACCACCAGGCAGGTCGGGTCGGCGTCGTCGAGGAACACCCGGCTGGCGGGATCGGGCGTCTGCTCCGCGTGGTAACGCAGCGCGTATCGCCCGCTGGCGGTTCGGGCCAGGATCGGCAGGTTCTCGACGCGGGAATGCCGGGCCATCGTGGCGAGGCCTCTCAGGGTGGCGGCGGGGTTCCGCACCACGTTGCGGAGGTGGCGCCAGGAGGCCCCACGCGAGGATCCGTTCGCGCTCCCGCGCCAGCGCTCGGAGCGGAACCGGCCGGCGCCGCCGGGTAACATGGCCAGCAGCGCGATCATCGACAGGGCCCCGTCCCCATGGAGGGGATCGCGCGGGGGCGGCGAGCGCAGGGTGAAGGCGGTCCCCAGCAGGCCCTCGGCCGCGATGAGGTCCGGCGCGAGTTTCAGCCGCCGCTGCGCCCAGTGGACGCCATCGTCGCGCGCGTAGAGGAACGGCCCGGCGGCGCGGGGGTCGCGGAACACGAGGGTCGCGATTTCACCCGTCAGATGGCCCATGTAGGTGCGCCCCAGCGAGGACCGCACGGGCGCCAGGGCGCGCGGGTGCCGGGCGGCGAGTTCGAGCAGCAGCCGCGTGCTGCGCAGGCCGCCCGCCGCGATGACGGTCCGGGCCGCGCTGACACGATGCGGCGCGGTCGCACCGCCTGGGGCCGGATCCACCTCTGCACCCGAGACGCGCATCGCCTCCGCGTCGCAGGCGAGCCGGATCACGGGGGCCGACAGGCAGAGCGTCACGCGCGAGGACTGCGCGATGGCCTCCCGATAGACACGATCCAGGGCCGCGCGATGCGTCAGGCGCCCGAATTGCCCGGTGTCGAGGAGGGAGGAGGGGAGTGCGGGGCTCCCCTCGAAGACGTCGCCGCAACCGAGGAACGCGGCGGCCTTCCCATGCCACGCGGCCATCTCGGCATAGTCGATCGGCCAGCCCGGTCGCCCCGTCGCCGGATCGGCGATGACGTCGATCGGATCGAACGGCACGCAGAGCCCGCCCCAGGACGACGTGCCCCCGAAACCCTGTCGCGTGGCGACATCGAGCGGCGCATGGGTGGCCGGGTCAAGAATGCGCGTCGGCGGTGCCGGAGGGCTCTCGCCGCCCTCGCCGCCGGCTTCCAGCACGATCACCGAGCGGCCCCCGGCAGCGCAGGCGAGGGCGACGGCGAGGCCCGCCGGGCCGGATCCGATCACGCAGATGTCGAACCGCTCGCCGCCCTGCGGCGCACCGTGCCGTATCGCCATCAGCTCACCCCCCAGCCCGGCTCGACCACCTGGCAGGCACGTAGCGTGCCAAAAAATGGATGTTGTAAGATCAGTTTCCGGCGTATTACAGTCTAATTGCGCGATATTGGTGCATTATAAAGAGACTAACCCACATGGCACTCTTCTTGCCAGCCATACCGAGAGATGTTATCGCTTACTATCTAGATCTAGCAATAAGATGCCTGGAATATTTCAGGTCATCGAAGTCCAATCGAGGTGTGTTCGCTATTTTTTCCTAGAGATCAGTCGGGCGATGTCACGTCTACGTGAATAGAGCCGACGTCCATCCAGCCTTGTCTGTCCGGCGCTTCGGGTAGCGGAACGAGATGACACTTACCTTCTGGTCAAGGTTCGCGATGAAGGCGGCGCCGCATCAGGGCAAAAGCCCGGATTCAGTGGTGGCCCAGGCCGTGCGCGACGAACGGGCACGAATCAGCCGTGACCTTCACGATACGACCGCACAGCAGATCGTCCTCCTGAAATACAATCTCGAAGCCATGAGGCGGCAGGCACTCCCCGGCCTCCTGTCGATGCGGATCGATCAGGCGATCCGGGATGTCGATCGCCTCGCGGTGGATTTGCACGCGGCGGTGAGCGGCTTGCGCCTGGGGCTACTGGAAACGGAAGGTTTGGCGCGGGCCGTGGCGGATTTCGTGGCGGATTGGAGCCACCGGGTCGGAATCGAAGCGCGGTTCGAACAGCGTGGCGAGGCGATGCCACTGGAAATTGACCTGGAAACGACGCTTTTCCACGTCGTTCAGGAGGCGATGAGCAACATTCTCAAACACGCATCGACGGCGACGCGCGTTTCTGTCATATTGCAGTGCACTGAAGACAGAATCGTCCTGTCGATCGAAGATAACGGCATAGGTTTGCCACCTGACGGATACGCGGGCCAGAGTGATCATTGGGGTCTAATCGGCTTGCGCGAGCGTCTGGCATTGGTGGGAGGAGCGCTGGAGATCACGTCTCGACAGAATTCGGGTGCGACCCTGGTCGCCCGCGTACCGAGGGGAGTCGAACATCATGAGTTCCAGTGCTGACGGGCCGGTGCGACTGTTCCTGGTCGACGATCATCCCCTGTTCATCGATGGCGTACGATCGCTCGTCGACGATACACAGGATATCCTCGTAGTCGGGCAAGCTCATTCGGGGGCGCGTGCCCTCCGTCTGATCTCAGAAATGCAACCCGAAGTTGTTGTGCTCGATCTTTCGATGCCCGACATGAACGGCACGAGCCTCGCCAAGCAGATCTGCGCGTTGCCGGCTCCGCCGCGCATCGTGGTGCTGACCGCGCACGAGGAACGCATCTTCGTGCGGGAGGCCATCGCGGTCGGCGCCCGGGGCTACGTGCTCAAGCGGTCGGCAAGCGACAACCTGCTCCAGGCCATCCGGGCGGTGAGCGGCGGCGGGCTCTATCTCGATCCGGCCATCGCCGAGCGGATGTTACCGCAGCGCGAATGCCTGTCGCGCAATCTCACCGGGCAGATCAACATCATCCAGCACCCGCTGACGGACCGCGAGCGGGAGGTCATGCGCCTCGTCGCCTTCGGCTACACGAACAAGGAGGTCGCGGCCAAGCTCGGCGTGACCTCGAAATCGGTCGAGACCTATAAGACCCGGGCGAGCGAGAAGCTCGACATCCGCACGCGCACGAAGATCGTGCAATACGCGCTGCTCCAGGGCTGGTTCGACACGATGCCGACCCAGTGACGCCCCGTCAGGAATCCGCTTGAGCCTGGCGTTCCGGGCTCGCCGGAGCCGGAGGCACGGCAGCGCCCGGCCGCGCGGCGCGGCCCTCACGAAAATCCCGCAGGCGCGCCCGCACGATCACGCCGAGCCCGTAGCCGACCTGTAGCGCGATCACCGCCACGACGATTGCCACCGGAGCCGAGGCCGACGCGCCATGGCCGAGGGTGCTGAGCAGGGTGCCGGCGAGAATCGCCACGGCGACGAGCGTCACCGTCGCGACGAGCCCCGAGAAGCGCGCGACGACGCTGAGCACCGCACCGGCGCAGCAAAGGCAGATCGCGAAGAGAATCATCGGTCGTGGCGCCTCGGGCCGACAGCGACCGCCGAACCCGCTTCGTTCTGATACCCGGAAATGCCCGGAAAGGCACTCCATCAGGGTCGCTGACAGGCAGGTGGTGAATTTCCGATCTGCCCACCGAAAAACCTGACAGAGCAGACCGGCATCCTGACAGTTTCGTGCTCGCGGAGAACTCGTCAGTCTTGATCCATCTTGTTAGTTAACACTTCGTAAACATTGCCAAGGCGGATATCAGCTGCGCCGCCTTCTGAGCAATATAGGGGAGATTCGCTACGCTCGCCTGTCGAAACCGTGATCGTCGCTGGCCATTCCTTATGCAGGAGGTTTCCGTGCTCACGAACAGTTCGATCAATACTCCGACGACCCAGACGAGCCTCTCGAATATTCCACTCATCGACAAGAACGGCGAGCCGGGCGCCCTGCGCGGGAAACGATGGCTCGACGTCCTCCTTGCCGCCATGGCCCTCGTCTGCTTTGCCCCGCTGTTCGGGATCATCGCCCTCGCGATCCTGGCGCATGACGGAGGCCCCGTCGTGATCCGGCATCGGCGCATCGGCAGGAACGGGGCGAGCTTCCCCTGCCTGAAGTTCCGCACGATGGTGGTCGATGCGGAGGCCGCCCTCAAGCGCCACCTCGCCGAGAACCCCGGCGCGCTTGTCGAGTGGAAGGCGAACCACAAGCTGAAGGACGATCCGCGCATCACGCCCCTCGGCCGGGTCCTGCGCGAGACGAGCCTCGACGAGCTGCCTCAGCTCATCAACATCCTGCGCGGCGAGATGAGCCTCGTCGGACCCCGCCCGATCGTCGCCGAGGAGGCCGTCCGCTACGGCAGCGCCTTCGCCGATTACAAGTCGGTGCGCCCCGGCCTCACCGGGCTGTGGCAGTGCAGCGGCCGCAACGACATCGGCTACGAGGAGCGCGTGCGCCTCGACAGCCGCTACGTCCGGACGTGGTCGCTGAAGCAGGACATCCTCATCATTCTTCGGACGGTCCCAGCCGTGATCCGCTCGCGCGGCGTCTACTGATCCGGGCCGGCGCGCATGCTCCAGATCAATTCGCTGCGGGAGCCCAGCCCGCCGCAGGACGAGGTGCCCGGTCGCTCGGTCACCCCGGCCATCCTCGGGACGGTGGTCGAGCGCTACGCCGTCCTCGTCATCGTCTGCACCATGCTGGGGGCGGGGCTCGCCGTCGCCTACGTCTCCCTCAGCGTGCCGACCTACGTCGCGGGGGCCCAGCTCCTGATCGAGTCGCAGCGCCAGCAGCAACTCCTGATCGTCGAGCCGGGCATGGTCGACCTCACCCTCGACAACGCGCAGGTCGAGAGCCAGGTCGAGGTGCTGCGCTCCGAGCGGCTCGCCGGCGCGGTCGTGGACGCCCTCAAGCTGACGCAGGACCCGGAGTTCCAGAGCGAGCCCGGCTTCCTCGCCTGGATGCGGGCGCCGCGCGCGGACACGGACACGCCGTCCCGGACCGAGGCCGAGCGGCGTCGGGTCGCGGTGGCGATCCTGATGAACCGCGTCGCGACGCGCCGCATCGGCCAATCCTACGTGCTGGAAACGACGGCCCAATCCTACCGCCCCGAGCGGGCGGCCGAGATCGCCAACGCCTACATGAGCGCGTACCTGCGCGATCAATACGACGCCAAGGCGCAGATGGCGCGCGGCGGCGTCGAGTGGTTGCAGCACCGCCTGCGCGAGGTGCGGCTCACCCTCAACAACGCGGCCAAGGCCGTCGAGGATTTCCGCACGCAGAATGGGCTCGTCGCCACGAGCAACGGCCTCCTCAACGAGCAGCAGTTGAGCGAGATGAACAGCCAGTTCATCGCCGCCCGGGCGCAGACCGCCCAGGCCGCCGCGCGCCTCGCCCGCGTCCGGCAGGTGATGGCGCTCGCCTCGGCCGACGCCTCGGTGACGGAGGTGCTGAACAATCAGGCGATCACCAACCTGCGCCAGCGCCAGCAGGACGCCGCCCAGCGCGAGAGCGACCTGCGCGCCCGCTACGGCGACGCAGCGGAGGCCGTGGCGAGCGCCCATCGCGACGTCGTCGCGGCGGAGGCTGCGGTCGGGGCCGAGGTCCAGCGCATCGCCCAGACCTACCTCAGCGACTACGAGATCGCGCAGTCGCGCGAACGCACCTTGGCGGACGAGATCCAGGGGCTGATCGGCGAGGCCGACCGGCTGCGGCAGGCGAAGGTGACGCTCTCGGAGCTCGACGCCCAGGCGCAGAGCTACCGCAAGATGTACCAGAACCTGCTGGAGAAGCTCGCCGAGACGACGCAGAAGGAGACCCTTCCGGTCACCAGCGCGCGGGTCATCGCGCCCGCCAGCGTGCCGCTGAGCCAGAACAGCCCCAAGACGAAGCTCACCGTGGCCCTCGGCTTCGCCGTCGGCCTGCTCTTCGGCATCGGCGCGGGGATCGTCCGGCATCGCATCGACCGCACGGTGCGCAGCGAGGCCGACCTGAGGCGCGCCGCACTGGTCCCAATCCTCGGGCTCCTGCCGTTGCTGCGGAAGCGCTGGCTGAGCCCGATCCGGCACCAGGATGGCGGCCCGTCCTGCGAAGTGATCGAGCGGCCGTTCTCGGCCTTCAGCCTCGCCCTGCGGGGCGTGAAGGTCGCCCTGGAGGTGGCGCAGGAGAGCCGCCCGATCGTGACGCTCGGCATCGCCTCGATCGCCCAGGGGGACGGCAAGAGCAGCGTGGCGCTCAACCTCGCCGCGCTCTTCGCGCAAGCGGGCCGCCGCACCCTCCTCATCGACGCCGACTTCCGTAACCCGTCCTTGACGCGCCTCCTCGCGCCGGAGGCGATGCACGGCCTGTTCGAGGCTCTGTCCAACCGGCATCCGGCCCTGCGCCCGACCGGGATCGAGAACCTCTCGATCCTGCCCCTCCTCATCGATGGGCCGCTCGCCCAATCGAGCGACCTCGTGCGCTCCCTGCAGATGCAGGCGCTGCTCGACCGGTTGAAGGGGGGGTTCGACCTGCTCGTCCTCGATCTCTCGCCGATGCGGGAGGCGATGGACGTGCGCTCCGTCGGCCGGCTCCTCGACGGGATCGTGCTCGTCACCGCCTGGGGCGAAACCGAGATCGGGCTCGTGAGCGAGGCGACCGCCGCCCTCGACGCGGCTCAGGCGAACCTCGTCGGCACCGTGCTCAACAAGGTGCGCGATCCGGCGATACTGGCGCGGACGGTCTAGGGCGCGGCGATGGATTCGCCGCGCCCGACCGCCTCAACGCACCGCCGGGCCGGAACCGTCCTCCCGCTCGCCAGCCTTGCTCACCTTCAGGACGTCCCCCGGCAGGACGGGATCCGTCTCCGCGACCGCGAACTCCCGGCTGCCCTCGGCACCCGTGCGCACCAGGGTGTAGACGGGCGCCAGCCGCTCCGCCTCCTTCTGCCGGCGCACCCATTGCGGGGCCGTGAAGGCCGTGTCCGCCAGGAGGCCCCGCGCCGTGGCGGCCTTCTCGTCCAGATGCGCCAGCCTAACCTGCGCCTCGCGCAGATCCGCCAAGACCGTGCTTTGCCGCTGGGTCTTCAGATCGATGATCGCCCGGTCGTTCCGGGCGATGTCCTGGCGGGCGCGGGAGGTCGCCACCTGGCTGTCGAGGCGCGTGCTCTCCAGTTGCGCCACCATCTGCTCCAGGGCGAGCTGGCGGGGGCTGGAGACGAGGCCGCGATCCATCAGCCCGTTGACCGCATCGAGTTCCTTGCGGGCGAGGCCGATCTGACGATCCTGCGAGGCGATCTTCGCCTGAAGGGACTGGATCTCGGTGTCGAGGAGCGCCTTGGCCTGGGTGATCGCCGCGATCTGCGAGCGCATCGCGTCGCGCCGCGCCTCGAACAGCGCCTGCTCATCCCGCATCGCGTCGGCGGCGGCGGGCTCGGCGCGCGGACCCGTCAGCTCCGGCGGGAACGTGATGGCCGCGTCGCCGCGCTTCTCGGCCTCCAGCCGGGCGCGCCGCGCCAGCAGGGACGCCCGCTCGCCCGCCACCTCGCGCAGGTCGCCCTGGACGCCGATCGCCTCGCGGGCGAGCCGCAGGTCGCCGGGGTTCGGCGGCCGGTACAGTCCGCCCGCGAGGCCGATTGCCTGCAACACCGTGAGTTGCGGCCGGAATGGATAGGCACCCGGCTTGTCGACCTGCCCGACCACGAAGAACGGCCGGAACTGCGCCACCTCGACCGCCGCGTCGGGACGCCGGACGAGGCCGACCGTCCGCTGCAACGCCTCACCGATCAGGGCGCCGACCTCCTGAGTCGTGCGTCCGCCCGCCGGGATCGCACCGATGAGCGGCAGGGACAGGCGCCCCGTGGAATCGACCGCGTATTCGCCGCCGAGCGCCTCCCAGACATAGGCCTCGCCGCGAGCCGCGCGCCACTCCGTGACGCGGATGCGCACCTTGTCCTCCGCGCCAAGGCGGTAGGGCGCGTCTTCTGCCCATGTCGGCGGCGCCAGCAGGGTCGCGCCCAGCAATGCGAAGACGATCCTCTTGGACATCACCATCGACTCCCTCCGATTCGACCGAACTGGAGGCTATTGATAAAATAAATCTTGTGTCAATATAGTATTTATTGGCAATTATCGAACATCCGTTCGATTTTTCGTCGTCGCCGGTAAGCAGAGGAGGCGTGAACATGCTGTTGAGACAAGGTCTTCCAGCCCTCGTTCCGTCCGGGTCCGCGGGCGCCCTGCGGATGGCGGGGGCGCGCGCCGTGCCGGCCGGCCTGCCGCTGCGGATCGCGGTCGGCATCGCGACGGTGGGGCGCCCGTCCATCGCCTGCGCGACGATCGACCGGCTGGCCAAGCAGACGCGCCGCCCCGACCGGATCGTGGTCTCGGTGCCGGCGGGGGCGGATTGTCCCTGGGAGCCGGGGAGCGCGCAGACGGCGCCCGCGCTGTCCGGCGTCACGATCATCGTCGGCACACGGGGCCTGACAGCCCAGCGCAACGCGATCCTCCGCGCCCTGTTCGACGCGGACATCGTCTGCTTCTTCGACGACGATTTCGTGCCGCATGCCGGCTATCTCGCGGCGGTGGAGGCGGCGTTCCGGGCCGATCCCGGCCTCGTCGGCGCCACCGGCCTCGTCGTCGCGGACGGCATCACCGGCCCCGGCTACGACGCCGCGCAGGCCGCGACGATCCTTCAGGACGTGCGCGAGGATCGCCCGGCCGCGCCGGTGCCGACCTACAACGCCTATGGCTGCAACATGGCGTTCCGCCTCGCCGTGATCCGCGCCCACAGGCTCGCCTTCGACGAGGCGCTGCCGGCCTATGGCTGGCTCGAGGATGTCGATTTCAGCCGCCGCATCGCGCAATACGGTCACGTCGCGCGGCTCGATGGCGCGGTCGGCGTCCATCTCGGCGTAAAGGGCGGGCGCGTCTCCGGCCGGCGCTTCGGCTACTCGCAGATCGCCAACCCGCTCTACCTCGTGCGCAAGGGCAGCTACGCCCCCTCGCGGGCGGCATGGCTGATGGGCCGCAACCTCGCGATGAACCTGCTGCGCGCCCTGCGGCCCGAGCCGCATATCGATCGGCGCGGGCGGGTGGCGGGCAATGTCCGGGCCGTGGCCGACCTCTGCGCCGGCCGCCTGCACCCATCGCGCATCACGGAGCTGGCGTGAGAGCGATGGCACGGCCCCCCGGGGGCATCGACCGCATCGTCGTCATCAGCGACGACGCGGTGGAGAGCGGCGGCGCCGCCGGCATCGCGTTGCTCTCGGTGCGGCTGCTCGCCGCCCGCGGCATCCCCCTGACGGTCCTGAACGGCAGCGCGCCCCCGGCCTCCGCGCCGCCGGGGGTGGACTTACGCTCGCTCGGCCAGTGCGCCATCACGCAAGGCGGCCGGGTCGAAGCGGCCCTGCGCGGGCTCTACAGCCGCCCCGCCGAGCGCTTCGTCGCCGGGTGGATCGCGGCGCACGACACGCCGGGCACGGTCTACCACCTGCACAACTGGCACAAGGTGCTCTCACCCTCGATCTTCCGCGCACTGCGCGGCGTGGCCGACCGTCTCGTGATGACGGCTCACGACTACTTCCTCGTCTGCCCGAACGGCGGGCAGTTCGACTATGCCTCGGGCCTTCCCTGCGAGCGCGTGCCGCTCTCCGGGGCCTGCCTCCTCACGCAATGCGACCGGCGCCACTACGCCCACAAGCTCTGGCGCAGCGCCCGACACTGGGTGCGGGAGCGGGCGATCGATCTCGCGCAGGGCGGCGCCACCGTCGTCGCCGTGCACGAGGGCATGATCCCCTACCTGACGCGCGGCGGGATCGGCGCCGGGCGGATCGCCGTCCTCGGCAACCCCGTGACGCCCTGGTGCGCCGAGCGCATCCCGGCGGAAACGAATGCGGGTGTCCTGTTCGTCGGGCGGCTCGAAGCGGACAAGGGCGTGCGCGTCGTGGCGGAGGCGGCGCGCGAGGCCGGGCTTCCCCTGCGGATCGTCGGCGACGGACCGCTGCGGGCGGACCTGGCCCGCGACCACCCCGAGGCGACCCTGTTCGGATGGCGCGACCGGGCGGAGATCGCTGGCATCGCACGCGAGGCGCGGCTCGCCGTGGTGCCGACGCGCTGGCGCGAGACCTTCGGCCTCGTCAGCCTGGAGGCCATGATGAGTGGTCTTCCCGTCCTCGTCTCGAAACACGCGCTGATCGCACCCGGTCTCGTGGCGCTGGGCGGGGCGGAGGAATGCGACCCCGACGACGCGGCCACCCTCGCCGCTGCGCTCGCACGCCTCGCGCGCGACGACGCGGCCGTTTCCCGGATGAGCCGCGCCGGCTTCGAGAAGGGGCGCACCCTCGCCCCGACACCGGACGCGTGGTGCGACCGGCTCATCGACCTGTACGGTTCGATCCTGTCGGAGGCGCGGCCCGCGATGGGTCTGGAATCGGCTCAGGCGCGGTAGGGGTTCGCGCCGTCCTGCTCGATCGATTCGAGGAGGAAGCTGCCGATCGCCTGGATGGCGATGGCTCCATCGCGGATCGACTTGAGGTGCTGGATGTCCTCAACGGCCTGATCCGCCACGACAATGCGTTCCGCCCTATCCTGAACGATCTGAGCCAGCTCGACCATGCTTCTGATGTTGCCGGGAAGATCGGTCACAGGGCGCTCCCGCTCATGCACGATCATGCCACAGCGAAGATGCGCTCGCGAGTACCGCGCGCAAGAGAGTGCAGCGGTTCCGGGACGATAGCGGACGCTCGTCCGTCACCCGCCGGGGACGAGATCCGCGCGGAGGGGTCTGCTCCCCAGGGTGAGGAAGGGGCGCTCGACGAGGTGCCAGCTCAGGAATCCGGCGATCACCGCCCCGGCGAGGCCGTAGACCGTCATGGCGAGGGGCGAGATCGACCGGTCGAGGAAGAGCAGCATCTGCTGAATCGGCCACGCATAGAGGTAGATCCCGTAGGAGATGTCGGTGCCGCGCCCGATTCGCGCGAGCGGCCCGCCGCGCACCCGAAAGGCGAACCAGAAGAGCAGGTAGCCGCCGAACAGCGCCATCGCGGCCTCGGCGAGGAGCGGGATGGAGAACAGGGCGATCAGCACCAGGGCCGAGAGGGCGGCGAGCCCTCCATGGAAGGGGATCCGCTCACGGAACAGGTAGAACAGGCCGCCGGTGCAGAACAGCGCCGGAAAGCGGATCTGAGGATAGCCGACGAGAGCCTCCGCGTTCGTCGGGACGGCGCCGGGATGGCGCAGGGCGACAGTGGCGACGCATCCCGCGAGCAGGGCGGCGGTGAACAGCGCGAAGAGGCGCGGCCGGCGCGTGAGGCCGGCGAAGCCGAGGCCGACTACCATGAGGTAGCAGGCGAACTCGTAGGCGATGGTCCACATCGAGGCGTTGAGGTTGCCGAGGGGCAACCCGGAGAAGCTGCCGGGCAGATACGGCGGCAGCAGGAGCAGGAGCTTCACGAGCGCCTTGCCCAGTTCGAGGCCGGTCATCTCGGTGGGATGCCCTCCGGCGAGCGGCCCGATCACGAACAGGCACACCAGCGAGGCGACGACGAAGCCCGGCGCGATCCGCGCCACGCGCTTGCGCAGATAGGCGGCGACGGAGCCGGACCTTTCGAAGCTCTGCAGGATGAGGAAGCCGCTGATCAGGAAGAAGGCGTCGACGGCGACCTCACCGAGGGTGAGGGTACCGAAGAGCCGCATCAGCGGCTCGCGCGCCCGGTTTCCGTCGATGATCTCGGGCGTGTGGGAGACGAGGACAAGCATCGCGAAGACGAGGCGCAGGACACCGAAACCGTTCGCGTCGCGGGCCGCCATCGCGTTCATCCGAGCCGGGCGGCGCCGGGCGCCAGGAGCGTGATCAGGCCGTCCATCGGCCGGCGCAGGGTGTCGGGAAGGCGCCCCGAGAGGACGTTGCGCAGGCGGCTCGCATCCTCCGCCGGGAGGGCGCCGAGGGCGCGCACCGCCGCCCCGTAGGTCGCCGCGCCCAGCGGAACCGCCATCGCGAGCCCGAGAATGGGGGAGGGGATCAGCGCGAGGCACGAACGCGCCGCCAGCGCGCAGAGAAGGGCCGCGACGAGCAGCCGGGCAAGGCTGCCGAAGGGCACCGCGCAGTGGAGCCGGTGCCGGATGAACCAGAGGCCCGCCGCGACCATGAGCAAGTGGATCGCCCCCCGCGCGAGGGCGGCGCCGATCATGCCGTAGCGCGGCACGATGAGGAAGCCCGCCGCGACCGAGAGGATCGCCCCGCCGAGCCCGCTGACGAAGATGAAGTCGCTGCGCTCGCAGGCATAGATCATCTGCGAGCCGACCGAGCCGGCGGCCCCCACCGCCGCCCCCGCGATGAGGATCGCGGCGACCGGGATGGCCTCGGCGTAGGCCGGTCCGTAGACGAGGGGCAAGAGCGCCGGGATGATCGCCGCGAGGCCGAGGCACATCGGGAAGAGCAGGAAGGCCATCAGCCGCGTCGCCGTGAGGTAGGCGCGCTGCATCCGCTCGGCGCTGTGATGCCCGAAGGATTCGGCGAAGTACGGCAGGAGGCCGCCGGTCAGCAGCAGCGGCCCTTGCGAGGCGAGGTTCGAGAAGGTGAAGCCTACGGTGAACATCGCCACCGCCTCCGCGCCCTGGTAGCGCTGCAGGAAGAAGATCTCGAGGCGCGACCAGACGAGGCTGGCGGTCAGCGCCGCCGCCCAGGAATAGAGGGCGAAGCGCAGGATGCGCCGCCGCAGCGCCGGGTCGAAGTCCGGGGGCCGGGTGGCGTAGGGGAGGGTCGCGAGGATCGGCACGATCGTGCCCGCGACGTATCCCGCCAGCGCCCCCGGCACGCCGCCGAGGAGCGCGCCCGCTGCGAGGGTCGCGAGCTGGATGGCGAGGGCGGCGAGCGCAAGCTGCGCGGCCCGGTCGAAGCGCTGCAACCCGCGCAGGGTCGCCATCCCCAGCGCCGAGGCGTGGAGCCCGGTGAACAGGGCGCCGATCAGCCAGTATTCGGCCGGGCCGAGGCTCGAGGCGGGATCGGCCGAAGCGCCGAGCCAGAGGAAGAACACGGCGCCCGCCAGCGCCAGCGCGAGGCCGATCCGCATCAGGCCGGAGGCGAGGCCCATGACCGATCTCGCGTCGCGGCCGGCGGACAGTTCCGGCAGGTAGCGGGCGAGGCTCTGGGTGAGGCCGATATCGGCGAACGTCGCCGCCAGCGTCGCGATCCAGACGGCATAGGCGATGGTTCCGGTCTCGGCGGGGCCGAGGAGCCGCGCCACCAGCACGGCGCTCAGGAAGCTGCCCAGCGCGGTGCCGATCCCGGCCACGGTGGCGAAGAACGAGTTGCGGGCGAAGTCGCGGGACATGGTCGCGCTATTCCCCCTTCGCGTCGGTGGGCATCGGGGGCACGAACGCGAGGGACCGGTTCCCGCGGGTGCGCTCCGCGACGGCGCGCTGGTAGACCTGGACGACTTGCCCGGAGGACCGCGCGACGTCGAGCCAGCCGAGGCCGCGCCGCGCCGCCCGCTGCCAGGTTTCGAGGGTCTCGCGGTTGCCGAGGAGCGCGAACAGGGCTTCCGCGAGGGCGACCGGATCGTCCGGCGGCACGAGCAAGCCGGCCTCACCCCCTTCGAGCACCTCCGGGATGCCGCCGACGCAGGTGCCGATACAGGCGCAGCCGGCCTCCCGCGCCTCGGCCAGGACGAGGCCGAAGGGCTCGTTGCGGGAGGCGAGGACGAAGATGTCCGCCGCCAGGAAATACGGCCTCGGGTCGGCGATGAAGCCTGTCAGGCGGATGCGCCCGGCATGCGGGCTCGCCTGCGCCTGCGCCGCGAACCGGGCCCGGTCGGGGCCGTCGCCGACGATGGTGAGCGTCACGTGCGGGTCATGCGCGGCGACCCGGTCGAAGGCCGCGATCAGCTCGCCGATCCCCTTGCGGGCGTAGAGGCCGGCCACGGTCAGGATCGCCGGCGAGCCGAGGGTGACGGCCGTCCTGGCGCGGCCGGGGCGACGGGGCGACCTCAGGGCGCCGTTGCGCACCACGTCGATGCGGCGCCGGGGGATGCCGCGCTCGGCCATGCGCGCGGCGACGGCCTCGCTCACCGCGATGACGCGGTCCCCGACGCCCATGGCGATGGCGCTGCGCTGCCACTCGTTGTGAACGGTGGTGACGAGCGCAAAGGGGCCGGTGCCCCGCAGGGCCGCCGTGAGAAGCGCCCCCGTCATCATGTGCGGGTGCACCACGTCCGGCCGGAATTCACGCAGGAGCGCGCGCAGGCCGAGCAGCGCGGCGGGCAGGCGCAGGGGGCGGCGCCAATGCTGTTCGAGATGCCGGTGCTCCACGCCGTGCGCCTCGATCAGCGTCACGTACGAGCCCCCGGCGCTGGCGAAGGCAACCGTATGGCCCGCATCCGCCTGGCAGCAGGCGAGATCGACGGCGACGTTCATGATGCCGTTGCCGATCTCGTGGCAATGGTTGGCGAGGTGCAGGATCCTCATCACGCCGTCGCCCTTCCACGTCTGTCGGGTCCGCCCAGGCCGTCCCGGATCGCCCTCAGGACGTGAAGCGCCTCGAGCATCGGCAGGGTCGCGGCGCCGAGGCGGGGATGCTCCCGGATGAGCGCACCCTCGCGCCACAGGCTGGCGCGGATCCGCGCGGGCGCGCTGCGCCGCTCGGCGAACTGCGCGACCTGCTCCCGTCGCCCGAAATCCCGCGAGCGATCCCCCAGGGTGAGGAGCGGCAGGTCGGACGGGCGCGGCCGGATCAGCGTCCGCCGCAGCCGGCGCCATCCCCGGACCGCCTCGCCGTCGAGCCCGCGCAGGCTTTCGGGCGTCAGGTGATCGACATAGGCGAGCGCGCCGCTGAACAGGCACGGCCCGGCCGGCAGGACCCGCTCGCGCCAGCCGGGCACCTCGGTGTTGGCGAGGGGTTCGGTTCCCCCCGGCGGCACGGCGAAGGCGCGGGCGCTCGGCAGCTCCGGCTCCAGCACGGATTCGACGAGGTGCCAGAAGCGCAGGACGCAGCTGCGCAGGTCCCACGGGGCGTAGAGGTCGCGCTCGACGCTCAGCCCGACGGTCACGTCGAAATGCGGCGCCGCGAAGCCCTTGTAGTTGCTGCGGGCGAATTGCACGCTTAGCCAGCGCCGCTCCGGCATCGCCTCGCGCAGGAGCCGCACCGTGCTGCCGTAGAGGCCCGTATCGCACAGGATCACGGTGGGCCGCCCTGCGGTGCGGGCGTCGAGATGGGCGCGGAACAGGTCGTTCTGGACCGCGATCGCCGCCCGCAGGTCCCTTGCCCCGGCCGCGAGGGCACGGAAGGTCTCCGGCCGGTAGACATCGTACCAGGGCGGGGGGAGGTCGAGATCGTCGCGCTGCGCGAGGCAGGCGGCGACCTCCGCCATCGGACGGTCGCGGAACTCGCGGCCGAGCTCATCGAGGAGCGCGTCGGTCGGGTTCGTCGCCGCCATGCGCGCCGCGATCAGGCGCGACACCATCAGGCTGTCGAAGGGGATCGTCGGCGCGAGGCCGGTGCGGAGAATGAAGCGCTCGTAGATCGCTTGCAAGCGAAGGCCGCCCCGGGCGCAGAACAGCAGCGTCGCCTCCTCCGGCCGGGGGACGAGGCGCTGGAACAGCCAGAGGCGTTGCGCGAACTCCGCAAGGATCGGCCCGAGCGTCCCGTAGCCGAAGGCATGGACGGGATCCGCCGCGCCCTCGCGCGGCACCGGCTCAGGCCGCATCGCCGGCAAGCTCCCGGACGCTAAGGGCCGCGGGGCGCAGGCGGGCGAGCACCGCGTCGAGCTTGCGCCGTATCCGCAGGGTCCGGGGGCGTTGCACGGGGGCGCAGCGCAGACCGGCGACGCGCGCCATGGTGAGGTCCGCCACCGCATCGTCGCCGATATGGAGGATCCGGTCCGGCCGCGCGCCCTCGGCCTGAAGCACGTGAGCGAACAGGGCGGCGGAGCGCTTCGTCGCGTCGTGATCGGCGCTCGTGTAAACCCTCGCCACCGGATGCCCAGGGGCCAGGGCGTCGAGCAGGGCGCGGATGGTGGCGGCGTCGTGCCACGTGTCGCTCACGGCCACGATCCGGCGCCCGTCCCGCGCCCGCGCCGCGAGCCAGGCCAGGAGCGGCCGGTTCGGCGCGAGTTGCGCCCGTTCCACGGCAATCTCGCTCTCAGCGAGGATCGTCGCCTCGACCGGGCCGAGGGCGAGGCGCTCGGCCGTGGCCGCGATCAGGTCCGCGAACCGGACCTCCCCGCTCGGGTGCAGCATGTCCAGGGCGCGGTAGGCGTAACGCTGCGCCTCGGCCCGGGCCCGCCGCACCGTCTCGGCCGGCACGACCACGCCCCGCTCGGCCGCGAGGCGCCGCACCGCCAGCCGCGCCACCGCGCGCTGGCGGCTCGCCTCGGAGCGTCCGTCCCGGTGCAGGAGTGTGTCGAAGACATCGCAGGACACGATGTCGGGCACGACCATGTCGGATCGAAACATCGCAACCCCCGAACCGGCGCCGTCCCGGGGAACAGTTGCGCGCCGCCGCCGGCGGGCAAAGTAGCGGATTGCCCCAACGCGTCAGGAAAAAACTGACCCGCCCCGGCGCTCAACAGCAGATGATGCGTCGCAATCGAAATCTAGCATCACGGTGAACGGAATACGAAGTGCGTCTTTCTTCAATGAATCACGCGCGCTCCAGGCCGTTCCAGCGCGGGAGAATCGGACCGATGCGTGTCGCGATCATCCATTACTGGTTCGTCGGGATGCGCGGCGGTGAAAAGGTCATCGAGGCCCTGTGCCGGATGTTTCCGCAGGCCGACCTGTTCACGCATGTCTACCGGCCCGAGGCCGTGAGCGAGACGATCCGCAGGCACACCGTCACGCAGAGCTTCATCGGGCGGCTCCCCTTCGCGGCCAAGCTCTACAAGAACTATTTGCCGCTGATGCCGATGGCCCTGGAGCAGCTCGACCTGCGCGGCTACGACCTGATCATCAGCAGCGAATCGGGTCCGGCCAAGGGCATCGTCCCCCCGCCGGGTGCCATGCACGTCTGCTACTGCCATTCCCCGATGCGGTACGTCTGGAACATGTTCCACGAGTACCGCCACGAGGCGGGCCCCGTGAAGCGGGCGCTGATGCTCCCGGCCGCGCATTACATCCGCAGCTGGGACGCGCTGTCGGCCCAGCGGGTCGACCATTTCATCGCCAATTCCCGGAACGTCGCCGACCGGATCGCCCGCTATTACCGGCGCGAGGCCGAGGTGATCCCGCCGCCCGTCAGCGTCGACGATTTCATCGTCGCGCCCGAGGGGCAGGACGGCGGCTACGACCTGATGGCGGGGGAACTTGTCGGCTACAAGCGGCCCGACCTCGCGGTCGCCGCCTACAACGCGCTGGGCCGCCGCCTGATCGTGTCGGGAGGGGGCGAGATGCTCGGCGCGATCCGCAGGATGGCGGGTCCGACCGTCACGGTGCTGGGGCCGCAGCCCTTCGCCAACCTGCGCGCCCTCTATTCCGGCTGCCGCGCGCTGGTCTTCCCCGGTGAGGAGGATTTCGGGATCGTGCCCGTCGAGGCCATGGCGAGCGGACGCCCGGTCATGGCCTTCGGGCGGGGCGGCGCGCTGGAGACCGTCGTCGACGGCGTGACCGGCCTGTTCTTCCACGAGCAGAGCGTCGAGGCGATCATCGCGGCCGAGCGCCGCCTCAGCGCGATGCGCTTCGACCCCATGACCATCCGCCGCCATGCGGAGGCCTTCTCCGCCGGGATCTTCGAGAGCCGGATGCGCGCCTTCCTCGGCGCCTGCGTCCCGCGCGAGGGGCTTGCCCGCGCGGGCGGCCCGGTGCCGCTGCCCGCCGCCGAGCCGGCGCGCATCCCCGCATTCGTCCCGGCCGGCGCCTGAACGATCCGTCCCACGGAGACAGGAGGCAACCGATGTGGTTCGACCGGCTCATCGACGGCGTCGACGCGCTCGCCCGCGTCGCCATGCGCATCGGCGGCCTCGCGCAACCCCTGCGGCTCGGGCAGACCTATTTCGGCGCGCAGGTGCTGTGCGACACCCGCGACGTCATCCAGCGGCGGATCTATTACTTCGGGATCCACGAGCCGAACCTGAGCCATTACCTCGCGCAGCGCATCCGGTCCGGCGATCACGTCGTCGATGTCGGAGCCGATATCGGCTATGCGAGCCTGCTCTCGGCCCACCTCGTGGGGCCGGGCAGCGTCATCGCCGTCGAGGCGTCACCCTCCACCTACCTCACGCTCTGCGCCAATCTCCGGCGTAACGCCATCGACAACGTCGTGGCGATCAACGCGGCGGCGACCGGCGAACCCTCCCTGATCGAGATCGTGGAGGGCGGCGCGCGCGACATCGGCAGCGGGCGCGTCAGACTCGCCCGGGAGCCGGCGGCGCGGACCGTGCGCGGCATACCGCTCTCCACCCTGATCGAGGAGCCGGAGAAGGTCGGGCTGATCAAGATCGACATCGACGGGTCGGAGGGCGCGGCGCTCGCGGACCTCCTCGCCCATCTCGATCGCTTCCCGTGCCTCCACACCATCGCCGTCGAGATGGGACCGAGGTCGGGCGCCTACCTCGACCGCTTCCGGGCGGCGGGCTTCCGGGCCTATGCCCTGCCGAACAATCGCCGGATCGGCGCGACGCTGGTGCGCGGCTATCTCGACAGGTCCGACGAGGGCGACTTCGTCGTCAAGCGGCCGGTCGAGGCTTATTCGGACGCCTTCACCGCCTATGCGCTGGAGCGCGACGTTCCGGCCGCCGCGGCGGTCCAGCCGTCGCAGCATGAGCCCCGCATCCGTATCGTGCCGCCTCCGCTCTCCGCCTCGGCGGCGTGAGGCGCGGCCGATGACCTTCGAGTGGATCGGCCTCGCGACCCTGCTCGCAGGCTGCCTCGGCCTCGTCGCCGGGCGGCGCGTGGCGATCCCGCTCTTCCTGTTCTCGACCCTGCTCGGCGCCTCGGCCGCCTCCATCCTCACGGTGCTCGGCGGCGCCAACCTGCCGCCGTCCCATGTGATGCTCGGCTTCCTCGGCCTGCTCGCCCTGGCGCCGCGCTGGCGGGCGCAGGTGATCGCCTCCCTCGCCTGGCCGCGCCCCGGATTCTGGCTGCTGCTGACGGTGATCTACGGGGTCGTCGCGGCGATCTTCATTCCCCGGCTCTTCGCGGGCGCGACCTACGTCTTCACCTTCGCGCGCACCGATTACGGCACCGGCCTCCTGCTGATGCCCCTCGCCCCGGTGAGCGGCAACATCACCCAGACCACCTATTTCGTGGCCGACCTCGCGGCCTATTGCCTGATCTGCGCCTTCGCCAGCGACGAGCGGGGCAAGCGGCTCGTCACGCAGGGACTCATCGCCTGCGCAATTGCCGACCTCGCCTTCGCCGGGCTCGATTACCTCACCTACTTCACCGGCACCGCCGACCTCCTCGCCTTCCTGCGCAACGCTCCCTACCGGATGCTCGACACCGCCGAGGTGATCGGACTGAAGCGGATCGTGGGATCCTTCCCCGAAGCCTCGGCCTTCGCGGGCGCCACGCTCTGCCTGTTCGCCTTCGTGCTGAACCTATGGCTCGAGGAATATCCCTCGCGGATCGTCGGGCCGCTGGCGCTCCTGCTCTTCGGCGCCCTCGTCGCCTCGACCTCGACCACCGCCTATGGCGGCGCGGCGCTCTACCTCGCCGTCGTCTACGTCGCGAGCCTCGTGACCCTTTTCCTCGGCGCGGTGACGCCGACGCGGCTCGCCTTCCTCGTCGTCACGCCCATCGTCCTCGCCGTAATCGGCTGCGGAATCGCTCTCCACGGCCCGAGCGCGGACTTCGTCGCCGACGCGATCGACAAGCTCGTGCTGCGCAAGGGCAGCACGGCCTCCGCGCTGGAGCGCAGCAGCTGGAACAGCCAGGCGCTGGTCAATTTCGTGGATTCCTACGGACTCGGTGTCGGCATCGGCAGCGCGCGGGCCTCGAACGTCGTCATCGCGGTCCTGGCCAATATCGGCCTCGCCGGTGCGGTGACCTACGCCGCCTTCGTCGCCACGGCGCTGACCACGCCCCTGCGCGAGCCGGACCCCGCCTCACGGGCGGCGCGCGAGGCGGCGGCCTCGTCCTGCATCGCCCTGCTCATCGCGGGCTGCCTCGCCAGCACGACGATCGACCTCGGGCTCACCTTCTTCGTCTGCGCCGCGCTCGCCGCCGCGCCCGGCCCCACCATCACCGCGCCGGCCCCGCGCCGCGCCGAGGTTCCGCCGCCGCTCTCCGCGCCGGCATGACGGTCGCGAGGGGACGAGTCCGATGACGCCACGATGCAGGATCCGGCCGCTTCGGTCGGGGGCGTTGATCGCCCTGATTCTTCTCGCGACGCCGGCGCGCGCGGAGGATTCCGCCCTGGCGCAGGCGCCGTTCGGCCTCCAGCTCACCACCCCCGGCCCGAGCGGCGCCTCGACCCACAACCAGCTCACCGGCCCGCAGCCCGCGACCGTCGCGATTGCCGATGCGGCGATGGCGGTACCGGCCGCCCCGGTTCCCGTCGCCGGGCTCGCCAAGGGCTTGAAGACCGTCGCCGTGGTGGTGGGCGGGCGCTGGCACGTGACGCGGGTCGCGGCCGACGGCCGATTCTCGACGCAGGTCGACCTGTCGGGTGCGGAGACCGGCCCCCTGGTGATCGACGTGTTCGGCTGGGACACCGAGCCCGACAATCACGCCTACCGGATCGCCGTGAACCTGCGGGTCATCGTCTTCGTGGAGGGCGGGCGCCCCCCGGCCGCCGCGCCGCCGCCGCCCGGTCATCCGGCGCATGGGCGCAGCCTCGTCTGGAGCGAGCCGTTCGAGACGCTGTCGCCGGCCGAGTGGCATCTCGGGCCGAAGCCCGACGGGCAGGAATTCGGTGCGGCCGTCTTCGCGAAGACCGAGGTGGGCGGAAACTACACGACGCGGGGCGGCTTTCTGCGGCTACGGGCGCAGTACCGGCCCGGCATGGAGGACCCCGCCGGCTGGAAGCGGCAATGGGTGACCGGACAGATATCAACCGGCTTCCCGGACGGCACGGCACCGGCCGCCTTCCGCACGGGCTATTTCGAGGCGCGGATGATGCTGCCCGCCGGGCCGGGCTGCTGGTCGTCCTTCTGGCTCCTCGACCGGCACGGCATCCGGGCGAGCGGCACCGACGGCGCCGTCGAGATCGATGCCATCGAGGGATACGGCCACGCGACGCAATCCTACGTCGCCACCGTGCACGATTGGCCCCCGCCCTCCGCGCAGGGAAAGGGCTACCGAAAGGCGCTGAGGAACATCACCGGCCTGCCGGACCTCACGCTCGGCTTCCACGATTACGGGGTGGACATCACCGAAGACGAGGTCATCGCCTATTTCGACGGGAAGGAGCAGTTCCGCGCGCCGCTCTACCGCAAGGAGCGGGTGTCTCCGTTCTTCATGATCCTGACCCTGGCGATGAGCCACGACTGGCCGATCGCCGTCCCGCCCTCGGGCTCCTACGACCTCTGGATCGACCACGTCCGGGTCTATCGGTGAGGCCGGCTCACTTGCGCGCGACAATGTAGGCGTAGCTCGCCAGCGCCCGCCAGTCCCGCCGCTCGGCCACGGAATCGAGGGCGCGGGCGAGGTGCCGGAGCACCGGTATCCGCGGCAGGTAGGGCGTGCCGAAGAAGGGCACGACGCTGACCTCGCGGAAGCCGAGCCCCGTGAGGAAGGGGCGCAAGCTCGCCTCGCTGGCCCGGCAGGCGCGGTAATAGGCCGGGAATTTCGGGATCTCGGCATCGTTGCGGGTGCCGTCGAGCATCCGCACGAGCGGGGCGGTCAGGGCGTCGGGCATCAGCAGGTTGGCGATGAAGGGCGGCGACCACAGCGTCGGCACGAAGGCGAAGCCGATCCCGCCGGGCGCGAGCAGCGCGTGGACGTTCGACCACGCCTTGCGCGCATCCTTCACGTGCTCGAACACCATCCGGGAGAAGATCAGGTCGATACCGCCGGCGGCAATGGCCTGGGGATCGATGTCCTGCGCGATGTCGAAGATCATCCGCTCGAAGGCGCCCGGCGCGTGGCTCAGCTCCTCCGCGTCGATATCGTTGACGACGAGGCCGAATCCGAGCCGTTCGGCTTCCTCGGGAGAGAAGAACGGATGTCGGCCGCTGCCGATCTCCAGCACCCTCCTGGCGCCTGTCCTGCGGATCAGACCCTCGAGCGTCGGTTTCAGGCCCGTCCACGCCTGCTCGGTGTAGCGCGGGATCCGGGCAACGTCGAGGAGCGCGGGCAGGGCCTCCGGCGCGCTCTCGACAAGGAATGAAGAGCCGAGACTTGCCGCCACGCGAAATCCTCCGAATGCGGTCTTCCAGGCCAAGGGCCTTGAGCAAGTCGGATTGGACGGCGCTGCCATCGCTCGGACAAGTCAGGATTTTCCCAGGAACACTCTTGTTCGCGGCTGGCCTAGAGCGGGTCCCGATCAGCTTGAAGCATAAGCATCATCCTCGTAGCCGGCCGCGGTGAAGTAGTTGCGGCACTCCTCGGGCGAGAAGCGCGTGAAGGCTTTGTGGATCGTCTCCCAGAGAT